>NZ_CP021080.1:6733902-7346075 GCF_000802245.2 Streptomyces pluripotens
GTCGGTTTGCCCGTAGCGGTGAGGTCTCCCTCGACGGAAAGTCTGGTCGGGATCCCCAATCCGTCGATGCCCTGCGCGGGAAGGTCGATGCTGTAGAGGTGGAATCCGGGCTGCTGCGGGCTGAAGGTCGCCTGCATCCGGCGTTGGCCGTTGGCTGGTGGGAGAAGGGTGACCGTGACGGTGACCCCGTTTGCCGTGGCGCGCGCTGTTGGCGCGGGGGACTGGCGTGCTTCGCATCCACCGAGCAAGAGGACCCCCGCTGCGGCCCCCACCACGACGCTGCACCACGATGGGGACTTCACTGGTGTCCGGTGGGCGCCCAGTGGGTCAGGAAGGCCCTGACCTGGCCCGGGTTCATGGAGCGGGCGTTGGCGAAGCTGCCGTCGTTGGTCGTGGTCCGCAGGACACCGTTCGACTTCAAGACCACCAGAGCCGGGATCCCGCTGGTGCGAAGGTTGACGTAGTGACTGGCGAGGTCGAGGTTGTGGTTGAACTGGCCGACGTCGACGGCAACCACGATGTAGTCCTTCTTCAGCAGGGGCTCGACCTGTGGCGAGTGGAACATCACGTCCAGTACCCGGCAGTCGGGGCACCAGTTGGCGCCGAAGTCGATGAGAACCTCTCGATGGTCCTTGGCGGCCTCGGTGAGCGCGGCCTGGATGTCCGCTTTCGCGTTGCGCGCGGCGTCGTAACTGTCGGGGATGTTCTGACCGGTGGCCGGAGTCCTCACGGAGGAGGGACTGTCGCTGGCCAAGGCTGTCCTGGAAGGCGTTGCCGCCGTGGTGGAAGGAGTCGTCGCCGGGGAGGCCGGTGCCTGCGCCGTGGTACTGCTTGCAGCGCATCCTGCGGTGAGCGCGACTGCTGCTATGGCCGTCGTCATCCCGAGGCGTATGCGACGCATGGGTGTCCCCTCTCGTAATTGATCAGTCGCAGGAGGATAGCCGTCGCGTTCCGCTGCTGTTGAGGCGGACTCGTGTCGGCACGCGCCGCCGGTCACGGCAGAGGTTGGTTCACCCTTTTTGGTGCATATGGAAGTGCTCGCGCGACCGTCCTCACGTCACGTCAGCGCCGCGCTCAACTTCGCCGACGCCGTCGTTAGGGGTTTCCCCCGTGCTCGACGACCTCGGCCGAGACCAGAGTGGAGCCATTCGAGAGCCGGGCGTCCCGCTCCGTCGGCCGGGCGTAGGGAGTGGGTCTCTGGCTCGCGTCTTCTCTGGGGGAGGTGGTGCGCTCCGTGCTCACCACGCTGGACGACAAGACCGGCAGGTCGTAGAGGACGGCGTCTGGTGCCGGGTCACTCCTTTGAAGCACGAGTCCCTGGTGCAGGGCTGGAAGCTGCACATCTCGGCGACCCGGTTGTCCGCGCCGGAGGTGCTGCACCGGGCCGCCGGGGTACTGGTCCAAGCCGGATGCGCCTTCAAGACGGCCCGCGACCTGCGGACCGTCGAGGAGATGACCTCCGGCAACTACGACCGCGCCAGCGCGGCCAGATCATCACCGTGTATCCGCGTATCCGCGTATCCGCGAAACGACGACCAACACCGGGTGCTCGCTGCCCGGTTGGACGCCACAACCGCCGGGCTGCCCGGTCCGGCCATTCCCTCCGACCGCCCATACCACAAGGGCAGCCTGGTCCGCTGGCGCTCCGACGTGGACGAGCAGCCCGACACCGGGCTGATCCACCACTGGTGCAGTGGCTCCTCCGGCGTCGGCACCTTCCTGCTACGTCTGTCGCAGACGGCGGTCGGCGAGGAACGCCGCCTCCTGCTCCCCCCGCCCCGGTCGACAGCTCACCGTCCGCAGGCACTCCTCGCCACTCCGCAGGCACTCCTCGCCACCTGGACCGGCGCCTGCCTACCTGGCCGAGCTAGCCGATCACCAGCGTCACCGTGAAGGACGCCTGGGCTGGGGTGCACAGTTTGGCCTCACCGCAGGAGGTGCGGTGGTCGGAGAGCACCACCGTGCCGGGCTTGTGAGCCAGGTAGCGGGTGGTCTGGGTGCCGCAGCCGCCGCCGGTGACGCAGGAAGCGTCGTGGGTGACCGCCGGTTTGCCGAGCGGCTGCAGCAGCGCGGGCGCGCTGTCCTTCAGTGCGGGCCAGAGCGTGCTGTGCAGGACGAGGGAGACCGTACTGCCTCGGGCCACGTGCACGGTGGTGCGGTTGGCGTGCTCGTCGAGGGTGAGCGTGGTCCCGACCGCACGTGTTGTTCCCGGCGCCGAGGCGGACGCGGAGGCCGTGGCCGGTGCGGAGGTGGACGCAGGGCCGGAGGTGGAGGACAGCGTCGACTGGGCTGAAACCGGCTGTGTGTGGGTACCGCAGCCGGAGAGTGCCAGCACGGCGGCGGACCCGAGCCCGGTGAGCGGCAGTAGAAGCGAGCGTCTGGGGTTGCGCAGGGAGGTGGAGGGCTTGGTCATGTGCGAGTGCTCCTGGTTCGGGGCGGGGCAGTGTCCGGAGCCGGAGGCGGTTCGACGCCCACGGTGGCCCGGAGCCCGCGGTGGTTCGGACGGCTGACGGTTGGATGCGTGCCGCCGCGCTCTGGTTCCCCCTGTGCGCAAACGCACCGGGGGCGGCCGATGGTCGCCCCCGGTGCTTGGATGGTTTCGACGTTACGCGTGCCCGCTCGTCAGGAGACGGTCACGTCGTCGTAGTAGGTGTAGGTCGCGTCACCCCAGTAGTCGTCGTCGTGGTTGGCCAGGGTGAGCGTGTAGCTGTGGCCGGCGGTGACCGGCGCGGTGACCTGGTGCCATGCCGAGGAGGAGGCGCAGGTCTTGGCCAGGACCGTGGTGGTGGTGCCGGTGGTGTTGTCCTTCAGCGTCGCCGTGGCCCAGTCGTAGTAGACGGTGTCCGGACAGGTCGAGCTGTAGGAGAAGGACAGCTGGCTGCTGCCGCTCGGCGCGGTGAAGGTCTGCGCCGCGGTGGAGTCGTTGCTCGGGCTGCTCGTGCCGAGCGACGCACCGTAGGAACCGCTGTGCGCAGCCGATCCGGTGGCCGACGCGGAGCCGCTGGTGGTCCAGCCGCTGAGGGAGCCGGTCTCGAAACCGCCGTTGGTGATGCCGCCGGAGCCGCCACCCGTGGAGTTCTCGGTCCAGGTGAACGACGTGGTGCCGGTGGCGCCGGTGCCGTCCGTGACGGTGACCGTGACGCTGGACGTGCCGGACTTCGTGGGCGTGCCGGAGATCCGACCGGTGGAGGAGCTGATGGACAGGCCCGCGGGCAGCCCGCTCGCCGCGTACGTGAGCGTCTGGCTGCTGTCGGAGTCACTGGCCTGGATCTGCAGGCTGGTCGCGGTGCCGACGGTGCCGCTCTGGTTGCCCGGGTTGGTGACCGTGACCGTGTTGCTGGAGGTCTGGCCCACGATCGCGTGCGATATGTCGCACTCGTTGGTGTCGTTGGACCAGCTGGCCTGCTCGGCGAAGGTGCCGGTGCCCATGGTCACATTGGCCGCGCCTCCGAACTGTCCCGGTCGGATCCAGGCGCACTCGTCGGCGTTCTCCTGGCCGTTGTAGGAGCTGCCGCTGACGTGGTTGGTCCAACCGCCCGCCGGGTTCTGGTCGGACATCATCTCCTGCCACTCGTGACCCAGGGTCATCGTGTAGCCGTCCAGCTTCCCGGCGGAGGAGCCGTTGACGAAGCCGACGCCGCAGGTGGAACCCATGTCCGTGTTGTACGGCTGGTTGGAGAAGGCGATGTCCCCGTACGGCGAGGAGGCCGCGCCACCGTTGAGGGTGGTGTCGCCGTTCCAGTCGTGCCAGGCGCAGTAACCGGTGTTGGGGTCCTTGTAGTTGTCCGGATCGGTGCCGTGCGGAGAGAGGATGACGTAGTAGGCGTGGCGGTTCGCCGAAGCCGAGGTGTTGCCGAAGTGCGCGGCGGCGTTGATGGCCTCCTGGGCCAGCTGGTGGCCGGTGGCGCTGCTCGGGGAGGCGGCCGAGTTGTCGTACCAGACGCCGGAGAGCACGCCACCGCTCTGGTACGGGATGAAGTCGGCGTTGGACGGGCAGCTGGTGGCGCCGGTACTGACGTTGGGGCCGTCGCACCACTGCGTCAGGTCGGCCGACCACCGTTCGTTGCCGGTGCCGATGTCCTTGAACATCTCCTGGGCGACCGGAGCGGCGCTGTCGGGGTCACCGGAGAAGGTGGCATCGCCGTTGGAGTCGGTGCTCTTGGTGCCCCATTGGGTGCCGTAGAAGACCAGGTAGACCTTGGAGTGGCCACTCTGGACACCGATGCCGTCGACGCCGCCGCCGTAGGAAAGCGTCTCCTGGCCGGTGGAGGACGCGGTGCTGGAGGCACGCGCGGCTGCCATCTGCGGGACGGTCGGAAAGACGCCGTGGTGGTGTGCGTGGTAGCGGGCGGCCGGCGGCACGGGTCGTGCCTGGGCTGCGGGGGCTGCCGCGAGGGTGGCGGCGGCCGTGCCGAGGGAGATGGCGCCGGTGAGCGCCCATCGTCTGGCTCGGCTGGTTCTTGGGGTGTTGCCCATGTGCGGGGGAGTTCCTCTCTCTTACGGACGCCGCGTGCGCTGGCACGAGGGAAGGGCGTCCGTATGCCCTGTGGGGATGGCGGCATGGCCAAGTACCGAGCCCTAAAAGCTCCTTGGCTGTGGGTCAGCACTCCTCGTGGTGGCTGCCGCCCGTGGGCACAGAGCAAAACAGAATTGACAAGCCACGGTCAATGGATGATCCACAGGAAAACAACAGGTCTTGGCCTTGTGGTGAACAATTCGTGAGCTTGGCGCGGGTCGACGCGCATAGTGCCAAGACTGTGTCTTCTTCCGCCGCCCATCTGTGTGGCCGCTGAGGCCGGCGGATGACGGAGGCAAAGATTCCGCATGGATGGTGCGAGTCGGTGCGTGTCCGTGAACATCGGCGAACGGAAGGCGGCGGGCCTGTCGAACCCGGCCGGTGCTGCTTGCACCACAGCCCGGGCCTCCTCATCGCCGTCGATGTGGAGGGTTCGGGGACGTCGAGCCGCTCGGTGCGGACACCGTGGATGAAGTCCACGGCGTGACCCGGATGGTCGGAGGCAGGGACCGCGGCCAGCTCACCACCGGCGCGTGACTCCCCCTGCCCTCACACCACAAGGCGTCACTGCCGCGACTTGGCGAAGCCGGCCAGTACTGCCGGGCCCAAGGGGCGTGGAGCCGCCAAGAAGGCCGAGTCCCTCGCTGTCCGTCGCCGAGGAGGTGCGGGACCCGGCCGGCGCGCGGGCGCCATCCGAGCGAGCGGAATCCGGAGAGCCGGCAACCCTGTTGACCGGTGTTGCTGCGGCCGGTCGTACCCGTTGGGAGACCCGGGCCCCCTAGGGCGCTCCGCGCCCGTCGCGGAGCGCCGGTTTCGGACGCCCGGCGTATTGCGACCTGGAGGGCGCCCGGCGCACCTTCGACCTGAGTCTCTGCGCAAGATCCCCTGAACGGGTGAAACAACACGTCCGGATTTGTGCTGACTTAACGCTGATACACAGAATGCGGCACGTGATGATCACGACGATGATGAGTGCCACGTGCTGACGCGCCAGGACACGGAGGCGGGTCTGCGCCGTCGAATGCTCGGACTGCTGACCGGAGCCTGGACCACCCAAGCCATCCGTACCGCTGTGGAGTTGGGGCTCGTGGACGCCCTCGCCGACGGCGTTCGCCCGGCGCGGGACGCGGCCGAGCGGATCGCGGCCGATCCCGGTGCCACCGAACGCCTGCTGCTCTTCCTCGCCGGGCTGGGCGTGGTCGAACCGCTGCCCGACGGCTATGCGCTGACCCCGCTGGGTGCCCTGCTGCGTACCGGAATTCCGGGGTCGGCCCGGCAACTGGCTCTGCTGTACGGCGACGAGTTCCACCGGTCCTGGCACGAACTGCCGTACGCCGTACGCACCGGGCAGGAGGGTTTTGCCAAGGTGTTCGGAGAGCCGGCGTTCGACTACATGACCGAGCGGCCCGACATGGCGGAACGGTTCGCCGGAGCCATGGCGTTCGGGGACGTCTTCTTCGAGTCCCTGACCGCTGCCCACGACTTCCGGGGCGTCCGGAGCGTGCTCGACGTCGGAGGAGGCGACGGCGCGCTGCTGGCGTCGCTGCTGACGCAGTGCCGGTGGCTGCGGGGCGTGGTGGTGGATCAGCCCCATGTGTCCGAGCTGTGCGGCACCCGCATGAGCGAGGCGGGGGTCGCCGACCGATTCGCCTTCGTGGGGGCGGACTTCTTCACCGATCCGTTGCCCCCGGGCTGCGACGTCCACGTCCTCTCCCGCATTCTGCACGACTGGGACGACGACCGGTGCGTCGCGCTGCTGAGCGCCTGTGCCGACGCCCTGGCGCCGGGTGGTGTCGTGCTGGTGGTGGAACGACCGCTGCCGGAGGAACCGCACGGATCGCAGGACGGCACCGTGGACCTGGCCACGGCATGGGACCTGCACATGCTCGTCAACACCAGCAGCGGGCGGGAACGCACCCCACGGGAGTACGAGCGACTCTTCGTGCGAGCGGGGCTGGAACCCGCCGGGCGGGCCACGCTGCCGCTGGACATGGAGGTACTGGCTGCGCGCCCCGTCGCAGCGACCGGAGAAGCCGGGGGAGAGGAGTGACCCCGCAGCTGACGCCCTACGTCTTGGCCGCAGGCGCCCAACAGGCTGATTCCGATGCGGTGTTCGAGGCCGACACCGGACGCCGCATCAGCCATCGCGAACTCGGTGACGCCGTGCGCCGGACGGCGGACGACCTTCTGGGGCGGGGGTTGCGGCAGGGGGACACGGTGGGGGTGCGGCTGTCGAACGGTGTCGACTTCGTGGTCGCGCTGCACGCCGTGCTGACGACGGGCGGCAGCGTCGTCCCGGTGAACCCGGTCCACACGGCCGGTGAGGCGCAGCGGCAGTTGGAACATGCCGGAGCCGACTGGCTCATCGACGCCGTGGGCGGCGACGGTACGCGGGCCGCACCCCTGAAACGGCTGACCGCCCCGCCTTCCGGCGCACCCGCCGTTCCGTCGGAGTCCGCCCGGACCGAAGTCTGCCCGCCCGCACGGGAGGCGAGCGCTCCCCTTCGGGAAGCCGGAACGGCCGTGCTCGCCTCCTCCAGCGGGACGACCGGCCAACCGAAGACGATCCGCCTCAGCCACGGCAACATGATCGCCGCCCTGGCCGCCGGCACGGCCGCCCTGCCGCTGGCCCCGGACGACCGGGTGCTTGCCGTCCTGCCCTTCGCCCATGCCTACGGCCTCCAGGCGGTGCTCCATCACACCCTGCGCTGCGGTGGCACGGTCGTCACCCTGGCAAGGTACCGGCCGGGACCGGCGCTGCGGGCGATGGCGGAGCACGGCGTGACCCGGCTCTTCGTCGTACCGCCCCAACTGCGCACCCTGTGCGCCGGGCAACGGGACACCCCGGTGAACCTGGACCGGTTGCGCGGTGTCGTCACCGGGGGCGCTCCCGTCCCGCCCGACCTGGTCGCCGATGCCCGTCGGGTTCTCGCTGCCCCGGTGCTGATGGGATACGGCCTCACCGAGACGGCCGGGTACCTCGCGGTCGCCGCCGGCGAGGACACACCGGAACCGGGCCGGACGGCGCCCGTCGTCGCCGGCGTGGAGCACCGCGTCGTCCACGGGGAGTTGTGGGTGCGCGGGCCCCAGGTCGCGCGCGACGCCGTCGACGCGGACGGCTGGCTGCACACCGGCGACCTGGTGTCCCTGGAGCACGGTGCGTTGCGCGTCACCGGCCGGTGCAAGGAACTGATCAAGGTCAACGGCTACCAGGTGGCCCCGGCGGAACTGGAGGAGCTGATGCAACGGCATCCAGCGGTCGCCGACGCCGCCGTGGCCGCGGTTCCCGATCAGGCCAGGGGTGAGGTACCCGTGGCCTACGTCGTACTGCGCGCCCCGGCTGCGGACGCGGAACTCGCCGCCTTCGTCAACGCCCAGGTCGCGCCGTACAAACGTGTCCAGACCGTGCACCGGGTCGGGGCCATTCCCCGCACCGCCTCCGGGAAGATCGTCCGCAGGCTGCTCACCGTCCCGGCGGAGCCCCGGTGACCGCCGCCATCCACACGGCGCTGGTGACGGGCGGCAGCCGCGGCCTGGGGTTCGCCGTCGCCCGCAGACTGGCGCAAGACGGCGTACGCGTGGCTCTGGTGGCGCGTTCGGAGCGCGGCGTCCACGACGCCGTCACCACACTGCGCCGCGCCGGCTGCACGGCGTACGGCCGGGCCGCCGACGTCACGCGGGCCGACACCCTGCGGACGGCGCTGGACGAGTTGCGCTGCGAACTCGGCACGGTGGACCTACTGGTCAACAACGCCGGAGTCGAAGGGCCGTTCGGCCCCTTGTGGGAGTGTGACCCCGACGCGTGGTGGGCGGCGATGGACACCAACGTGCGCGGTGTGCTGCTGGCCACCCATGCGCTGCTGCCGGGCATGCTGGCCCGGCGCACCGGACGGATCGTCAACCTGGCCAGCCACGCGGGGGTGCACCGCTGGCCGCACGTGTCGGCGTACTCCGTGTCCAAGGCCGCCGTCATCAAACTCACCGAGAACCTCGGGCAGGAACTGCGCGGCACCGGCGTCCACACCGCGTCCCTGCACCCCGGCATCGTCCTCACCGGATTCACGGACGCCGTCCTCGCCGGGGAGGCCGACCCCGCATCCTGGCGCGGCCGGGCCCACGTGTGGCTGCGCGGGCAGATCGAGGCCGGTCGAGGCGTGCCGCCCGAGGACGCCGCCGACGCCGTCGCCGTGCTGGCCCGGCGGCTGACCGAGACCTCGTCCGGCGCCTACTTCACCACCGAAACGGTCACCCGCCTCGCGAACGACGGAGCCCCATGACCCCCCGCCCGGCCGCGCCCACGGCCATCCCCACAGCGCTCGACGATCGGGATCTGCGTCGTCTGGAGCGGTCCGCCCGCCTCCTGCGCACCCTCGGCACGCGGACCGCCTTGGCCGGCGTCCTCCCGGACACCGCACCGCCCCGAGTACTCGATCAGCTCGCCGCGGCATGCCGAGTCGACCACCTTGCCGTGATGATCTTCCCCACTGACCTCGACACGGCCCGTGCGGAACTCGCCCGCCGAGGTCTGCCCAGCCGGGCGCCGCTGCCCAGCACCGTCGTCCGCGAACGCGTCCGCCGCCGCCTCGACCACACCGCCGAACCGGACGTACGCATCCTGCACATCCCCGTGGCGGGTTCCGACGGCGATCCCCGGGTGATCGAGGCGTTCGTCCTGGCCGACCCCGACCGCCGCTTCGACGACGTGGCACGCGACGAGCGCCTGCACCGCTGGGAGGACCACCTCGCCGTCACCACCGAAGCGGCCCCACGGCACCTGCCCGCACTGTGCGCCCTGCTCCGCGACCACTGCGGACTCCACCCGGACGGCGGCGGCCACAACCCCGCCGACGGATCAGCCGGCCGCACCGTCCTGTACTTCACCCGGCACCGCACACCTCCGCCCCCCTTCCGAAACGGCCTGCCCCACCGCCTGGAACTGGTCGTCCCGGGACGCCACGACGACCTGCTCCACACCCACCTCAGACGTACCCGGAACCCCGCGGTTCCGGAGCCCCTTCCCGACCGACCCTGAAGCACGGGGCCGGGCGAATGCGGCCCGGCCGCACCACGTGGCGCTCGCCGGAGCCTGTCGGCCGACCAAAGGCAGGCGTGCGGAGACCCGAACGAGCGTCACGCCGGTGGCACACCGAACCCGAACCGCCGACGGGCCTGGTCACCGACACCGCTGCAGAGGCTGGAACCCTGGCGAACGCCTGGTAGTGCCCCGCCTACCGACTGCGGACCGAACCGGCCTGCCGGTTCGACCCCGGCCGCCAGACGGACGCGCGGAGGACGGGCGCGGGAACTGCGACAGTGCAGACCACTGCGCCAACGCGCCGATCGTCCGGCGGGGCAGCGCTGCCTGGGTCTCGCCGGAGCCGACGGCGCCGGCGCCCAGCGGTCCTGTGGCGGTCTCCATGACCTGGCGGGCGACGGCCCCGGCAACGTGAGCACGGCCCCGCCGGCTGTCACACCCGCTCACTCTCCGCGTTCACCGCGCGATTCGCTGGTGTGGGCGATGCGACCCCCGGTGTTATTCAATGAGGTGTGCGGCGGGGATCTCGGGGCCCCGACGCACGAGTCCGAATACGGCCCCGGCGCTGTGCCGGGGATTGCTGAGAGAGCCGCATGGACTCCACACCCTCTCCCTCGTCCTCTTCGTCGTTCGACCTCGTCAGTAGCGCCCTGGGGCGCTACATCCCACGCGGCGGAGCGGCATCGGCCGCCGGTCCTGCCGATGCCCAAGGCGACCGTGCTCCCCGCGAACGCGTACCGGACGAACCGGAAGCCAGCCGCCACGATCAGATTCTCGGCGCGGTCAACCTGGACAGGGACCTGCGAATCACCCGCTGTAATCTGGACGCCCCCGTATTCGCGGGTCTGGACGCCGGGACCGGGAGTCCCTTTGTCGATCTCCTTCCCCCCGGGGACGTACCGACAGTCACTCGGCGGTTGCGCCAGGTCCTGGAGACCGGTGAGGCGCACGTCGCCCGCATCCAGCGTCTGCGGCGAGGTGACGGGTCGGAGTTGGTGGTTTCGCTGAGCATCCTGCCCGCCGCGGCGCCTCAGGAGGGCCTGACTGTCTCCGTGATCGCCATGGCCAAGAGGCTGCACCTGTACGCCGCCGAGACCGCGATCGGGACCTCGCTGGACATCGGCGAAACCGCGCAGTCGCTGGCACAGTCCCTGCTGGCCTGGGGAGACGTGGCCGCTGTCGACCTCGACTTCGCCGTGTGGACGGGCGAGGGAGTCACCGGGCAGGGGCAGGGGGAGGGGCGCATCCGGCTACGCCGGGCGGCCCTGGTGCCGGATCGGGCGTGGCCCGAGGGCTACGTGACTCCGGGAGACGACCTCCCGAGTGACGCGAGTCGCCTGCTGGCGCAGGCGGTACGGAGGGACGATGCTCCGCAGGCCATCGTCATACCGGACCGGGAGGCGGTCGAGCGGGTACTCGGCAGCCCGCGAGTGATGCGTGCCCTGGTGCCCGGCGACCAGTCGGCGGGTGTGGTGTGCGTACCGCTGGTCCTGGACAGCGCGCCGCCCGTCGTGCTGGGCCTGGCCGAGGTGTGGCGGCGGGCGGACTACCCCTTCCGTGACAGTGAGCTGTTCGACCTGCAGGAACTGGTGGCCAGGACCGCCCATCACGTCGACCTGGCCCGTCAGCACCAGCGCGAACACAGGCAGGTGCTGGCGTTGCAGCGCCGGCTGCTCCCCCGGACCGGCGGCGACACGATTGAGATCGCCAGCGTCTACCAGCCCGCCACGCCCGACAGCGCGGGCGTCGGTGGCGACTGGGTGAACAGCTTTCCATTGCCGGACGGCCGTACCGCGCTGGTGGTCGGCGATGTCGTCGGGCACGGCCTGGGAGCCGCGGCAACCATGGGTCAGCTGAGCATGGAGGCCCGCGCGCTGCTGTCCGCGGGGCTTGCGCCCGACGAGGTGCTGGAGCACCTGGACGAGACCGTGACGCTGCTGGACGACTCGGAGTCCGGGCTGGCGGCCGGCTACAGCGCCCTCGGGTCGACGTGCTGCATCGCCCTCTACGATCCGGTCAGCCACCGCGTGGCGCTGTCCAGCGCGGGTCACCTTCCCCCGGTCCTGGTGTCCCCAGACGGGCATGTGGGCCCGCTCGTGGTTCGCCCTCATCCAGGTCTGGGTGCTGAGTTCGCCCTGCGGGAGCCGTTCGACGTCCACACGTTCGGCGCGCCCCCGGGCTCCCTGCTCGCCCTCTATACCGACGGCCTCGTGGAGGATCCGGCCGTGTCGATCGACGAGGGCATCGGTAGGCTGGCGGAGGCCGTGTCCACGGTGCACCCCTGGGACACCCTGCAGCAGGCTGCACGCCGTGTCGTCTCCGCGATGGGACCCGTACGCCAGCGCGACGACGTGACCCTGCTCCTCGCGCGCATGATCGGTTACCGCAAGGGGGACACCGCAACCTGGCGGTTGCCCGCCCGTGACGATGCCCCCGCCCGTGCCCGCGCACAGGTCTCCGCGCTGTTGCGGCAATGGCACACCAAGGACGACACTCGGGACAACGTGTTGTTGCTGGTCAGCGAGCTGGTCACGAACGCTGTGCGCTTCGCCACCGGTCCCATCACGATACGGCTGATCAGGGCCGGTCACGGTCTGCTGTGCGAGGTCGGCGACACCAGCAACGGCAGGCCACGTCTGAGCCGGGACGACTTCCTCGACGACGGTGGCCGTGGTCTGCACGTCGTGCACAGGCTCACCACCCGGTGGGGGTGCGATGGACGGACGCCGGCAAGGTGGTCTGGGCGGAAGTCGCGAGGTGATGCGGTTGCGGAACGGGGGACGCGACCGGCGCATGGGGGCGTGGCGAGGGTGCGGGCGGTGTGCACGTCACCCGGTGCCACCGACGGTACGGACGGTGCCCTCGGCGGCACTGGTGACCTGACCGGCAACGGGGACGCCCCGCTTGCTCCCTACGAGCGCCGGGGGCTCGCGCTACAGCCACTCCCCTTCCAGGGCGGTGGCGGTGAGACCCGGTGCCGCCGCGTACAGGACGGCGCGGTTGCCCGGCTTCTGCCCGGCGTCGTGCGCACGCCGCAGGATGTCGAACACGGCGGCGCCTCCGCGGTTGCCGCTGGTGTAGCTGTCCCGGCTGTAGTCCAGCAGCCCCGACGGCCATGCGTCGGGCATGGTCTGCTCCATGTACTCCAGCACCCGGGTCCCGCCGGGGTGCGCCAGCAGTACGTCGGGGTGCCAGGAGTTGGGGTCGTCCTGGTAACGGACGCGCAGCCACTCCCACATCGCGGTGACCGTTTCCTGGACCGCGCGCGGCCCGCGCCGGTCCATCACGAAGTGGGTGCCGTCCGCCCGTGTATCCAGACGGTGCAGGTCTTGGGTGCCGGGCAGGGTGTGGTGCCAGGCGGCGTCCAGTCGCAGTACCGACTCGTGCCTCGGGCGGCCCGTGACCACCGCGGCGACCGCGGTGTCTGCAAAGAGCAGCCGGACGATCAAGGACTCGAGGGTGTCGTCCGCGGGCTGGTAGGTCGTGCTCAGCGCCTCCGCGATCACGACCAGGACCACCCGGTCGGGGTCCGCGGCCACGAGGTCCGCCGCCAGCGCCAGGGAGCGGGTCCCCGCTACGCAGGCCCACTGCGTGGCAGGCAGCAGCATCACGTCGCTGCGGAGCGGAAGTTGGTTGGCCAGGGCGATGTCCAGACCCGGCAACGCCGGGGTGGTGGAGTGACTGGTGATCAGACAATCGACGTCTGCGGCGTCCAGCCCCGCGATCTGTAGGGCTCCGCGCGCCGCACGCTCTCCGTAGGACCGCACGGCCTCCCAGGCCGGCGCGGTGCGTTCCTGGACGGTCTGCGGCGCGGGTATCGCTTCCAGCGTGGCGATCACGCGGTCCACGTCCTGCTGGGTGAACCCGTTGCGCGCCAACGCCTCTTGGGCTGGCCCGACGCCGACCGTGCGCAGGCCGCCGCCGTTTCCGGGCGCGACGGCAGCCTCCAGCGGCAGCATCCACCCGCGTGTCTGGATGCCCGTGCTGGCGGCGATGCCGTCGATCCGTGGCGCCCACGTCGCGTGCGGATGCCGGTTGCGTACGTCCGCCACGATCTGGCTGGTCTCCACGGCGTTCTCACCGTGTATTACGGCAGGAGGACAGAGGTAAGCGGCCATGGTGGGGCACCTTCCCAGGGGAGGAGGAATGTCAAGAGTGCTATGTCATGGGTCACTTTGGACTTCGCACCCAAGAGGTTGCCGATGGGCTCCACTTCGGGAGTCGGCATCCGTGTCGAGCATGGACGCTAATAGGACATTTCCGCTGTGATGTAGACAACTCGGACGCCTTTTGGGGTGTGTGACACGGCGCACACTGCTGAAGCGGGGTCCCTCGGAGTGGTTCCGCTGGGCTTGCCTGACCTAGCCTCAGTCAGGACGCTGCCTGACCAGGACCCAGCTCCCGCACGTCGACGTGATCCGGGTCGGGCAGCAGCCCCCGACCGGGTACGCGCCGTCCGAAGGCTCCCGGTCAGAGCGAGTTCGGCGCCGGTGCCCGTCACGGCTCCGCGCTGCGCAGATCCGCCGGTCCCGCCGGATCTGCGTGCGGCGCCCTTCGGCGCCCCATCGGGACGCCCGCCGAAACGAGCCGGATCGGCGGCCGGCTGTGGAAGGCCATGGCCGGGAGAGGCCTGGAGGTCCGCACTCACCCGTTCTTCTGTGTCCGTTTGCCGTACCAGGAGATGCCCGCGGACCTCCGCACGGAGTTCGAGGGCGTCTCGCTCACCGTGGTGGAGGGCGGCCTGAAGCACCGTCGTCTGGTGGGCGGCCGACCGTGGGACACCACGACACCGCTCGCCCGTCTCACCGCCTCCTTCTCGGGGGCGTCGCGGCGTTTCCGGACCCGGAAGTCAGACGTCGTCATCGGCCTGGGGCAGAAAACTCTGGACGCCCTCCAACGATCCGGGACTGCCTGGCGCACGAACGGAACTCATGTGCTGATCCAGGTGCGACGGTGGGGAAACCCGCCTGGGCGGGCAGCCCCACGGTGACGCATCACGGTGGGGGAGTCCGTCCCCTGGTCCCAGGCGGTCCGGGGGACGGCACCAGGCCGAGATGCTGGGCGCGCAGCACGGTGCCCACGCGGTCACGCGTGCCCAGCTTCCGGTAGACGTTCTCAATGTGTTTGTGCACGGTGCGGGTCGAGATACCGAGCCGGCGGCCGATGGCGTCGGCGGTGAGTGCCTCCGCGAGGAGCACCAGAACGGCGGTTTCGCGGGGCGTCAGTGTGCAGTCGGCCGCTCGCTGGTCCGCTGCTCCGTCGGGGCCGGCCGTTCGCCGCCATGCCTCCAGCAACTGTCGCTGCCGCTCGACCGCGACCAGCAGCGGTTGTGCCCGCTCGGCCATGACCAGGTGGTCGTCGGTGAAGTCCGATCCGGAGCGGTAGACGAGGCACCCCGTGATCGGGCTGGTGCTGTCGGGAAGCGGTACGCCCAGTGCGTGGTCGACGTCCAGGGCCGCGTTGAGCAGGCGCGAGGTCGCACTGCCCGGCCAGGCCCGGCCCGCCGCCCGTTGCGCGGTGACTGGTGTCCGGTCAGTCCGGTCCGCGTAGTGGTGGGCGAAGGGATAACCAGCGCGCAGCAGGCGCAGATCAGCCTCCCCGAGCCGGTCCAACTCGACGGCGGCATCGGGCGCCACACCGATCTGTCCGGTGCTCTCACTCCAGTCGTCCAGTTTGTGGACGACCGCCTCGCCGCCGCACAGGTCCGCCAGCGCGCCGGCGAGTAGCGGCCACAGATGCTCCGGTGTCCGCTCGTGCAGTGCCGCCACGGCAACCGCCGTCATCCGCTCGTAGGCCTTGTCCAGCCCCACGTCTTCCTCTCCGGTTGAGCCTCGTCCGTTCCCCGTGCGCGTACGTAGTTGTACGCATGTCCCTGCCGCCGTCTCCCGCCCATACTTGAGCACGGCGACACCGGCCTGATCGGGTGGACATCCGGCGGGCCGCCGGCACGGGGGAACGGCGGCCCGTTCGGTGTCGCCGCCCAAGCGGGATGCGGTCCGCTGGGTCTGCGCTCCGCGCGCCAACGCCACTTCCGTCCTCTTCCGGGCCCGTCCGGCGTCCTCGACCTCATCGCACCATGCAGCCGCACACAACGCGCCGTCCACCTCGTCGGCGTAGTGGCAACCGCCACAGTCAGCCGAGCGCCGGGCACGGCCGCGGAAGGCGGGTCGTCCGAGGACGATCCGGACCGTTTCGTCCGGCATGCGCCGGGCGGTGGTCAGGCTCACCCGCACGGTGCGGGGCGGGCCGAGGGTGCCTCTCCGGAGTGCTGCCTGGGGCGGGGTAGGGCGGTGCTGTGCAGGGCGCAGTCGGGTGGCCAACTGCCTGGTCAGCGCCTCGACTAGGCGCCGGGCCGATGGGCGCAGCGCGGCGAGCCGGGCTTCCGGCAAGCTGCCCGCGTGCCGCAGCTCTGAGCGCACCAGATCCACAGGGGGGTGACGTCGGCGATGGTCGCCGGCACGGACTCCAGCCTGCGCCCGGCCGCATGGCGGCACACCACCTTCCTGCCGTGGAGGGCGATCTCCACGTCGCCGGTCGGGATCCACTCCATGCGTGCCTCCGCGCACCCGCAGTGATCAAGTGACGCGAACTGTAGGACAGGCCACTGACAACGCCCCCGGAGGCCGGGGGCGTTGTGGAAATGGAGTGGAAATGGAGTGGAAAAGGAGTGAAAGGGGGGCAGGAAGGGAGCAGAAGGGAATCGAGGGGGAAGAGACGGGGGAGGTACGGGAGAGGGGGGAAGAGCGAGCGGGAAAGGGCGGTTCAGTCCTGCTCAGCTTCCTTCTCGCGCTTCTCCTTCCTGATGTTCTTGACGCGTGCCGCTTCCCTGCGGACCTCGGCCTGGGTGGCGCGTTCCTTCTCCAACCACTCGGGCCGCTCCCGCTTGAGCGCCTCGATCTGATCGGTGGTCAGCGGCTCGGTGACCCCGCCGCGTCCGAGGCCGGCGATGGACACGCCGAGCTTGGCGGCGACCACCGGACGAGGATGGGGTCCGTTCTCTCGCAGCTCGCGCAGCCACTCGGGCGGATTGGCCTGCAGCTCGTTCAGCTCGGCGCGCGAGACCACGCCCTCCTGGAAGGCGGCGGGGGTGGCGGGGAGGTACACACCCAGCTTCTTGGCCGCGGTCGCGGGCTTCATCGTCTGGGTGCTCTGCTGCGAACTCATGAGCTCAAGGGTATCGGCCGCGTGCCGCGGGGCCCGCCACGGCCGGTAACCTGGCCTGGTGACAGGCTCGGAGGAACCACCGTCGTTCCGGCTCGCGTACGTTCCCGGAGTGACGCCCGCCAAGTGGGTGAAGATCTGGAACGAGCGCCTGCCCGGCATCCCGCTCACCCTCGTCCAGGTTCCGGCCGCCGAGGCACCCGGACTCCTACGCGCGGGCGAGGCGGACGCGGGTCTCGTGCGGTTGCCCGTCGACCGCACGTACTTCAGCGCGATCCCTCTGTACACCGAGACCACGGTGGTCATCGTCCCCAAGGACCACCTGATCACGGCTGTGGACGAGGTCAACCTCGCCGACCTCGCCGACGAGGTGCTCTTCCATCCCCGTGATGACGTCTTCGACTGGGACCGCCCGCCCGGTGAGCCGGCTTTCGAACGGCCGGTGACGACACACGATGCGGTCGAGCTGGTGGCGGCGAACGCTGGCCTCCTGGTCGTCCCGCAGTCGCTCGCCCGGCTGTACCACCGCCGGGACCTCACCTACCGCCCGGTGGTGGACGCCCCGCAGTCGAGCGTCGCCCTGTCCTGGCCGGAGGAGGCCACCACCGATCTGGTGGAGGACTTCATCGGCATCGTCCGCGGGCGGACCGTCAACAGCACCCGGGGCCGTGCGGCGGCCACGCCGCAGGCCAAGGCCTCGGAGGAACGCAAGCGCAAGCGCTCCGAGCAGGGCGGCACCCGGCAGAAGCAGGCCGGCAAGACTCCGGGCCGCGCGGCACACGCGCGCTCGGGAGGCGGTAAACCGGCCTCCGGGCGAGGCCGACCGCGCCGGAGGTCGTGAAGCGGGCCGCCTTCTCGGCGCCGCCCTGTGCGCCTGTCCGCCCGTGCGGGGCGCCCTCGACCGGAGTGGCCTACGTCGCCTGCCGCGCCGATTCCATCCTCCGCTCCGGCTCCGGACGGGCCCGGCGTTCCCGGAGGTCAGCGAAGGCCAGCACCAGGGCCATCAGGATGATGCCGACGGCAGTGAGCAGTCCGAGCTGGAGCGCGGCGGCAGGACTGCCGTGGCTCGCGAGATGCGCGAAGAACACCGCGCCCACGACCGCGATGCCCGACGCCGAGCCGATGCGCTGGGCGGTCTGCAGCATTCCGCCCGCCGCCCCTGCGCGCCGCACGGGAACGCGGGAGAGGGTGAGCGTGGTGTTCGGTGAGATGGTCAGACCCGAGCCGATACCGGCGACGAGCAACGGCAGTGCAGCCGCCACCGCCACGGCCCGCCCCGGCACCCACTGCACGGCAGCGATGACGCCGAGCAGCCCCACGGACACCACGGACAACCCCCAGATGACCAGGCCGCGCCCGTAACGGACCACGAGTCGCCCCCCGGCAGCGGCCCCTGCCACTGAGCCTGCGGCGAAGGGCAAGGACGCCAGACCGGCCTCCAGCGCGCTGTAGTTCATACCGTTCTGCAGGAACAGCGTGTAGACGAAGAACAGCGTGGTGAAGCCGCCGAAGTACACCAGGCTCAGTACCGCGCCCAGCCAGAAGGAACGGAGGGAGAACAGCTCCAGGTCGATCAGGGGAGCCCGGTCCCGTCGGCCCTGGTGCCGTTCCCATGCCCAGAACGCGAACAGTAGCCCGGCAGCGACCGGGAGCAGCGCCCACTTCAGCCGTCCGGGCCACTGTTGCTCCTGCACCAGGGGCAGCATGAGGGCGAGCACTCCGGCCCCCAGGAGCAGAACACCCAGCAGGTCGAAACCCTCGCGCCGTCCCGGCGACGCCGGTGAGCGGGGTAGCAGGCGCAGCGCCGCGGCGAACACCGTCACGCCGATGGGCAGATTGACGAAGAACACCCAGCGCCAGCCGTCAGCGCTGCCGAACGCCTGGATCAGCAGGCCGCCGGCCAGCGGTCCGACCGCGGTGGAAAACCCGACGACGCTCCCCACCCTGCCGAAGGCACGTGCTCGCTCCGGGCCCTGGAACATCTGCTGGATCAGCCCTGAAGTCTGTGGCGCGACCAGGCCCGCCGCCGCTCCCTGGAGCAGTCGGAACAGCACCAACCAGGTGGCGCCGCGGGCCAGCCCGCAAGCCGCCGAGGCCAGGGTGAACAGGGCGAGACCGGTCAGAAAGGCCTCACGACGGCCGCGCAGATCCCCAAGGCGCCCCGCCGGGACGAGCACCAGCCCGAAGGCCAGGGCGTAGCCGGAGATCACCCAGGACAAGTCGGCGTCGTCGGCGTGCAGTCCGCGCTGCATCGAAGGCAGCGCCACGTTCACGATCGAGGTGTCCAGCAGCGTCATGAAGCTGGAGGTCAGACAGACCGCGAGCGCCTTCCACCGCCGGTCGCCGAGGGCAGGCCCAGCCTGGTCTGTGGTCATGGAGTCACGCTAAGCATCCGCGATGCCTCGTGCACCCGCTGGGACGCGCGGGGAGGCCAGGCGCGGGCTCGCCGGAGGGCCCCGGCCGGAGTGCCGCTGCTTCCCGGGTGTGGATACCGAGGGGGTGGTTGCGGTCGTGGGTGTTCCGCCGGGCCGGACGGGGTCGGGACCGCAGGCACGGTCCAGCGGGGCCCGGCGTCAGGCGCGGGCCGTCCGGCCGACCGACTCCACTAGGGGGAGCAGCCGGTGCGGAACGCGTTCGCGCAGCGCCACCTCGGTACGGGTGCGCACCACGCCGGGGAGGCTGATCAGCTTCTGGATGACGTCCTCCAGATGGGCGTTGTCCCGGCCCACCACCCGAGCGAGCAGATCTCCGCCACCGGTGATCGAGAAGGCCTCCACGATTTCCGGGACGGCCGCAAGTGCGTCCCCCACGTCGTCGAGATGGCCCTGGGTGACCTCGATGTGCACGAACGCGAGCACGGGATGGCCTAGGGCGGCGGGGGACAGGACCGGTCCGGTACCGGTGATCACACCGTCACGTTCCATCCGGTCCAGCCGGGCCTGGACCGTGCCTCGTGCCACGCCGAGGACGCGGGCGTACTCGCGCACGCTGGTGCGGGGCTGCTCCAGGAGCAGTCGCAGGATGCGGGTGTCGAGTTCGTCCACGGCCATGATGAACGACTGTACCAATGGCCCACCCGACGGATCGGCACGTCTCCCCACCGACCTGGTCCGTTGGTATCTCGGCCGACAAGGCAACGTGGCCGAAGCTGGGCCAATGGCCCAGTGAGTCGGACAGAACTTGATCCAGCGCCCTCTGTGATGCTCTTATGGACGTGTCGATGGCGCTGCGGACCTCCGCGGCGCCTTTTCTGTGTCGTGTTCCAAGCGGAGGGCAGCAGTGCTGAAGAGGGTGTTCGTGGCTCCGGACCCGGGGCGGGCGCGACTGCGCTTCGCCGCACGGGCCGTCCTCGGCATCGGCCTGGCGGTCGCGGTCTGCCTGAGTGCCGGATACTCCCTCGTCGGCGCGGTGACCGGCGGCCTCGCCGCGCTGCTCGCACTCTTCACGGTCACCGATCCGACCGTGCGCGGCCAGGCGGTCACCACCGTGCTGCTGCCCGCCGTGGGAGTGCCGGTGCTGGCAGTCGCGGCCGGCCTGCACGACCACCCCGTGGGGCGCGACCTCGCCTTCCTGGCCGTCGTCGGCGCCGGCGTGTACGCGCGCCGCTGGGGTCCGCGCGGGCACAGCCTCGGCGTGTTCGCCTTCATGACCTACTACGTGGCCCAGTTCCTGCGCGCCACACCGGACCGGCTGCCCGAGCTGTACTCCGCCATCGCGCTCTCTGTCCTCAGCGCTGCCCTGGTGCGTTTCGGCGTGTGGTGCTACGAGCGCCGGCTGGCCCCGGCCGCAGCCCCCGCCCCGCCCGACGGCACCGGACTGGCCCGGACCACCACACGGCAGGCGGTGCAGGCGACCGCGGGCGCCGGCTTCGCGCTGGTCGTGGGCCAGCTAGTGTCCGGACAGCGCTGGTACTGGGCCGTCGGGGCCACCTGGTGGATCTTCGTCAACACCACCTCGCGCGGCGAGACTCTGGTGCGCGGCTTCCGGCGGGTCCTCGGCACGGTGATCGGCATCGCCCTGGGCTTCCTCGTCGCCGTCCCCGTGCACGGCGCGCCCGTCCCAACGGCCGTCCTGGTGACGGTTGCCGTGTTCGGCATCTTCTACACGGCGGCCGTCTCCTACACGTGGATGATGCTCTGGGTGACCCTGCTCGCCGAACTGCTCTACGGTCTCCTCGGGGTTCTCGGCCCGGGACTGCTCGCCCTGCGCCTGGCCGAGACCGCTGTGGGAGCGCTGGGGGCCGCGCTCGCCGTGCTGTGCCTCCTGCCGGTCACCACGCACGCCACCACCAACGCCTGGATCCAGCGAGCCCTGCGCAGCGTCCATGCCTGTACGGCCGAGGTCGCGGCCTACCCCCAGCCGCCGGGCGTCGCTCGGGCGAGCGGCATCCCCCCGATGGGTTCCACCATGGCCGGTGCGGCGCCGCGCGTGGCCGAACTGGAGCAGTTGCTCGGCCGGGTCCGGCTCTCGGTGGCCCCCCTCGTCCATCCGCTGAACCCGATGCCGGCCCGCAAACGGCGCGCCCGCCGGGTTCTCGCGCTGCTTGACGACTGCGCCCGCGAGATCCGTGGCCTGGTGGCCGTCGCGGCCGACCCCCAGGCCTGCCACGACGCCCGTCTGGCCGCCGCCTGCCGACGCGTGGAAGCCGCTGTGGAAGCCCTCACCGCAGGCGGTGCCCGGCCCCCGCACCATCCTGCCGAGCCACCTGCCGAGCCGGCCCTCGCCCACCTGCACGGCCTGGAACGTGCCCTCGCGGACCTGGCCGAGCCGCTGCGGTCGCCGTCGCGGTCGCGGCTGGTCGGCGCCTGACCGCTGGGCGCCATCCGGGCGCGGAGCGGGTGGGGGCGTTCCGGGAAGACGCTGACTGCGCAGATGAACCGCGACCGTGCAAAAGGACCGCCCTGTCGGCCGCCACTTGGTCTAGACCGTCGCAGGTCGACTGCTACCGTCAGCCACGGACTGGCTCGACCGAGAGGGGACAACGGTGGTGCAGGAGGGCAGGGCGGACAGGAGGAGGGCGTTCATCGGCTCGTTCACGGCTGCGGGCGGGCCCGGGCTGGTGACCGCGGAGATTGCGTCGAACAGCGGGGCGCTCACCCTCGTGGCCGCAGTGAACGTAGTGCCCGACCCCTCCTACCTGGCCCTGTCCCCGGACGGGAACACGCTGTACGTGGTCAGTGAGACCGCCGAGGGCGCCGTCGCGGCGTACCGGGTCGGCGGGGACCGGCCGGAACCCGCCGGGCCGCCGGTGCCGGTGGACGGCAGTGGCCCCACCCACCTCAGCCTGTACGCCGGGCACGTGCTGACCGCCAACTATGGCTCGGGAAGCGTTACCGCGGTCCCCGTGCGTCCGGACGGCGGCCTCGCCGCCAAACCCTCCGGAGTCCTCCGGCACACCGGTTCGGGTCCGCACGACCGGCGCCAGCGCGGTCCGCACGCCCACCAGGTGCAGCCCGACCCCAGTGGCCGCTGGGCCGTCAGTGTCGACCTCGGCACGGACTCGGTGCGGGTCTGTGCCCTGGAGCGGGGCGTTCCCGTGCTGCACCGCGAGTTCGCGCTGCGTCCCGGGTCCGGCCCCCGTCATCTTGCCTTCCACCCGGACGGCGAGCACGCCTACGTGGTCAATGAACTCACCCCGACGGTGACGGTGTGCCGTTGGGACGCGGCGGGTGGTTCTCTGAAGCCGCTGTCGGAGGTCTCCGTACTGCCGGGCGCTCCGGCCGGTGACGCCTACCCGTCCGGGATCGTGGTGTCGCCCGACGGCCGCTTCGTATGGACCGCGACCCGTGGCGAGGACGTGCTGTCGGTGCTCGGCGTCGCGCCGGACGGACTCCGGCTGACCGGTACGGTGCCCTGCGGTGGGCACTGGCCACGCGCGCTGGAAGAGCACGACGGGTTCCTCTACGCCGCCAACGAGCGCTCCGGTGACGTGACCTGGTTCGCCGTCGACGAGGCGACCGGGCGGCCCCAGTATGACGGATCTGTGCAGGTCACCGCGGCCTCCTGCATCGTTTTCGGCTGACCCCCGGCCGCGTTCGGGCGCGCCGACGTGGTCGGGGCGGCCTTGCCGCCTGGGACACCGCTCCGGCTGAGGGCCGGCTCGGAGTGCCGGCTCTCGGGTGAGTCGCGGGCCGTGAGCAATGCGCCTGCGGTGCGGGCCGCTCCGCTCCGCCCGGGAACGCCCGCCTGGGAACGCCCGCCTGGGAACGCCCGCCCGGCCCGGGCGCCGCTCGGTAGCGGAAGGCGGAAGGCCCGCTCCGAAGACCGGAGCGGGCCCTGAGTCGTCGGGGCATGCCGTGCGGTGTCAGCGGACCGGCGTGCCCTGCGGCTGCTGCGGGGCGATACCCAGCGTCGTCGTGTACTTGGCGAGCGCCAGCTTGCCGATCGCCGGGTATGCGCCGAGCGCCTCGGCGGTGGCGCAGCCTGCCTCCTCGGCGGCCGCGTTCAGCAGCGCCGGGTCGATTTCCGGACCGATCAGGTACGGGGCGAGGGCGAGCTGCTGGGAGCCGGCGGAACGCAGTTGCTCGGCGACGGAGGTGATGGAGCCCTCCTGGTCCAGGGCCGCCGCCATCACCGGTACGGCCAGACGCGCGGCGAGCAACATGCCGGTGATCCCGGCGGCCTGCACTGCCTCCTCACCACCCACGGAGGCCAGGATGATGCCGTCGGCCGCGGTGGCCACGGTGAACAGCCGGGCACGGTCGGCGCGCGCCAGCCCCGCCTCGGAAAGCCGCACGTGCAGCGCCTCGGCGAGCAGCGGGTGCGGACCGAGGGCGTCGGTCAGTTCGGCGGCGACCCGGCTGTCCATCACCGACTGGCGGATCCGCCGCAGCAGGGCGTTGTCCGGACCGGCCACCAACGGGACGACGACGGCGACCGGACCGCTGGGCTCCTTGACGCCTTCCGCTCCGGCGGCGACGGCCTGCTCATAGCGGGTTGCGCGCTCCTCGGCGGCGTGCGCCAGCACGGACCGGAGAGCGGGGAACTCGGTGTCGTCCCCTTCCAGGTACCCGATCCGGGCGTCCAGGCCGGGCAGCTCGGAGCGGGCGATGCTCACGACCTCCTCGGCGAGGCCGCGTGTGGCGGCGCTGGGCGCACCGGGCACCGCGAGGACGAGCGCGGGCGCGCCCTCGGGAGCCACCAGCGGTTCCGGTCGGCGGTGCCGTCCGGGCTGGCGGGGTCGCGGCATTCGTACTGGCAGGCCGGACGCGGGTCCAGTGGGGGAACTCATGGCGTCGCATGTTACTGGCTTCCTGGCTTCCTCCGTTCGGGGAGGGTGCAGGTGAGCGGTATCCGTCCGGTTTTGTCTGATGAGTTACGGACGAGCGACACGTGTTCCGGGCACGTGCCCGGAACACGGGCTGACAAGAGGGGTCCATCCGTTGTTGGCGGTTCCTCATTCCGTCTCAGTGCGCACCACGTACAGCATCGTCGGGTCACCCGGCAGAGCGAGCCGACCGGTCGACAGGTCGGTCGCGATCCGTACCGAGCCGTGCAAGGGGTCGCCCTCGGCCGGCACCTGCCGTGCGTGGGGTAGCTGTGCCGCCAACTCCTCGCGCAGAGGAACGAGGAGGGCGTCGCCCAGCCTGAAGAGGCCACCGGTGAGTGCCACTTCGGGTTCTCCTCCGGCCGGGCACACGGCCAGGGCGGAATCGGCCATGTGCCGGGCCGCGGTGCGCAGGAGGTCCGCTGCGACGGGATCGTGCACGGCGCATGCGGCCACTTCGGGCGCGAAGGAGGCCAGCAGGGCAGGCCGGTCGGTGCGTGGATAGAGCAGGCTGGGGAGCCCGTGCACCGGGCCGAACCGATCTTCCGTGCGGGCCAGCAGTGGTGCGGAGCCGCCGGCGCGACCGTCGTGGGCGCGCAGTGCCGCTTCCAGACCAGCCCGTCCGATCCAGGCGCCGCTGCCGCAGTCGCCCAGCAGATGTCCCCAGCCGTCGGCCCGCCGCCAGCCCGTCAGGTCGGTGCCGATGGCGATCAGTCCGGTTCCTGCGGCGAGGACCGCGCCCGGGCGGGGGCCGAGCGCGCCTACGTAGGCGGTGACGGCGTCGGCGGCCAGCGCCACGTCCCGTACCCCCAACTCCCGCGCGAGGGCGTCGGGAAGTTCAGCGCGCAGGGCGCCTCCGAGGGTGGCGAATCCGGCGGCGCCGACGACGGCCGTGGTCGGCCCGCTGACCCCGGCCTCCGCCGTCAGCGCTCGGACCAGCGGGACGAGTTGCGTCATCAGATGCGCGGGATCGATGCCTCGTGCACCCGTGCGGAGGGGTTCCCGGGTCTCCCGCAGGGCAGCGGGCTCCCGGCCCGGGATCCCGACGGCGATCCGGAGGCCGGAACCGCCGGAGTCCACGGCGAGGTAGCTGGGCACGCTCACGGCAGTCGCCAATCCACGGGCTGTCCTCCGTGCTGGATCAGCAGGTCGTTGGCGCGGCTGAACGGGCGCGAGCCGAAGAATTCGCGGTCGGCCGACGTGGGGGAGGGGCGCGTGAATTCCCCCGATGGCAGATTGTCCAGCCACGGACGCAGCGTGCGGGTGTCACGCCCCCACAGGATGGACGCCCGCAGCAGGCCGCGCGCGACCAGCGCCCGGATCGTCCGCTCGGTGACCTCCTCCCAGCCCGTGCCGGGGTGCGCACCCGGGGTGCTGCGCCGCACGGTGGAGAGCGCCCTGTTGAGCAGCAGCACACCCTGCGCTATCCACGGAGAGTGATCGCCGTTGGGCTGCTGGGACAGACCCAGCTGGTGGTTCAGCTCGCGGAAGAAGTTGATCAAGCTCGGGGGCAGCGGGCGCACGTCCGACGCGACTGAGAACGACAGTCTCGCTGCGTGTGCGGGAGTTCCGAGGTGTCGGCATGCAGGACGAAGGGCTGACCAGGCATGATGACCATGACGGAGTGGCTTGAGCACGGGATGCACCAAGATTCCCTCCTTCCCGGTGACCGGTTGCGCGAACTGCTCGACCGTCTCGAAGACCTCGACGAGGAGGAAGAGTAGCGCCGGTAGGGGCCCTGGTGCGTAGGGCCTGTTGGCTTGTGCAGGGCTTCGGTGCATGCCGGTAGAGTGACGCGCTGTGGCACCACGACCCTTGCACGAACTTGTTGAAGCAGGCTGGGCGAAGGCTCTCGAACCTGCAGCCGAACGCATCGCGGCCATGGGGGACTTCCTCCGGGCCGAGATAGCGGCCGGCCGGACCTACCTTCCGGCCGGGGCGAATGTCCTGCGGGCCTTCCAGCAGCCGTTCGATGACGTCCGTGTCCTGATCGTCGGCCAGGATCCCTACCCCACGCCGGGGATGGCGATCGGGTTGAGTTTCGCGGTGGCGCCCGAGGTGCGTTCGCTGCCCGGCAGTTTGGAGAACATCTTCCGGGAGATGCACTCCGACCTGGGCCTCGATCGCCCGTCCAATGGTGACCTGACGCCGTGGACCCGACAGGGCGTTCTCCTGCTCAACAGGGCGCTGACCACGGCCCCGCGCAGCCCGGGTGCCCACCGCGGCAAGGGCTGGGAGGAGGTCACCGAGCAGGCGATCCGGGCGCTGGCGGCACGGGGCAAGCCGCTGGTGTCCATCCTGTGGGGGCGTGACGCGCGCAATCTGCGGCCGCTGCTGGGAGATCTCCCAGCGATCGAGTCCGCTCATCCCTCCCCGATGTCGGCGGACCGGGGCTTCTTCGGCTCGCGTCCGTTCAGCCGGGCCAATGACCTGCTGGTCAGACAGGGCGCCCAGCCGGTGGATTGGCGACTGCCGTAACCTCACGCCCGCCGCAGCGACCGCGAGCCGCTTGGTGAAGCACCGGCGTACAGCCCGACCCGTCTGCCATCGAGGTTCTGACCAGGCCCAGATCGTCGAGTTCCGCCTCGCTCAGTTGCCTGTCCACGGGCAGCACGCTATCCACCGGACCGGCCGGAGGAACACCCGGGAGTACCTGCCCCCAGCCGCGCCCTTCTGACGCCCAGCCCCGTTCGGCGATTTCCTGTAAAGGCCGTGGCGCCACTTCCTGTAAAGGCCGTGGTGCCACGGGCGTCACCCGGCTGCTCTACACCGGCTGGTGACAGACCGATGCCTGACGTGCGATCGGGAGCTTCCTGGTGTCCTGCCGCGTTCCTGCCGCACGCTCAGCCGGTCACCGCTGCCCGTACGCACAGCACGTCCGGCAGATGCGCGGCCAGTTGCTGCCAGCTGTCGCCGCCGTTGGCGGAGGCGAACAACTCACCGTTGCGGTTTCCGAAGTACACGCCCGCCGGGTCGGCGTCGTCGGTGCACAGGGCGTCCCGCAGCACCGTGCCGTAGTGGTCTCCCTCTGGCAGTCCGCTGGACAGCGGCTCCCACGATCTGCCCGCGTCCGTGGTGCGGAAGACCCGGCAGCGGCGACCGGCGGGAACCCGGTCGGTGTCCGCGTTGATCGGGAAGACGTACGCTGTGCCACCACGGCTCGGATGGGCTGCCACCGCGAACCCGAACGTGGACGGCAGGCCCGCGCCGATGTCGGTCCAGTGGGCCCCAGCGTCGTCACTGCGGTACACCCCCCAGTGGTTCTGCAGATACAGCCGGTCTGGATCGCCCGCGTCCTTGGCGATCTTGTGCACGCACTGGCCGAAGTCGGGGTTGGGGTCCGGCAGGAACACCGCGGACACACCGGAGTTGGACGGCGCCCAGCTCGCGCCGCCGTCGGTGGTGCGGAACACCCCGGCCGTCGAGACGGCCACGGTCACCGCCTGCGGGTCGCGCGCATAGGTGACGACCGTGTGCAGGCCCTCACCGCCACCGCCGGGCACCCACCGGGTGCGGGTCGGGTGCTCCCACAGCGGTCGCACCAGCTCGAAGCTCTCCCCCCGGTCCTGCGAGCGGTACAACGCGGCCGGTTCGGTGCCCGCGTACACCACATCCGGCTCAGCGGCAGCCGGATGCAACTGCCAGACGCGCTCCAGGGAGGCCCCAGTGTCCTCGGGGAATCTGACGGCCGGCCGCGCAGGTTCGGTCCAGGTACGGCCGAGGTCGTCGGAGTGGAAGACCGACGGACCCCAGTGTGCGCTGTCGCCCCCCGCCAGCAGCCTGGGGCGGGCGCCCCGCGTGTCGATCGCCACCGAGTAGATCGCCTGCGCATTGAAGTAGGGACTCTCGTCGAACTCCCAGGCGCCACCGCCCCGCCGCCCGATGAAGAGGCCCTTGCGGGTACCCACCGCCAGCAGAACCTCGGTCATGCCGATCACCTCCGGGACGCCTGTGTCCAGGTAGTCGTCAGATACCGGCCAGTGTGCACCCCACCACTGACACTCTCTCCGAAGCCAACGTTCCCGCAGGTCGTGGCAGTGTCGTCGGCCGGCGCCGAAAGCCAGCAGGATCCGTTCGAGGATGCGCCTGCGGGGCGGGGGCGTCCCGTGGGACCGCCGAGGAGTCGGCTCGTCGTGAGCAGCGGAGCGACCTTTCCCGTATGGGAGGGCGTCCGGCCGGTCGGTGCGCTCGTGAGGAGGATGCCTTTGAAGGCGTTCCGTGGTCCGAAAGTGTGGTTGTGGCGCTGGCGGCGCAACCCGCTCAAGCGCCGCACTGACGTGGCGGAGGCCTGGTTGGTCCTCGGTACCTGGCTGCTGACCGTCCTGACGGGGGTGCTGGCGGGCCTGGCGGCGGTCCGGTCGGCGGAGCAGGGACTCGCTCGGGAAAGGGCCACCTGGCGTCCCGCCGTGGCACAGGTCGTCGAACCGGTCCCGGGAGGGTCCCCCGCACACAGCCGTATCAGCGCCGGCGAACGGGTCTGGGTCAAAGTGCGCTGGACGGCGGCCGACGGCTCCGCCCACACCGGCCGGGCCCGGGTGGCCCCCGGCAGCAAGGCGGGCACCCTCGTCACCGTCTGGACCGATGAGGCGGGACGTCTCGGCAGCCGGCCCGCCTCCGCCTCCGAGGGAGCCCTCCGGGCCGCCCTGTTGGGCGGACTGGCCGGTGTGAGCTGCGCCGCCGTGCCTCTGGCCGGGGGCCTGGCCCTGCGCGGTCGGTTGGAGCGCCGACGGATGGACGCCTGGGCCGCGGAATGGGCCTGGCTCGGTCCGCGCTGGGGCCGGAGGGTCTGACCGCGTGGTGGGGCCGGACGACTGGGTGTGCCCCGGCCCGGCGGGCCGGTGCCCCGGCCGTCCGGCACTCTGTTCCGACGCTCTGCGTGGTCAGGGCTCCGAGTGGCTGCCCGGCCGTGGCCCTGCGCTGCCGTAGTACCTCGACCGTGCCGGCCGTACCGCGGTGAGCGCGGTCCCCGGCGGCCTGTCACCTGCCGGGGAGGACAGCGGCGGAGGATCAGTCCAGGCTGGGCAGGGCCCGCTGCAGGATCGCATCCTGGTCGGTTCCGGCGGGCAGCGTGCCGAAGGAGTGGCCCCAGTCGCCACCCAACCGGGTGGCGCAGAAGGCGTCCGCGACCGGATGCGGGGCGTACCGGACGAGCAGCGAGGCCTGGAGTGCGAGGGCCATGCGCTCGACCAGCCGGCGGGCGCCCGCCTGATCGGTTCCGGCCAGCTGGTTCTGCAGCGCGGCCACCGCCGCGTCCAGCCGGGCGTCGGCCCCGCGGGCGAGGGCGAGCTCGGCGAACAGGGCCTCGGTGGTGTCCGGTTCACGGCTCAGGGCGCGCAGCACATCGAGCGCGTTGACGTTCCCCGAGCCTTCCCAGATCGACAGCAGCGGAGCCTCCCGGTAGTGCCGGGGCATGCCGGACTCCTCCACGTACCCGTTGCCGCCGAGGCACTCCAGTGCCTCGGCGGTGAACGCCGGGCCCCGTTTGGTCACCCAGTACTTGCCCACCGCCGTGGCGATGCGCCGGAAGGCCCGTTCCCCGGTGTCCCCGCGTACTGCGCGGTCCGCCGCTCCGGCCAGCCGCAGCGTCAGCGTGGTCGCCGCCTCCGACTCCAGCGCCAGGTCGGCCAGGACGTTGCGCATCAGCGGCTGGCCGATCAATGGGGCGCCGAAGGCGCTGCGGTGCCGGGCGTGGTGTCCGGCCTCGACCAGTGTCTTGCGCATCAGGGTCGCCGAGGACGTCACACAGTCCAGGCGGGTGCAGTTGACCATCTCGATGATGGTCTTGACGCCGCGCCCCTCCGGACCCACCAGCCAGGCCACGGTCCGGTCGAACTCAGGCTCGGAGGAGGCGTTGGACCGGTTGCCCAGTTTGTCCTTGAGCCGCTGGATGCGGAAGGTGTTGCGGCTGCCATCCGGCAGGACCCGCGGCACCAGGAAGCACGACAGACCGCCCGGGGCCTGCGCGAGCACCAGGAACACGTCGCACATCGGCGCCGATGTGAACCACTTGTGCCCGCGCAGCGTGTACACGCCCGCTTCCCCGGTGGGCGTGGCCGTGGTGGTGTTGGAGCGGACGTCCGACCCCCCCTGCTTCTCGGTCATGCCCATTCCGGCGAGCAGGCCGGGCTTCCGGGTCGGCACGCGCAGTTCCGGGTCGTATTCCCGGCTGGTGAGCAGTGGCTCGTAGACCTTGGCGAGATCCGGCTGGGCGCGCAGCGCGGGCACTGCGGCGTACGTCATCGATGTCGGGCAACCGTGCCCCGCCTCCGTGTGCCCCCACACCAGGCTTCCTGCCGTCCGGGCCACGTGCGCGCCCGGACGGTCGTCGGCCCATGGGGCGCCGGCCAGACCTTCGGCGACCGCCGTGCGCATCAGATGGTGCCAGCTGGGGTGGAACTCCACCTCGTCGACGCGGTGGCCGTAGCGGTCGTGGGTGCGCAGTTCGGGTTCGTTCCGGTTGGCCAGTTCGCCCCACTCCTGTGCCTCCTCGCTGCCGGCGCGCGTCCCCAGCCGCCGGATGCCGTCCTCGGCCCACCCGGCGCCTTCCCGGCGCAGCCCCTCCAACAGGGCTTGGTCGGCGGAGGCGTCGTACGGAGCGAGCGGTGGGGCCTGATTGGTGACGTCGTGCGTGGCGGAGAACTCCGGCTGAGGGTGCGACGGCGACGGCGACTGCGCGGGTATCGAAACCATACGGGCCATGTTGCAACTCTTCTGCGACTGTAGCAATAGCGCAATAAACTGACGCGCGTACAGTACGTGTTCATGCACATGAACACGTCCGAGCCGGACGGCGCGGGCCTGCGGCCGCTTTCGGCGCGGTCGGTCGTACTGAGTCTGCTGCTCGGCGCGCATCCGCCGGAGCTGCCGGTGAAGGATCTGGTCCGGCTGGTGGAGCCGTTCGGGGTCGGTGGTTCCACCCTGCGGGCCGCGCTGAGCCGCATGGTGGCCGCCGGTGACCTCGTGCGCACGGACGCCGTCTACGGGCTGAGCGACCGGCTGCTCGCCCGCCGGCGCCGACAGGACGACGCGGTGCACCCCGGCACCCGCGCGTGGACCGGAGACTGGGAGATGGCGGTGATCACGGCGACGGGTCGTGGCCCCGCCGAACGTGCCGAGCTGCGCACCCGGTTGACCGTCCTGCGCCTGGCCGAACTGCGCGAGGGCGTGTGGCTGCGCCCGGCCAATCTGGTCCGACCTCTGCCGGACGACCTGTGCAGCGTGGGCCGGACGTACACCGCACGCCCCGACGAGCCGGCGCACGAGTTGGCCGGCCGCCTCTGGCCGCTTGAGGCCTGGGCAGCCACCGCCCGCTCGCTGCGGGCTCGCGTGGTCCGGGTCGACCGCCCCGCCGACCGCCTCACCGCCTTCGCCGCGGTCGTGCGCCATCTGCTCACCGACCCCGTCCTGCCGCCCGCCCTCCTGCCCGCGGACTGGCCGGGCGCGGCTCTGCGTGAGGCCTATGCCGACTACCGCCGGGACCTGGCGGTCTCCCTCGGCCTGGCGGGCACGGGGCCGTGCCCGCCATGACCGCGCAGCGCCACGAGGACCGCCGCGGGCGGTAATGAACACCGGCCTTGGGACATCGGCGATCGTTGCGTCCCTGATCGCCCGTCTCCGATGCCTCCGGCTCCGCCCGCCCTGACGTCGGTGGTCCGGTCCAAAAGACGCAGGCCGAGCCCTGCCAGGCCCTGGGCGAGCCCCCGGAGACGGCCCGAGGGGCCACCGCCCCGCGGCCTCGAAGGTCCGGGGCCACCGCGCCCGCTCCCGGCGGGTGGCGCGGGCGCGGCCCATGGCGTTCCCTTGGAAGAGGCGGCGGTCCCCGGGGAGAGCAGGGACGGTCGGCGCGGTCGCGGGCACTCGGTGGGGTACGGAAGTCGATCTCGCCCGAGGAGAGTCATGGCTGAGCAGAAGTCGGCGCCGGTTCTCCCGGCGCCCCTGCGCAGCGCGGCTTCGGCACTGCGCCGGGTGCCCGGTGCCGAAACGCTGAGCAGGGCCGCGGAGGAAACCCTGGACAAGGTCGGTGCGGTCTCCCCCCGTAGCCGTCGCATGGCGGTGTACGCCGGGGCCGGACTGCTCGGTGCCGCGGGCGTGGTGGAGTGGCCTGTGGCCCTCACCGGCGCCGCCGTCGCCTGGCTCACCCAGGCCAGGCCCGCCGGGCACGGGGACGCGGCCGGAGCGGGCCCCGACCGCCCGCACGACATCGGCACCGCGGCACTCAGGTCTGGCACCAGGGCGCACGGTCCCGCCGCCGCCCCTCACGGTCCTGCCCCGGTGGCTCACGGTCGTGCTCCCACGGGCGGCGCGCAGGCGCGCCATGCTGCCGAGGCGCCGAGGCCCAGGGTGTCGACCGGCCCGCTGGGCCCGACGGCGCGGCCCGAGCGCACCACCCTCTAGAAGAGCCGGGAAGCGCCGTGGTACTCGGTCTGCTGACGGCACCCTCGGCCGCCGTACGTCTGCTGCCCGCGGCCCCGCGGCTGCTCGCCCGGGCCGCGGCTCCGGCCGTCGGAGTGGCCGCCGGTGCCGTCGCAGGGACGGCTCGCGCCGGAGTGCGCGGCGCGGACGCTGCCGTAAGAGTGGCGCGGGTAGCCCGCAACGCGCTGCCCGGCGCCGGCGAGCACTGGCGTTCCGGAGCCCGGACGCACCTGGCCCTGCGACCGCTGGAGCACGAACGGGTGCGGCGCGCGGGCGGCACCGCGCACCTGGCCCGGCAAGTGGCCGAGACGCTGGCTGAACACCCCGACGTGCTCGTCGCCTATTGGGACCAGGGGCTCGCGCGTCTGGTAGTGACCGCGACGGAGGAGGACGCCACCGACCGGGTCGTGGAACATGCCGCTGACGTGGCCGCCCGGCACGGGCTCGCCCTGGCGGCCCCGGACGCAGAGGAGACCACGCATCCGGCCGACCCGGCCGGGGTGCGCGCCGCCGTGGTCACGCTCGCGGTCGACGGCCTGGGCATGGGCGCCGCGATCACGGCGTACGGGCTGCGCCTGCCGCCCTCGCCCCGGATGGTGACCGCGGCGGTGACGCTGCTGCGGGAGAACCCGCGCTTCCGCGTCTGGCTGCGCGACCGCCTGGGCGGCACCGTGATGGATGTGGTGCTGGCCGGTGCGAACGCCGCCGCCCACGGTGCCGGCCAAACGCCCACCTCCCTGGTGCTCGACGGTGCCTTGCGTGCCTGCCAGGTGGGCGAGACGGTGGCCCGTGCCGCGGCCTTTGACGCGGTACACGACCAGCTGTGCGCGCCCGACCGGGTCAGCCTCGCCCCGGGCGGCCCGCCACGTCCGGCGCTGCGTGCGACACCGGCCCAGGAGTACGCCGCCCACGCCTCCGCGGGCAGCGTGCTGGGTGCGGCCGCCACCCTGCTGGTCAAGCACGACGTCGCCGAGGCGGCGGAGGCGGTGCTCGCCGGCTCGCCGAAGGCCGCGCGCTATGGTCCCGCGGCTTTCCACGCCGTGCTCAGCGCCGCGCTGGCCCGTACCGGCGTGTTGGTCCGGGACCCGGACCGGCTGCGCCAGCTGGAGATGACCGGCACCGTGGTCCTGCAGGCCGGCGCACTGCGAACCGACGAGGGCGAGGCGGACGCGTGGGCCGAGCCGGTGCTGGACGCGGCCCGCCGGGCCGGTCTGCGGGTGGTGCTCGTGGACGACCCTGCCCTGGAGGACTTCACCGGGCTCGCCGACCAGGTGGTGGACGCGCGCCGGGCCCTGGACGACGTCGTGCACGAGGCGCGCGGCGACGAGGGCGCGGTGCTCACCGTCGCGAGGATACGTGCGGCCGGCGAGCAGGACGTCGCGCGGGACGTCCTGGCCGGTCTTCGCGCCAGCGATATCGCCGTCGTCCTCACCGACCGCGAGGGCGCGGTCATGTGGGGAGCGGACATCCTGGCCCTGCACGGTCTGGCGGACGTGTGGCGCGTGCTGACCGCCGTCCCCGCCGCCCGCGCGGTCGGCCGTCGGTCCCAGACCCTGGCCCGCTCCGGTGCCGCGCTGTCCGGGCTGCTCGTGGCCGTCGGTGAGTCCGGGGGCGGACGCGGACGCCGCGCCGTGCTGCCGGGGCTGCGCCACGCACCCGTTGACGCCGGTGCCGCCTTCGCCCTGTTGTCCGGGGTACGGGCCGCGGTCGGCGTGGCCGCGGCCGGCTCACCGCACCCGCGTGCGCGCGTGCACTGGCACGAGCTCGACCCGGACGAGGCGCGTGAGCGACTGGCGCACGAACCGGCCGCCGAGGGCACTGCGTTGGCCAACCTCACTGCCCGTGTGCACAGGGTGGCCGACGGGATCACCCGGCACCCAGCCGTCGCGCCCGTACGGCTGTCCTACCGGCTCGGCCGGGCCGTCCGCGGCGAACTACACGATCCCCTTACCCCGGTCCTGGCTGTCGGTTCGGCAGCCTCGGCCATCCTGGGCTCGGTCGTGGACGCCCTGCTCGTCGTCGGTGCCCTCGATCTGAACGCCCTGGTCGGAGGCATCCAGCAGCTGCGAGCCGAGCGGGCGCTGTCCGGACTGGTCGCGGAGCAACAGCAGAAGGCGCGGCTGGTGCCGCCTGAGGAGGAGGCACCAGCCGGCGGCACCCGCACTGTGGAGGCGGGCAGACTCCAGCCGGGTGACGTCATCCAGCTCAAGGCCGACGACGTGGTTCCCGCCGATGCCCGGCTGCTGTGGCAGGACGGCCTGGAAGTCGACGAGTCCGCGCTGACGGGTGAGTCGCTGCCGGTCGGGAAGCAGACGGACCAGACCCCGCACGCCCCGGTCGCTGACCGGCGCTGCATGGTCTTCGCGGGCACGACCGTGGTGGCGGGAGACGCACGGGCGGTCGTGGTGGACACCGGTGACCGCACCGAGGCCGCCCGCGCGGTCCACCTCGCCGCCCGCACGCCTCCGGCCGCCGGAGTGCAGGCCAGACTGGAGGGTCTCTCCCGCAAGGCACTGCCGTTGACGCTGGCGGGCGGTGGCGCCGTGACGGCTCTGGCTCTGCTGCGCGGGTCCCCGATCCGCGAGGCCGTCAGCGGCGGTGTGGCGGTGGCCGTGGCAGCCGTCCCGGAAGGGCTGCCACTGGTGGCCACGGTGGCGCAGCTGGCGGCTGCCCGGCGGCTGAGCCGCGGCGGCGTTCTGGTTCGCACCCCGCGCACGCTGGAGGCGCTGGGCCGGATGGACACCGTCTGCTTCGACAAGACCGGCACCCTCACCGAGAACCGGCTGCGACTGGTACGTACCGCCGACGCCGACGGCACGGTCCGGCCGGTGGGGGACGCCGGGTCTGCGCACACGGTCCGGGCCGCGGTGCGCGCTTGCCCGCAGCTGAACGGCGGTTCCGACCGGCCGGTGCACGCCACCGACGAGGCCGTGCTGGCCGCGGCCGTTCCCGACCCGGGCTGGACGTGTCGTGCCGACCTGCCGTTCGAGGCGGCGCGCGGCTACGCCGCCGCAGTCGGCCGGAGCGGGGATGGTCCGCTGGTGTTGGTGGTCAAGGGCGCCCCCGAGACCGTGCTGCCCGCCTGCTCCGGTCCGCCAGCGCATGCCTTCGCGGTGGCGCAGGCGCTGGCCGTTGACGGCCTGCGGGTCCTGGCGGTGGCCGAACGGCGCCTCGGCGAGGGCGAGGACTCGGCCGACGTTCTTGAACAACCGCTGAGGGAACTGGAGTTCACCGGACTGCTCGCACTGTCCGACGTTCCGCGCGGGACCTCCACCGCCCTCGTCAGGGGTTTGGACAAGGCAGGCGTACGACCGGTGATGCTCACCGGCGACCATCCGCAGACCGCACGGGCCATCGCCGCAGAACTGGGCTGGCCCGCGGAGACCGTGGTGGTCACCGGAGACGAACTGGCGGCGGCGGACCGGGCGGCCCGGGCCCGGATGTTGCGCGACGCAGGTGTGGTGGCCCGGGTGGCTCCCGAGCAGAAGCTCCAGGTCGTGGAGGCTTTGCGGGACGCCGGACGGGTGGTCGGGATGGTCGGCGACGGCGCCAACGACGCTGCGGCCATCCGCGCCGCAGACATCGGTGTGGGCATCAACGCACGGGGCTCGTCCGCCGCGCGCAACGCCGCGGACGTCGTCCTCACCGACGACGACCTCACGGTCCTGATCGACGCGGTGGGTGAGGGCCGCGCCCTGTGGCACAGCGTCGCCGACGCCATCGCCATCCTGATCGGCGGCAACGCGGGCGAGGTCGGCTTCGGCATCCTGGGCACGCTGCTGGCCGGGCGGGCGCCGCTGTCCACCCGGCAGATGCTCATGGTCAACCTGTTCACGGACCTCTTCCCGTCGATGGCCGTGGCGGTGACGGAGAAGGAAGGCGAGGCGGACCTGGCCCACGTGGAGGAGCCGGCCGGAGTGCTCGGCGATCCCCTGCTGCGGCAGATCCGGCACCGTGCCCTCACCACCTGTCTCGGTGCGGTCACGGCCTGGCTGATCGGTCGGTTCACCCCGGGCACCGCCCGTCGCTCCAGCACCATGGCCCTGTGCGGGGTGGTCGGTACCCAGCTCGTGCAGACTCTCCTCGACCGGCGCGGCAGCCATCTGGTGCGCATCACGTCGCTCGGCTCCGCCGCCGCCCTGGTCGCCGTCGTCCAGATCCCGGGCGTCAGCCGTCTCGTCGGCTGCACCCCGCTGGGCCCGGTCGGCTGGGCAGGTGTCGTGGTGGCGATCGTCCTCGCGCTCGCGGGGCAGCGGACCCTGCCCCGCCTGGAGGAAACAGTCGAACGTCTTCTGCCGACGTGACCCGCGAGCGCCGGCCCGATCCGCGAGAGTGCGCCGCGGGGCGGCGGCGTGAGCCCCGCCGTGGGGCCCCACCGGTTGACCACGGCCCAAGGACCCTGGGGCCGTGGCCGGAGACGGGCAGCCGCCCGACTCGGAGCCCCACCCCGGTCGCGTGTCGCCGCACCCGAACAGGGCCCGGCGCGACGAAGTGGAGGGGCGTGCCCGGGCGGGCGGTCCCGATGCCTGCCTTCTCCCCGCTCTCCCCGGCCCGATCAGGCGGACCGCGACCCCCGAGCCGCTCCGAGCAGTGAACCCCAGTCGGCCAGTTTGACGGCCGTCCGGCCCAGCCGGGCACCCAGCGCGGCCTCGGCGTGCTCGATCGCCAGCCACCCGCTCCAGGGCACGGGATCGACGCCGGCCGCTCGGATCGCCGCCACCGGATCAGTGGGTACGTCCTTGTGGGCGAGCGCTGGGGCATCGGCCAGCAGGGAGGTCACCGTCTCCTTCGCACAAGGTCGGTTGGAGCCGATGACACCCGTTGGGCCGCGCTTGATCCATCCGGCGACGTACTCGCCGGGGGAGGGAACGCCGTCGCGGATCACCCGTCCCGCCACATGAGGCACGGTGCCATCGACCGCGTCGAACGGTAGCCCGTCGATCGGCACACCGCGATAGCCGACCGACCGCAGTACCAACTGGGCGGCCACGTCCTCGTACCGTCCCGTGCCCGACACCCCGCCGTGTCCGTCCGGTGCCGTGCGTTCGAATCGGACTGCACCCACCCGATCGCCGTCCGCGAGCAGTTCCACGGGGCGAAGGAAGAAACGCAGCCGGATCCGCCGGGCGGCGTCCGGCGTTGGGGACCGGGCCGCCCAGCCGTTCAACACCTCCAGGTTACGGCGCCGTACGGCCGGCAAGGCGGCGGCGTCGACCGAGTCCAGAGCCAACTCACCGCTGTCCACCGAGATGTCCGCCCCGGGCAGCTGGCCCAGTTCACGTAGTTCCTTGGTGGTGAAGCGGGCCTGAGATGGGCCGCGTCTGCCCGCCATCTGCACGTCGGTGATCCGGCTCGCCGTCAGTTCCTCCAGCGCCGCCTGGGGGATGTCCGTCGAGCGCAGGTCCGCGGCGTTCCGGACCAGTATTCGTGCCACATCTACCGCGACATTGCCCACTCCGATGACCACCGCCGAACTCACCCCGCGCAGAAAGCCCGTGTCGGCCGCGTCCGGATGCCCGTTGTACCAGGACACGAACTCGGTCGCCGACCAACTGCCCAGCAACTCCTCGCCGGGGATGCCGAGCCGGCGGTCAGCGGCGGCGCCCACGCAGTACACCACCGCGTGGTACAGCCCGCGCAGCAGCGCCGCCGGCAGGCCGCTGGGGCCGCCCACCGGGACGCCGCCGAGGAACCGTACCCGCTCGTGCTCCAGGACCGTCCGCAGGTTGCCTTGCAGGGACTTGATCTTCGCGTGATCCGGGGCGACACCGTAGCGGACCAGGCCGTACGGGCACGGCAGCCGGTCCAGGACGTCCACCTGCGCCTCGGATTCCAGCTGGAGGAGGCTCTGGGCGGTGTAGCACCCGCTCGGCCCGGAACCGACGACGGCGACACGCAGCACAGCGTTACCCCTTGCCCGAAGGAGGTGGTCCGCGAACGGCTCCAGCATGACACCGCTGGGGTCCGAGGCGGCAGGGGCCGGCGGGGTGACGTCGACGCGTGTCCGTTCGTATGGAAAGTGATCATGCGGTTACGTTGCGTGTGTGCTAGACGCATCGTTTCTTAATCTTTCTGATCGGAACGCGGAGGACAGTGCGGTGTCCGTGTGGCCCGCCTGGGAGGTGCAGGAGCACGGCGGTGCCACGTCCTGGTTCCACGTCCGGCTGGCCTTCACCGACGGAGCCCGGGTCGAGGCCATGGCCGTGGTGAACGCCGGCCGTGTGTCCATCGAGGACGTCAAGGCCCAGCCCGCCCTGTCCCTCGCCGACCTGACCGTGCTCGCGGACTGGATCGAGGGGCCCCTGTTCGAGGCGTGCGGGGTAGCAACGGAAGACGTGTTCGCGTTCGAGGGCGAGGGCGACGCCGGCCCCGAAGAGCGGGGGCCAGGGACCGACGGGGGTGAGGAGGACGTCCTCTACGGCGGGTCGCGCCGCGCCCGGCCGTCCTGGCCGCGCGGCATCGAGGGTCGCTGGCTCTGTGCGGAGGAGTACCGCGCCGCGCAGGAGGAGGGCGCGGATCCCGTACTCGCCGTGATGAGTGCCACCGGTCACAGCCGCCGACGCTCCCTCAGACTCATCGCCCAGGCGCGGGACGCGGGATTCCTGACGCCCCGTCATGCGCGCCGCTGAGTGGCGGAGCGGAAACCCGCACGGGGGGTTCGAGGGGCCCGGTGACTGCGTTCGGGGGTGTCCTGCCCGGGCTCGGACTCGTCTGCACGGTTGCGGGGCAACGCTGGGCGCGGGCCTGTCCGTCCGGAAGCGGGCCGGCCCACGGCGAGGCCGTTCAGGCCCAGCCGTAGGAGAGGTTCGGGCCCACCGGTCACATCAGGGCCGGTGGGGGCGCTCCTCAGTGGCGAAGAACCGGGACAGGTCCTGCTCCGTCGTTCCCGTGACCGCCTCGCTCTCCGGCGGAACACCCAACTCCCAATCGAGTTGGTACCGCTGGAACAACTCGGCCCGGAGTACCCGGATGGACATGGGGACCCCCGGTACCAGCGCCGCGTACACCGCGCCCATCAGCAGGGCGCGCAGCATGGGATAGCCGGTCGAGACGTCCTGAGTGCCGTACCGGGCGATCGTGTCACTGAGCAGCTCCGACAGCCGCTGCTGCTCCGGGCAGTGCACGAACCCCTCGGCCTGCATCAGCCCCGCCATGTGCTGGCGCATGAGCACGGGCCGGTCGCGGGCAAGGCCCAGAACCGCGTCTATGGCTCGGGCCAGACGTTCCCGCCCGTCCTCGGTTCGGGGCTGCCGTTCCAGGGCCTCCTCCAGGGTGCGGTGCATCAGCCGGTGCACCGCGGACTGCACCAACTGGCGTTTGCCGGGGAAGTAGTACGACACGAGCCCGCGCGCCGCACCGGCGCGGTCCGCGATGTCGCTCAGCGTCGTGGCCTCGAACCCGCCTTCCCCGACCAGCTCCACGGCGGCTTGCAGCAGCCGTTCCCGGGAACGGCGCCGCAACTCTTCATTGACCGACGCGCTCCGTGGGGACATCCTGTAACTCCTGCGTTGACTGGCTGCCAGCCAACTATATTCAACGCAGCGGGCACTGCTGCGCGCAGAGCTCGCCGGGGGCTGCCGTCCGTCTGGGGCGACGCGGGGGATCGTCTCAGGCGGAGGGCGGCTTCGCCGTGGTGACGCACCTCAGCGGCTCCGGGGCGGTGAGCAGGCGGCGCGGGACATGCGCCGCTCGTGGAGGGCGTCGTGCAGGCCCGGACCGAGCAGCGGAACCTGCCGGGACGGACTCGTACAGGCCGCCCGGTGAGGTTCCCGTTCTCGTCCCGCGTCGCCTGCACACCGGCGGGGAGCGGTGGCGACCGTACCTGTGGCACACCACCCGGGAGTGCACTCGCAGTCTCCAGGGCCCGTGCCGCCCCGACCGGTTCGGGTTCCGGCAGGGTGGTCCCGCTCTCGTCCAGGACCGCGCGCAGCCAGGACTCGGTGGACTCGAGGCGGAACAGCGTTCCGGAGAGGTGGAACAGCACGGCAGTCTTGCCAAGGCCCCTGCTGGGCCGGTGCCTCCCACCGGCGGCTGGTAGGGGAGTACCGCGGTGTCAGCTCAGTGCCCGCAGCCCGGGAACCAGCGTCACCAGTACCGGAACGAGCGGCACCAGTGCTGCGGTCGCCGTCAGCCGCAGCCGGCGCAGGGCCGGCAACCGGTTCGGGGGAGTCAGCAGCCGATACACACGCTGCGGCACGAGTGCATGTGGAGTCGGGCAGGGCCCGAACACGCCTCGTTCCTCGTTGAGTCCGACCAGTGCCAGCGCTGTCGTCAACCGGCCGTATCGCCGGGAGGCCACATCGTCGGCGGCCAGCTCGACCAGCCGGTGCATCTCCTCGTGGAACGCGGCGAACACGGGGATCTGCGGGAACCCGGCTGCCAGCGCTGCGGAGCAGTGCAGCAGCCAGTCGTGCCGGGCCTGCGCGTGACCCTGCTCATGGGCGAAGAGCGCGTCCAGCTGGTGTCCCTTCAGACGGCGCAACGCGGCCGTGGTGACAACCAGCCGGGGCGCCGCGCCGGGTAGCCACCGGACATCGGGACACTCCCCCTCCAATACCACCAGGCGCCTGCCCGCGGTGTCCTCACCTGGCAACAACGGTGCTCGTAAGAGGAGTTCGGACTGTCGTGCACGTCGTTGCGCCCGGGCCCGCACGACCTCGCTCACCAGCATCGTGAAGCTCCACAGGCCGCCAGCGGCCAACAGCATGGCGAGCGGAGCGGCCCACGGACCGGCCGCGCCGAGGGAGTAGGCGTCCGCAACCGCGGGTGGCGCCGTGGCGAACACATGCCCGCGCACTGCCTTCCAGGCCGCCGCGGCGCTGAGCGTCATCGACAGCGCGCAGCACAGCAGCACGGCCGCTACGACGCACTGCCACGCCCAGAGCGCGACGACCGGTTCTCGGTCCGGCCAGCTGGCCCGGGCGAGTATCCGCGGCCCGACGACAGCCGTCAGGGCGCCGAGCAGCAGCAGGGTCACCGGGACCATCATGGTCAGCACCTTATGAGGGCGAAGCCGCTCACCGGTACGCTCCGTGGGAGGGAAGTGACGCAGGCAACGCGCGTTCCCCAAGCCCCCGCGCCCGGTCGCCCCTCACATGGCCAGCAGCATCGTCACCATGCCGATTCCCATCGACAGTCGGCACGCCTGTGCCAGCTCGGGGCGGTCGCCCCAGCCCCCGCTCCCGGCCGCCCCGGCCCCGCCTCTGTCCGGGGCCGCGGGGGTCGGTACCAGGCGGGCCCCGGAGAGCAGCACGTAGCCGGTGAAGTAGAGGATCAGACCGCCGGTCACTTGCGGCACCCCGGCATCACAGTGAGTCTGGTGAGCGGAGGGCGGGGATATGGCCATCGCCACCGACATGTAGACCATCGCCGCCGACCCCACCAGATGGTGCAGATGATGCCGACTGCTGCGCGTGGCCCACCATGCGCGCAGCGCTGCCCCGGCGAACACCGACGCGTACACCGGCCATGCCCACCTCGGCGGTGCGAACACTGCCGCCGGTACGGCCATCGCCGCCATGCCGAAGCCCATCACCGCTTCACCGCCCGCAGCCCGACGCTGTTCCTCCACGCTGCTGCGCATCCGCAGCAGGCAGTACGCCCCGGTCGCCGCGCACAGCGCGACCAACAACCAGGCTGCCGGCACCGGTCCGTGCATGTGCACCTCCCTGTTCGGCGGTTGTCCGAGGGGTGCGATGCCCAGGGCGGGCGGAGCGCATGCGAGCGCAAGGGTGTATACGGGGAGCGTGCGACGGAGCGCATCGAAACGGGTATGCATGTCCTGGGCGCTGGTCACCGCGGCTGCCCTTCACCAGGTCAACCTCACCCCCACCTGGAGCCGGGGCATCCAGCGCGTCGTCGGCAACCTCATCGGGGTGCTGGCCTTCGCCGCCGTCCTGCCGCTCGCCCGCATCCACCCGGTGGCCCTGGTGCTGTGCACCCTCGCTCTCCTCTTCGGCGCGGAGGCGCTGATCGGCCGCGCCTACTGGCCGGGGAGCGTCTGTGCCATCCCGATGGCCGTGCTCATCACCGAGTTCGCCCGCAGTCAGGACCTGGGACGACTGATCACCGACCGGGTCGCGGACACCCTCGTCGGAGTGTTGGCCGGCTTCGACGCGGCCGTCACCGTCACCAACCGGCGTGTGTTCCAGCGCCTGGAGCACGCGCTGACGCGACGGAACGCGTCAGCGAGAACACCATCCTGTTGCTCGCTGCGCCCCACCCCGCACCCCCGGCCCTGGAGTCGGCCCGATGAGCCCTCGCCACCGCACTCGTCGATCTGCGCTGGGCGACCGACACGGTCCGCGGCCAGCGGTGGCAGCCACCCCTGCCCGAGGAGCGGGTCGCGCTCATCGAGCAGGCCGGACACCGTACGCTCGCGGCGACGGTACGACGGCGAGGCCACGTGCCGCACGCACGCGACCCCGGCAGGACGACGGAGGGCACACGGCCATGACGGCGAGGAACGGTGAACCAACACCCGGCGAAGACGTCTCCGGGACGCGCCGGGGAGAGCGGACGCCGGGGACGGGCGGAGAGCCGCACCAGCAGGCGTCGCAGGACGCCGGGGAGAAGCCGCGCGGGGCGCTTGCCTTTGCCGGGGAGCCGCACGGTCAGGCGCCCGGGACCGGTGAGCCGGTGGGCGGCGGGGCGTCACGGACGGGCGAGCCGCCCTTGCACGGGCAACCGTACGGAGTCGACGTACGGAGCGACACCGTCGCCGTCGTGGTCCGGCAGTGGCGGGCCGTGCACCCCCGGCTGGACACCGGGCCCATGGAGGTCGTCGGCCGGATCAACCGCTGCGCGGCCCTGCTCCAGCAGGCAGAGGACGCGCCGCTGCGCCGGGCCGGCCTCAGCCGGTCCGAGTTCGACCTGCTCGGCGCGTTGCGTCGTACCGGCCACGAGCTGACACCGGGGGAGTTGGCCCGGGAGACCTTCTCCTCCGGAGCCGCCGTCACCAAGCGGCTCAGACAATTGACCGAACGTGGCCTGGTGGAACGGCGCGGCGACAGCCGCGACCGCCGTGTCGCCCACGTCAGCCTCACCGACGCGGGTCGTGACCTGGTCGACGACGTCCTTCCGGGGCAACTCGCCTACGAAGCGGCCGCGCTGTCCATCCTGGAACCCGAAGGGCAAGGCGAACTCGCCGGTCTGCTCGCCGAGTTGCTGAGCCGTCTGGAAGGCTGGACGGGCGCGGCCCGGACGGGTGCCCAGTGACCTGGGTCCCGTGCCTACCGCCCGCTCCGGCCATGCGGCCTCCGGCGGGTGTGGTCACCGGCCCGCCGGCCGGGACCCCCAGTGCGTCCAGTGCGTCCAGTACGAGGGCCTCCGGCCGGCACGCCGAGAGTACGGACCTGACACCGCGGACACCGCGACGGGCCTTCGCGACACCCCTGGTGCCGCGCTTGGTGCAGCCCTAGATCCCCGGCCGGTACCGCAGCGGATGGTCCGCCGGTACCTCCACCAGGACGATCCGGGTCCCGTCCGGGTCGGCGATCCACATCTCGACCAGCCCCCACGGCTCCCGCACCGGCGGCCGGGTGATGTCGACGCCCTTCGCCCGCAGTTCGTCGTGTGCGGACGCCACGTCCTCGACCTGCAGCCAGAGTGCCACAGCGGGCGAGGGGGGAGTTTCGGACCTGCCGGAGACCTCCAGGAAGCCGCCGCCGAGGAAGTAGACCGTCCCGCGTTCGGGCCCCATACCGAACTCGCGGTAGACGGAGAGCCCGAGTTGTTCGTCGTAGAAGACGCGGGAGCGTTCGGGGTCGGTGGGCCGTAGGAGTGTCCGGCCGCTGAGTACATGCACCATGCATCCGAATTCTACGGGCAGGGTTACCCTCATTCCTGGCCCAGCCACGCCCGAGATCGGAGACGCCCCATGCGCACGCCCGCCACCGGAATCAGCTTCCGTGATGCCACCGACGCCGACGTCGATGCACTGGTGGCGCTGGTCGAGTCGGCGTACCGGGGGGATGCCAGCCGGGCCGGATGGACCACCGAGGCGGACATCCTGGAGGGTCAGCGGACGGATCCCGAAGGTGTGCTGCAGGTGATCAAGTCGCCCGGCAGCCGGCTGCTGGTCTTCGAGCGGGATGGCCAGATCGTCGCCTGCTGCCAGCTGGAACACCGTGGCGAGCACGCCTACTTCGGCATGTTCGCGGTCAGCCCCACCCTGCAGGGCGCGGGCCTCGGCAGGGCCGTCATGGCGGAGGCGGAGGCCCAGGCCCGGGAGAAGTGGGGCGTCACCGAGATGCACATGACGGTGATCTCGGCCCGCGACGACCTGATCGCCTGGTACGAACGCCGCGGCTACCGCCGTACGGGAAAGATGTCGCCGTTCCCGTACGGCGACGAGCGCTTCGGTATCCCGCAGCGCGCCGACCTGCAGTTCGAGCTGCTGGTCAAGCCGCTGGTGTGACGCTGGGACAGGGGGACGGGCGACGCCGGGTCACGCGGTGAAGCGGCCCGTGCGCTTGATCTCCGGATGGTCGGTGGTCGCCCCGTCCAGTTCCAGGGCGCGGACCAGCCGCAGGTGGTCTTGCGTGTTGACCACCCAGCCGAAGATCCTCAGCCCCGACGCACGCGCGTGTTCGACGGTCTCCAGGGTGAGCCGGCGGATGTTGAGGCAGACGGTCGCCGCACCCACCGCCACGGCGCGCTCCACCACATCGGTGCCGTAGCGGCTCGCGACCAATGCGGTGCGTACCCCGGGCACCAGCCGGGCGATCTCGGCGATCGCCTCGTCGTGGAAGGAGGACACCTCCACCCGCCCGACCAGATCCCGGGCGTGCATCACCTCGGCCAGTGCCCGGGCCGCTGCGGTGTCCTTGATCTCGGCCTGCAGCGGTGTGCTCACCGCATCCAGCACCTCCTCGAACACCGGTACCCGCTCCCCGTAACCCGCGTCCAGGGTGCGGAGCTCCGCGAGGGTCTTCTCGGCGATCGGCCCGGAGCCGTCAGTGGTGCGGTTCACCTCCGCGTCGTGCATGACGACCAGGGCGCCGTCCTTGCTCAGGTGCAGGTCGAGTTCGATCAGGTCGAGGCCGGCGTGCTGCGCGGCGATGAAGGAACGAAGGGTGTTCTCGGGCTCGACACCCATGACCCCGCGGTGACCGATGGTAAGGAAGTTCAAGGTTCAACTCGCTTCCGTCGACGGCGGCTCGGCGCGCGCGGAGCGGGCGGACGCCGTCGTCCGCGCGGGCAGGGTCGCAGCCTAATGGCCGGGAACCACGATGAACCCGCATGTGCGCGGCGGATTGGAGCGTGCCGCAGGTGGCACTTGGCCAGTTCCCGCCCCTACCGCCCCCCGCGGGTGGGCGCGCCTCCCGCTCCCTTGACCTCTTCGGCCGGTCGGGGTGCGGCTACGCCAGTAGCGTGCGTGGACGGCGAAAGTGAGCGTCGTCACGGTTTACGGCAGGAAAAATGTCGGTCACTAAGGATGCAGGCAGAATATTTTCCCGACGCTGCCTCTTGCTGGCTGAAACCGGGTACGCATACGGTGTCCTTACGTGAGCTTCTCCCGTGGAGGATGGGACATGACGGAAATTCTTGTGCAGGCGGGTGCGGAGGGACAGGTTTCTTCGCTGTCCAGGGTGGTGGAGCACCCGGCATGGCCCGTGCTCAAGGATGCCGTGGAGCAGATCCGGCCATGGCAGTCGAAGGACGGATCGATTGACCTCGATGCTGAGGGCGCTCCGCTCCGCGCCGATGTCGTGGCGGCGGTCGAGCGGGCCGTTGACGCTGTCGGGCAGCTCTCCGTCCTGCTGCCGCACGACGCGGCCTACCACCAGGCCCTGGTGAAGGACCTGCGGGGCTGGGCCGAAGACGGCTTCCAGGTGCCGGACTTCCTTGACTCCCTGCTGGCCTTCCAGCCCGCGGAGAAGCGTGCGGACGGCCTGCAGCACCTGGTCGTCTTCCCGATGTACACGCAGAACGGCAACCCCGACCGCAATCTGGAGGCGGTCGTACTGCGCATGGTCTGGCCGGACTGGCTGGCCGAGCTGGAGCGCACCCGCTACGACAACCCGCTGTTCTGCGGCATCACGTTCGAGGACTTCACCTCTGGCTATGACACCAACTCCGCGGTGCTCTTCCCCGAGACCATCGCGGTACGCGAGGCGCCGGAACGTTTCTCTTGGGGTGGCATCTTCTGCGACCGCGAGGCGGCCCGCTTCCGCCGGGTCACCGAAGCAGCAGTCGACACCTTGGGCCTTCAGCTGCCCGAGGACATTGCCGCGATGGTCCACGACCAGAAGCGCTGCGAAGAGGCCTTCGTGCTGTGGGACATGGTCCACGACCGCACGCACAGCCACGGCGACCTGCCGTTCGACCCGTTCATGATCAAGCAGCGCCAGCCATTCTGGATGTACGGCTTGGAGGAGCTGCGCTGCGATCTCACCGCTTTCAAGGAGGCCGTGAAGCTGCAGGCGGACGGTGTCCCACAGGCCCGTGACGTGCAGTACGCGGTACTGTTCGACCGCATGTTCCGCTTCCCGGTCACCGGAGACCGCGTCCGCAACTACGACGGGCTCGGCGGCCAGCTGCTCTTCTCCTACCTGCACAAGCACGACGTCGTCCGCTGGACCGACAACAAGCTCACCATCGACTGGGAGCGCGCCCCGCAGGTCACCAACCAGCTGTGCGCCGAGATCGAGAAGTTGTACCGGGACGGCATCGACCGCCCGAAACTCGTGCACTGGTTCGCCGGCTACCGGCTGGTCTCCGAGTACCTCGCCCCGCACCCGGGCTCCAAGTGGGCCAAGGGCCCCGAGGCCCTGGACCTGACCCAGCCGCCGCGCAAGCTCGTGGACGACGTGCTTCCGGACGAGTTTCCGCTGAGCATGTTCTATGAGGCCCTGTCCAAGAAGCTGAAGCACGTGATCGCCTCCACGAAGGGCATCACGGCGGACAGCGCCGAGCGGCTCGCCGCGTGAGCGGCCGCATCCGGAACATTGCTCAAGAGGGGATGAACATGGTGCGGAACGGGTCTCTCAGCGGTGCAGTGATCGCGGTGGCCGGTGCGGGCGGACCGGCTGGGCGGGCCACCCTGCTCAGACTGGCCGAGGCGGGCGCCACGGTCGTCGGCTCCGACAACGACCCCGAGCGCCTGGCGGAGGCCGTGGACGCGGCCCGCTACGCGCACGGCGGTGCGGCCGTCACCGGTGACACGGTCGACCTACTCGACCTGCAATCAACCCAGGACTGGGCCGCCCGGGTCGAAAGGGACTACGGCCGCGTCGACGGCCTGGTCCACCTCGTCGGCGGTTGGCGCGGCAGCGAGACCTTCGTCAAGAGCAGCCTCGACGACTGGGACTTCCTTGAGCTGCTGCTCATCCGGACCGTCCAGCACACCTCGCTGGCCTTCTACGACGGGCTCCAGCGCAGCGACCGTGGCCGCTACGTGCTGATCAGCGCCGCCGGTGCCTCGAAGCCCACCGCGGGCAACGCCTCGTACGCCGCGGCCAAGGCCGCGGCCGAGGCCTGGACGCTGGCCATGGCGGACGCCTTCCGCAAGGCGGGGGGTGAGCAGGGCCCGCATTCGGCAGCTGCCATCCTGGTGGTGAAGGCGCTGGTGCACGACGCGATGCGCGCCGAACGCCCCAACGCGAAGTTTGCGGGCTTCACGGACGTCAAGGACCTGGCCGAGGCCATCGAAGGCGTCTGGAGCAGGCCCGCCGCCGAAGTGAACGGAAACCGTCTGTGGCTGACCGAGAAGCCGTGAACCCTCCCAGGACCGACGCACGTCGCCATCACGACCCGCAGGTCCGCGGTTTCGCCAGTGACAACTACGCCGGAGCACACCCGGAGGTGCTGGCCGCCATCGCCCTCGCGAACGGCGGTCACCAGGTGGCGTACGGGGAGGACGACTACACCGAGAACCTCCAGCGGATCATCCGCAGCCACTTCGGAGCCACCGCGGAGGCCTTCCCGGTCTTCAACGGCACCGGCGCGAACGTCGTCGCGCTCCAGGCGGTCACCGACCGCTGGGGTGCGGTGATCTGTGCCGAGAGCGCCCACATCAACGTGGACGAGTGTGGGGCACCGGAGCGGGTCGGCGGTCTGAAGCTGCTCACGGTGCCCACGCCCGACGGCAAGCTCACGCCCGAGCTGATCGACCGGCAGGCATACGGCTGGGACGACGAGCACCGGGCCATGCCGCAGGTCGTGTCGATCACCCAGAGCACGGAGCTGGGTACCCTCTACACGCCCGAGGAGATCCGCGCGATCTGCGAGCATGCCCACGCGCACGGCATGAAGGTCCACCTGGACGGCTCCCGGATAGCCAACGCGGCGGCCTCCCTGAACGTGCCCATGCGGACGTTCACCAACGCGGTCGGTGTCGACATCCTCTCCCTCGGCGGGACGAAGAACGGTGCCCTGTTCGGTGAGGCGGTCGTGGTCATCAACCAGGACGCCGTCCGGCGCATGAAGCATCTGCGCAAGCTGTCCATGCAACTCGCTTCCAAGATGCGCTTTGTGTCGGTGCAACTGGAGGCCCTGCTCGCCAGGGACCTGTGGCTGCGCAACGCCCGCCACGCCAATGAGATGGCCCAGCGACTCGCCGAGGGCGTGCGCGCGGTGCACGGCGTGGAGATCCTCTACCCGGTGCAGGCCAACGGTGTCTTCGCCCGGCTCCCGCACGACGTGAGCGAACGGCTGCAGAAGCGGTTCCGGTTCTACTTCTGGGACGAGGCAGCTGGGGTGGTGCGCTGGATGTGTTCCTTCGACACCACGGAAGAGGACGTCGACGCGTTCGTAGCCGCGCTCAAGGAGGAGATGGCGCGCTAGGTGTATGGGCGCTGGTAGCGCGGCGGGCAGCGCTTGCCCGCCGCGGAGCGGCGTCCAGCAGAACCTCCGCATGCGGTCATCCGGACCCCCATGGGGGTCCGGATGACCGCATGCGTGTGCCCGGCGGGCCCACGGCCGGTCCGGGGCACCGCCGCTGCGGACCGGCCGCACCTGTGGCACGGGCTCCCCGTCCCCGACCGCACCTGCCGTGTGCAGTGGCGTGCGTCCTGCGTGTCAGTGCGCCCCGGCCGCCCGCAGTTGCTCCACCGTCGGCGCCGTACCACCGAGGTGCGCGGGCAGCCACCAGGAGTCCTCGGCGCCCTTGGGGCGACCCGGGTAGGCACGTTGGGCGGCCTCCAGCAGTTCCTGGACGCGCTCGCGCAGCCGGCGGGTGATGGCGCCGGCGTACTGGTCGCCGGGTGCCTGGACCGCCTCCCCGACACGCATGGTGACGGGCAGGTGGTTGCGCTTGAGATTGCGCGGATGGCCCTTGGTCCACAGCCGCTGTGTTCCCCACACCGCCATCGGGATCAACGGGACGCCCGCTTCCTGGGCGAGACGGGCGGCACCTGATTTGAAGCTCTTCAGCGTGAAGGACTGGGAGATGGTGGCCTCCGGGAACACCCCGACGACCTCGCCGGAGCGCAGCGAGTCCAGCGCGTGCGCGTAGGCCGCGTCACCCTGTCCGCGGTCCACCGGGATGTGCTTCATCCCGCGCATCAGCGGGCCGGAGATCCGGTGACGGAAGACGGACTCCTTCGCCATGAAGCGCACCAGACGCTTCTGCGGCAGGGCCGCCAGGCCGTTGAAGATGAAGTCCAGGTAGCTGATGTGATTGCTCACCAGCACGGCGCCGCCCGAGCGGGGGATGTTCTCCGACCCCTTGCAGTCGATCCTCAGGTCCCAGACCTTGAACATCGTCTTGGCGAGACCGATGACGGGACGGTAGACCAGCTCTGCCATGGGTGGGGTGGGCCCTTTCTGCTCTGCTCGGGAAAGGGGCTCCCGGCGGGTAACTTACGCAGCCGTAGGTTTACGGTGCCTCGCAGATGGTGCCCCAAGAACGGTCGGGTGACCAGTCCTAGTGCCCCGTGGCGGGGAGATCCTCGTCACGTCGGCGCGCATCCCACCTTGGATCTTTATGATCCCTTTACGTGATCCGTGTCCCTGTGGTGGATGCTAGTGCCGAGGATTGGATGGGCGAACGGGAGGGTGCTGGTGCGAGGGCGCGGCGACGGCGAGCGGCTGGGTGCGGCTGAACTCGGCGGCGAACTCGGTGAGCGGGCCACTCTGGTCCAGTTCTCCAGCGCCTTCTGTGCACCCTGCCGGGCCACCCGCCGGGTCCTCGGTGAGGTCGCTGCCATGGTTGCCGGGGTGAACTGTGTCGACGTCGATGCAGAGGCTCGCCTGGATCTGGTGCGTGAACTCGGAATCCGCAAGACGCCCACCGTCCTGGTCCTGGACGCCGACGGGCGGGTGGTGCGGCGCGCCGCCGGCCTGCCCCGCAAGGCGGATGTCATCGCGGCGCTCGGGGAGGCGGTGTGAGGGGGCTTCGGCGTGCCGTGAGAGATCTTTCAGTTCACGGACCGCACTTGACCGCGCCCGCCCTCCCTCGTCAGCCTGACCGTATGCCGATCGAACTCCTTCTCCACGGACGGGTCCACGTCGACCTGGGCCGCACTGCGAGCGCGTGCTGTCCGGGCTGCTGAGCATCGACGCCCCCGCCCCTGATCCCCGGCAGAAGGACAACTCCATGACGGCCACGCCCGAACTCGGCGCCCCGCAGCTCGCCTCTCCCGACCTGCTGCGCTCCACCTTCCGCCGGCATGCTGCGGGAGTCGCGGTGATCACCGCGCGCGGCGCCTCCGGTCCGGTCGGCTTCACCGCCACCTCCCTCACCTCTGTGTCGGCCGACCCGCCGCTGGTCTCCTTCGGTATCGGCACGGGCGCCTCCAGCTGGCCCGCGGTGGCGGCGTCCGACCACGTCGGTGTCCACATACTCGGCGAGCACCAGAGCGAGCTTGCGGCGACCTTCGCCCGCAGCGGTGCCGACCGCTTCGGTGCCCCCACGGCATGGTGGGAGGGTCCAGAAGGCGTACCCGTGTTGGATGACGTGCTCGCCTGGCTGGTGTGCCGGATCGTCGGGCGTGTGCCCGCCGGTGACCATCGGATTGTGCTCGCCGAGGTCGTCCTGGGCGACCCCTCGGGGGTGGGGCGCCCCCTCCTCTACCACCAGGGTCGCTTCAGCGGCCTGCGGGATTGATCACGCCCGTCGCTCCTGCGGAGCCGTCGAGTTCCGGTTACGCTGCGTTGCAAAGGTCACAGTTCAAAGCGCTTGCTTAGCGCGCCTGAACTGGGTGTACTGACGAGTAATATTCCGTTCGCGGCGTGCGGACGCCCCGAACGGGATCGGCCGCTGCAGGCGCCTATGCTGCCTGCAAGAGGCAGCCCGGAAAAGACGATGCAGTAGGAGAGCCGGCGTGAGCTTGAGGATCGTTGTCACTGTGAAGTACGTGCCCGACGCCACTGGCGACCGGCACTTCGCCGATGACCTGACCGTCGACCGTGACGACGTGGACGGTCTGCTCTCCGAGCTGGACGAGTACGCGGTCGAACAGGCGCTGCAGATCGCCGAAGGTCGGCGGGACGAGGGGGGCGACGCCGAGGTCACCGTGGTGACCATCGGTCCGGAGGACGCGAAGGACGCGCTCCGCAAGGCGCTGTCCATGGGTGCCGACAAGGCCATCCACGTCGAGGACGACGACCTGCACGGCACCGACGTCATCGGCACCTCGCTGGTGTTGGCCAAGGCCATCGAGAAGGCTGGCTTCGACCTGGTCGTCTCCGGCATGGCCTCCACCGACGGCACCATGGGCGTCGTTCCCGCACTCGTCGCCGAGCGCCTGGGCGTCCCGCAGGTCACCCTTCTGTCGGAGGTCTCCGTCGAGGACGGCACCGTCAAGGGCCGTCGGGACGGCGACACGGCCAGTGAGCAGCTTCAGGCGCAGCTCCCGGCGGTCGTGTCCGTCACCGACCAGTCGGGCGAGGCTCGCTACCCGTCCTTCAAGGGCATCATGGCGGCCAAGAAGAAGCCGGTTCAGTCCTGGGACCTGTCCGACCTGGACATCGAGGCCGAAGAGGTCGGCCTGGACGGCGCGTTCACCAAGGTGGAGTCCGCGGCCGAGCGCCCGGCCCGGTCGGCCGGCACCATCGTCAAGGACGAGGGCGAGGGCGGCAAGCAGCTCGCTGAGTTCCTCGCGAGCCAGAAGTTCATCTAAGGGCTCACCCCCGCTGACCGCCCCTCAACTTCGTTACGCAGGAGAGCAATCCCATGGCTGAAGTCCTCGTCTACGTCGACCACGTGGACGGCGCCGTCCGCAAGCCCACCCTGGAGCTGCTGACCCTGGCCCGCCGCATCGGCGAGCCCGTCGCCGTCGCCCTCGGCAACGGTGCCGCCGACACCGCCGCCACGCTCGCTGAGCACGGCGCGGTGAAGGTCCTCACCCACGACGCGCCCGAGTATGCCGCGTACCTCGTCGTGCCGAAGGTGGACGCCCTGCAGGCCGCCCACGAGGCCGTCGCCCCGGCCGCCGTGCTGGTCCCGTCCTCCGTCGAGGGCAAGGAGATCGCCGCCCGCCTGGCGCTGCGCATCGGGTCCGGCATCATCACCGACGCCGTCGACCTGGAAGCGGGTGACGAGGGCGGCCCGGTGGCCACCCAGTCGGTGTTCGCCGCCTCCTTCACCACCAAGTCCCGGGTCGTCAAGGGCACCCCGGTCATCACGGTCAAGCCGAACAGCGCGGCCGTTGAGGCGGCCCCGGCCGCCGGTGCCGTGGAGGGCCTGTCGGTGACCTTCTCCGCCCAGGCGACCGGCACCCAGGTCACCGGCCGTACGCCGCGTGAGTCGACGGGCCGTCCGGAGCTGACCGAGGCCGCGATCGTGGTCTCCGGTGGCCGCGGTGTGAACGGCGCGGAGAACTTCGCGATCATCGAGGCGCTGGCCGACCAGCTCGGCGCGGCTGTGGGTGCCTCGCGTGCCGCGGTGGATGCCGGCTGGTACCCGCACACCAACCAGGTCGGCCAGACGGGCAAGTCGGTCTCGCCGCAGCTCTACATCGCCAACGGCATCTCCGGTGCGATCCAGCACCGCGCCGGTATGCAGACCTCGAAGACGATCGTGGCCGTCAACAAGGACGCCGAGGCCCCGATCTTCGAGCTGGTCGACTACGGCGTTGTCGGCGACCTCTTCGACGTCGTCCCGCAGCTGACCGAGGAGATCAAGACCCGCAAGGGCTGATACCCCGCCCCGCCCCCAAGGCGTACGAGGCCCCTGTGACCGGTGTGGTCACAGGGGCCTCGGTGCATCCTGGTGGCGGCGCGCGGGAATCCGGGCTGGTACGGGCCGTGTCCGACGGGTGTTGACCGGTGTCCGGACGGGTGTTGACCAGTGAGAATGACCCGGATAACTTCATTCTACGGATTGTTGATTCCGTACAGTGGAAATTGGAGGGTGTGGGATGGGTCAGCAGGAAAAGGTGGCGACGAGTCTCGCGGGCGCCGTCAGCGAGGAGATCAACGCCTCCCTCGCACCGGTCGATGCGGAGCTGGAGCGCCGCTACCCGGGGGACCCGGGGACCCGCCAGCCCGTCCACACCGTCTACGTCCCCGGTGACGTGTTCGCCGCCGGTACCGTCCGTTCCTGGGGCGACCAGGCCCTCGCACTCCTGGACCGGCACGCCCCCGACGCCACCTCCTTCGCGGCTGTCCTCGGCCTCGCCGGCGAACTCGCCGAACCGGTCTACTCCCGCGTCCGCGCCAAGCTGGAGAGTGAGCCCATCGAGGACCTGCGCGTCGACTTCGAGGACGGCTACGGTCCCCGCCCCGACGCCGAGGAGGACGAGGCAGCCGCGCGCGCCGCCCGCATCATCGCCGAGGCCTGCCGCAACGGTTCGGCGGCGCCCTATATGGGCATTCGCACGAAGTGCATGGAAGCCGCCGTGCGTGACCGGGGCATCCGCACCCTCGACGTCTTCCTCACCGGTCTGATGGCGGCCGGCGGTCTACCCGAGGGACTGGTCATCACCCTGCCGAAGGTGACGTACCCCGAGCAGGTGAGCGCCTTCGTGCGACTGCTGGAAGCCTTCGAGGAGGCGCACGGACTCGACGCCGGTCGTCTGGGCTTCGAGATCCAGATCGAGACCAGCCAAGCCATCCTCGCGGCGGACGGAACCGCTGCGGTCGCCCGCATGATCCAGGCGTCCGAAGGCCGGGCCACCGGGCTCCACTACGGAACCTTCGACTACAGCGCCTGCCTCGGCGTCTCCGCCGCCTATCAGGCCAGTGACCACCCAGCCGCTGACCACGCCAAGGCGGTCATGCAGGTGGCTGCCGCGGGCACCGGCGTCCGCGTCTGCGACGGCTCCACCAACGTCCTTCCGGTCGGTCCGGCGGACAAGGTCCACGACGCCTGGCGGCTGCACTACGGCCTCACCCGCCGAGCCCTCGCCCGTGCCTACTACCAGGGGTGGGACATGCACCCCGGCCACATCCCCACCCGCTACGCCGCCGTCTTCGCGTTCTATCGCGAGGGCTTCGAGCAGGCGGCGGTCCGCCTGGCCCGCTACGCGGGCCACGTCGGCGGCGACGTCATGGACGAGCCCGCCACCGCCAAGGCGCTCAGCGGCTACCTGCTGCGCGGGCTGGATTGTGGAGCCCTCGACATCGCCGAGGTCGCGCGCCTGACCGGTCTGGCCCGGGCCGACCTGGAGGCCTTCGCTGCCCCCCGCCGCGGTGACTTGACGGCCTCCGCGAAGTAGCGCGCCCGCCTCGGCCCCGGCCGCGTGACTTCGGGCCGACCGGCGCCGGGGAGCACGGACCGGGCCCGAGAGCCGGTATCGCTGGAGCCGGGTCGGGGTGCGCGCCGGTGCTGGGGCTTTTCTGGTCCGCTGGCCGCCGCCGTACGGCTCACCCGGCCGGTGACAGCTCGCCCGAGCCGCGAGTGATCAGCCGGGTGGGCAACTCGATGCGCTCCGGAGTGACGAGGGTGCCGTCCAACTGGCGGAAGAGACGTTCGGCGGCCGTCCGGCCCAGGGCCGCAGCGTCCTGCGCGACGACCGTGACGCCGGGCTGGAGCAGATCGGCCAGTTCGATGTCGTCGAAACCGACCAGGGCGACCTGCCGGGAGTGTTCGGCGAGGACCCGGATCACGGTGACCGTCACCCGGTTGTTGCCGGTGAAGACCGCGGTGACCGGATCACGGTCGCAGAGCATCGCCTCTGCCTCCCGGCGCACCCGCTCCGGACTCGTCGCCCCGAGGGACATCCAGTGTTCCGCGACGGGTATGTCCGCGTCCGCCATGGCCGCCTGGTAGCCGCGCAGCCGCTCGGCCGCAGTGTGGATGCGGGGCATGTCGCCGATGAACCCGATCCGCCGGTGCCCGTGCGCGATCAGGTGAGCCACGCCGTCGCGGGCACCGCCGTAGTTGTCGGACAGCACCACGTCGGCGTCGATCCGTCCGGCCGGACGGTCCACGAACACCGTCGCCACACCGGCCCTGATCTCGGGCTCCAGATAGCGGTGGTCGCTCCCGGCCGGGATGACCACCAGTCCGTCCACCCGCCGCGCACACAGGGCGAGCGCAAGCTCTTGTTCGCGCTCCGGATCCTCCGCACTGGAGCCGTTGATCAGCAGGGCGCCGTGAGCGCGGGCCACCTCCTCCACGGCCCGGCTGAGCGGGCCGTAGAACGGGTCGGCGAGATCCTCCAGGACCAGGCCTATGCTCGCGGTACGCCCCTTGCGCAACACCCTGGCGCTGTCGTTGCGGCGGAACCCGAGAGCGTCGATCGCCTCCTGCACCCGGCGTTCGGTGTCCGGAGTGACCCCGGGCTCGCCGTTGACCACCCGGGAGACCGTCTTGAGCCCGACTCCAGCCCGGGCCGCCACGTCCTTCATCGTCGGGCGGTTGCCGTAGCGGGTCCCCGGTGGGCGGTCTGCGCCGCGGGTTATCTCGGGCACGATGCGCTGTCCTGTCTCTCGTCCGTCCGGCCCGTGGGGGGATGTCCCCTCAGGGGGGAATTGCGTCCCCCTCGTGGTGGTGCGCCGGCTCGCGGGCTTGTATGTGTATCAGGATGTGCCGTCGAGCATAGAGCCTGGACAACGTTGTCAGATGCGAGAGAGACTGTCCACCACTGTCTCCGGCCTGCGCCCCCACCGCTTGACCGGCTTTTCTTCGTTCGGTTCTCAAGCTTCAACGGGGAGTCTGACTCTGATGCATACCGATTTCGTGGCGGCCCTGGACATCGGCGGCACCAAGATCGCCGGCGCGCTGGTGGACGCGGGCGGGCGGATCCTGACGCGGGCTCAGCGCCCCACCCCCGCCCAGCAGGACGGCGAAACGGTCATGCAGGCCGTCGAGGAGGTGCTCGGCGAGCTCGCCGGTTCGCCCCTGTGGGGACGAGCAGGTTCGATCGGTATCGGTAGCGCGGGCCCGGTGGACGCCTCAGCAGGCACCGTCAGTCCGGTGAACGTGCCCGGCTGGCGTGAATTTCCCCTGGTCGAGCGGGTAGGTGCGGTCACCGGTGGCCGCCCCGTCGAGCTGATCGGCGATGGTGTGGCCATCACGGCGGCCGAGCACTGGCAGGGCGCGGCCCGCGGCCACGACAACGCGCTGTGCATGGTGGTCTCGACCGGTGTCGGCGGCGGGCTGGTCCTCAATGGTGAGTTGCACCCCGGCCCGACCGGCAATGCTGGGCACATCGGTCACATCAGCGTCGACCTCGACGGCGATCCCTGCCCGTGCGGCTCGCGCGGCTGCGTGGAGCGCATCGCCAGTGGGCCCCACATCGCCCGGCGCGCCCTGGAACAGGGCTGGCGCCCGGGAGCCGGCGGTGACACCTCTGCCGCTGCGGTGGCTGCCGCCGCCCGTGAGGGCGATGCAGTCGCCTTGGCCTCCTTCGAGCGTGCCGCGCAGGCACTGGCCGCCGGTATCGCGGCCACCGCAACCTTGGTCGAGATCGACATCGCGGTGATCGGCGGGGGCGTCGGCAAGGCCGGTGACATCCTCTTCACACCGCTGCGCAAAGCCCTCACCGACTACGCGACCCTGTCCTTCGTGCAGCGGCTGACGGTCGTGCCCGCGCAGATGGGCACTGACGCGGGTCTCGTCGGTGCTGCCGCGGCGGCGCTGGCCCGTAGGCCGGACCCGGCCGCGGTGGGCTTCTGATCCAGGGGTGCGCCGGCTCGGCGGGGGTCCGCCCTGCCAGCATGGTCTGAGCGGCCGCCGCTTCGCCGGCGCGGCCTTGCCCTCGCCTCGCAGCCCTCGCGACGATGAGCCGGGGCACCCCGGTCGGTGCCCGTCGTGGCCTCCTGGACACGCCAGCAACCCCGTGCTGTGGTGGAGCCGGATCCGGTGGCACGGGGTCGTTGAGAGGACGAGTCCGGCGTCACGCTGTGTCGCCGGATCCGCCCCAGCTACCGGACCGGATACGAAACCGGGGCGAGCCCCGTGACTCCCGGCGGTTTCCGTAGTTGATCAGCGCATGAAGAAGCGCAGCATGCTCGCCATCGCCACCCTGACCGCCGGATTCGTCGTCGCGGCGGTCACCCCGTCCCATGCCGCGGACGACGGAGTCCTCGGTGACCTCAAGGTCTCGGACACCCTCGGCACGGCTGGTCATCTGGTCAGCCAGGACAGCCTGGCCGTTGACGACGACGCCCTTGGCCAGGAATAGCCCCACGGCGTACGGCGTGCGTGCCGGTGTCCCGTGGTAAGAGGGCATCGCCGCCCCCCTCCGTACGGGCGCCCTCACCGGGACAGGGTTTCCGTGGCAGAGTGAAACGGGCAAGCCACAGGGGGCCAACAGAAGAGGGGGAGTCAGTGACCGTCGTCTGGATCAACGGCGCGTTCGGTGCGGGGAAGACCACGACCGCACGGGAGCTGATCGAGCTGATCCCGCACAGCACGCTCTTCGACCCCGAGATAGTCGGCGCGGCGCTTGCGCACCTGCTGCCGGCCAAGCGCGTCGCCGAGGCCGGTGACCTCCAGGAGCTGCCGATCTGGCGCCGACTCGTGGTGGACACGGCCGCCGGGATGCTGGCCGAACTGGGCGGTACCCTCGTCGTGCCCATGACCGTGTTCCGTCAGGAGTACCGGGATGAGATCTTCGGCGGCCTCGCCGCCCGGAGGATTCCGGTGCACCATCTTCTGCTCACCCCGGCCGAAACGATCCTGCGCGAGCGCGCCGCCCAGCGGGAGGCGCCGCCGGACCCGCACTGGGGTGGGGCACGGGAGCGGCAGTGGTCGGACGAACAGATGGATGCCTACCGCGCCGCCCTCGCCTCCTGGCTCACGGCCGACGCCCATCTCGTGGACAACAGCGCTCTCACCTCCCGCGAGACGGCGGTCCGCATAGCCGACTCCGTCGGCAGCGGTGCTGTACCCGCCTGTGACATCGTGCAGACCCCGGAGCCGACCGCTGAGACGCTCGCCGCCGGCGTCCTCCTCTTCGACGAGCACGATCGGGTGCTGCTCGTGGACCCCACCTACAAGCCCGGCTGGGAGTTTCCCGGCGGGGTGGTGGAACCCGGGGAGGCCCCGGCTCGTGCGGGCATACGCGAGGTCGCCGAGGAGACCGGGATACGGTTGCGGGAGGTGCCCCGGCTGCTCGTCGTCGACTGGGAGCGGCCCGCGCCGCCCGGCTTCGGCGGGCTGCGCCTGCTGTTCGACGGTGGCCGGCTGGGATCTGCCGAGGCCTCCGGAGTGCTGTTGCCGGGGCCGGAGCTGCGGGCGTGGCGCTTCGCCAGCGAGCAGGAGGCCGCCGAGATGCTCCCGCCGGTCCGCTACGAGCGTTTGCGCTGGGCCCTGCGGGCCCGCGAGCGGGGCACTGCGCTCTACCTGGAGGCTGGAGTGCCGGTCGGATGACCTCCCGGCGCCGCAGATCCGTCGCTGCGGTAGTGCTGGAGCCCCTCCGGTAGGGCCGCGACACGGGTGCGGACGGCCGGCTCCGCGCGCTCCAGGCGGTCGTCCCTCGGCCTCCTTCCCGCACCCGGCAAGTGAGCTGCTTGATCACCCGCCGGCATGACTGTCGCTCTCCGCCGAAGGCATGACCTGGGGGTGGTCTGGTAAGTCGGCGGGCCCCCGGAAGACGGCGTCGCAGACGCTGATGGTCGCCCTCCGACACACCGGTGACCGCAGCCGGCGGCACCGGCGTTCCCCTGGACAGTTGCCCGGCCGCCGCCGCGTGGATCGACAGCTCCCACTCCTCGAACCGCCGGGGTGTGCTGCGTGGTTCCCCACGGACGAACGGCGCGTCCAGGCGGAGCCCAGTACGTCGGCGCCGCTCAGTGCGGCGAACTCGCCTGCCCTGCCCGCGTGCTCCGCGCGGAAGTGGGTCGACACGATCTGCCGCACGTCACCAGGCACGTGCCCCAGGGCGCTGGCCGCGTCGCAGATCTTCCGGCCGGAACCCATCGGGCCCGCGTCGGTCAGCGTCAACTCATGGTCGCTGCGCCAGAGATAGGCCTGGCCGACGGGGAAGCACAGCAGGTGGAGGTGGGGGAGCAGGTCGATGACGTGCATGTGCTGACCGTAGGAGGGCCCTGCCGGGGGCGAGGACCCTCTGCTACGGGCAGAAGGTTCAGCCCGCCGCGTAGTTGCGCAGGAAGAGCGCCTCGGCGACCGACAGCCGCTCCAGTTCCTGCGGCGACACGCTCTCGTTGAGTGCGTGGATCTGCGCCTCCGGCTCGCTCAGGCCGATGAGCAGGATCTCGGCCTGCGGGTACAGCCCGGCGAGGGTGCTGCACAGCGGGATGGAGCCGCCCTGGCCGGCGTACTGCATGGTCTCGCCGGGGTAGGCCACCGTCATTGCGTCGGCCATTGCCCGATAGGCCGGGCTTTCGGTGTCGGCCCGGAAGGCCTGGCCCTGGCCGATCTGTTCGGTGGTGACCCGGGCACCCCACGGTGTGTGCGCTTCCACGTGCGCCTGGAGCAGCTTGGTCGCCGCCACTGCGTCCGCACCCGGCGGCACCCGCAGGCTGATCAAGGCACGGGCAGTGGACTGCACTGACGGGGTGGCCCCCACCACCGGCGGGCAGTCGATGCCGAGGACCGTGACCGCCGGGCGTGCCCAGATGCGGTCGGCGACCGAACCCTCGCCGATCAGCTGCACGCCGTCCAGCACTTTGGCGTCCGTGCGGAACTGGTCTTCGGTGTACTCCAGGCCCTCCCACACGGCGGTGGCGTCCAGCCCGTCGATGGTGGTGGAGCCGTCATCGGTGCGCAGCGAGTCAAGGACGCGGATCAGCGCGGCGAGAGCGTCCGGCGCGGCGCCGCCAAACTGGCCCGAGTGCAGGTTGCCGGCCAGGGTGTCGATCTGCACCCGGATCAGGGTCATGCCGCGCAAGGTGGTGGTGACCGTCGGCAGGCCGACGCGGAAGTTGCCCGTGTCGCCGATGACGATCGTGTCCGCCGCCAGTAGCTCGGGGTGCTGCTCAGCGTACTGCTCGAGGCCCCCCGTGCCCTGCTCCTCCGAGCCCTCCACGATCACCTTCACGTGCACGGGGACGCCGCCGTTCGCCTTGAGGGCGCGCAGCGCGAGCAGGTGCATGACCAGTCCGCCCTTGCAGTCGGCGGAGCCACGGCCGTACCAGCGGCCGTCCCGCTCGGTCAGCTCGAACGGTGGGGTGGCCCAGCCGGCCTCGTCCAGCGGCGGCTGAACGTCGTAGTGAGCATAGAGAAGAACTGTCTTCGCACCCTCGGGGCCGGGCAGGTAGCCGTAGACGGACTGAGTGCCGTCGGGAGTGTCCAGCAAGGCCACGTCGACGAAGCCCTCGGCGCGCAGCGCGTCGGCGATCCAATTCGCGGCGGCCTCGCTCTCGCTCTTCGGGAACTGTTCGAAGTCCGCCACCGACTTGAAGGCGACCAGCTCGGTCAGCTCCGCCTTCGCCCGGGGTAGTAGCGAGGCGACGGTCTCGGCGACCGGATTCGACGACATGGGCACGCTCCTTGTGGGTGCGACGTTGAACGCGTGGGTTTCCCGATCCTCCCACAGTGGCCTGCGGTGACGGCCGCCGTAGGATGCGGGGGACACTACGGCAGCGGCTTGATCGGAGCAGTAGACCATCGTGAGCGGCGAGAACTCTTCGGCGGAGGACGTGCAACGGGTGTGGGACGTCGTCGTGGTGGGCGCGGGGCCTGCGGGGGCCTCCGCCGCCTATGCGGCGGCGGTTGCCGGACGGCGGGTGTTGTTGCTGGAGAAAGCCGATCTCCCCCGGTACAAAACCTGCGGCGGTGGCATCATCGGCCCTTCGCGCGACGCGCTGCCGCCCGGGTTCGAGCTTCCCTTCCGGGACCGGGTGCACGCGATCACCTTCTCGAACAACGGCCGCTTCACCCGCACCCGCCGTTCCAAGCAGATGCTGTTCGGGCTGATCAATCGTCCTGAATTCGACCAGCAGTTGGTCGAGCACGCTCAGAAGGCGGGCGCCGAGCTCCGCACGGGCGTTGCGGTTCAGCGGGTCGAGCAGCACGGCTCCGCGGTGCCGGACCGGCGCACCGTGGCGGTCGTCCTGCACGGCGGGGAGACGGTGCTGGCCCGTGCGGTCGTCGGCGCCGACGGCAGCGCCAGCCGCATAGGAGCTCACGTCGGTGTGAAGCTGGACCAGGTGGACCTTGGCTTGGAGGCTGAGATCCCGGTTCCGGAACCGGTCGCGGAGGACTGGAAGGGACGGGTCCTCATCGATTGGGGCCCGATGCCCGGAAGCTACGGTTGGGTGTTCCCCAAGGCCGACACGCTGACGGTCGGCGTGATCTCCGCGCGGGGCGAAGGCGCCGCCACCAAGCGCTACCTGGAGGATTTCATCGCCCGGCTGGGGCTGTCCGGTTTCGAGCCGGCCATCTCCTCGGGCCATCTGACCCGTTGCCGTGCCGACGACTCGCCGCTCTCCCGCGGACGGGTGCTGGTCTGCGGTGACGCGGCCGGGCTGCTGGAGCCGTGGACCCGTGAGGGCATCTCCTTCGCGTTGCGCTCGGGCCGGCTGGCGGGGGAATGGGCGGTGCGGATCGCCGAGGCGCATGACGCCGTCGACACCCGGCGCCAGGCCCTGAACTACGCTTTCGCGATCAAGGCGGGGCTCGGCGTCGAGATGAGTGTGGGGAAGCGGCTGCTGACCGCGTTCGAGAAGCGTCCCGGCCTCTTCCACGCGGCTCTCACCGGGTTCCGTCCGGCGTGGCGGGCGTTCAAGGGCGTCACGCAGGGCTCGACCTCGCTCGGCGAGCTGGTGCGCACCCGTCCGTTCGCCCAGCGTGCCCTGACCGCGCTGGACCGGGAACCGGTAGTCGCGGCTGAGGACGCCGTCAGCTCGTAACGGTGAGGTGGAAGACCGGGTGGTCGGGGGCGATGCGGCGCAGGTCCTCATCCGGGGAGTCGGGGCCGACGCCGTTGAAGAAGACCCCGACCTCCGCCTTCCACCGCTTGAGGTAGGCCCGCAGCAGTGGGACCTTGTCGTCGTCGGGGACCTCGGTGGCGGTGAAGACGTCCACGTTCTTGCCGAGCCGGAGCTCGCCGCCGCCCGCCGCCCGCATGTTGCGGGTCCACTGGACGTGGCCGCGCGGGGCCACCAGGTACTGCTGACCGTCCACTGTGAGCAGGTTGACCGGGGTGGTGCGCCACTGCCCGCTTGTGCGGCCCCGGACCGCGAGGACGCGGGAACCCCAGATGCTGACCCCGCGCCGGGTCATCCAGGCGACGGTGCGATTGAAGACGTTGACGGTGAACCAGCCGGGCTTCTTGACGTGTGCAGACATGGCGATCCCCACGGTTTGGGAGAGCGGTGCTCTCGCTTGGTTCCAGTGTGGGGCCAGCAGGCACCCCGATGCAAGAGCACTGTTCTCGTATTGGGTTGATGATCTCTTTCAAGTGCACTGAACTCCTTTGTGTGCACCGCTCTCACTCGTGGCACACTGCTGGTATGAGCGCAGTACGGGGCGCCCGGGCACGGGCCAGAATCGAAGTCACCGCCGCCATCAAGGAGGTGGCCCGCAGACAGCTCGCGGCGGAGGGCGCGGCCAAGCTCTCGCTGCGGGCCGTAGCCCGTGAGCTGGGTATGGTCTCGTCGGCGCTGTACCGCTACTTCCCCAGCCGCGATGAACTGCTGACCGCACTGATCATCGACGCCTACGACTCCCTCGGCGAGGCGGCCGAGAGAGCGGGCGGCGCGGTTGTCGGTGCCGGCCCCGTGGCCCGTTGGATAGCGGTGTGCGAGGCGGCGCGCGGCTGGGCGCTCACCCATACGCACGAGTACGCGCTGATCTATGGCTCGCCCGTACCTGGCTACACCGCCCCCCAGGCCACGGTCCGGGCCGCGTCCCGCGTGGGACTGGTCCTCATCGGCGTCGTCCGGGACGCCCGTGAAACGTCCGGCCTGGCCGAGCTCCCGCTGCCCGCAGGCCTGCGTCCCGAAGCCGAGCGTATGGCCGCCGATCTTGCCCCGGACCTGCCGCCCGAGGCAGCCTTGGCGCTGGTGGCGGCCTGGGCGCAGTTGTTCGGGCTGATCGGCTTCGAACTGTTCGGGCAGTTCAAGGGGGTGGTGGAGGACCGTGATGCCTTCTTCCGGCACGCGGCCACCCAGTTGGCGCACGGCGTGGGCCTGGTGGGGTCGCACCGGTGATGCGTGCGCACTTCGTGCCCGCGCATCACCGGTGCGCTCACTGCGCGGACGTGCGAAACCGTCAACGTCCGGCGGACACGGGTCGGTTAAGGCTTGCTCACAAGCTGGTTGCCGACGGGTGAGCGCGCCATGATGGGTCCATGACGTTGGCCTCGCGCGCGCTAGCGCAATTGGCGACCTGGCCGGACCTGCGACAGACCGCACCGAGCTGCGGTCTGGGGCAGGGAGTGAGTTCGGCCCAAGGCGAGATCGTCCACTTCCACTCGGACCGGGATGTCGACCTGCGGCTCACCGACCGCGCCATTCGGCGGTTCGCCAAGGACCTCAGGGACTCGGGGGTGATAAGGATAGTGCCCGGCTCGCAGTGGGTGACCCTGCGCCTGGACGCAGCGAGCGACGTGGACCTGCTGTTGACCCTGGTGAGCGTAGCGCTCCAGGCCCAACAGAGGTGGCCCGACCTGGCCGGCCGTCACGCGGTCGGCTGCAACGACCAGCGTGGCGCAGGTTTCGTGAAGGCCGATTTCGGCGGCGTCTGAGGCCGCCGGGCGTCACACCGCCATGACCTGGACGCCCGCCTCCTCGAACCGCCGCACGGTCTCCTGGTCCACTGCGGTGTCCGTCACGAGGGTGTTCACCAGCTCGGCTCCGCAGATCCAGGCGAACGCGCGTTGACCCAGCTTGCTGGAGTCGGCCGCAACCACCACCCGTACGGCGCGCTCGCACAACATCCGGTTGATCGCTGCCTCCGCCTCGTCGTGCGCCGCCGCGCCGTGGACGACGTCGAAGGCGACGACACCCAGCACGGCCACATCGAGCGTGACCTGCCCGAGGACGCCGTCCGCGAGCGGGCCGATGAGTTCGTACGACTGCGGGCGTGCCACCCCGCCCGTCACCACGATCTTGAACTGGGGTCGTACGGCGAGCTCGTTGGCGATGTTGAGCGCGTTGGTGACGACGGTGAGCGCCGGTGAGCCCGCGGACAGGTCGCTGCGGACGGCCAGGGATCGGGCAACCTCCGTGGTGGTCGTACCGCCGGTCAGCCCCACTGCCTCTCCGGGGGCGACCAGGCCGGCCACCGCCTTGGCGATGCGATGCTTCTCGGAGGCGCGGCGGGCCGTCTTGTAGCGCAGGGGGAGTTCGTACGACACTCCGTGCACTACCGCCCCGCCCCGGGTGCGCACCAGCATCTGCTGTTCGGCGAGCTGGTCGAAGTCCCGGCGGATCGTCGCCGCCGATACCTCCAGTTCGGTCGCCGCCTCCTCCACCTCCAGCCGGCCCCGCTCGACGAGCAGTTCCAGCAGCGCTTTCCAGCGAGCGTCCCGGGACATCCGCACCCTCCGTTTCTCCGATCGTTCCCGATCGTTCTCCCATGCCACGGCGACCCTAGCGCACTGATCTCGCGAGGAAATGCTTGATTGTGATTGAAACTTCGCTATATCTTGCAGGAACAAGCAGAAGGGAAGGGTGGGGGCATGACCCATGTCGAGGACGAACTGAACAGCCAGCCCGAGTGCTGGATCCGGGCGGCCGAGGAGGTCGGCCGGCACCGCGACGCGCTTCCGGTCCCCGGTGAGCGGATCGCGGTCGTCGGGTGCGGAACCTCGTACTTCATGGCGCAGGCGGTGGCCGCCCTGCGCGAGGGCGCCGGACGGGGCGAGAGTGACGCGTTCGCCGCCTCCGAGTTCCCGTGCGGGCGTTCCTACGACCGGGTGATCGCCCTCACCCGCTCCGGTACCACCACCGAAGTGCTCCAACTGCTCAGCCAGTTGAGGGGCAGGATGCGGACCACAGCGGTCACCGCCGACCCGGACACCCCCGTCAGCGCGGTTGCCGACGACCTCGTCGCCCTGGACTTCGCCGATGAGTGCTCCGTCGTTCAGACGCGGTTCGCGACCACCGCTCTCACCTTGCTGCGCGCCCATCTCGGCCGACACACCGACTCCGTCGTCGCCGACGCGCACACCGCCCTGGCCATTCCCCTGCCCAAGGGGCTGGTGGAGTGTGCTCAGTTCACCTTTCTGGGACGCGGCTGGACCGTCGGACTCGCGAACGAGGCCGGGTTGAAGATGCGCGAGGCCTCGCTCTCCTGGACAGAGGCCTACCCAGCGATGGAGTACCGGCACGGCCCGATCAGCATCACCGCCGAGGGCACGGCCACCTGGATGCTCGGCGAGGCGCCTGACGGTCTCGCTGACCAGGTCCGGGCCACCGGCGGCTTGTGGATCGACAGTGGTCTCGACCCGCTCGCCGAACTCGTCCGCGTCCAGCGTCTTGCGGTCGCCGTCGCCGCCGCGCGCGGTCTCGATCCCGACCGGCCGCGCCACCTCACCCGTTCGGTGATCCTCGCACCCTGAGCACCCTGAGCACCCTGAGCACCCTGAGCACCCTGAGCACCCTGAGCACCCTGAATACCCCGCACCCCAGCCCCCGCGGTCCCCCAGCCCCGGCAAATCCAAGCCCCCCGAATGTGCCGCCCTGCGCCCTGGAAGGACACCTCACGTGCCTCTAGCGTCAACCGGTGAGCTGGTCACCCGTGCCGCCGAAGTCCGCTCGGCCGTCGCCGCGTTCAACATCGTCACCCTGGAACACATCGAGGCGGTCATCACCGGCGCCGAGTCGGCCGGCACGCCCGTCGTCCTCCAAGTCAGCGAGAACGCCGTGAAGTTCCGCTACGGACGGCTCCTGCCGCTGGCTCGCGCGGCCGTCGCCGCCGCCGAACGTGCGGCCGTACCCGTGGCCTTGCACCTGGACCACGTGCAGAGCGACGACCTGCTGCGTCAGGCGCCCGGCGCAGGCTTCAGTTCGGTGATGTACGACGCGGCCCGCCTGCCGTACGCCGACAACCTCGCTGCGACCCGCGCCGCCGCGGACTGGGCGCATGCCCAGGGATTGTGGATCGAGGCAGAGTTGGGGCAGGTGGGCGGCAAGGACGGGCAGGACGGGCGAGGGCGGGGCGGTCGGCCCGCACGGGACGCACACGCGCCCGGCGCCCGCACCGACCCCGACCAGGCACGCGGTTTCGTCGCCGCGACCGGCGTCGACGCCCTGGCCGTCGCCATCGGCAGCGTGCACGCCATGACCACCCGCACCGCCACCCTCGACCACGGCCTGCTCAAGCGGCTCTCTGCCGCGCTCTGCGTCCCGCTCGTCCTGCACGGCTCCTCCGGCGTACCAGACGACGGGCTGGTCGCGGCGGTTACGGGAGGCATTGCCAAGGTCAACGTCGGCACCGCGCTCAACATCGCCATGACCAGAGCGATCCGGGAGTTCCTCGCCACCCACCCGGAGGCCGTTGACTCCCGCAGGTACCTCAGCGTCGGCAGGGAGGCGATGGCCCGGACGGTGCACCGGATCATCGGCGTCCTCAGCGGTTCGCCCGGCTGATCAGCCGCCTGCCCCTCCACCGTCGCGCCCCGACTCCGACAGCTGCCCGCGGCCGGCGAGGTCCGTCAGTCCTCGATGTGCCCCAGCTCCTGGACGACCCTCACGCCTTGACGGCCTTCAGCACCACGAACTTCGGGTCACTCGCGACCAGCTGACAGTTCCCGAACAGTCGTTTGAGTTTCACGTGGTAGCCCAGATGGCGGTTGCCGATCACCCAGAGTTCGCCGCCGGGCCGCAGCGCGCGCCGTGCCCCGGTGAACATCCGCCACGCCGTGGCGTCGGAGGTCGCCTGGTGAGAGTGGAACGGCGGGTTGTTCAGGACCAGGTCCACGCTGGCGGACGCCACGCCGGCCAGCCCGTCCCCGACCCGGAACTCGGCATGCCCAGGTACTCCGTTGGCCTTGTACGTGGCCTCGGCGGAAGCCACCGCCTGGAACGACTCGTCCACGAACAACACCTCGGCCACCGGATCGGCGAGGGCCACTGCTGTACCGACGACGCCGTTGCCGCACCCGAGGTCCACCACACGCCCGGCGCCCGGTCCGGGCAGATGCTGGAGGAAGAAGCGGGTGCCGATGTCGAGGCGATCGGCACAGAACACGCCGGCGTGGTTGACGACCGTTCGCCCCGACACCGCACCGATGCCTCTCGGAAGGACGTAGCTGTAAGGCCACGGGTTCGCGGGCCGCTCCAGATCCGGGTCCGGGGTGCAGAAGACGAGCCGGGCCTTCTGCCGCGCCAACGAGGTCCGGGTCGGTCCGAGGATCCGCTCGAAGAGCTGGAGCGTGGAGGTGTGGATCTCCTTGACCATGCCAGCGCCGACGACGACCGTGTCCGAGTGAACGGCGGGCGCCAGCCGCAGCAGCTGCTCCTCCAGCAGTGCCAGGCTCTTGGGTACCCGAATCAGCAGTACGTCCACGCGCTCCGGCGGCGGGTCCTGCGTGGTGAGCAGCGGCACGGCACCGGGTTCGACGCCCGCCCGCGCCAGGTTCCTCAGGGTCGCCTGTTGGCCCAGGAAGGAGTCGGTGATCTGCGCCGGCCGGTGCTGCGCCAGCGCCGTGGCCAATGCGCCCCAGCGGTCCCCGACCACCACGACCGTCCCCGTGAGCGGTACCCCCTGCTCGGCCAGGTGGTGCAGCAGGTACGCATCGGAGGCGTCCCAGGCACGCAGCCGGTCGCGGGGATCCTCGGGGAAGCGGGTCAGCTCGACCTCGCCCCATGGTGTCGTCATACGGTCGCTCATCGTGCGTCCAGGCTAGCGGAGCCGCAGATCAGGGATGGTGGGGCAGGATGGGGGCGTGGACGCTGAGCTGTTTCCCCGGGAGCGCGCGGAGGTCGCTCCGGGCGCCGTGCACGTCCCGGACTGGCTGACCGGGGAGCGTCAGCGTGAGCTGCTCGCCGCCTGCCGGGAATGGGCGCGGCCACCAGCCGGGCTGCGCACGGTCCGCACTCCGGGCGGCGGCACGATGACCGCGCGCCAGGTCTGCCTGGGCCTGCACTGGTACCCATACGGCTACGCCCGCACGGCGGTCGACGGCGACCGGGCACCCGTGAAACCGTTCCCGCCCTGGCTCGACGACCTGGGCCGCCGCGCGGTGGCCGACGCGCTCGGCCCGCAGGCCGTCCCGGCCGCGCCGTACGACATCGCCCTGATCAACTTCTATGACGGCGACGCCCGTATGGGTATGCACCGCGACAGCGACGAGAGGGACGACGCACCCGTGGTCTCGCTCAGCCTCGGCGACGCATGCGTCTTCCGCTTCGGCAACACCGGGAACCGGTCCAAGCCGTACACCGACGTGGCACTGCGCAGCGGCGACCTCTTCGTCTTCGGTGGCCCGTCCCGGCTCGCCCACCATGGGGTGCCGCGCGTGCACCCGGGCACCGGCCCGCGGTGGCTGGGCCTCTCCGGCCGGCTGAACATCACTGTGCGGGTGAGCGGTGGGTAACCGCCGGCGCCGGCCACCACGACTGAGGATCATGGGAGACTCGCCCTCATGAGCGGTAAGGCGGATCCCCGGCCGGCGGGGGAGAGGACCACTTCACGGGCGCGACTGGACCGGGGGCGAGGTGCGCTCGGGCCCGCGCTGGAACTGGTGCACACCGGGCGGGCACCGACCCGTGCCGTACTCACCGCCGAACTCGGCGTCACCCGGGCGACGGCCGGCGCGGTGGCCGCCGAGCTGGAGGCGCTGGGCCTGATCCGGGTGGATGCCCGGCCGGGTGTGGCGGTCGGTTCCCAGGGGCGTCCCTCGCACCGGCTGCAGGTGGCCGAGGACGGGCCCGTCGTCCTGGCTGCGCAGGTGCACGCGGACGGTTTCCGGGCCGCGCTGGTCGGTCTCGGCGGACGGATCGTGGCGACCGCGCCGGGCTGCGTGACCGTGGACGCCGATCCGGCCAAGGTGCTCGGCTCCGTCGTCGAGGCGGGCGCGGAACTGCTGACCGCGACCGGCCGCCGGTGCGTCGGCGCCGGGCTCGCCGTACCGTCCGCCGTCGCGGAGCCCGACGGCCTGGCACTCAACCCCGTGCACCTCGCCTGGCCCGTGGGTGCCCCGGTCCGGCAGATCTTCGCGCAGTGCGTGCGCGCCGCTGGCATCGGCGGCCCGGCGTTCGCCGGCAACGACGTCAACCTCGCCGCGCTCGCTGAGCACCGGCACGGCGCCGGCCGGGGTGCGCGTGACCTGCTGTGCGTGGCCACCGGCCACCGGGGCGTCGGCGGCGCCCTGGTCCTAGACGGTCGCCTGCACACCGGAAGTTCGGGCCTCGCCCTGGAGGTCGGCCATCTCACGGTGAACCCCGAGGGCCGGCCCTGCCACTGTGGCAGCCGCGGCTGTCTGGACGTCGAGGCCGACCCGTTCGCCCTGCTGGCCGAGGCACACCGTGAGCCGGGCCCCGAGGTGTCCCTGCTCCAACAGGCCAACGACCTGCTGCGCACCCAGTACGCCGACCCGGTCGTGCGTACGGCCGCCGAGGCCCTGATCGACCGCCTCGGCCTCGGCCTCGCCGGGCTGGTCAACATCCTCAACCCCGACCGCATCGTCCTGGGCGGTCTGCACCGCACCCTCCTGGAAGTCGATCCCGGCCGGCTGCGCGCGGTCGTCGCGGACCGCAGTCTGTGGGGGCAGAGCGGTGGCGTACCGATTCTGCCGTGCATCCTGGATCACAACAGCCTGGTGGGCGCGGCGGAGCTGGCGTGGCAACCGGTGCTGGACGATCCGCTGGGGGCGCTGCAGTGACGGCCTCCCGGGATTCCCGGCCCGGCTTCTCAGCGGCCTCCTCCGGCGGCTCGGTGGAACTCCTGCCCACCCGGCGCATCCGGCTCGTGGAGGTGGCTGCGCCAGAGCTGTCGCCGCGGCACCGCTCGGCCATGGACCGCTGCTGGTCGGAGGCGGTACGGGCCAACCCGTCGCTGTTCGACGGCCCGGTCGCGGCAGTCACCGCAGTGGAGAGGGACGGGTCCGACGGGCTGGTGCTGAGATGGGTGCGGGCCACCTACCGGTTCCGGATGCTGCGGCACGTGCCCGGTGCGCCGGTCCACCGGTCCTTGTTCGTCTGCGTGGTGCAGCCGACCGACGACGGACGGTTGCTGGTGGGCCGGATGGCGCCGTGGACCACGCATCCGGGCCGCTGGCAGCTGCCCGGCGGCACCGTCGAACCACCGGCGGGCGACGAGCGGTTGGACCTCGCCGCGGTGTGCCGGCACGCGGCACGCGAACTGGACGAGGAGACCGGCTCCGGGACTCCGGCCGACGCCCTGACCCTGTGGCTGACCGTCCGGCACCGGCGAGGCGGCGTCGGTGTCCTCTTCACCGCCCCGCCGCTTCCCGCACGGGTGGTGCGTGAGCGGTACGCGGGGGTGGTGGAGGCGGACACCGCGCGCGGCGCCGATCCGGAGTTCGACCGGATCGAGCTGATCCACGCACCTGCCGGTCTTTCCGGCCTCGACGGTCCGCACGCCGCCTATCTGCAACCTGTTCTTGACCATGACACGGCACCCGGGCCGACAGGCCCGCCACAGCGACTGCTGCCCTGACCCTCCCGAAGGGAGGACCGGCACGAACGGGCCGGGGCACTTACGTCCAGTCGACCGCGAAAGCCCGTCCCGGGTCTTCACCGAGGATGCGGTCCACGGGTTCGGCGCCCACCGCCTCTGCCAGCCGCTGCCGCACCGGACCACCCGTACCCCGGTGATCCGGGACAGCGCCGACAGCGCCGACAGCTCCGTCGCCCGCCGTCCCCTCCCATAGGGGGTCCACAGCACGACGGCGGCTCCGCCCGCCGCACGGAACGCCGTCAGTTCGGCCTGCGCCGTGGAGACGTCGTCCAGCTCCCGGCCCGGCAACCGAGGGCTGCGCAGGAAGAGGTGGTCGTGTGCGTCGCAGACGCCCAGTTCCTTGGGGCGGATGTCGCCGAAGAACTGGACGGACGCCGCTCACCAGTGCCGGCCGAGGGGGAGCCGGTCCCGGCCGGGCGCGGACCGGTGCAGCACCTGGAAGACCTCCCCGTCGGCCTTGGGCGCGTCGTGCTCCCAGACGGAGAAACGCACCACTTCCCAGCGGCTCGGGTCGACGGCCGCCGTCGCGAACACTGCGCCGTCCTGGCCGGCCAGTCGCTCCGCCTCGTCGACGGAGTCCTGCAGCAGCACGGACAGTTCGGACCCGTCCGGCACGGGTAGCCGCCGTCGTACGGCGAACGCGGCGCGCGTGCCTGCGCCCTCCGCGTAGGCGAGTCCGGTCCACTGCCGGACCGTGGGTCGGCCGAAGTCGTCGACCAGTCCCTGGAAGGCGCCGCCCCACAGGAAACGGTTCATGCCCTCGACCGTGTTCCACAAGTAGAACGGCGCGTACTGGTTGATCGGTGACCCGTACCGGCCGCGTTCGCGCAGGAGGTACGTCTTCAGGCCGAGACCGTCCCAGTCGTCGAGCAGGTGTCCGACGCGAGCGACCCGCGCGCGTACGATGTCCGTGTCGTAGTCGGCGGGGAGGGTCAACTCGTACTGCATCGCGTGCATGGGGTGGTCCTTCGTCGTGATGAGCGTGCCGGGACAGGCCGCTTGGCCCCGGCCCGTGCCTCGGTGCACCCGTCGGACGCGCACGGACTTCACGGACCTTGCGGAGGCCGAGCGTCAGGCGAGTTCGTGGAGCTCAGGAGGACCGGGGAGTCCGGGGCCGAGCAGGGACAGCAGGCCGCGAACACTGGCGTCGAAGGCCGCGGGGGAACCGGACGCGCGGGCCAGGACGTAACCCCCCTGTACGGCGGCGAGTACCGCGGCGCTGATCTCCCCGCTGTCCCACTCGAGTGGGAACTGCCCCTGCTGCTTGCCTTCTTCCACGATTCCGGTGAGTCGTTCCCGGAGCCACGCGATCGTATCGTCCACCGGCGCGCGCAGCTCGTCGCTGGCGATCACGTCCGGATCCATGGTCAGCCTGCCGATCGGACAACCGCGCAGTGCGTCACGCTCGCGCAGCAGATACGCCTCGATGCGCTCGTACGGCGTGCCCGGTCCGTCCAGGAGCGGTTCGACGGTGGCCCGCAGGTCCTCGGCGGTTCGCCGGATCGCCGTCAGGGCGAGGTCGGGTTTGCCCCGGAAATGGTGGTACATGCTGCCCTGTCCGGCCCCCGCGCGCTCCAGGATGGCCTTGGGGCTGGTCCCCACATACCCGCGCTCCCACAACAGCTCGCGGGTGGACTCGATCAGTCGATCCGAAGTGCTCACACTCTCACTGTACATACTGGTAGTTACAGGCTCCAGTCTGCTGGGAGGGCATGGCATGTGTGGTTCCGGACTGGGGTGGCGGTCGTGGTGGTCGCTGCCCCTACGGCTTGTGTGGCGATTGCGGGCAGGCCTGGATCGCCTGCACCGCGCTCGCAGGCCCGGAGACACCGCGGACTGCTGTCCGATGCCCCATCCCGCTACGGGAGGGTGCGGACCGGTCAGCCGTGAACGGCCGATGGGGCAGGAGCCCGTGCCCCGGTTGTCGCGGAGTCCTGTGCCGCGGCGGGGGCGGGGGCGTGACCGGAGACGGCCGCTGGAGCCGCTGCGGCGGTGGGAGCTGTGGTGGCAGCGGGTGTTCCGGGGCTACCGGGAGGCGCCCCCATGACCGGAGCTTCCGTCCGGGCGTGAGCCCCCGTGGTGAGCGGAGTCCCTGCCGAGGTCGGAGCGGCCCTCGGTTCCGGGCGTGCCTCGGCAGGCAGAACCCCGATCGGCAGTGTTTCGACCGGGAGTGCCTCGATCGACTGCGTCGTCGGCTGCCGTTCAGCTGACTGCCGTTCTGTCATGCGGTGCGGTGCGCGGGTGAGGTGGGCGCGCACCGTCGTCCGGGCGGACAGCGTGAACCATACGATCTTGCCGTTCTCGCCGTCCGGCCGCGCGCCCCAGCTCTCGCTCATCGCGGCCACCATGGCCAGCCCTCGGCCGCATGTGGGCAGCGGGGCGGCGTCCGGGGGGTCACTGCCGTCCGGGATGTCGGCCGGCACCGGAAGGCGGGGATCGTGGTCGTGCACCGAGACCGTGAGCCGGTCCGGTGACAGTTCCAGCTCGACGGTACACGACTTGTCGGGCCTGGCATGCCGGTGGACATTACTCAGCAACTCGGTCACGCCGAGCGCGGCCCTGTCTATCAGTGGGTCCAGATGCCAGTAGCGCAATTGCGCAGATACGATTCTGCGGACCTGGCCGATCCGCGACGGCAGGGCTTGGAGCTCCACCGTGCAGTGCCTGCTTGGGTGACTGATCACGGCTGCGACTCCCCGATGTGAGGTCCGGAGGACCGGAGGAACACGGAGAACAACGGATCCAGCAGGGTGCTTGCGTCCAAACGCCCGCCTGCTGTCGGGGCCGGCGGGCTGGTTCGCAGCGTTATCGCCGGTAAACCCAGAGTGAAGTGAGACCAGCGTGACGCAACGGATGCGCTCCCGCAACTCGCCGCGACCGCGGTGCCGCCGGGTCGGCCCGAAACCTGACGTGCCCCGGGTGCACAGGGACGCGGAGGTGGGGCTGGGGTTGGGCCCCAGGGGTTGTCGGCCGCGCGTGGCTCAACCGCCACGTCCAGCTGCCCGGCGTACAGCCTCGATGAACCGCCGAGCGGCGGGTGGCCCCGGTTCGCCGGGAGCGGGGTCCTGCTCGGCCAATGTCAGCAGGTACCGCTTGCCGTTGAGGTCGGCCAGCGCTCGGTCGTCCGGCGCGAACCACGGCTTGGACGCGCGCACCGTCTGCACCGGCGCGCTGTCGATCTCGCTGCCGTAGCTGGTGAGCAACTCCACTCTGCCGTCACTGATCCGGACCTGGCCGGCCCGGGTGAGCGAGCGCAGGCGCATGCCGATCCGCACGCCCGTGGCCGTGAACTCCGGCTCCGCCATCCTTCGCCGCCCCCTTGCCTGGGTTCCCGTGGTCGTGAGCGAGCCCCCGTTCGGGACGATCGTCCCGACGCGTGCAGTCTGCCCCGATGAGGTCCGGAGCACCAGTGCGCGCGAGGCGCATCCGGCAGCCGCCCGGAGTACTCCCGCCACTGCGCCCCGGCGTGTCCGCCGTCTGCGCCGCAGGGTGTCTTTGGGTGGCTGAAAGATGTGTTTATGCAGGTGGGAAGCGGTGCGAAAGATGCCTATGCTCGTGGTGTGCCGGTTGCGCCACGCGCTGCCGGCGCCCAGCCTAAGGAGCCCCGCCGTGAGCACCATCCCCCAGACCCGGACCGGCGTCACCCTTGATGTCGACCGTAGCGACGACGTCTACCGCGACTGGCTGAAAGAAGCTGTCCGCAAGGTTCAGGCCGACGCCAACCGATCGGCGGACACGCACCTGCTGCGCTTTCCGCTGCCCGAACGATGGGGCATCGACCTGTACCTGAAGGACGAGTCGACGCACCCGACCGGTAGCCTCAAACACCGGCTCGCGCGCTCGTTGTTCCTCTACGGCCTCTGCAATGGCTGGATCCGTCCAGACCGCCCCGTCATTGAGGCGTCCAGCGGCTCCACCGCCGTCTCAGAGGCCTACTTCGCCAAGCTGATCGGGGTGCCCTTCATCGCGGTCATGCCACGCACGACGAGCGCCGAGAAGTGCCGCCTCATCGAGTTCCACGGTGGCCAGTGCCACTTCGTGGACGACTCTCGGAAGATGTACGAGGAGTCCGCCCGTCTCGCGGTGGAGACCGGTGGCCACTACATGGACCAGTTCACCTACGCCGAGCGGGCCACCGACTGGCGTGGCAACAACAACATCGCCGAATCCATCTTCCGCCAGCTGGAGCTGGAACGGTTCCCGGAGCCAACCTGGATCGTCGCCACGGCGGGCACCGGCGGCACGTCGGCGACGCTCGCCCGCTATGTGCACTACATGCAGTACGACACCCGCATCTGTGTCGCCGATCCGGAGAACTCCTGCTTCTTCGAAGGCTGGACCACCGGTGACCCGGGCGTCACCTGCGACTGCGGCTCCCGGATCGAGGGCATCGGCCGGCCGCGCATGGAGCCCAGCTTCGTACCCGGTGCGATCGACCGGATGATGAAGGTGCCGGACGCAGCCAGCGTTGCCGCCGTACGCGCCCTGGAGCGGGCCATCGGCCGCAAGGCCGGTGGCTCGACCGGCACCGGGCTGTGGAGCGCGTTGAAGATCGTCTCCGAGATGGTGGCCGAGGGCCGCCAGGGCAGCGTGGTCACCCTGCTGTGCGACCCCGGTGACAGGTACCTCGACAAGTACTACTCGGACGCGTGGCTCGCTGGGCAGGGCCTGGACATCACCCCGTACGCGGCGGTGATCGCCGCCCTACTGGCGACGGGGGCGTGGACCGGCTGACCTCCGGGGCGATTGCGGTCAGGTGGTGCTCCGGCGGTCCGTCCGCGCCAGCCGCCGGTCCAGGGCAGCGATCGCACTCCTGACGGCTCGGCCTGCACCCGGCTTGGCCAGACGGCACACGAGCCGGAACGCGGCGGTGCCGTCCAGGGCGAAGGTCATCTGTATGCGGGTCCCCCTCCCGGCCGGGGCGAGCCGCCACTCCTCGACCCACGCGCGGGCTCCCGGGGCGTTGGTGGCGTCGACCCGGTAGGCGTACACCTCTGGTGCTTTCGCCACCAGAACGGTCTCCTCGAAGCGGATGCCGCCCCGTAGTCGGACCGCGCGCCCACCCTCGGTGGGCCGTGCCGAGGACACGGCCGAGAACCACTCGGACCAGCCTTCCACGTCCTCGCCGAGGGCGCGGTGGACCGCGTCCGGGGTGGCAGCGACGTCCTGGACGAACGACAGACGTACCGGCGCGGTCTCGACGAAGTCCAGCCCAACCGGGCGCAGGCGCTGAGCCATGGCGACGTACCCCTTGTGAAGTCCCCTGTGTAAGAAAGGTGTTGGGCCTCAGCGTAGTTGACGTAGCGTCAGATGTCCTCGTCGGTCTCCGGCTCGCCCGCCACGATCAGTCGGGGCAGGTGCTCCGCCATCTCGTTGCGAGCCTCGGCAGGCAGCCCCGCATCGGTCACCAGCGTGTCCACCTGGTCCAGTGTGGCGAAGGAACTCAGGCCCACCGTGCCCCACTTGGTGTGGTCGGCGACCACCACGACCCGGCGTGCGGAGTGCACCAGTCGCCGGTTGGTCTCGGCCTCGGCGAGGTTCGGTGTGGACAGCCCGGCCTCGACCGATATGCCGTGCACCCCGAGGAAGAGCAGGTCGAAGTGGAGGGAGGCGATCGCCTGGTCGGCCACCGGCCCGACCAGCGAATCCGACGGGGTACGCACGCCACCGGTGAGTACCACGGTGGCCGTTCCCTGCTGCTGCCCCGTGGTCCGCTGTGCCGCATGGAAGACGTCCGCGACCCGCACCGAGTTCGTCACCACGGTCAGGTCCGGCACTTCCAGCAGGTGCCGGGCGAGTGCATACGTGGTCGTACCGCCAGACAGGGCGATCGCCGTTCCCGGGGCGACCAGCCGGGCCGCGGTGCGCGCGATGTCTTCCTTGGCGGTCGGTTCGAGGCCCGACTTCGCCTCGAACCCCGGCTCGTGGGTGCTGGCCTCGACGACCGGCACCGCACCACCGTGCACCTTCTCCAGCATCCCCTGCCGGGCGAGTGCGTCCAGATCACGGCGTACGGTCATGTCCGACACGCCGAGCTTGCGGGTCAGTTCGTTGACGCGTACACCGCCACGGCGCCGGACCTCGTCCAGGATCAGGGCGCGGCGCTGCTCCGCGAGGAGGTTCTGATTCTCGCTCACGTACGCTCCGGTCCTTTCGTAGCTACCGTCCGACACACCCGGTGTACGCGCTCCGGCCAGGACGTTCCGTCCCGCCGGGGCTGCGCGGGCGTCCCATCCTTTCACGGGTCGGCATCGGTTGCGCCATCACCTGACAACGACGCGCACATGCCATCAAGGACGCGGTGGTCCTGCCCGTCACCACCCGGAGCGGTAGATTCCATGACGAGAGGTGTACTCCGTCACGGAATCGCAGATCCTGGTGCACGCACCGACACAGGCCTTCACGGCCACGCGCCGTCCGCCTGTACCGCCTACTCGTGCGGCTGGCCGCCCTCACCTTGACCGCGCTCCTGGTGGCCGCCGGCGAGGTGGAGCCTGACCTGCTGGACTGGCAGTGCGCGCCGGTGTCCGTGGCTGCGCCCGCTGGCACTCCTGGCTGGGCTGCCTCACGCCCGACGTGTTCGGTGTCGGGTGGAGTGCTCCCGGCCGCCGGCTCGTCCTCGCCGCACTGGTTCCGCTGGCGTGTTCCTTGTCCGGGTCGGCCAGGGCGCCGTCCTCCTCGCCGTAGTGCAGCACGGTGTTCGCGCTGTTCCCGTTCTCCACGACCCGGAGCCCGCCGTAGTTCTCGCCGCGCAGGTCGGGGCTGGCGAGGTGGTGGCACACGAAGGTCGTGCGCGCGGCGTTCTGAAGTGCGGTCAGCGGTCAGGGGAGGTCTGGCAGGTCCTCCGCGTAGAGCAGGGTCAGGTCGTCGGTGCTGGGGTCGCCGAGCCTGGCGACCCGGCTCGCGTGTCGCTCCACCATCGCCTCGAAGGTCTGCCGGGCGGTGCGGCCGTTGCCGAACGCCGGGCCCTTGGGGATCGCGGTGAAGTACTTCAGCAGTGCCTCGGAGGTGCCCTGCGCCAGTTGGTACTCATGCTCGTCGGCCTGCTGCCCCACGATCCGGAGGAGTTCTTCCGGCCCGTAGTCGCCGAACGTGATGGTGCGTGAGAAACGGGAGGCGACTCCCGGGTTGACGGAGAGGAAGCGTTGCATCTCCGTGGTGTAGCCGGCCACGATGACTACCACCGCGTCCCGGTGGTCCTCCATCAACTTCACCAGCGTGTCGATGGCCTCCTTGCCGAAATCGCGCCCGGCGTCCTCAGGTGACAGCGCATACGCCTCGTCAATGAACAGCACTCCGTCGCGTGCCCGTTCGAAGGCCTCCTGGGTACGGATCGCAGTGGAGCCGATGTGCTCGCCCACCAAGTCGACCCTGGACACCTCGACCAAGTGGCCCTTGTCCAGTACGTCGAGCGAGGCGAGGATCTCCCCGTACAGCCTGGCCACGGTGGTCTTGCCGGTGCCGGGAGAGCCGGTGAAGACCAGGTGGCGCTTGACCGATGCCGCCTTCAGACCCGCTCGCTGGCGTCGACGTCCCACCTCGATCATGTCGGTCAGCGCCCGCACCTCGCGTTTGACGCTCTCCAGGCCGACCAGCGCGTCCAGTTCGCCGAGCACGTCCTTCGACGTCCGCACCGGTTTCTGCGGTTCCTCCGGCTCAGCGGCCCCGGTCGGCGGCTCCTGTTCCGCGCGCTGTCCGGGAACCGAACCGAGCAGCCCGGCGGACTGCCTCACCGTCTCCACCGCGGCCTCGTGGGCCGTGGGCTGCCGTAGGCTGCCGCTCTCGTCGCTGGTGCAGTCGTCCATGACCGGACCCGTGCCGGATCCGTCGTCCGGTGCCGGGTCGGCGAACTCGTAACCGCCGCGCGCACATCGTTCCGTACGGCACCGGCGCAGGACCGTGCGGCAGCCGTCGATGACGTGGAAGCCGTAACCGGTGCTGCCGCGGACCCGGCAGTTCAGGAAAGTGCCGCGACCACCCGCGGAGACGTAGAACCCGGCCTCGGAAGGGGAGTCCACCGTGCAGCGTTCGATGGTCGGGTCGGCGCCCTTGGTGACGATCACACCGGTCTGGACGCCGTCCAGGGTGCAACTGTTGAGCGTGCCGCCGCTGCCGTGGTCGCGGAACCAGGCGCCGGTGGCCGCCTCTCTGATCCGGCAGTCGTCGAGCTGCGCGGTCGCCCCGTCACTCACCGACACGGCCGTGTTGCGCACTTGGGACAGGTCGCTGTCCACGACGTCCGCGCGGGAACCGCGGTCCAGCACGAACAGCGCGTCCGGGACGTCGTGCACGCGGCAGGAGTCGAGTACGGCGGTGGCGCCGTCACTCACCCAGACGGCCGGGTAGTCGCCGGTGCTGTCGAAGATCTCGCACTGGTTGGCATCCACGCGGGTGCCCGGGTCCCACACCGACAGGCCGTTGCGGCCGAACTGGCGGACGGTGGTCCGGGTGAGTGTGAGCACGGAGCGGGAGCGCAGGTCGACCGCGTTCTCCGGAATCTCGTGGATCCGGCAGTCGGCGAGCGTGAGCACCGCGTCCGTGTCCAGCGTGACGCCGTCGCCGGTGGTGCGGTGGACATTGCAGTCGGTCAGGTGCGCGGTGGCTCGCTGGGTGATCTGCAGCCCCGAGCCGCGGACCTCGTAGATCTCGCAACCGACCGCCTCCAGCGCGGAGTTCTCGCCGGTCGCGGTCAGGCCGTTGCCCGAGGCGTGGTGCACTCGGCAGCGCTCCAGGCGTGGATGAGCACCGCCGCGGACCGCCACGCCAGCCTGCCCAGCCGCCACGACCTCGCACTCCTCGAAGACCCCGCCCGCGCCGTCGAGTACGGCGATGCCGACACCTGCCGGGTTGTCGACGGTGCAGCGGCGCACGGTCGGGCGGGCGCCACCGCGCACCTCGACACCGGCTGCCGACCGGGTGACGATCCGCAGGTCCGTCAGCTCGGGCGTACCCTCCTCGACCAGCAGCGCGGGCGCCGCCGCGTCCTGGCCCTCCACGTGCAGGTCCTGCACCATGGCCGAGGCCCGCACGATCAGCGGCACCCCGTCCAGGGGCGCGATCCGCACCGAGCCCGGCGAGCCCTCGGGGCCACGGAGCGTCACCGCCCGCTGGACGACGAGGTTCTCCCGGTAGGTTCCGGGGGCGATCGTGAGGACGTCGCCGTCGGCCGCGGCCTCCAGAGCGGCGGCGAGCGAAGCGTACTCACCCGTGCGGCGCCGCCACCGCGAAGTACCGGTGTGCGTCACCTGGACCGTGCCCTGTGCCATGGCGTTGTTCTGCCCCCACCTCGTCGTACTGATGGCTCGCTGCCGTCAGGGCGTCGCCGTGGTTCCGGCACGCCCCTGTGGTCCGCTCACCCGCGGGTCGTCGCCGAAAGCGCTTCGGCCGGTCCACCGTAGCGTGTGGGTGCACGGTGGGTTGACCAGAGCGGGAAGGCCATCAGCTGCCGGTGCCCGCCTTGCCCCAGTCCGGGCCAGCCCGGTCCCATGCCTGGTCCCAACGCGCGTACCTGCGGCGGACCATGCGCCACAGGGCCAGGCGTCGACCGCTCTCCATCAGGGCCGCGGTCGTCAGAGCCGCGCCGATTCCGGCGAGGGCCGCGTGTGTCGTCGCGGTGAGAGTGTCCAGCGGACGGGTCGATATTCGGCCGTGCGAGTCCGTCCAGAGGTCGAAGTGTTCTCCGGAGTGCGGGGACTTGAGACCGGTGAGGACCGGGCCGTGCTGTCGGGTGCCGTCCGGCGCGGTCCACTCGGCGAGGACGCGGCTCCGGGCTCGGTGCGCGGTCGTGGACACGGGGTCCGTCTCCAGCGGAGCCTCGCCCAGGGCGCGTACTACCCTGGCAGTGACGAGGTGGTGCGTGTGCCGCTGCCTCCGGGCGGACCGCTGGAGCGAGTCCTGGACGTGAACCCCGGCCAGCAAGCCGGTCACCGGAGCGACCACGGCGACCAGTACCACGGTCACGAGCGTCATCCAGGCCTCGGCCAGATCGGTCGCGCGGCACAGCGGATTGCGCCGCCAGCGCCACAGGCCAGTGAGAGCCCGCATGACCCACCCCCCTTCGCACCGTCGGCACGCTCGACGTAGCCGCCCGCCCCCGGAGCGGACCGGGATGATGACGGCACGTCCATCGCGGGCCGTCATGAAACGCGGTTCCTCAGGAACGTCTCATGTTTCTCCAACGGCCGGGACCCCGCTGAGGGTTCCCCGGACGGTGAACCGGTTGCCGGGGCATCACCGCCCTACTGCTCCAGCACCCGTACGGGATCGCCGTTCCTGAGGGTGCCTGCGGAGACGGGCACGAGATTGAGGCCGAAGACCAGCCTGCTGCCGATCCTGCGATGGCGTGCCAAGCTGTGCAGGGGCTCCCGGCCTCGTGCTGCGGTGTCCTGGTCGGTCGTGGTGACCACGCACCGGGCGCTCGTCCTCGCGGCCCGGAACACCACCTCGCCGACGGAGATCCGCGACCACCGGTCTTCGGCCCAGGCCTCGGTGCCCGTCACGACGATGTTGGGTCGGAAGCGGTTCATGGGAAGTGGTCCCTCGTGGGCGTACGCGCCCTCGGATATCAGGGAGTTCAGGGCGTCGAGGGAGGCCGTGGTGGTGACCAGCAGGGGGTAGCCGTCGGCGAGGCTCACCGTCTCGCCGGGCAGGGCGTACTCGGGGTCGACCGGCCGGCGGGTGCCTGGGTCGTCCAAGTGGACCAGGCGCACCTCGGCCTGCGCGTAGGCAGTGCACCAAGAGTGCGCGGCCGTGGCTGCCGGCACCGCCTCGACCTTCGTGCCGAAGATGTCGACCGGTACGGTCATGGTCGGGTCGGGTACGTCGACCGTCAGTGGCGCCTGGCCGGGTGCCGACAGACGGATGCCGCCGCCGGCCAGCGGCTCGGCGGCGGCCAACGCCAGGCGCGGCTGCTCGCGCTGGGTGACGACCTTCCCCCCGTTGCCGATCAGTGCCCAGCGCCGGTCACCGGTCAGGCCCCACGGCTCCACCACGGCCTCGCGAGGCGATCTGCCCTTGAACGCCTTGACCGGATAGACGTGAATCGACTGCACCTTGGCGTTTTCCATAGGTGTCATCGTGCCAGGAGGCATCGACGGCACGGGATACGCTGTCAGTAGCCGCGGTACTGCTGGTTGTTGTAGGGGTCCTGGTAGGGAGCCTGCGCCGGGCGCGGCGCCGCGGGGCGCATCGCCTCGTAGCCCGTTGCGGTCGCCACCGGCCGCTGCTGGGGAGCCTGCGGGCCGGGGTAGCCGCGCGGGGCGCCCGCCTGCTGCGGGATGTACGCCGTGGGTGCCTGCTGCAACGGGGCGGGCTGCGGCACCTGTGGGTAACCGTAGGCGGTGGCGTGTGGGGACGGGGCCGACGGGAGGGCGGGCAGTGCCGACGGCAGGGCGGGCAGCGGGCTGCCCGTGTCGTAGGCGGCGGGGACGCGGATCGGGGCGATCTGCGGGGTGCCCCGCTCGGCCACGAGCGAGTCGTAGATCGGGGTGTCCGGGAAGGAGGCGGAGTAGTAGCCGCCACCATAAGTGGAGCGGGGGGAGGTCATGGCACATAAGTTAAGCCCACGATGTGCTGGTTGGGGAGACCGATAAGAGGGTTGTTTTCCGTGTCGGCAGTGACCTGGGATCGTCAATCCGAGCGAACTTGGCAAAAAGGGACGCTGGGCGACGTTCGGATCGTGTAAAGCCCGAGTTCCTGCCGGGTTACCGACGGTCGGCCGCTGATCTTCATGCGTCCCTCATGGGGGTTCGTCGAGCCCGGGATTAGGTTGAACGGGTAGGGATGAACCCGGATCGCCGGGGACGCTCGGAAGTCGATACGGGATGGGGGCGGACATGTCCATGTCGAAGGGGGCCAATGAGCCGGTGCCGACCACGGCCCTGCGCGTGGAACTGGGCTGGTGCCCAGGGCCCGGTGTGCCCGATGCGGATGCCTCGGCGCTGTTGCTCGCCGAGGGCAAGGTCCGCTCCGACGGGGACTTCGTCTCCGGCAACCAGCCCGCCCACCCCTCCGGCGCGGTCCGTCACGAAGGCAAGCGGATGGCCGGTGGACGGGTCACCGACACCCTCTTCGTCGACCTCGCAGGGGTGGAGCAAGCCGTCGAGCGGATCGTGCTCGCCGCTTCCGCGGATGGCGGGACGTTCGGGCAGGTGCCCGGTCTCTACATCGAGGCGGTCGACGCCGGATCCGGTCAGGTGGTGGCTCGCTTCGACACGCCAGGCGCGACCGAGGAGACGGCCTTCGTGCTCGGCGAGTTCTACCGCCGCCAGGGAGGCTGGAAGTTCCGCGCCGTCGGCCAGGGCTACCGCAGCGGGCTCGTAGGGCTGGCGACGGACTTCGGCATCACCGTGGACGGACCTCAGCGCACCGCACCGCCCACGGCGACGGCCGCCGGCGCCGCGGCGCCGGCCGGGGCCGTGCCCCCGCCGTCCCAGGCGCCGCTGCCTCCGCCCCCAGTGACCCTGCCGGTCCCTCCTGCGGCACCCCCGGCGCCCGCGTCCCCGCCGGTCCGCCTGTCCAAGGTCACCCTCACCAAGGCAGCGCCCTCCGTCTCGCTGGCCAAGCAGGGTGGTACGTCCGGGGTGATGCGGGTGAACCTCAACTGGCAGATGCGCAAGACGACTCCGGGCTGGACCGGCCGATGGGGCGGCGGGCACCGGGACCTCGACCTCGACCTGTGCGCCCTGTACGAACTCAGCGACGGCCGCAAAGGAGTCGTCCAGGCACTCGGCAATGCCTTCGGCTCGCTGAACCGGCCTCCGTACATCCACCTCGACGGCGACGACCGGACCGGCGCTGTGGCGAGCGGTGAGAACCTCACCGTCAATCTGGACCACAAGCGTGACTTCCGGCGCATCCTCGTCTTCGTCACCATCTACGAAGGCGCCAGTTCCTTCGCCGACCTGCACGCCACCGTCACCCTCCAGCCGCAGTACGGTGCCCCCATCGACTTCTCACTCGACGAGTGCGCCGTGCCCTCCACCGTGTGTGCGCTCGCCCTGATCGCCAGTAGGGGTGACGACCTCGTCGTCCAGCGTGAGGCGCGGTACCTGGTGCCCGAGCGAGGAGTGAGCCCGCAGCGGACCATAGACCGTGCCTACGGGTGGGGCATGAACTGGACACCCGGCCGCAAGTGACCCCGGCTCAGCCCTCGTCGGGCACGGCGTCGGGGCGGGCGTAGGTGCGGCCCTTCCAGGCGGCTCCGCGCCCCCGGTAGTGCTGCAGGGCCGAGTCGATCGTCATGAGGAGGTACAAGAAGGCGGTGAACGGCAGCAGGGGCGCGAGCCACAGCGGCTGCCGGTAGTAACGCAGCATCGGCGCGTACGTGCCCGCCATGACCGTCCAGGCCAGCGCGCCGAGGACGGCCGTCGCCGGGTCGCCCGCGGTCACGCCGGCGGTCAGTGCGGCGGGCGGCAGCAGGTACACCAGTGCCAGACCGGCGACCGTCCCGAGCAGGAGCAGGGGGTTGTGCCGCAGTTGGGCGTAGGCGCTGCGCGCGACCATGCGCCACAGGTCGTGCAGCCGTGGGTAGGGCCGCACGCTGTCCACCCGGTCGGCCAGCCCCAGCCAGATGCGGCCTCCCGCGCCCTTCACCGCGCGGGCGAGGGCCACGTCGTCGATGACGGAGTGCCGGATGCCGTCCGGGATGCACGCCGTCCGGGCCGTTGCGGCGCGCAGCAGGACACAGCCGCCCGCCGCCGCGGCCGTCCGCGATCCCTCCCGGCTAATCCACCGGAACGGATACAACTGTGCAAAGAAGTAGACGAACGCCGGCACTACGAACCGCTCCCACGGGCTTTCGACCCGCAGCCGGGCCATCTGCGACACCACGTCGAAGCCCCCGGTGTGGGCCGCCGCCACCAGCTCGCGCAGGCTCGCCGGTCCGTGCGCGATGTCCGCGTCCGTCAGCAGCAGATACTCGGGCGCCCGCGCGCGTGCAAGCGAAACGCCGTGCCGCACCGCCCACAGTTTGCCCGTCCAACCCCGCGGCGGTTCGCCCGGCGAGCTCACCGTGAGCGGCAACCCGCCGTGGCGGCGGGCCAGCTCGCGGGCCAATGCCCCGGTGCCGTCCGAACTGCCGTCGTCCACCAGGAAGACCTCCGCCCGCCCCGGATAGTCCTGGGCCAGCAGTGACGGCAGGCTCTCGGGCAGCACGGCGGCCTCGTCACGGGCCGGTACGACCACGCAGACCGGCGGCCACGCTTCCGGTTCCCGGTGCGGCGGCAGCCGGACGTCCGTGCGCCAGAAGAAGCCCTGGCCCAACAGCAGCCAGCACCAGGCGGCCAGCGATACGGCGGTGATCCACATGAGGGCGCTCACCCTCGCAGTCTGCCCCACCGTGCCGGTCCGCCGGGGCGTGTCGTCTATCGTGACCGGGTGAAGATCGCGCTCATGGACTCCGGAATCGGCCTGCTGCCCGCAGCCGCTGCGGTACGTCGGCTGCGGCCCGACGCCGACCTCGTGCTCTCCTGGGACCCGGACGGCATGCCCTGGGGCCCGCGCACCCCCGAGGACATCACTGAGCGAGCCCTGGCCGTGGCCGAGGCGGCTGCCGCCCACGACCCCGATGTCCTGATCGTCGCCTGCAACACGGCGTCCGTGCACGCGCTGCCCGTGATGCGGGCGCGTTTCGAGCCCGACCTGCCGGTCATCGGGACCGTACCGGCGATCAAGCCCGCTGCGGCTGGCGGCGGGTCCGTAGCGATCTGGGCGACCCCCGCCACCACAGGCAGCGCCTACCAACGAGGACTGATCGAACAGTTCGCCGACGGCGTGGCCGTCACCGAGGTGCCGTGCCCGGGTCTCGCGGACGCGGTGCACCACGCCGATGACGACGCCGTCGACGCCGCCGTGGCGGCGGCCGCCGCCCGGACGCCGGAGGACGTGACCACCGTGGTCCTGGGCTGCACCAACTACGAGCTGGTCGCCGAGCGCATCCGGGCCGCCGTCCAGCGGCCAGGACGTCCGCCGCTTATCCTGCACGGCTCCGCCGGGGCCGTTGCCGCACAGGCCCTGCGCAGGATCGGAGCGGAGCCGGCCTCGGTGGCCGCGGCCGACACCACCCTGACGGTGCTGCTCAGCGGTCGCGAGGAAGCGCTCCCGGACACGGCCCTCGCCTACGACGAGGGACGTTTCCTGCACGCCGTCAGCCCCGTCCGCTGACCTGAGCGGAACCGTCCGGGATCGACGCGAACGCCTGGCCGCCCCGCACATCGCTTGGTCGGCCACTCTCCGTGACACCCTGCCTGCGCAGCAGAACCTGAGTAACCTCGTAAGCATGAGGGAGCACCCCCACGCCGACGGCACCGCGCATCCGGACGTCTGGACCGGGCGGGCCACGAACCGCTTCCAGTGGCTGCTGGCCCTGATCGGCGCGGCCTGCATGGCGCTCGGCATCGAGTTGGCCGTGGACTCCGCCTGGACGTCCGGCATCGCCCCGCTGGCGATGTCCGTCGTGGGCTGCATCGCTGCCGGTCTGCTGGTCCTCTTCGGCACCCTCGCCTTCGTGCACGTCGACCTCAGGCTGGACGGGGAGTCCCTCGAAGTGCGCTGCGGCCACATCGGGCTGCCGCGTCGCCGCATCCCGCTCTCCCAGGTGGCCGGCGCCGACTTCACCGCCCTCGTCACTCCCCGGCACTGGGGTGGCTGGGGCTACCGCTGGCGGCCCGAGAAGGGCACCGCCGTCGTCGTGCGTCGAGGTGAGGGCATCGTGTTGCGCCTGTGGGACGGCCACACCTTCACGATCACCGTGGACAACGCGGAGTCGGCGGTGCGGGTCATCAGGGACCGGCTGCGCACGATCACACCGGGAGCCGGAGCGACGCCCTGAGACGGTCCGCCCGGCCCGGTCCGGTGCGACCGCCCGGGCCAACGGTCCCGGTCAGCCGGGCACACCGAGTGGTCGCTGAGACGAGCGTTCACTCCTACTGTTCATCGTTGTCGGGCCTCGGGCCGGCGCTCGTCCAGGGGCGTGCCGTCGCCCATCCCGCGACCAGTCCGGCGCCGGCGGTCACGGGGGTGAAGCTCAGTGCATTGCTCACCGTGGCGAGGATGGCCAATCCTGCCAGGGCCGCGCCCGCGGTGAGGGCCACCGGGGTGGAGCGCGGGGTGCGCCACAGCGCGTACAGGACCCAGCCGAACGCCACGATCAGCAGGAACAAGCCGGCCAGCCCCTGCTCCGCAGCCTGCTGGAGCGGAGCCGAGTGCGGTTTGCCGGGCACCCCGTGGCTCAGCTCGCCGAACCGCCCCGGGCCCACCCCCAGAGTGCGGTTCGCGCCCGCCAACCGCAGGGCGTCCTGCCACAGCTGTATCCGGTACGGGCCGATCCTGCCTTCGAGGATCCCGGAGATGCCGTCGGGCAGGGCGTCGGCGGCGATCGCCCAGGTCGTCCCCGCGGTCAGAGCCACTGCCACGGCCAGAGCCAGGAGACAGACACCCCGGCGGGGTGCTGACCCCGCGGCGAGCGAGCACAGCAGGACCAACGCGCCGGCTGCGCAACCGGCCACCAATCCCAGCGCGGCCCCGGCCAGCACGATCCCGACGGCCAGTGCTCGCAGACCCAGCCGCAGCGCTGGTACGGGTGTCGCCCACGCGGCACAGGCGGCCGCTCCGGTGGCCAGCGCCAGCAGGGCCGCAGCGGCGCCGGCGTGTCCGAGTGGGGCCGCGTACCGAGAGCTGGGGGAGAGGCCGGGGAGCACCACGACCAGGGTGAGCCCGGCCGCCGCGCCAGCGCACGGTGCGGCGGCCGGCAGCAGTGCCCCGGAGACCCGGCCCGCGGCATAGCCGGCGGTCACGGCGAGTATTGCGAGCAGCATGCCCTCGGGCCGCCCGCCCTGGGCCGCCGCGGTGATCAGTGACCACCCGGCGCAGGCCCCCAGCAGGATCATGCCCGCCCCGTCGGAAACGTTTCTCCTGGTGATGTCGGCGTCCATGACACCACCGGACGTCGGATTCATCCCCGTAGACCCCACCCGTCGCCCCTCGTACCCGGTCCTCGGACCTGTCGCAGGCCAAGGCCGCGCGCCGGATACGGCCGCACCGCCGTGGCACGCCACACCGTAGCGGCTGGCGACCGGTTTGTGGACAAGGTGCGCAGGAACGCCGTGATGCCCGCCTGGTCCGGTTCCGGCCCGTCGGCCGGCACTGTTCCGGGGCGGCTGCCGGTGCCGACCGCGCATCCGGCCCCGTCCCCGGTTGGAGCGGACGCCGGGCGGCGCTACCTGGGGGGACGTGGTCGGACTGGCATCGGACCGTGCTGGACGGAGGCCAGGACCCTCGCCGTACACTCACGCAGGTGACCGTCACCGCAACCTCCGTGGACCAGTCGGAGCAGCTCCGGCCGTCCCCCGCGTCCGGCGGCCGACTGCTGCGTCTGGCCCCGGCCGCCGTCTCCGCGCTCTGCGGAGTCCTGCTCTACCTCAGCTTCCCGCCGCGCCCCCTGTGGTGGCTGGCCCTACCGGCCTTCGCCGGCTTCGGCTGGGCACTGCGCGGCCGTGGCTGGAAGGCAGCCCTCGGCCTCGGCTACCTCTTCGGGCTGGGGTTCCTGCTGCCGTTGCTGGTGTGGACGGGCGTGGAGGTGGGACCAGGCCCCTGGCTCGCCCTGGTCGCCATCGAGGCGGTCTTCATCGCCCTGGTCGGCGTGGGTGTTGCCGCAGTCTCCAGACTGCCGGCCTGGCCGGTGTGGGCCGGAGCCGTCTGGATCGCCGGTGAAGCGGCACGTGCGCGCGCACCCTTCGGGGGCTTCCCCTGGGGCAAGATCGCCTTCGGCCAGGCGGACGGCGTCTTCCTGCCGCTCGCTGCGGTGGGCGGCACTCCGGTGCTCGGCTTCGCCGTCGTCCTGTGCGGATTCGGCCTCTATGAGACCGGGCGCCTGATCGCCGAGCGGCGCCGCACCCGGGCCGTACGGCGTGGTGCTGCAGCAGCCGCGCTGCTGAGCGTGGCCGTACCGGTGGTCGGGGCGGTCGCCGCCCGGTCACTGGTGAGTGACAAGGCCGAGGACGGCACCAGAACCGTCGCGGTCATCCAGGGCAACGTGCCGCGTTCTGGGTTGGAGTTCAGTGCCCAGCGGCGGGCGGTGCTCGACTACCACGTGCGCGAGACGCTCAAACTCGCCGCCGACATCCAGTCGGGGAAGACCGCAAGGCCCGACTACGTGCTGTGGCCGGAGAACTCCTCCGACATCGACCCCTTCACCAACCCCGACGCGGCCGCCGTGATCGAGGACGCCGCCCAGGCCGTGGGCGTCCCCATCTCGGTCGGCGCGGTGGTCGAGAAGGACGGCAGGCTGCTCAACGAGCAGATCCTGTGGGACCCGGTCAAGGGGCCGACACAGACCTACGACAAGCGGCAGATCCAGCCGTTCGGCGAGTACCTTCCGCTGCGTGGACTCGTCGGCGCGGTCAACAAGGAGTGGACCGGCATGGTCCGCCAGGACTTCAGCCGGGGCCACCGGCCCGGTGTGTTCGACATCGACGGCGCCAAGGTGGGCCTCGACACCTGCTACGAGGCGGCCTTCGACTGGGCCGTCCGGGACACGGTCACCCGCGGTGCGGAGATGATCTCCGTGCCGAGCAACAACGCGACCTTCGACCGCAGCGAGATGACCTATCAGCAACTCGCCATGTCCCGGGTCCGCGCCGTCGAGCACAGCCGTACCGTAACCGTGCCGGTCACCAGCGGTGTCAGTGCGATCATCATGCCGGACGGGAAGGTCACCCAGAAGACGGGCATGTTCGTCCCGGCCTACCTCGTGCAGAAGGTGCCGCTGCGCACTTCCCGGACTCCCGCTACTGAGCTGGGTGTCCTGCCGGAGATCGCGCTCGTGCTGGTGGCCGCGGGCGGGATCGGCTGGGCGATCGGCTCCGGCCTGCGCGGCCGCCGCTCCGGTGAGGTCTAGCGCCGCCCCTTGCGGCACTGGTCCGGGAAACCGGGACCCGGCCCATTAGGGTCGGGCCATGGCTATCCCCGAATTCATCCGCACGCTTCGGACCTCCGTTGGCCATCAGTTGCTCTGGCTTCCCGGGGTCACCGCGATCGTCTTCGACGACCAGGGCAGAGTGCTCCTGGGACGGCGGTCCGACACCGGCAGGTGGTCGGTGATCGGCGGCATCACGGAACCGGGCGAACAGCCCGCCGCCTGCGCCGTTCGGGAGGTCTTCGAGGAGACGGCGGTGCACTGTGTCGCGGAGCGAGTGGTCCTCGTCCAGGCCCTGGAGCCCACGACCTACGCCAACGGGGACGTCTGCCAGTACATGGACATCACTTTCCGCTGCCGGGCCGTGGGCGGCGAGGCCCAGGTCAACGACGACGAGTCATTGGAGGTCGGCTGGTTCGAGCTGGATTCGCTGCCCGACCTGAACGAGTTCGGCCTCTTTCGGATTAAGCAAGCCCTGTCAGAGGCACCCACATGGTTTGACCCTACGACTGCAGGCTGAAGTGTGGATGGTGACCACATGGGGCGGCGACCGGGTGCTGCCTAGGGTCGCCGCATGACCTCGTCCAGCCCCCTGCCCGGTCCCGGTCCGCACGTCCAGCCACCTGCCCTCGACCTCCTCGGGCGTACCGCTCTGGTCACCGGCGCCGCCAGCGGTATCGGCCGCGCCTGCGCGCTCCGGCTCGCCGCCGCTGGCGCCGAGGTGCGGGCTGTCGACCGGGACGTCGCCCGGCTGGCCGAGCTGGTCGAGGAGGCGAAGCGGACGGACCTCGCGGGGACCGTCGTACCGCGCCTCGTGGACCTCACCGACCTCGACGCCGCCGAGCGCACCGCCGTCGGCACCGATGTGCTGGTCAACAACGCCGGACTACAACTTGTGCGGCCCATTGAAGGCTTCCCGCCCGACGTGTTCCACACCGTGCTCACCGTGATGCTGGAGGCGCCGTTCCGCCTCATCCGCGGAGCCCTCCCGCACATGTACGCACAGCGCTGGGGCCGGATCGTCAATATGTCCTCCGTCCATGGTCTGCGCGCTTCGGCCTTCAAATCGGCCTATGTGGCGGCCAAACACGGTTTGGAGGGCCTGTCCAAGACCGTCGCGCTCGAAGGTGCCTCCCATGAAGTGACCTCCAACTGCGTGAACCCGGCCTATGTGCGCACTCCCTTGGTCGAGAAGCAGATCGCCGATCAGGCACAGGCCCACGGCCTGAGCGAACAACATGTACTGACCGAGGTCCTGCTGAAGGACACTGCCATGCGGCGGCTCATCGAACCGGAGGAAGTCGCCGAGGCCGTCGCCTATCTGTGCAGCCCGCAGGCGTCCTTCATCACGGGTACCTCCCTGGTGCTCGACGGCGGATGGACGGCCCACTGACAACCCGTCGCCCTCGATCCGCGGAGTTTTCCACAGGCCCGGCGGACCGGATGGCAGATGCGGAATGCTGGAGACATGTCCCGCGATCACCTTCAGCCGGCACCCAGTGGCACCGCCGAGGCCCCGTACCTGGAGTTGCTGGCCCGCGACGCTTCCGTGGAGGCCTACGAGCAGCCGGTGCTGCTCGCCCGGGCCGAGGGCCGGCCGGCCGAGCGGATCGCCGTCCTGGAACAGTCCAAGCGGCTCGCCCTGCGGGTCCGGGCCGAGCTGGAGGGACGCCGACGACGCGAGGCGGAGCTCTCCGCGCTCTTCGAGACCGCCCACGACCTGGCCGGTCTGCGAGATCTGGACGCTGTACTGCGGGCGATTGTGCAACGCGCCCGCTCCCTGCTCGGCACGGACGTCGCTTATCTCAGCCTCAACGACCCGGCGCGCGGCGACACCTACATGAGGGTCACGGCGGGCTCCGTCTCCGCCCGATTCCAGCAGTTGCGCCTCGGCATGGGGGAGGGACTCGGCGGACTCGTCGCACAGACTGCGCGGCCCTACGTCACCGACGACTACTTCCAGGACGGCCGTTTCCAGCACACCCACACCATCGACGCCGGTGTGCGTGACGAGGGACTCGTCGCCATCCTGGGCGTCCCCCTGATGCTCGGCCCGCACGTCATTGGTGTCCTCTTCGCCGCCGACCGCCGAGCACGTGTCTTCGAGCGCGGGCAGAGTGCCCTGCTCGGCTCCTTCGCGGCGCTCGCCGCGGCCGCCATCGACACCGCCAACCTGCTCACCGAGACCCGCTCGGCCCTCGCCGGGTTGGAGCGCGCCAACGAGATCATCAGGGACCGCAGCGCCGTCATCGAGCGCGCCTCCGAGGTCCACGACCGGCTCGCCGAACTCGTCCTGCGTGGAGGCGGAGTACACGACGTCGCCGCTGCCGTATCCCAAGTCCTTGATGGCACAGTGGAGTTCACTGAGGCTTCGGCAGTTCCGGCCGAGGCGCTGGAGGCGTCCCGCGCGGAGGGACACGCCATGCAGCACGGCATCGACCGGATCGCCGCCGTGACCGCGGGCGGCGAACTCCTCGGCGCCCTCGTGCTGCGTGGCCAGCCAGGCCTGGACCCCGTCGACCAGCGCACTCTGGAGCGCGCCGCCATGGTGACCTCACTGCTGCTGCTCGCCCGCCGATCCGCCGCGGAGGCCGAACAGCGTGTGCGCGGTGAACTGCTGGACGACCTCCTGGACGCCCGTTCCCGGGACCCCCGGCTGCTGCGCGAACGCGCGGCCCGGCTCTGCGCAGACCTGGAGGCCCGCCATGTCGTACTCGCCGCACGCCTCGACGACCCGTCCACCGACGTGGAAGGGGAGGCCTCGGCCCGCCGCCGCCTGTGGTCCGCCGCATCCCACCTCGCCGCCACCCGGCAGGGCCTGGCCGCCGCACGTGACGGCGGCACCGTGCTGCTGCTGCCGCTCGGGGCCGGCGACACCCCCACGGACGTGGCCCGCCGTACCGCCCGCCACCTGGGTACGGCCGTTCACCAGCCGGTGACCGTCGGGGCCTCCGCCCCCGTCACCGACCTTGCCGCGCACCCAGAGGCGGTGGCCGCCGCCTACGCCGAGGGCCGGCGCTGCCTCGACGCGCTAGGCCTGCTGGGGCGGGACGGAGACGGGGCGGCTGCCGAGGACTTCGGCTTCGTCGGCCTGCTCCTGGCAGGTGAGCAGAACGTCCCCGGCTTCGTGGAGCGCACCATCGGCCCCGTCGTCTCCTACGACGAGCGGCGCGGCACCCAACTGCTGCGTACCCTGGACGCGTACTTCGCGTGTGGGATGAGCCCAGCCCGCACCAGGAAGACCCTCCACGTCCATGTCAACACCGTCGCCCAGCGATTGGAGCGCGTGGGCCGTCTGCTCGGCGAGGACTGGCAGACCCCCGCCCGTGCTCTGGAGATTCAACTCGCCCTGCGACTCCACCGACTGGCGGTCCCCGACAGGGGGTGCGGGACCGGCGCAGCCGCTGTGGAGCAGCCGTTCCCAATGCCGGAGTAGCCGACCAGCACCGTACGCATCACAACTGCCCGAGTTCGCGGGAGACCAGCGAGGTCACGGCGGCCTGCTGGTTCGTGAGGAAGAAGTGCCCGCCGGGAAGTACCTCCAGTCGGAAGGCGCCGTCGGTGTGCCGCTCCCAGGCGGCGGCCTCCTCGACGGTCGTGCGCGGATCGGCGTCGCCGGTCAGTGTGGTGATCCGGCAGTGGACGCGGCGCTGTTCGTCGCAGCGGTACTTCTCGATGGCCTCGTAGTCGCCGCGGATCGCTGGCAGTGCCATGCGCAGGATCTCCTCGTTGCCCAGCACTTGCGCATCGGTGCCGTTGAGGAGCTTGAGCTCGGCGATGATGCCGTCGTCGTCGCGCTGGTGCACGGTTTCCGGGCGGTGCGTGGAGGGCGCGCGGCGTCCGGAGGCGATGAGGGCGCGGGGCGCGGCGCCCGAGCCTTTCCGCTCCAGCCGCCACGCAGTCTCGAAGGCCAGGACGGCCCCCATGCTGTGGCCGAAGAACAGCGTGGGTTTCTCGTCGAGTTGCAGGAGCGTGCCGGTGATCCGGTCGGCCAGTTCCTCGATGTCGGTCAGACAGGGCTCCAGCCTGCGGTCCTGCCGCCCGGGGTACTGCAAGGCGATGACGTCGGCGCCAGGGGCGAAGGCGGTGGACATGGGGAAGTAGAAGCTGGCGGATCCCCCGGCGTGCGGGAAACAGATCAGCCGGACGGCACTGCCGGGCGCCTGATGGTAGCGCCTGGCCCACAGAGCCAGGTCGTCGTCCACGCTGTTCAACACCTCGGGTCCTTTCTCGGTCGGGAGCCGTTACGTGGCCGCGGCGCGGCGCACAGGAGCAGCGACGGGGGAGCGGAGGTCTCACTCCGCGTGCAGGGAGATGATGGCATGGTCGGGGCAGAGGTCGGTGGCGCTGTGCCCCGCGCCCGTCCCGGACGCGGGGGCCGGGTCCGGCAGGGGGCCAGTCCGTCGTCGCCCTAGTCGAAGGCCTCCGGGGCGGACCGGCACGCACTGGTCCGCGGCGACGCAGGAATCGTGCTCAACGGTGGGCCCGCACGTGCTCGTGCCGGGTCCCCAGCCACACCCGGGTGCCGTTGGGCAGGTACGACAGCACTAGGCCGGGACGTCGGCCAGATGTCCGTCGTAGCGCTTCGCGATGACACGCCGGGCGGCGAGGATCCCGTCCAGTATCTCCACCTGGCCAGCGCCACGGTGGCCTGCATACCCGTCATCCGGAAGTCGTACGCCAGTTTCAAGGTCCGGAACCTGCGCGAAGGGGTTGTGCGAGGTGAGCACGTTGCTCGGAAGGAACGGCAGGCTCAGCACGGAGGGGACGTCCCGGGAAAGGATCGGGCCCACGGCCAACCTGCTCGTGCAGTCGACGGCCACGAGCGCCGGTCGGACCTTGTCGACGACCTCCCGGAGCCTGCGGAACGTCCCGGCCTGGAGGACGGCCTGGAGGACGGGCCTGAAAGAGGCCTGACGTCCCGCCGGTCCTGCCCGCACCACTGTGCACAGGGCCGCCGTCGTGGAGCACGGACCGGCCTCGGCGCTGCCGCGTGCTGAATGGGTCTGCGGGACAAGGACGTTCGGCCCTGGGAGCCGGGTCTGCCGACCCCCTGCCCGGGGGGCGGAGCTGCGGGAGATTGACAGCGCAACGAAAGCGCGAGGTACTCCTGACACTCCCTCGGAAGGGATGAGCATCATGGCCGTGCACAACCACTCCCACCGGCACCTGGGCGTCCGTCTGCCGTTCGCGCGCCGGTCCGGAACAGTCTCCGGGCCCGCTGCGGCGACCTCCGAAGCGACTGCGGCAGCTACGGCCGGCGGGTACGCCCTGGCCGGACTGCGGCTGCTGCTCGGGTTCGTTTTCCTGTGGGCGTTCCTCGACAAGACCTTCGGCCTCGGCTACGCCACCCCCTCGGGCAAGGGATGGCTCGACGGTGGCTCACCCACGAAGGGGTTCCTCGGCTCAGTGGCTGCCGGTCCGATGGAGTCGACCTACCATGCGTGGGCCGGCGAGGCCTGGGCCGACTGGCTGTTCATGCTCGGTCTGCTCGGCATGGGTGTCGCGCTGATCGCAGGCGTCGGCGTGCGCATCGCCGCGGCGTCCGGGACCGTGATGATGGCGCTGATGTGGCTGGCGGAGTGGCCGCCGGCGAAGCACCTTTCCGATGGTTCACGCAGTATGTCGACGAACCCCTTCGCCGACTACCATGTCATCTACGCCATTGCCCTGATCGCCGTGGCAGCCGCGGGGGCCGGGGCCACCTGGGGGCTGGGCCGGATGTGGGCACGGCTGCCGTTCGTGAGCCGCAACCGCTGGTTGCAGTGACGGCCGACCGGTTTTGATGCCCGGGGGCACCACCGCGCAGCGCGGTGGTGCCCCCGGGCATCAAAACCGCGGTGACCAGGGCCGACCGGCCCTGGTCACCGGTTCCGGCGTCCGGGAGGATCCCACCGGGAACCGAACAACACGACACCGAAGACATGAAGCGAACACAGGACGAGGAGCGATCGATGGCAGAGCGTGAGCAGGACGGCGGCCCCGGAACCCCCATCCGGGTCTTCCTCCTCGACGACCACGAGGTGGTACGGCGTGGAGTGCACGACCTGCTGAACGACGAGGCGGACATCACGGTCGTCGGTGAAGCGGCCACTGTCGAGCAGGCCCTGGTCCGCGTCCCCGCGCTGCGCCCGGACGTGGCGGTGCTCGACGTCCGCCTCCCGGACGGCGACGGTGTGAGCGTCTGCCGGGAACTGCGCTCGCGCCTGCCGGAACTGGCCTGTCTGATGCTGACCTCGTTCGACGACGAGGAGGCGCTGCTCGACTCGATCATGGCGGGGGCGTCCGGTTACGTGTTGAAGCAGATCCAGGGCTCGGACCTGGTGTCGGCGGTGCGCACGGTCGCGCGCGGGCAGTCGCTGCTGGACCCGAGCGCCACCACCAAGCTCATGGCCAGGCTGCGGGGCGGGCAGCAGGAGGAAGTCCCGGACGCGTTGCCCGGTCTGACCGACCGCGAACGGGAGATCCTCGCCCTAATCGGTGAGGGCCTCACCAACCGCCAGATCGGCCAGCGGTTGTACCTTGCCGAGAAGACGGTGAAGAACCACATCTCCCGCCTGCTGGCCAAGCTGGGCGTCGAGCGCCGTATCCAGGCGGCCGTCATCGCCACCCAGGCCCAGGACAGGATGCGCGCCGAAGCTCGCTGATGTCACCGTTCAGGTGCGGTTGTGCTCCCGGTCCTGGTACCGGACCGGACGCCACGGCTGGAGCCTTTCCGTACTCCGTACTCCGCGCCCGGCGGCGGGGGCCGCTGATCGCCGGAATCCGGCAACGAGTCGCGCTCGTGTGGATGGTCGGGTCCGGGCTGCTGCCCGGGCACCTTCTGGCGGCGGTGGGTGCTCTGCGCGACGCCGTGTCCGGTAGAGGGGCGCACGGGCGCGTTTCCACGCCGTCGGCCGTCGTGATTCCGCATCGCCTCCTTGCCAGGCCCGCTACCGTGACTGGCGAGCGGGGACGGCTGCAGGCAAGCTCGGGGGCTGGGGAGGATCGACGGTGGAAAGCGCCGGGGAGGCTCGGGAAGCCCGGGTACGGCTGCCTCAGCTACGACTGGACGAGTTGCTCGGGGAACTACAGGCCCGGCTGGACGCGGCCCGCGGTACCCGCGACCGGGTGCACAGCCTCCTGGAAGCGGTGCTCTCCGTCGGCCGGGAGCTGGACCTTGAACAGGCGCTGCGTCGCATCGTGGAGGCCGCGGCGGCCCTGGTCGACGCGGAATACGCGGCACTCGGTGTCATTGGATCCGACGGCAAGCGCCTGTCGGCGTTCATCACAGCCGGGGTCGACGAGGAGGAGATCGCTCAGATCGGTCCCTTTCCGGAGGGACACGGCATCCTCGGTGAGCTGATCCGCCATCCGGAGCCGCTGCGCCTGGCCAAGCTCTCGGAGCACGCCTCGTCCTACGGTTTCCCGGCGCACCATCCGCCCATGAACTCCTTTCTCGGTGTCCCCATCCGGGTGCGGGACCAGATCTTCGGCAACCTGTACCTCACCGAGAAGCGCGGTGGGCAGCAGTTCGACGAGGACGATGAGGCGGTGCTGTCGACGCTGGCCGTGGCGGCGGGAGTGGCTATCGACAACGCCCGCCTGTACGAGGAGTCCCTGCTGCGGGAGCGATGGCTGAAGGCCATCGCGGAGATCACCAGCAGTCTCATGTCCGGCGTCGGGCAGCAGGAGGTCCTCGGGCTGATCGCCGAACGGGCGCGGCAGATCACCGGGGCGGCCCTCGCTGCGGTGGCGATTCCGATGAAGGGCACGGACACACTCACCGTTGAGCTGGCCATGGGCCAGGGTGCCGAGATGCACCAGGGACTGGTGCTGCCGGTGGACGGCACCCTCACGGGACGGGCCTTCGCCCTGGGCGCCCCGGTGAGCAGCCCGGACGTCGCACACGACGAGCGGATTTCGGCCGGACCGCCGCGGTTCGTCGGCCTGGGCCCGGCCGTGGCCGTTCCCCTCGGTTTGGGGAAACAAGCCCGCGGTGTGGTCCTGCTGGCCAGGGGATCGGGTGCGAGTGACTTCTCCGAGAAGGAGACCGAACCGCTGATGGCGTTCGCGGCGCAGGCCGCCGTCACCATGGAACTAGCCGAGCGTCGTCGGGACGCCGAACAGATCGCCCTGCTGGAGGACCGCGACCGTATCGCCCGTGACCTGCACGATCTCGCGATTCAACGGCTGTTCGCCACCGGCATGACGCTGCAGAGCGCAGGCCGGTTCATCCAGCACGCCGAGGCCTCTGAGCGGGTGCTGCGCGCCGTGGACGACCTCGACGCCACCATCAAGATCATCAGATCGACCATCTTCGGCCTGCGTACCCGCGACGATGACGCGCCCGGACTGCGGGCCCGGGCGGTGCGCACTGTCGGAGAGGCGGCGCCGCTCCTGGGCTTCGCGCCCAGCATGCGCATGGAGGGCCTGCTCGACACCCATGTGCCCAGGGAGACGACCGACGACGTGATCGCGGTGCTCTCCGAGTCCCTCACCAACGTCGCACGGCACGCGCACGCCGGCCGGGCGGAGGTGCTGCTGGAGACCGACGGCCGTGAGCTGCGGCTCACGGTCACCGACGACGGCGTCGGCATCCCCCTTCAGGGCCGCCGCAGCGGGCTGGACAACATGTTGCAGCGGGCGCGGAAGCTGGGCGGGGACATGGAGATCACCGTGCCGCAGGGCGGGGGTTCCCAACTGGCGTGGCACGTGCCCGTGCGGGAGGTGACGGCCCCCCGGGAGCGGTGACGGCTCCGCGATGGGCTGCGCCGCCTCCGGCCCACGCACCAAGAGCCGACGGCCCCGCAGGTCCCTTCGGAGGCCGACCGAGCCGACCTGCCCGTACTCCGCCAGCGCGGGTCCTTCTCCCCCAGTCTCCGCTCTCCCGTTCTCGGCACCGGCGTAGGTCCTTCGGGTCTCCCCAGGGACCTGCGGACCCTGTCCGACGGCGGCCACAGGCGTGAGGCTGAGAGCTCCGACAAACAGGAGGTGGACGCCATGTCCCGCACCGTCACCGTGGGTCTCGACGGCTCCCCCGAAAGCCGGGCCGCTGCCGAGTGGGCTGCCCGCGAGGCACGGCTGCGAGATCTGTCACTGTGCCTGGTGCACGTGTGGGAGCCGGTGCCTGCGCCCGTGACGCAGACGCCGCTGCTGGGCGCGGAACCGAACCAGCGCCGGCACGAGCGCAGCGAGACGACGGGCGCCCCGGCCGAAGGCTGGGGGGACGTCCTGGGCGAGACGGCGGCGGGGCTGAGGCTGCGCCATCCCGGTCTGGAGGTGCTCACCGAGCAGCGGAACGGCAGCCCCGGTGACGAACTCGCGGCGGCAGCCGGGGAAGCCGAACTACTGGCGCTGGGCTCCCGGGGCCTGAGCGGCATCGGCGGCTTCCTCGTCGGCTCCGTGGGGCTCTCGGTGGTCGCGCACGCCCGGCGGCCGGTCGTCCTGGTACGAGCCGGAGAGCAGGCCGCGGACGAGCACGAATCGGACCCGGTCGGCATCCCGTCCGCGGCGACGGCCTACCGTCCGGTCGTGGTCGGAGTGGACACCGCCGCCCCGGACGACACCGTCCTCGCCTTCGCCTTCGATGAGGCCGCCCGGCGCGGGACGACCGTGCGGGCCGTGCACGCCTGGAGCCTGCCGATGTACTACGGCTACGGACTCGCCGCCGACCCCACGTACGACCAGGAGCTCTCCGGGCAGGAAGAGGCTGCACTGACCGAAGTGCTGCGCCCGTGGCGGAAGAAGTACCCCTCCGTCGAGGTCGTCGAGGAGTGCGGCCCCGCAAGCGCGTCGGTTCGCCTGGTGGACGCCGCGCTCACCGCGTCCTTGGTCGTCGTGGGGCGCCGCGAGCGGCCGGGCCCGTTCGGCGCGCACATCGGTCCGGTCACGCACGCCGTCCTGCACCACGCCACCACGCCCGTCGCCGTCGTCCCGCACGACTGACCCCGCGCCCCACGCACGGACAGCGGGGTGGGCTCACAGGTCCGCCGTGTGGTCGGGGACGTACGTCTGCAGGTCACGCGGCGGCCGTTCGTAGCCGGTGGACGACGGACGCTCGGGGAGCTCCAACACCGGTGGCGGCACCTCGTGGTAGGGGACGGACGCCAGCAGATGGGCCATCATGTTCAGCCGGGCCCGCCGCTTGTCGTCGCTCTCGACGACGTACCAGGGTGCCTCCACGATGTCGGTGTGCACCATCATCTCGTCCTTGGCCCGCGAGTACGCCTCCCAGCGTGTGATGGACTCCAGGTCCATGGGCGACAGCTTCCAGCGCCGCAGCGGGTCCTCCAGGCGGCGCCGGAACCGTTCCAACTGCACGGCGTCACTCACCGAGAACCAGTACTTGCGCAGCAGGATCCCGTCCTCGACGAGCATCCGCTCGAAGATCGGGCACTGGCGCAGAAACCGCTGGTGTTCTTCCCTGGTGCAGAAACCCATGACGCGCTCGACGCCGGCCCGGTTGTACCAGGACCGGTCGAAGAGCACGATCTCCCCGGCGGCCGGCAGATGCTCCACGTAGCGCTGGAAGTACCACTGGGTGCGCTGGCGCTCCGTCGGCTTGGGCAGCGCCGCGATCCGGGCGATTCGAGGGTTGAGGTGCTGGGTGATCCGCTGGATCGTTCCGCCCTTGCCGGCCGCGTCCCGCCCTTCGAACACGATCACCAACCTGACGCCCTGCGCCCGCACCCACTCCTCCAGCTTCACCAACTCAGTCTGCAGACGCAGCAGTTCCGCCTCATAGGTCTTGCGCGGCAGCTCCGCCGCCTTCTTGTCCGCCATGCGGCCCATTCTCTCCTCAGTCCGGTGCCGGGGTCGGTGACGGGGGCCGCACCGGTGTGTGTCCCCCTGCTGGCCACCCCGCGCAACGGCCCGTGCCGTTAGGGAAGTCCGTCGTCGTCCGCGGTCGCCAGGAAGAGGTGCGGTGTGCGGCGCGGTGTCGCGGGCCCCTCGGGCCCGTACCCCAGGCGGACGATCATCTGCACGTGGCCGTAGGGAGCATCCGGCGCCCGCAGGAGACTGCGCAGGTCGGGCCATTCCAGCGCCTGATGCAGCAATGAGGTCCGTAGGCCGTGCACCGTCGCCAGCAGGAGAACACGTTCGAGTGCCTGCCCGGCACGAAGCCAGTCGGCGCGGTGGTCGTGGGTGGTGCTGAGCGCCACCAACATGGGGTGGCGTTCGAAGGGCAGCGACGGTAGCCGGTCCGGCTGGCGCAGCGCGCAGAAGTCACGTACCGGCACGTGTTCGCCGGCGTCCCGCGGACCGAAGGCCCGTGCAGGGATGCCGGTGTCCCGGCCGCCTTCGCCGCCGGTCCAGCGGCGGCTCTCGGCGGCGCGGTCGGGATCCGTGTGGTTGCGGTGTTCGGCGAGCCCGCTCAGCCGCAGGAGGCGGGCCGTCTCGTCCTCGCCAGCCACCGTGAGCCGGGCGCCTTCGGCGTGACCGGCGTCGGCGAGTTCGGCCAGGACGGCAAGGGGCACCGCCCGCTCCGTGAAGGGCATCCGGCTGCTGTGCCGGCGGGGGATGGCGTCGTAAAGGTCGGCCTCACGGGCATCCCGTGGCCCGCCCCGGCCCTGCAGACGCACGGCGACCAGCAGGGTCGGGTCGCGAGGGTCGGGCAGCAGCCGGGAGACCGGTGTCCAGCCGAGCCGGCCCGCCGCGACACGCAGGTTCAGCAGCGCTGCGCCCGCCGCGATGTGCACCGCCCGGCCGTACGGGTCCTCCTGGGGCAGCGAGCGTTCGGGCACGGCCCGGATCTCCACGGTCGAGGAACCGGCGTCCAGACGGAAGCGCCACGGCTGGGTGTTGTGCATCGACGGGGCTGCCACGGCCGCCGCGAGCAGTTTCTCCAGGGCCGATGTGTCCAGAGTCGTGGAAGACATGGGGGCCTCTTTCCGGACGATGCCCGGCGGACGGGCGACTGGCCCCAGCCTGACGGGGGCCGGACGTGGTGCGAAGGGGCCATCCGACTCTGCCAGGGGACCGACCGTCGGCCGTCTGGACCCCCGGCCAGGCCGTCCCGGGCACGCGACCACGTGGGGCGGCGGCCGGGAGGTCCCGACAGGCCCCCTACCGGGGCCTGTCGGCCCCACGCGCGCGCGGTGCCGGCACGGCACGCTGGAAGGGCGAAGGGGAGGAGGAGAGACGTGCAGAGACGGGGAGAGACGAGGACAGGGAGAAGAGGAGGGAGAGAGGTGGCGATGATGAGCGGAATGATCGAACGCCTGCCCGGTTGGCCCGCGCTTCCGGACCTGTTCGGCTGGGTGGAGACCGGTTTTCCCGGTGGACACACGGTGCCCGGCACCCACCCGATCCGGATCGAGGAGCACTTGGGTGACAGCACCTACGTGCTGCGGGCCGAGCTCCCGGGCGTCGACCCTGCGAAGGACGTCGAGATCAGCGTCACGGAGGGTGTCCTGGTGCTGCGTGCGCAGCGGACCTCACAGACCGCCGCAGAGCACCGCACCGAGTTCCGCTACGGCACGTTCCTACGCTCCGTCAGGCTGCCGGCCGGGGCGAAGGGCGAGGAAGCGACCGCCGAGTACAAGGACGGTGTGTTGACGATCACGGTTCCGGTTCCGGAGGAGAAGACGGACACCAGGACCATCCCCGTGCGCCACGTCTGAGTACTGCGGACGTGTCCCGCACCCACAGTGCGCGGCCGGGAATCCGTCCCGGCCGCGCATTCGCGTGTTCGCCGGCCCCGGGGTCCCCGTCCTGGTGTCCTCTCAATCGGCACACGCCCAGGAGCGGGGCAGACGAGAGTGCCGCTCCCCGGAAGGAAGCAGCGCCCCATGCCCGTCCGGCGGCTAGTGCCGGGCGTCGCGACGGGGCGAACGTTGCCTGGTGCGGCACTAATGTCCTGAGTCTCGGAAGAGGTGCATATCTAGGGTTTGGGGTTCGGTAGGCGGTTCAGGTAGCCGGCGAGGCGTTCGAAGATCTCGTCGGCGGACTTGGTCCAGGTGAACGGCTTGGGGTCCTCGTTCCAGTGGGCGTTCCAGTCGCGGATGTCCTTCTTGAGCGCCTGGACGTTCTTGTGGACGCCACGCCGTATCTGCTTGTCCGTCAGCAGGCCGAACCAGCGCTCGACCTGATTGAGCCAGGACGAGCTGGTCGGCGTGAAGTGCATGTGGAAGCACGGGTGCGCGAGCAGCCACTTCTGGATGGCAGGAGTCTTGTGGGTGGCGTAGTTGTCGCAGATCAGGTGGACGTCGAGCTCGGCGGGGACTTCCTTGTCCAGTTTCGCGAGGAACTTCTTGAACTCGGCGGCGCGGTGGCGGCGGTGCAGGGAGCCGATGACCTCGCCGGTGGCGGTGTTGAGCGCCGCGAACAAGGTGGTGACGCCTCCACGCAGATAATCGTGGGTGCGGCGCTCGGGCCTACCGGGCATCATCGGCAGCACCGGGGCCGATCGGTCCAGCGCCTGAATCTGCGACTTCTCATCGACGCAGAGCACAATGGCGCGCTCGGGCGGATCAAGGTACAGACCCACCACGTCGCGGACCTTCTCGACGAACTGCGGGTCCTTGCTCAGCTTGAAGGTGTCGACCTGGTGCGGCTTGAGGCCGAAGGTGCGCCAGATCCGCGAGACCGTCGACTGGCTCAGCCCGCTCTGCTTTGCCATCTCGCGAGTGGACCAGTGGGTGGCGCCCTTCGGCGTCGTCTCCAGAGTCCGCACGATCACGTCCTCGACCTGCTCGTCCGTCACCGTGCGGGCAGGACCCGGCCGCTTCTCGTCGGCCAGGCCCTCCAGCCGCTGGGCCGCGAACCGCTTGCGCCAAGTGGCCACCGTGGTCGGATGAATCCCAAGTTCCTTACCCACCTGCGTGTTCGACAGTGCCCGTCAGCACACGCGAGGACGATCCGACAACGCAGCGCCAGAGCCTGCGCGGACGTCGCCCGCCGCGACCAGCGCAGCAACGTCTCACGCTCGTCATCCGTCAGAACCACGTCGACCGTCGGTAGACCCACCCGCGCCATGAGCCCAGCATATTTCTATAGCTTTTCTAAGACTCAGAACACTAGCCTTGGTCCCCCCTGCAGTTTTCTCCGCCGGTGTCGGCCGTGGACACCAGGTGCGCCCTGAGGGTGGCGCGGACCCTCGGCTCACTCCCCGTCCCACGCGCCGCCGTCCTTTTCCGGTTCCCGGCCGGGCTCCGGCCCGGAGCGTGGCCGGCAGCCCACACGCATGGTGGGGCATCCACCTCGGATGCCCCACCATGCGCCCGTAACGAGCCGGTTCACAGCCTGCGCAGCCAGTCGTCGGCCACTCCGTGCAGCGCCTGCTCCGTCGGCTGCAGACGCCGGTCGTCGAGCCGGTACGACAACCGGTCCACCACGTCGACGACACCGTCCAGTCGGCTGGTCATGCCCAGCGCGACGGGTATCTCGCTGCGCCGCTCCAACTGGCCGGTCAGTGTCACCACGCCCTTCGTGACGCTGACCTCGACGGTGTGCGGCGCCAGCCACAGCGTCTCCCCGAGCACCTCCTCCTGCACCGCGCTGCAGATCTCCTCGTCGCTGCGCAGGAAGACCCGCAGCAGATCATGCCGGGTGACGATGCCGACGAGACGGTCCTCCTCGTCCACCACGGGGAGCCGCTCGATCCGGTGTGTCGCCATGAGCCGGGCGGCCTCGGCCACCGTGGCGTCCGCGCGAACGGTGACGGCGGGTGCCGTCATCAGGCCGCCGGCTGTGCGCGCACGGCCCTTGGCGGCGTCCTCGCGGGATTCGTGCCGCAGCTGCCGCAGCCGGCCGATCCACGATTCCGGCTCGTGCTCGGTCACCTGGTGGAGCATCAGGTCAGTCTCGGAGATCACCCCGAGTACCTTGCCGTCCTCGTCCACCACCGGCAGCCCGCTGATGCGGTGCTCGCCGAGCAGACGTACGACGTCCTTGAAGGGAGCGCCGTATTCGGCGGTTACGACGTCATGGATCATCACGGCGCCAACCCTGGTCGGTTTCATGGTTCCGTTCCTCCTCGGAATGAGTGGGTTCCCCGTCAGCGCAGGCGGCGCAGATACGGGTCGTTGGTGTGCCGGGGTACGAGCCGGATGCGGACATCCAAGGCGTGCACTCCGTGCGGTCCGGCGAGCACCGGGTTGAGATCGGCCTCCGCGAGCTGGGGCAGGTCGCAGGCCAGCCGTGACAACCGGTGCAGTAGTTGCTCGAGGGCCGGAAGATCCGCGGCGGGTGCGCCGCGGTAGCCGAACAGCAACGGGGCGCACCGGGGGGACGTGATCAGGTCGTGCACGTCCCGGTCGCTGAGCGGGGCGAGCCGTCCGGCATGGTCGGCGAGCAGTTCGGTGGCCGTACCGCCGAGACCGAAGACCACCAGCGGGCCGAACACGTCGTCCTGCACCACTCCGGCGAACAACTCGGTGCCGCGGTCGGCGAGCGGCTGCACCACCACGCCGGTCAGCAGATCGCCGAAACGGGTGACCAGGTCCCGGTGGGCGGCCCTGACCTGTGCCGGACCGCGCAGGTCGAGATGGACCGCGTGCTGTTCGCTCTTGTGCAGCAGGCCCGGCCAGTACGCCTTCATCACGACTTGTCCGTCGGGGCCCGCCAGCCTTTCGGCGGCCGTGACCGCCTCGTCCTCGTCGCGGGCCCACGCCCAGGGCAACTGCGGGATGCCGTAGCAGTCGAGGAGCGCACCCGTGGTCTGCGGGTCTGGCCAGCCGCCCTCCGGGTTCTCCTCCAGATAGGACGCGACGATCCGCCCGGCCTCCTGGGCGTCCACCCCGCTCAGCTCCGGCATGGTGCCCGGCGGCCGGGAGAGCCACGCGGCCCGCGCGGCGGCATGGGACAGAGCGCGCGCGGCGTCCTCGGCGACGGCGTAGGCGGGCAGCGTCGTGCCGCCTTCTGCCTTGAGCAGTTCGACCCGAGCGGCCTGGGCGGGCAGCACGGCGAGGACCGGGCCGGCGAGCGGACCGTGGGGCTCCGTCAGCGCGCGGACCAGGTCATCCCCGGTGGCCGCGGCCACCGCGGTCGGCACCAGGGCCACCAGGACGGCGTCCACCGCCCTGTGCCGGGCCAGGCGCGCCACACAGGCCCGCAGCTGTTCTTCCCCAGCCGCGGCCGTGACGTCCACGGGATTGGTGGCGGAGGCTCCCTGAGGCAACAGGTCGAGTAGTTCGTCCGTCAGGTCCGTTCCGAGCGTCGGTACGTTCAGCCCGGCTTCCGTGCAGGCGTCGGCAGCCAGGACGCCCACCCCGCCCGCGTTGCTGACGACCGCGACCCGGGTGCCCGTCGGCAACGGCTGCGCGTGCAACAGGGCTGCCGTGTCCAGGAGTTCGCCGATGGTGCGAGTGGCGGTGACGCCGGCCTGGGTGAACAGCGCCTGCCGGGTCATGGTGGGTGTGGCGGCTGCGGCGGTGTGTGAGGCGGCGGCTCGCCGTCCGGCTTCGGAGCGTCCGGCGTCCACGGTCAGCACCGGCATTCGGCGGGCTACCCGACGAGCGGTGCGGGAGAAGGCCCGCGGATTGCCGAAGGACTCCAGGTGCAGCAGCGCCAAGTCGGTGCGGCCGTCGGACTCCCACCACTGGAGCAGGTCGTTTCCGCTGGTGTCGTACTTGTCGCCCAGTGAGACGAAGCTGGACACGCCGATGCCGAGCCGCGCCAGTCCGTCGAGCAGGGCGATGCCGACGCCGCCGGACTGCACGGCCACCCCCGCGGTGCCGGGTCCCGGGTGCCGGGCGGCGAAGGTCGCGTCCAGCCGTACGTTCTCTTCTGTGTTGGCCAGGCCCAGGCAGTTGGGCCCCACGAGCCGCATCCCATGGCGGTGGCACGCCTCCCTCAGGGCGGCCGACTGGTGCGAGTCGAGCCCGGCGGAGACGACCAACAGGGCGCGGACACCCGCTGTGCCGCACTCCTCGGCCACCCCGGGCACGGCGGCGGCCGGCACGGCGACCACTGCCAGGTCGGGCACGTGCGGCAGCGCGGCGACGGACGGGTAGGCGTGCACCTCGCACAGCGTGCTCGCCTCCGGGTGCACGGCGAAGAGCCGGCCCGTGAAGCCGCCGGAGCGGATGTTGCGCAGAACGGCCCGGCCCACGGAGCCGGGTTTGCGGCCGGCGCCGATCACCGCCACCGACCCGGGCCGCAGCACCGGCCGCAGGCTCGCGACCTCGGCGAGGCTACCCCGGGTCTCCACGGCGCGCAGGTAGTTCTCGTCCTCGGTGAGTTCAACGACGCAACGCACTTCGGGTCCGTCGAAGCGGCGTGTGACGTGCAGCCCGAGATCGTGGAAGACCTTGAGAACCTCGTGGTTCTCGGCGAGGGCGTCGGCGGTGAAGGCGGTGATGCCCGCCGAGCGGGCGGCGTCCGCGAGGTGTTCCAGCAACAGTGTCGCCACGCCCCGGTGGTGCCAGTCGTCGGCGACGGCAAGCGCCATGTCGACCGTGGCCGACCCGGACGGGCCGTCGTACTCGGCCAGCCCCACCAGACGGCCGTCCTGCTCCGCGATCAGGGTGCGGTGCTCCGGCCGGCCGGGTGCCGTGGCGCGGGCGGCGGCCTGCCCGGCGGAGACCGGGCTGAGGCTGAAGAACCGCAGCCGCAGATTCTCCGGGGACATGGCCTCGTACAACTGCAGCACAGCGTCGTGGTCCCCAGGGCTCGCCTGCCGGATCCGGACGGTGGTGCCGTCCGTCAGCAGGGCGTGCACGGGCGCTTGCTGGATCTCGGTCATCAGGAAGGCTCCCTCCGGGGCGGTGCACTCAGGCTCTGCTGCCCGGCCGTGCGGTCCCAGGGGCTGACCGGGCACCGGACCGGGGCCGAGCGGCCCTCCCCTCGGGCCCAGGGCCTCCCTGGTGCCGGGGGTGTCTCCGCGCTGTCCTCGAGTCCGCGTACCGCCCCCCGCGTCTCGCATGCTCCTCGGCCCGCCTGCTGCCCCGAGACGCACCGGCCGCGGCGAGCCCGATACCGGTCCCGTTGCTCTGGGGTGGCGCTGGCCGACGGTCCCGGTGTGCGGTGGTGTCCTGACGGGGTCGGCAGGTCCGTGCACAGGGCTGCGAGGACCCTCCGGTCAGGACGTGCCTGGCCCAGGAGCGCGGAGTGGCGTCCGACCCAACCGGATTGCAGCAAGCTCGGCCATGGTGGATGTAGTGGGGCAAAATTCCAGACGGAGCATGGGTACACCGAGAGAGTCCCGAGGCAGTCCCGAGGAGTGAGCGACATGGCCGAACGGAGAACGCCGGAACAGGCGACGCCGGGAGCGGCGGGCCCCCCGCAGGGCGACCTCGGGCGCCGTATCGAGCGGCGGCGCAGGGAACTGGGCCTCACCAGAGAGGAGACGGCCTTCCGTGCGGGCATGGCCCCCAGCTATCTCGCGCACCTGGAGGAGCACAGCACCGCCGCGCCCGACTCGGGCACTCTGCTCAGGCTGGCCGGGGCGTTGCGCACCAGCCCCACCGAACTCGGCGGCGGCCATGTCGACCTGCCGTCCGGCATCGGGCAGGCCGCCCGGACACCGCGGTTGAGCGAACTGAGCGAGCAGGAATGCCTCCGGCTGCTGTCGACGCACGGTGTGGGCAGGCTGGCGGTCTCCGCTGAGGACGCGCCCGTCGTGGTCCCCCTCAACTACAGCGTCGTCGACGACGCGATCGTCTTCCGGACCCAGCCCGATTCGGTGTCCACGCAGGGCGTCGGCCGTGAGGTGGCCTTCGAAGTGGATCGGGTGGACGACGCTTTGAGTCAGGGCTGGAGCGTCCTGGTACGCGGACCCGCGGAGCGAGTGACCGACCCCGACGAGGTACGCCACCTCGCTGAGCGTGCGTACAGCACGCCGTGGGCGGGCGGGGAGCGTGATGTCTGGATGCGCATCCGGATCGGCACCGTCACGGGCCGCCGGATCGATGTGTGGTGACCGGACGGTGGCCCGCCCCGAGAGGCTCCGCTGCGGCCCCGACGGGGGCGCACGACACACCGCTCCAGCGACGACACCGGGCAGGTGACCCACCTGGTGCGGCACGGCTGTGTGGCCTCGACCGCCCTCGGGCCGCACCAGCACCCCGGCCGGCCCGGGGCAGAGGACCGGCACCGCCTTCACCGTCCCGCTGCCCGCACCGCCGTCAGGACCGGACGCCCTGGGACGCCGCCGGTGGTGCGCAGTCGTCCAGACGGTAGCTCAGGAAGCTGACCACCCCGATGACGCCTTCGAGCCGCCACGCCGAGTGGATCAGGCGGGGCACGTCGCTGCGCAGCTCCACGCGCCCCCGCAGAGTGACGACGCCGTCCCGGACCGAGACGGCGACGGCGCCGGGGGAGAGGCCCAGCTCACCTGCCACGATGCCATCGGTCACCTCGCGCCGGAGGTCACCGTCCGTACGCAGGAAGACTCGCAGCAGGTCACGCCGGGTCGCGATGCCGATGAGGCGGTCCTCCTCGTCCACCACGGGCAGCCGCTCGATGCCGCGCCGTTCCATCAGCCGGGCCGCGTCCGCGACGGGCTGTTCGGGGTGCACGGTGATCGCAGGGGTCGACATCACATCCTCCGCCGTGCGGGCGGGCGCCGGGGGCCGATCGGCGTGGGCGGCCTGTTCCCGCACCAGATCAGTGCCCGAAACCACGCCGAGCACTTTGTCGTCCTGGTCGACGACCGGCAGGCCGCTGATCCTGTGGAGGTCCAGCAGCCGGACCACTTCCTTGAACGGTGTTGTCCGGCGGGCCTGAACGACCTCGCTGGTCATCACCTCGCCAACGGTGCAGTTGGTCACGGCAGTTCCTCCTTCACCGGTACGGGAGCAAGGCACCGGGGTCCTCCACGCTCTGTCGGCCCAGGCCGGTCGAGTGCTCCGGCCCTCCCCGCCGCGGGCACTGGCGTGGCCGTCCTGCGGGGAGCGACCGCGCGGTACGCGGCCCGGTCCGTACGGCTGCGGTACCGGCCACGCAACCGGTCAGCCAGTTGCCGGGGACTCGCCTCGCAGGCGAGCACGACGACGAGTGCGCTGCCCGAACGGATCCCGGCACCGGCGGGCCAGGGCTGCCCGGCGCAGGCCCCCATGACGCGCGCCTCGCCACGGAAGGGCGGAAGTCCTGGACGGTCCGGTGCGCCGGCAGCCTCCTCCCGTACCTGGGGGAGGTCCGCCTCGGCCGCGTCGCCCACGGCCCGCACACGTGCGGTGCCGGTGACGTCGGGTGCGCGGACGGCGGTGTTCCTGGCAGCCATGTGCTCCACCCCTTCTGATGGTCGAGGCAGCATCGCCTGTGCTGGTCGAGGCAGCACCTCAAGCCTCCTGTGCGGGCGTCCCAGGTCCCAGGGCCGGGGGACCCCGGGACAGGGACCGGTGGTCCTGGCCACCTGGCTCTCCCACCAGCGGTGCTGCGTACGGCCGGGGCCCGACCTGGGTGGGCCGGGCAGGACCGGTCGGTGAGGCTGGTGGCGGCCCGGCCGGTGCGAAGCGAGAAGGGAACGGCCGGACCTGCCGGGACGGTCCCGACGGGCCGAGTCCCTGCCCCCCGGAGGCCGGGCTGGTCACGGCGGTCCTCCGCGTCGGCGGACAATCGGACGTCCATCGTCCCGCGGCCCGTCCGTCGGTGGACCTGACGGTATTCGCGCCGCCGCCGGGCCCGAACCCGTGGCGGGCGCCGCGCACGTACCGGGTGACCCGGCCGGGGGGCCGGTCGGCCCCTGGCCGCACCTCCACCGCCGGCGGCAGCCTCGGCGCAGAGGGGCCACCGCCCCGGATCCGGAAGGGACGCATCATGGTTCGCAACGTCGTGGCGGGAATCGACGGCTCGCCGGAAGGCCTCGCGGCCGCGCATTGGGCTGCCCAGGAGGCCTTGCGCCGGGGGGCTGCGCTGAGCCTTGTGCACGTGTGGCACCGGACTGTGCGCCCGGCGCCGTCCATCCCCCCGGAGAACACCGAGCACGCCTGGGCCGAGCGCCTCCTCCGGGAGACAGCCGACAGCATCCGGGCCGCGCACCCCACGCTGGCGATCGCCGTCCGTCTGACGTGCGACGCTCCGGTCTCCGCACTGCTCGCCGCCGCCCGAGAGGCGGATCTGCTGGTGCTCGGGTCGCTGGGGCTCGGCAGGGTAGCCGGATTCGTCACCGGCTCGGTGTCCCAGCGCGTGGTGGGTCGGGCTTCCTGCCCCGTGGTCCTGGTGCGGGCCGGGCGCGCCGCCGCTGACGAGCACCTGCCGGCCGTGGACGGTGTGGCCCCCGAGGAGATCCCCGAGACCCCCTACCGCGCCGTGGTCCTCGGCCTGGATGTCACCCAGCCCTGCGACGACCTGATCTCCTTCGCGTTCGACGCCGCCCACCGCCGTGGGAGCGAGTTGCGCGTGATCCACGTCTTCCAGGAGCCGCCATCCGACGCCGCTCTGCCCGCCCTCACCGGCCCGGAGCTGCTTGCCGCCGAGGAGCGGACCGTGGTCGCGGCACTGCGTCCGTGGTGCGAGAAGTACCCGGATGTCTCCGTGACGGAGACCGTTCTGGAGGGCCGTGCGGCCCCGGAGCTGGTGCGCGCCGCCGCCGGCGCCGGTCTCGTGGTGGTGGGCCGCAGGACCGGCGGAGGCCGGCTCGGTGCCCGCACCGGTCCCATCGCCCACGCCGTCCTGCACCACGCAGGCTGTCCCGTGGCCGTCGTCCCGCACGCCTGAATCGGCCGTCGTCCCGCACGCCTGAATCGGCCGTCCGACCGCCGACCGCCGACCGCCGACGGTCGGCGGTCGGCGGCGAACCCGTCCTCATCCAGGACTCCGCCACCCGTGCACACCGGTCCGGCACACCGACGCACGCCGGATCGGCAGGCTCCTCGCCTGCCGCCGACGGGCCGCTCCGCGTGCCTGCCTGCCCCGGACGAACGCTCGCACCTCGGCCCGCATACCCCGCTCGGGTCCGCCTCACCGAGGCTGTCCTGCCTTTGGCAGGGACCACCGGCCCCTGTGATCGGTGGCAGAACGGGGAACATGCTGGAGAGACGGCCTTGTCCGCGACCTGACGACACGAGTGGTGGTGAACACCATGGCCGTGCTGGACGACAACGGACCGGATCCGACCGCGGAGCGTGCCGATCCCCGAGGAGATCCGTTTCTGTGGACGGAGTTCGCCATACCGGACCTTCCTGCTTCGTTCGTTCGCCGTGATCGGCTGGTCAGGCACCTCGACGAGGCCCTTCACACACCGTTGACCGTGGTCGACGGGGCGGCGGGAGCAGGCAAGACACTGCTGGTAGCCGACTGGGCATCGGCCTGTGAGGGGAGCGTCGCCTGGCTCACCGCGCAGGTGACGGTCAAGGGATGCGGAACGTTCTGGGCGTACCTCCTCCAAGCTCTGCGCCGTGCCGGGGTGGCACTGTCCACCGGGATCGGAAAACCCACCGAGGCCGACCGCGTAGACGAGGGCCTTCTCACCCGTCTCGCCGCAGAACTGAGCCGTCGGGACCGGCCCGTGATCCTGGTGATCGACGAGTACGACCGCGTCACCGGCCCGGAGATCGCGGACCAGCTGGAATTCCTGCTGCGCCACACGGCCCAGGGCATGCGCCTGGTGCTGGTCACCCGCACCGAGCCGCTGCTCTCCCTGCACCGCCACCGTGCAGCGGGAGCCATCACCGAGATCAGGAACAGCGAGCTAGCCTTCACCACCCGCGAGGCGGCCGACCTTCTGGAACGGCACGGCCTGAGCCTCCCGGCCGACGAGGTGAGCGCCCTGGTGGAGCGCACCCGGGGCTGGGCGGCCGGACTGCGGCTGAGCGCGCTGGCCGCCCGGACGGAGACCGATCCTCGCAGGTACCTCAAGGAATTCGAGGTCGACCGCAGCACCATCGCCGATTTCCTCCTGGCCGAGGTACTCAGGCGGCAGAGCGCCGAAACGCAGGACCTGCTGTTGCGGATCAGCATCCTGGACCGCTTCTGCGCCGCACTGGCCGATGAGCTCACCGGACGCTGCGACGCCGAACTCCTCCTGGCCGACTTGCACCGCGAGAATGCCTTCATCGAGCACCTCGGGCACGGCTGGTTCCGTCTCCATCCCCTGTTCCGGGAGATCCTCCGCGCCCACCTGCGGGTGCGTTCGCCCGGACTGGAAGCCGAACTCCACCGCCGTGCGGCGCACTGGATGCGGCCCACGGGTCCGCTCGCCGAGACGCTCGACCACGCCGCGGCGGCCGACGACTGGGAGTGCGCCACCGGAGCACTCATCGGTGATCTCGCCATCGGGGAGCTCTTCACCGGCCTGCACGCCGGGACTCTGTCCGAACTCTTCTCCCGGATGGGCCCCGAGCCCAGAAGCCCTGCCACCCATCTCGTCCGCGCCGCCCGTGAACTGCACCAGTGCCATGTGGAGCGTGGCCTGGCCCGGCTGGAGGAGGCCGGACGAGCCCTGGCCGGGGACGTCCTCGACGACGCCGACCCCGAGCCGGCCGCGACCCGGCTGACCCAGGCCTTCCTGGAAGCCCTGGCGGCGCGGCTGACCGGATCGCCGGGGCGGGCGGAGACGGCCGCGCAGGCCGTCGAGGAGCTGCGGCACGAGGTACCCGGGCGGCTTCTGGACGAGCATCCGGAGCTCACCGCCCTCCTGTCCGCCCATCTCGGCTCGGCACGGCTGTGGGCAGGCCGCTTCACGGAGGCACGATCCGCCTTGAGTACGGTGGCCGAGTCCTGCCCGGAGCCTGCGACAGCGCAGGTGCGTGCCGAGTGCCTGGGGCATCTGGCCCTGATCGACTACCTGAAGGGCTGGCCTGGCCGGGCTGAGCGCAAGGCTTCGGCCGCGCTGTGTACGGTCGGCCACTGCGCCCAGTCCCCGGTACCCGGGGCGGGACTGGAGTCGCTGGTCCTGGCTGCGGTGGCCGCGGACCGCGATGAGCTCGACCGGGCCGAGGCACTCCTCGTGACCGCCGTGGACGCTGGAGGGCCGTCGTCGGACCCGGTGACGCGAGCCGCACAGGCGATCGTCACCGGGCGGATCCTGCTGGCCCGGGGCAAGACGCAGGACGCACTCGAGGCGGCCGACCGGGCAGTGGCCGCCGAGGTGCCGTCGCCCTGGGCCCAGGCGCACGCGGCGCTGCTGGCCTCCGCCGCACATCTTGCCGAGGGCCGGCCGGACCTGGCGGCCAAGCTGTTGGAGGAGGAGCCCGGAGACGAACCGGTGTGTCTGGTGGGAGCCGCACAGGCGGAACTGGCCGCGGGCCGGACCGATCCGGCGCTCGAACTACTCGACCGGCTACGGCCCCAGCGCGGTCTCGGTCCTGCCATGACCGTGCGGGCCGCGCTGGTCAGGGCGCAGGTGGCGGGCGGAAGTGGAGACCGGGCCACGCAACGCCGACTCGTGGCCCAAGCACTTCGCGAGGCTCGGCGCGAGGGGCTGCGCCGCCCCCTCCTTGACGCCGGGCCGTGGCTGCGGCCGCTGCTGACCACCATGCCGCTGCGCGCACTGGCCGAGGGCTGGCTCATACCCGGCCCGCCGCCCTCCGGTACCCCGGTCCCGTCCGCGGAGCAACCGCCGTTGCCGATGGTGGACGAGCTGAGCGCCCGCGAGCGAGACGTTCTGCGACGGCTCGCCGAGATGATGTCGACGGAGGAGATCGCCGCCGATCTCTACGTCTCGGTCAACACGGTCAAGACCCATCTCAAGAGCGCCTACCGGAAACTGGCCGTGAACCGGCGTTACGACGCGGTACACCGTGCCCGCGACCTCGGACTGCTGTGAGCACCGCTCCGGCATCGGGCGGCTGATTCGCCCGGGACGGGTGATGCGCGGGTATACCGCCTCGACTCCCATGGAACAGGCGGCGGTGCGCACGGGCTGTCGCACTCCGGCGGATGGCGCCGGGTTCCGGGCCGGTTCGCGAGGTGGACACCGTGAGGCACTGGCGCGCATTGATCGTCCTGGGCACGGCCCAGTTCCTGATGGTCCTGGATACGTCCGTCATGAACGTGTCCATCAGTCAGCTTGTGTCGGACTTCCACACCGAGGTCACCGCCATCCAGGCCGTCATCACGCTGTACTCGCTGGTGATGGCCGCCTTCATGATCATCGGCAGCAGGATCGGCGACATCCTGGGACGGCGCCGTGTCTTCTTCTCCGGCCTCGCCGTCTACGGCACCGGGTCGGCCCTGACCGCGGTGGCTCCCACGCTGTGGGTCCTCGCCCTCGGCTGGTCGGTCATCGAAGGACTCGGTGCCGCCCTGGTGTTGCCCTCCATGGCGGCCCTCGTCGCCGAGTCCTACCGCGGGCGCGAGCGGGCCGTCGCCTTCGGCGTGATCGGCGGACTTGCGGGTGCCGGCATCGCGGTCGGCCCACTCTTGGGCGGCTGGGTGACCACCTACCTCACCTGGCGGCTGGTGTTCGCCGGGGAAGTCGTGATCGTCCTGGCCGTCCTGGCCTTCCGCCATGCGATCGCCGAGGCGCCGCGCACCGGCCCGCGCCCGAAGCTGGACGGTGTCGGGGCCACCCTCTCCGGCGTCGGTCTGGCGCTCGGCGTGCTGGGGGTGCTGCAGAGCGGTACCTGGGGATGGGTGCAGCCCCGCAACGCCCCCTTCACCATCCTGGGCTTCTCCCCGACGCTGTTCGTGATCGGCGCCGGCATCGCGGTGCTGACCGGCTTCGTCCACTGGGAGCGGCGGCGGGAGTCGCACGGTGAGGACCCGCTGGTGCATCTTCTCTTGCTACGACGGCCCCCGTTGCGTTCCGGCCTGATGGCCTTGCTGGCACAGAACCTCATCCTGCTGGGCCTGTTCTTCGCCATCCCGTTGTACCTTCAGGTGGTCCAGGGGTTCGATGCCTTCGAGACCGGGGTGCGGCTGCTCCCCGTGTCCGTCACCATGCTCGTGACTTCGCTGGGCGCGGCCCGGCTCGGCAGGTCGGCGGGACCGCGCAGGGTGGTCCGGCTGGCGCTGGCGACCCTGGTCGCCGCCATCGTATGGCTGCTGGCCACCATCGAGCCCGTCATCGACAACGCCCAGTTCGCCGGGGCCATGGCCCTGCTCGGCGTGGGCATGGGCCTGATCGCTTCGCAGCTCGGCAACGTCGTACAGTCCAGCGTCGGTGAGGAGGAGCGCAGCGAGGCCGGCGGTCTGCAGTTCACGGCCCAGAACCTGGGTTCGGCGCTCGGTACCGCGCTGATCGGCTCACTGCTGATCGGTGCCCTGGCCCACGCCTTCACCACACAGATCGCGGACAACCCCGCTCTGTCGGCACAGACCCGCCAGCAGACCACGATCGCCCTTGAAGCCGGGGTCTCCTTCGTCTCGACCGACGAAGTCCGCACATCCGCCGAACAGGCGGGCCTGCCACCGTCCGAAGTGGACGCGGTGGTGGACAGCTATGCCTCGGCGCAACTCGACGGGCTGAAAGCGGCCATCTTGGCCGCCGGGGCGGTCACGCTCGCCGGTTTCTTCGTCACACCGAGTCTGCCGGGTCGGCCGGCCACGGCGCCGCAGGGCCCCCGGACGGGTGCTCCCGAGGCGACCGGTTCCGGGCGCTGACGGCGAAGGAGGCGGGGATACCCGGGACCGCATCTCGTCACGGCCCGACCGGACCATCAAGTTCCGGCCGGTGCCGCCCCGGTGCGTCCGCAGTCGTCCTGACGGTCCCAGCGGCCCGGGAGCGGGCCGCTGCGTGGTGTCCCGGCGCCGCGGGGGTGCGGTCGCCGCGGCGCCGGCCGGGGTCACATCACCTGCGGCGGGTGAGGCCGGGAGGCGGTCGACGGCGGAGCATCACTGGAACGGGGCAGGGCACGCCCGTCCGAGAACGCGGGGAAGAGCAGCTCATGCGCTACGAGATTCGCGTCGACGGGGAAATGACGGAAACGCTGGCCAAGGCGTTTCCGGAGCTGGACCACGTGGTGATGTCCGGCTGCACCATCCTGTTCGGCCTGGTCGTCGACGAGGCGCACCTGTACGGACTGCTCGCCCGCTGCCAGTCGTTCGGGCTGCGGGTGCTGGAGATGCGTCAGATGCCGGAGTGAGGCAACCGCCGGTTCGCAGGCCGCACCTTCACGCGTTCCGGCTCACGCGTTCCGGCTCACCGGTCCTCGCTCACAGGTCCCGGGCTTGCACGCGGCCCGACCGGGCGGCGGCGCGCAGCGCCTCGAAGTCCTGTTCGTTGCGGTCGGCGTAGGCCTGTGCGAATTCGGTCAGCGCCCGGTCGAAGCGGTTTCCCGACCCCAGGTAGGCGGCGATCGCGACTGGGTCACCGGAGCGGGCATGGGCACGCGCCAGACTGGCCCCGCACAGCCGGGCGAACACGCTCATCAGGGCCGGATCCATGGTTTCCGGCCGGGGGATGCCCTTCCAGTCCCGCAACTGGCGGACGTAGAAGTCCCGGCCCCGCCCCTCCAGGCCCACGACGTGGGTCCAGCCCAGGAAGATGTCACTCGTCGTTTGGATCAGCCGCTGTCCCGCCACCACGCGGTGACCCTGGTTGTCGTACTGGCTGCCGCCGGTGTGCGGCGCGAGGACCGACTCCTGCGCTTCCTTGGCCTGCAACAGGAGCGGGTCGGTGTCGTCCCGGCCCACCATCAGGAGGATCCAGCAGCGGGTACCGACACTGCCCACGCCCACGACTTTCCGGGCCATGTCGACCCGGTGGTAGTAGCGCAACAGGTGGCGGCGCTCGGACGACAGTGTCTGCGCGTACCCGTCGAAGACGGCGCTCAGTTCCTTCTCCTGCTCGTCGGCGGGCTCGGCCGACAGGTCCCGGAGCGGGGTGATCAGCGGTGGGTCCGGTGCGATCCGCCTGCCTTCCGCGGTGACCTGCGTCAGCTTCGCGAACGCCTGCAGATGGGTACGGGTGCGGGCCCGCGCCGTCGCCCGCGCGGTACGACGCCGCGCCGTGCGGTCCATCGACGAGGACATGAGCTCCTGCATCCGGTCGGTGTCGTCCTGCGCGTACCAGACGTCCAGGGTGCGCATCCCGGCGAACTCCCGCATGCGCTGCCGGTAGGCCTCCACGCACGCCCGCACGATGCGGCTCTGCTCCTTCGTGGAGAAGCCGTTGGCGCGGCCGGCGACCACCAGACTGGCCGCCAGGCGCTTGACGTCCCATTCGAAGGGGCCGGGCAGGGTCTCGTCGAAGTCGTTGATGTCGAACACCAGGTGTCGTTCGGGCGAGGCCATCAGCCGGAAGTTGAGCAGGTGGGCGTCCCCGCAGAGCTGTACCGTCAGGCCGGTGTCCGGCATCGTTGCGAGGTCCATCGCCATGATCGCTGCCGCGCCCCGGTAGAAGCGGAAGGGGGATTCGAGCATGCGGCCGTACCGGATCGGTACCAACTCCGGCAGCCGGGACTCCGACTGGCGCTCTATCACCCCGAGCGGGTCGGGGCGGTCGGCGGTCGCCCGGAACGAGCCCTGGGAGGAACGCGGTGCGCGCTTGCGCGCCTGCCTGCCGTACGCCGCTCGCTCCGACGGTGACAGGGATGCGGTGAACGTGCTGCGTGTGGTCATGGCTCGAACCTCCTGCGGGCCGCGGTCGGCCGCCCGCGCCTCACCCGGGCGGCTCCGTACTGCTGCTCACGGGCCCGCCCGTTCCGGGGCCCCGGACGCCCGTCCTGCGGCGCGCTCACATGCCACAGGGGGCGCAGCATCCGGCAGCCCACCACCGGCAGCTGCTGGATCGGTCATCTCCGGGCTCTTCTTCCGCTCCGCCGCGGGCCGGCACCCACATCCTGACACCCACCTCACCGCCCGGGCACCGGGTGCGGATCACCCGCCACGGGTGATCCGCACCCGGTGCCCGGGCGGGATGCTGTCCGGGTGTGGTCCCCACACGGCCCCGTCGGCCGTCCGGGTGCGGACCCTTGGCACGTGAGGAGGAGCCATGACCGTGTCACGTGGTCACGGGCCGTACACCGGGGCGGAGCAGGATTCCGGCGGGGCCGCCGCCACACCGCCCACCGACCCGGCGGACACCCTGGGCAGGCTCGGTCGGTCCTGGACCTGGATCCTCGGCTCCGCCCTCGTCTCCCTCGTGCCCGGCATCCTGATCCTGGTGTGGCCGCAGGAGACCCTGCATGTGCTGGCCGTACTCCTCGGCCTGTATCTGCTGATCACAGGTGCCTTCCGCTTCGTGGAGGCGTTCGGCCGGGACGAGCGCGGCGAACGCCTGGCCCGCCTTCTGGCCGGGGTGCTGTACGTGCTGGCGGGCGTGTTGTGCCTGCGGCACCCGATGCAGACCATCGCCGCGCTGACACTGATCGTCGGAGTCGTCTGGCTGGTGTCGAGCATGCTCGTCCTCTACACCGCCATCGACGCGAAGGACCTGCCCCACCGGGGCTTCGTGCTCGGTGTCGCGGTGATCGGGCTCGTCGCCGGCGTAGTGGTGCTCGCCATGCCGATCGAATCGGCCCAGGCCCTGACCAGGCTGCTGGGCCTGTGGCTCGTGCTGCTCGGCCTGGCCGAGGCCGCGCTCGCCCTCGCCTGGCGGAGCGCGGTGCGCCGATCGGCCCGAGACACCGGCGTCACGTCCTGATGGTGCCGTTCACCCGCTCTGGGTGAGGCGGCCCTGACGGCACGCTACGCACGCTGAAGACGGTACGGAACGACTACCGGGTGCCGACCCGAGACGGAGGAAGCGACATGAGCGCGCAGGCATACCTCGCGTATGACTACCCGGCGCTGAGCGTCTTCTGGTCCATGCTGGTGTTCTTCCTGTGGATCATCTGGTTCGTCCTGCTCTTCCGGATCATCGCCGACCTCTTCCGCGACGACGACCTGAGCGGCTGGGGGAAGACCGGCTGGTTGGTGTTCGTCATCATCCTGCCCTTCCTCGGCGTCTTCGTGTACCTGGTCGCCCGGGGCAAGAACATGGGCCGCCGCGAGGTCGAACAGGCACGGGCGCAACAGCAGGCCTTCGACAGCTACGTCCGCGAGACCGCCCAGAGCGGAGCAGGACGCAGCAGCGCGGACGAACTCGCCAAGCTGTCCGAGATGCGGGCCCGCGGCGACATCACCGACGAGGAGTTCGGCCGGGCGAAGGAATTGGTACTCGCCGGTAGTGGAACGTCCGAACGCACGGCAGACGCGCCCACCACCCCCACGGGCTGAGCACGTCGCACAGCAGGGAAACGAGGGAACACGATGACCGCCACACACAGCGCGCACACACCTACCGCCAGGGAAGAGTGGGCCACGGGCCTGACGGCGTTCGCCGCAGTCATGCTCCTGCTCGCGGGGATCCTCGCCATCTTCCGCGGCATCATGGCGATCGCCCAGGATGACATCTTCGTCACGACGCCCAACTACGTCTTCCAGTTCAGCCTCACCGGCTGGGGCTGGGTCCACCTGATCCTGGGCGTCGTCGCGGTGCTCGTGAGCATCGGACTCTTCCGAGTCGCGCTGTGGGCACGGGTCTCCGGAGTGGTCATCGCCGCACTGATCATCATCTCCAACTTCCTCTCGCTGCCGTACTACCCGATCTGGTCGATCGTGATGATCGCCATCTCCGGGTTCATCATCTGGGCACTGTGCGTGGTGCGGCAGGACGGCACCTCCAGCCTCTTCGGCTGACGGCCCGGCCCGCGGCACCCCGGCCGAGCCGGAACCAAGACGTACAACCCGAGGCGGTGCGACGCGACACACGGGTGGGCGGCCGGAACGAGCCGCCCACCCGCTGCTACCGCCTACGATCTGTCGCATGCCGCAGGAAGCCGCGGCCCGTGCGCAGAGGCGCGGGACCGTCATCGCCCTCCTGGTGGGTCTGGTGCTGGCGCTCACGGCCCATGCGTTCAGCTGTGTCGCACATCTGTCGGGGAGTCATGGCTGCGCTGGAACAGTTGCCGCCGCAGCCACGCCGCACCAAGAGTCCGTCGTGCAGACTCTGCCGTCCATGGGGCAGACAAGACACGGCGCGCCTGCCCAGGGAGCCGGGCATCGTCCGGGCCACGGCGCGCCGTGCTGCGATCCGGGAGGCTGGCCGGCCGAAGCGCGTAGCACGGCCGGGGTCCTCCTCCTGCTCCTGCTCACCGCTCTCCATTTCCTCGGGAGCCGGTCCACCGGCCCGATGCGGTCCGGCACGTACCGGCGGCGGCACGGAGGCTCCGTCGGGGTGGTGCCCGCCGGGGCCCGTCTGCTGCGCCTGGTCTGCGTCAGCCGTGTGTGAGCGTGCCGCCGGCGCCCGGCGCCGGCCCCTTCGGCACCCCGATCTGTACGGCACACCGGCGCGGCCCCGTCAAGGCGGCCACGAAAAGGACCCACATGAGCACCGTCGTGCACGGCGTCTCCCCAGGCGACATCACCTCCTTCCTCGCGGCACACCGACTACCCCGACCCGCCGGAGCGCCGCGTCGTTCACCGGCCGGCATGGTCGGCAACACCCCGGTGCTGTGGATCGGCGAGCCGTTCAACCCGGCAGGACGGGGATTCTGGGCGAAGCTGGAGAGCACCAACCCGGGCGGCCTCAAGGACCGGCCCGCCCTCCACATGGTTGCCGCCGCCCGTCGCCGGGGGGAGTTGGCACCCGGTGCGCCCGTCATCGAGTCCACCAGCGGCACCCTCGGTCTCGGGCTGGCGCTGGCGGGAATGACGTACGGGCATGCCGTCACCCTGGTCACCGATCCCGGTATGGAACCCCTGATGGCACACCAACTGCGCGCCCTCGGCGCCCAGGTCGATCTGGTCACCGCCCCCCACCCGGAGGGCGGCTGGCAGGAAGCGCGCCGTCGACGCGTGCGTGAACTGCTCGCCCGCACGCCGTCGGCCTGGTGCCCCGACCAGTACCACAACCCGGACAACGTCGCCGCCTACGCCTCGCTCGCCCTCGAACTCGTCGTCCAGCTCGGCCGGATCGACGTCCTGGTTGCCGCGGTCGGCACCGGTGGGCATTCGGTGGGCATCGCGCGTACGCTGCGTGCCCTCCACCCGGAACTGAGGCTCGTCGGCGTCGACTCGGTCCGTTCCACCGTGTTTGGCCAGCCCGCCGGGACACGCCTCATGCGCGGCCTGGGCAGCAGCATCCATCCCCGCAACGTCGACCATGCGGCCTTCGACGAAGTTCACTGGGTGGCCCCGGCAGAAGCGGTCCGGTCCTGCCGACGACTGGTCCGCGGGCACTGGGCGAGCGGAGGCTGGAGCGTGGGCGCGGTAGCCCTCGTCGCCGGCTGGCTCGCCCGTACAGAGCCGGAACGCACGCGTGTCGTCGCGGTCTTCCCGGACGGTGTGCACCGCTACTGGAATACTGTCTACAGCGACGACTACTGCCGGGCCCACGACCTGTTGGGCGGCACTGTGGCCGCGGACCCGGACGAGATCGCCCATCCCGACGAGCGTACGGTCGAACGCTGGACCAGGTGCACCGGCGTCACCGTTCCGGTAGGGGCGGCGCGGTGAAGTCCGTGATCCGGCAGTTCCGTTCGTTCAGCGGGTGCGTCCGGCTGCTGATGGTCCAGCAGTTCACCATCAACACGGCTTTCTACATGCTCATGCCCTACCTGGCCGTCCACCTGTCGGGAGACCTGGGGATGGCAGCCTGGGCGGTCGGCCTGGTACTGGGGGTGCGGAACCTCACCCAGCAGGGGATGTTTCTCGTCGGCGGGACACTCGCCGACCGGCTCGGCTACAAGAACATGATCGTGGCCGGATGCGTACTGCGTACCGCCGGCTTCGGCCTGCTCGGCCTCGTCGACACCCTGCCCGCGCTCACCGTCGCCTCCGCGGCCACCGGATTCGCCGGCGCGCTCTTCAATCCGGCCGTCCGCGCCTACCTGGCCCACGAGTCGGGGAAGCGACGAGTGGAGGCGTTCGCCGTCTTCAACGTCTTCTACCAGGCCGGGATGTTCGTCGGCCCGCTCGTCGGACTCGCCCTGCTCGCGGCCGACTTCCGGCTCGTCTGTGCCGTCGCCGCCCTGCTCTTCCTCGGCCTGACGCTCATTCAGCTCCGCATGCTGCCCAGCCGCCCGGGTGCCGCACGGCCCGAGCCCGGCACCGGGATCCTCACAGCCTGGCGCACGGTCGTCGACAACCGCCCGTTCCTGCTCTTCGCCGCCGCCATGGTCGGCTCCTACGTGCTCTCCTTCCAGGTGTACCTGGCACTGCCGCTGCAGGCTCGCCGGCTCGCTCCGGGCCGGGCGGACGCAGTGACCACGGGGCTGTTCGCGTTGTCCGCCGCAGTGGCCGTGACCGCCCAGCTCAAGATCACCGCATGGGCCCGGACACGCTGGTCGGCCCAGCGTGCCATCGTGTACGGCGTCGCGTTGATGGGAGCGGCGTTCCTGCCCCTGCTCCCGGACGTGGACCTGGGCGACGGGAACGCCGGCCTGCTGCGCCGGGCCGCGGTGCTCGTCCCCCTGGCCACCACCGTCGTCCTGCTCGGCCTCGGCACGGCCCTGGTCTACCCGTTCGAGATGGACACGGTTGTCTCCCTGGCCGGCGGGCGCCTGGTGGCCACCCACTACGGGCTGTACAACACGGTCTCCGGCCTGGGCGTCACCCTCGGCAACTTGGCTACCGGAGCCCTGTGGGACACGGCGGACCGGCTGGGACATCCGGAGCTGACCTGGTGGGCACTGGCCGCGACGGGGGCGCTCTGCGCGGCCTGCGTCGCACTGCTGGCCCGTGCGGGGCGTCTGGCCGTACGTCCCGAACCGCAGGGTGCGGCGATGACGGCCTCGTAGCCACCGGACCACGGGCGCCCTCTGCCGCAGCGCGGACCAGCGCCCCACAGGGCCCGGTGCGGAGCGGTCGCCCGGGGAATCGTGTCCGGCGATGTAAAGGCCGCGAAACGGCGTAGCAACGACGCGGCGCGAACCTTCCCTGAAACCCCTCGCACGTCCGAGGCGGCCCGCACGAAGAGGGAGCAGCCGTGACGGAGATCGTGGACAACCAGGCGCCGCCGGCCCCGAGCGGCCGGACCTACAACGGGTGGACGCGGAGCGACACGCTGGAGGACTACTCGCTGCGTTACGCGCCCAAGTCGTTCCGCCGCTGGACACCGTACGTCGTGGCCACCACGGCCCTGGGCGGCATCGCCTATCTCGCTGATTTCGCGATCGGCGGCTCGATCGCCGTCTCCCACGGCTTTTCCAGTGCGGCGGTGGCGATCCTGACGGCTGCGGTGGTCATCTTCCTCACCGGCATCCCGATCTCGTACTACTCGGCGAAGTACTCCATCGACATGGACCTACTGACCCGAGGTGCGGGCTTCGGCTACCTCGGGTCCACGCTGACCTCGGTGATCTACGCCAGCTTCACCTTCACCTTCATCTTCTTCGCCCTCGAAGGCTCCATCATGGCGCAGGCCCTGGAACTGGGACTGCACATCCCGCTCGCCGTCGGATACGTCGTCTGCTCGTTGATCATCCTGCCGCTCGTCGTCTACGGCATGACCGCGCTGTCGAAGATGCAGGTGTGGACTCAGCCGATCTGGCTGGTACTGATGGTCGCGCCGTTCGTGTCCATCGCGGTCCAAGAACCCGGGAAGTTCTCGCAGTTCACACACTTCGCGGGCGACTCGCCCACCGGGTCGGCCATCAGCATGCTCGGCGTCGGAGCAGGCGCGGGCGTCGCCCTGTCGCTCATCGCACAGATCGGGGAGCAGGTCGACTACCTGCGCTTCATGCCGGACAAGACACCTGAGAACGGCCGCCGGTGGTGGGCCGCGGTGCTCGGCGCGGGCCCCGGCTGGGTGGTCCTGGGCGCGCTGAAGCAGCTCGGGGGTGCCTTCCTCGCCTTCTACGTGGCCGGCAGCATCGGGCTGGGCAAGGCCAACGAGCCCATCCAGCAGTACGTACACGGATTCAGGACCTTCGCCGCGCCGGTCGCCCTCGGGCTGGCCACGTTCTTCGTCATCCTGTCCCAGATAAAGATCAACTCAACCAACGCCTACTCCGGTTCGCTGTCCTGGTCGAACTTCTTCTCCCGGCTGACCCACCGGCACCCCGGCCGGGTGGTCTACATCTTCCTCAACGTCGGCATCGCACTGGCCCTGATGGAGGGCGGGGTCTTCGGCTTCCTCAACACGGTCCTCGGTTTCTACTCCAATGTGGCGATCGCCTGGATCGGCGCGGTCGTCGCCGACCTGGTCGTCAACAAACCGCTCGGGCTGAGCCCGTCGTACATCGAGTTCAAGCGGGCCCACCTCCACCACTTCAATCCGGTCGGCTTCGGCTCGATGCTGCTCGCCTCCGCGGTCTCCATCGCCGCGTACTTCGGGGCGTTCGGGGAATACGGCAAGGCGTACTCGCCGTTCGTCGCGCTGTTTCTGGCCATGGTGCTGTCGCCGCTGTTCGCGGTGCTCACCAGGGGCCGCTACTACATCGCCCGGGTGGACGGCCTGGAGGAGCCGCTGCTTGGAGCGGACGGTTTGCTCTCGGCCACCACGCTGACCTGCGACGTGTGCACGACTGACTTCGAAAGGCCCGACATGGCCGCGTGCTCCTTCCACCAGGGCTCCGTCTGCTCACTGTGCTGCAGCCTGGAGAAGGACTGCCACGATTCGTGCAAGGGCCCGGGCACCCCGGGGCCGGTCGTCCTCGGCATGCCGGTCGTGCGCCCGGACAGTGGCCCGGCCCCGGCTGGAAGTCCCCCAGGGCACTGAGGCCCGCGGAGCCCGGCCTGGCGAGGCGCCGCGGACCCCCGCGGTGTTCCGTGCCCAGGCCGGCCGACGCCCCAGGCCGGCCGACGCCCCAGGCCGGCCGACGCCCCAGGCCGGCCTCCGTGCGCCGCGCTGCCAGGCCGCATTGCCCGACGGAATCCTGGCGATCGCCGACGCTGTCAGCGACACGCAGCACCTTTTCGCGGACCCCGCGAGCCCCTGAGCTGCGCCGCGGTACGTCCGCGCCCAGCACGGGCGGTGTTCGGTGTCACCCCGGCTGACCCGGCGGCCGACCGGACCGCCGGCGATTCGGACGCATGTCCGGCACTCCGCTGGGTACGCGAGGCGGGAGCGCGCCCGGACGGCATCCTGTCCGGGTAGCCCGTACGACCATCGCCACCAGGGGATCTGCCATGGAGACACCCGCATACGACGACCAGCCGAACCCGGCCCGGCAGGCGCTGGACGCGCTGACCGTGAACGCCGACGACCAGGCCGCCCTGGAGACCCTCGCCCACAGTGACGTGCTCGTCCCGGTGCCGGACGACGCTGTCGACGGAGAGGGTGCCGACCCTGCCACAGTGGCCCTGCCCATCCTGGAACAGCCAAGCGGCGACCCGGTGGTCCCGGTGTTCACCTCGGAGGGCGAGATGGCCGAGCTGCTGCCGTTCGTCTCGCGCTACCGTCTGATCCCGTTGGGTGCACTCGCGTCGCAGTGGCCCGAAGAGGACCTCTCCCTCGCCATCGACGGCAGTTCTGCCCACGCGCTGACGCTCACCTCGCAGGGGGTGCGCACCCTGCTCGCCCGCTGAGAGCGTGGGCTGTGAGCGGAGCTGAGGAGCGGACGGCGCTACGGTCCCGTCCGCTCGGCCAGCATGCGTTCCAGTACTGCCCGCTGCAGCGGCAGCACCTCGGCGTACACGTCGCGGCCCTTGCGGGTGAGCGCCACCCACACTCCACGGCGATCCTCCGTGCACACCGAGCGCCGTACCAGACCGTCCTTCTCCAGCCGGGCAATCAACCGGGACAACGCGCTCTGGCTGAGGTGGACCCGTCCGACGAGGTTGTGCACCCGGCAGTGGTCGCCCTCCTCGGGGGACGCGGACGCCAGGATGTCCAGCACTTCGAAATCGCTGGCGCCCAGCCCGTGCGGATGCAGGACGCGGTCGATCTCGCACATGGTCCGCGCGTGCACCGTGAGGATGTCCCGCCACAATTCCTCGAGCCGGGCACCGGCCGTCTTGACTGCCATGACTGCACCGTAGCACCGATCCAGCCAGTGGTTGAATGTGCAACTAATATGCTGCGGGTAGGTGCAGCTCACTCAGGCGACCGGATCCTGCAGCAGCCCCACCAGGTTGCCGTCGGCGTCCTTGACGGATGCGATCAACCTGCCGCCGCCGACGTCCTGCGCATCCTGGAGCAACTCCGCGCCCGCCTCCACCAGGGCCGTGAGCCGCTGCTTCAGGTCCTGCACGTGCCAGTACGGCACCGGCCCCGTCATACCTTTGGCGTGCCCGTTCGGGTCGAGCCCGACGTCCTGTCCCGCTGCCTTGAAGCCGACGTAGTAGGGCTCGTCCGCGTACGGCTCGACGCCCAGCAGGGCGGTGAACAGTGCCTTGCCCCGCTCCAGGTCCTTCACGGGGTAGATGATCGTCTGTAGGCCGGTGGTCATGCGACTCACTCCTGTCCGGATGGTGTGGTCCGGCGGTTCCTCGCCGGTGCCTTCACGCTACGGCCGGGGGGTCCGCTGGGGCTTCTTGGATCCTGACCGGTTGCGGGTTCCCGCGGTCACCGGTTGGTCAGGCCGGGCGAGCGCTGACGCCCCGCCTCGTTCGCGGTAGGTGCGACGCCCGCGCCGACTGCGCGGAGCGCGGCGGGGCCCTCCCTCCGGGACGCGGTTCGGCCAACGCCGGGTCATGTGTGTGAGGGGGCACGGCGAGTGTCGGGCCACGCGCGACGGGGCGCCGGCTGCAGGCAGCGGCCGCTTCACCGCCGGTTGCCTGGGCGTTCCGGGCCTCGGCGCACGGTGTTCGGCCGCGCGACCGGTCGGTACCGGACAACAGCCGCCAAGTCGGGCACGTGACACCGTCGTCCGCGCCACAGTGGGGACCCTGCGTAGAGGAGGACCGGGACGGAGGGTGGACGGATGATGGGAACTGCCTCGGGTCGGATGCGGCAGACCATCCTGGTGTGGCTCAAGGACCCAGCGGCCCACTTTCCGGCCCCGAACCACCGCGACCCCACCGGTACCGGTGTCACCGCCCGGGCCGTCGCCGCCAAGCTCGGTGTACCCCGCCGGACCGCTCACGCCCATCTGTGCTTCCTCACCCGGGTCGGCCTGCTCCACACGCGGCGGTTCCGCTGCCGAACCTACTACCGGCGCGACGAAATCCGCATCGCCGAGGTGGCCCGGATGTTCGAGAAGGGTTGGTGAGCGCCTGACCTTCGGGAGGGGCGGGCCGGCCCGGCCGTTAAGGTGCCGGTGCGGGCATTCTCGCGGCCGGACCGCTCGGGCGGTCCGACGCACGGCGAAGGGCAGCGCACATGGGACCGTCCACGGCACTCGTACCGCTCCACTACGTTTCCCTGGGCGCACGCGGCCCCGAGGACGTGGTGGCCGATCCGCACGGTCGCGTGCTGACGGGGACCGAGGACGGGCGCGTCCTGCGGATTCACCACCTCGGCGACCCGCGCACTGCCCGGGTGGAGGTCCTGGCGGAGACCGGCGGACGGCCGCTCGGGCTCGAACTCCTGCCGGACGGTTCCCTGCTGGTGTGCGACGCGGAACGCGGGCTGCTCCACGTCGGCCCCAGCGGCGGTAGCGTCCATGTGCTGGCCGACTCGGTGGCGGGGGAGCGGCTCCGGTTCTGCAGCAATGCCATCGCGCTGCCCGACGGCACCGTGTACGTCACCGTCTCCAGCCGCCGCTACCCCCTCGGCCAGTGGATCGGCGACATCGTCGAACACACCGGTACCGGGCGGCTGCTCCGGATCGAACCTGAGGGTGGCAGCGTTGACGTCGTACTGGAGGGGCTGCAGTTCGCCAACGGCCTGGCCCTCAGCGGCGACGGTTCCTTCCTGGTGATCGCCGAGACCGGTGCCTGTCGACTGACCCGTTGTCACCTGACCGGCCCGCGGGCCGGTCGCACCGACCTCTTCGCCGCCCTCCCCGGCATGCCCGACAACCTCTGGCGCGAAGGAGTCGACGGCCCCATCTGGGTCGCCCTGGCCGGTCCGCGCGTTCCGCCCCTGGACCTCCTGCACCACACCCCGCCCGCCGTACGCCGCGGCGCAGCCCGGGCTGCCGTCCACGCGCCGTTCCGGCCGGGCGGGACGATCGGCGTGATGGCCCTCGACGACGACGGCCGTACCGTCCACCACCTCGTCCGCCGCCGCTCCGGATTCCGGATGGTCACCAGTGTCTGCGCGGTGGGCGGGCACCTGGTCCTCGGCAGTCTCTGGGAGCCGGGCGTCGCGGTTTGCGCCCGGCCCCCGCAGGGTAACCGGTCGCCCGCCCGGCGGTACCCTGGTGCCCGGCCGTGATCACCCGTCGGGGCAGGCCTGAACAGGAGACGTACGACATGACAGCCCCGGAAGCCGAGAGCATCCGCGTCCGTCCCGCCGGCCGACGTCGGTCCGAGTGGCGTACCCAAGCACCCATCGTCATGGTGGTGGCGCTCGGCGGAGCCCTCGGCGCGTCGGCACGCTACGGACTGGGCCTGGCCTGGCCCGCGCCCGCCGGGAGCTTTCCCTGGGCGACGTTCTGGACCAACGTCGTCGGCTGCGCGGTGATCGGCGTGTTCATGGTGCTCATCACCGACGTGTGGGCCGCTCACCGTCTCGTCCGTCCCTTCTTCGGTACCGGAGTCCTCGGCGGCTTCACCACCTTCTCCACCTACGCCGTCGACACCCGCGCACTGATCGACGGTGGTCACCCCGGGACCGGACTGGCCTATCTCGCCGCGACACTGGTCGCGGCCCTCACGGCGGTGTGGCTGGCCTCGGCCGCCGCGCGCCGGGTGCTGATCAGGAGGCAGCGATGACATCACTCAACGGCCGCGCCCTCAGGCTGACCGTTTACATCGGCGAGGACGACACCTGGCACCACAAGCCCCTCTACTCCGAGATCGTGCACCGCGCGCACGCCGCCGGACTCGCCGGGGCGAGCGTCTTCCGGGGCATCGAGGGCTTCGGGGCCTCCTCCCGCATCCACACCTCGCGGTTGCTGTCCCTGAGCGAGGACCTGCCGGTCGCGGTGGTCGTGGTGGACACCGAGGACCGGGTCCGGGAGTTCCTGCCGCAACTGGACGAACTCGTGGACGAAGGCCTTGTGACGCTGGAGGAGTGCGAGGTCGTCCGGTACGTGGGGAGGTCCGGCCTGGACCAGGCGGATCCGAAGGGTAAGAAGTCGTTGTGAACTGGCTGCTGGTCATCGCCGGGGCCATGATCGGCGCGCCCCTGCGCTACCTCACCGACCGTGCTGTACAGGCCCGTCACGACTCCCTCTTCCCGTGGGGCACGTTCGTCGTGAACCTCACCGGCTGCCTGGTCCTGGGGCTGCTCGCGGGCGCCGCCTCGGCCGGGGTCACCGGGTCCCCTGTGCAACTGCTGCTGGGGACCGGGCTGTGCGGCGCACTGTCGACCTACTCGACGTTCTCGTACGAGACCCTGCGGCTCACCGAGGCCGGCTCGGGTCTCTATGCTGCCGTCAACGTCCTCGCGAGTGTGGTGGGAGGGCTTGGAGCTGCCTTCGCCGGGGTTTCGCTTGCTGGCGCACTGTGGGCCTAGGCGCTTGTCGTACGGCCGGGCATAGTAAGTACTGTCTACAGCACTGTCGACCAACTCTCCTCAGAACTGGATCCCATGAGCGCCATCTCCGTCGGTCAAGCCGTCGTCCTCGGAGTAGTCGAGGGGGTGACCGAGTTCCTTCCCGTGTCCTCCACCGGCCACCTGAAGATCACCGAGGGGCTCATGGACATCCCCGTCGACGACAAGTCCGTCGTCGGGTTCTCCGCCGTTATTCAGGTCGGCGCCATCGCCGCCGTGCTCGTGTACTTCTTCAAAGACATCAAGCGGATCATGTCCGCGTGGTTCCGCGGTCTGACCAACCGCGAGGAGCGCTACCACCACGACTACAAGTTCGCCTGGTGGGTGATCTACGCGACCATTCCGATCGTCATCGTGGGGCTGGCCGCCAAGCCGCTGATCGAGGGCCCGCTCGCCTCGCTCTGGGTGGTCGGCGGCTCGTTGATCCTCGGCTCTGTGGTGATGTGGTGTGCCGACCAGATGGGTCGGCACAAGCGAGGTGAGGACGACACGTCCCTCAGGGACGCGATGTGGGTCGGCTGCTCGCAGATCCTCGCCCTCCTCTTCCCTGGCTTCTCCCGCTCCGGCGCCACCATGTCCACCGCGCTCATCCTCGACCTGGATCGTGTCGCCGCCACGCGCCTGTCCTTCTTCCTCGGCATCCCGGCCCTGACCGGTGCCGGCATCTACGAACTGAAGGACGCCCTCGGCGCGGGCGTGGGCGCCGCCCCGCTGGCGGTCGGCACGCTCGTGTCCTTCGTCGTCGCCTATGCCTCCATTGCTTGGTTGCTCAAGTTCGTCGCCAAGCACTCCTTCAACGCCTTCGTCGTCTACCGGATCATCGCCGGTCTGGCGATCCTCGGCATGCTCACCACCGGCGTGGTCGACGGCTGAGCGAATCCTCCCGCGAACCACGGGGTGCGGTGCCTGCGTTCAGGCACCGCACCCCGTGGGCGTTCTGACCGGCAGGCTTGACAGTGCCGTCCGGCAACCCGCAGGATCGCCCCGTGAACCTGTCAGACAGCCAGACAGGTGGTCTGGGTCTTCGGCGCATCAGTGCCATGGAAGCGGTCCTCGGCCACCTCCGTGATGCCATCGAGCGCGGCGAGTACGCCGTCGGCGACAAGCTCCCCTCCGAGGCAGAGCTGTGCCGCACCCTGGAAGTTTCCCGGCCCGTGCTGCGCGAGGCGCTGCGCGCGCTGCAGACGATGGGCCTGACCGCGTCCCGGACCGGCAAGGGCACCTTCGTCGTCGCCCAAGCGGTCGAGGACCCCACGTTCGGCGACTACGCGGCCAGCGACCTGCTGGAGGTGCGCCGCCACATCGAGATTCCGGTCGCCGGGTACGCGGCCCTGCGCCGCACCCCGGAGAACCTGGACCATCTGAACCACCTGCTCGACCGCATGGAGCGGGAGACGGACACCACCGCGTGGGTGGCGATGGACACCCTCTTCCACCTCGCGGTGGCTGAGGCCGCCCAGAATCCGGTCTTCCGCCGGGTCATCGAGGAGATCCGGGACGCACTGGCACGCCAGTCGGCCTTCCTCAACGAACTGGGTGGGCGACGTGAGCAGTCCAACCGTGAGCACCGGGCGATCGTCGAAGCGCTGACCAGTGGTTCCGAACACGATTCGCTGGAAGCCATGAGCCATCACCTGGACCGCGTCGAGACGACCCTCACCGACATCATGCGTCCCCAGCGGACGGGTCCCTCCGCGGAAGGCGGCCCCGGGGCGTGAGCGAACGGCACCTCAAGGAGGGGACACCGCGACGCGCCCCTGGCGTGTCCTGGTCCCCGAGTACGCCGGCCGCGCCGCCGTGCGCTGTCTTCCGCTGATCGCCCGATCGTCGCGGTGCTCGCGGCTGGCCGGGAAGCCGCCCGCGGCCCCTATCTCGCGCATGTCCACCGGCGCCGACGCGTGATCCGCGTACCGGCCGCCCCGACCCTTGATTCAGGCAGTGATGTACAGCACCTTCACCGATTCCCCCGCCGACGCACCCAAGGTCCGCGAACCGCTCCACGCCCCCGTCGCCCACCTCATACGCGGCGGGGTGGTCGAGGGCGTCCACTATGGTTCGGTCGTCGTCCTCGGCGCCGACGGCCAGGTGCAGTTCCAGATCGGTGACGTCGAAGCCGCCTTCTACCCGCGTTCGGCCGTCAAGCCCGTCCAGGCCGTGGCCATGCTGCGCGCCGGGCTGCCGCTCGACGGTGAACTGCTGTCGTTGGCCGCCGCGAGCCACTCGGGCGAGGAGCGCCATCTCGCCGGCACCCGTCGGATCCTCAAACTCGCCGGACTCGCCGAGGAGGACCTGCGCAACGTCCCCGACATGCCGTTCGCCCCGGCCGTGCGGGACGCATGGGTCCGTGCGGGGCGCGCGCCCTCGCGGCTCGCCCAGAACTGCTCCGGCAAGCACGCGGCCATGCTGTGGACCACCAAGCTCAACGGCTGGTCGCTGGCGGACTACCTCGACCCGACGCACCCTCTGCAGCGGGCCATCGTCGGGACCGTCGAGGACCTCACCGGCCAGCGCGTCGCCCGGGTCACCGTGGACGGCTGCGGGGCACCACTGTTCTCCATCTCCCTGCTCGGGCTCGCCCGCGCCCTCTCCAGGATCGCCTCGGCCGCCCCCAGGACGCCCGAGGCCCAGGTCGCGGACGCGATGCGCGAGCACGCCGAGATGGCCTCCGGGTCCGGTCGCGACGTCGCCGCGCTGATGCGGGCCGTGCCTGGCCTGCTCGCCAAGGACGGATTCGAGGGCGTGCAGGTGGCCGCGCTGCCCGACGGCCGCGCCATCGCCGTCAAGATCGCCGACGGCGCCGACCGGGCCCGCGTTCCGGTCGCCGCCGCGGCCCTCGCCCGCGCCGGCGTCGACCCCGCTCTGCTCACCGGGTTCGCGGGTGAGGCACTGCTCGGTGGAGGGGAGCCGGTCGGTCGCGTGCGCGTGGTACGGGCCCTGGACCCGTCCCCGCTGACGGACTGCGCCTGACCGTCCGCCACATCGGCCACACCGCCGCCACCAGCATCGCCAAGGAGGGCCCTGGCCACCGGCCGAAAAGTGGCCGAACTGGTGCTGGAGAAGGGCTTGCTGCCGCCCGGGAAGCCGACCGGCTCGCTGCGCCCGGAGGTTGTTGCGGGCAGTCGCACACCCCTCGCCTGACCTGCTATTACGGGCTCATATCAGAGAGCGGGCGAGGACGCCCCGGGGCCGATCCGGAGGCACAATGGTGATCATGACAACGACGTCGTCCCTCACTTTCCTGCCGGTCCTGGAGCGCATCGCCGAGGAGGTGGAACGCGCGCCCGGACACGGGCGGCCCGCCGACTACATACCGGCTCTCGCGGCCCGTGACCCCCGCAGCTTCGGCATGGCCGTCGCGGAGCTGGACGGCACGGTGTACGGGGTGGGGGAGTGGCGGCAGCCGTTCTCCGCGCAGTCGATCACCAAGGTGTTCACGCTCGCCCTGGACCTGGCCCGCGAGGGAGACGAACTCTGGGAGCACGTGGGCCGCGAGCCCTCCGGCAACCCGTTCAACTCCCTGGTGCAACTGGAGTACGAGAACGGCATCCCGCGAAATCCCTTCATCAACGCGGGCGCCCTCGTCGTCACCGACCGCCTGCAAACCCGTACCGGAGATGCGGCCGGCGAACTGCTGGCGTTCTTGCGCGCCGAGAGCGGCAACCCCTCCCTGGGATTCGACAAGGAGGTCGCCGCCTCCGAATCCGCACACGGCGACCGCAACGCCGCCCTCGCGCATTTCATGGCCTCCTACGGCAACATCGACAGCGACGTACCCGTCCTGCTCGACCAGTACTTCCGCCAGTGCTCCATCGCCGCCTCCTGCGCCGACCTCGCCCTCGCCACCGGCTTCCTCGCCCGGCACGGCATCCGTGCCGACGGCAACCGACTGCTCACCCGCAGCCAGGCCAAGCAGGTCAACGCGGTGATGTTGACCTGCGGCACGTACGACGCGGCCGGTGACTTCGCCTACCGGGTCGGCCTGCCGGGCAAGAGCGGTGTGGGCGGCGGGATCATCGCCGTCGTACCCGGCCGGTGCACGCTGTGCGTGTGGAGCCCGGGACTGGACGAGCGGGGCAACTCGGTGGCCGGGGTGGCAGCGCTGGACCGGTTCACCACGCTCACCGGGTTGTCGGTGTTCTGACCCGCCCGGCGGACCCGCCGGCCGCGCCGGAAGCCGGCGGCCCCGAGGCGCGGCCCGTCGGCGCAGGCGCCGGCCAGTGCCCCGCCCCCACGAGTCGGTGCCCGCACGCTCCGGTCACGTCCGGGCCGCCGACCGGTGGACGGAGCGTCGCCTCCCGGCCATCCGGCGTTGACACGCTGCTGCCGTGGCCGTGGCATTCCCCGTCGATCTCCGCAGTTGCCAGGTGCTTGGACTGACCGGCACCACCTGCCTCGCGCTGGGTGGCGAGACGGCCGGCGCCCTGCCCGTCCGGGAGCTGCTGGCCCCGTCTTCCGGGCGGGCAGCGCTCGGCCTGGTCGGGGTGTACTTCGGGGTCGTCCTGCTGATCGCCGCCTGGGCGCTCCTAGGCCGCCTGGTCCGGGGCCCGCAGCCGCCCACCGTGCGCTCCCTGCTCCTGGCACTGGCCGTGTGGACGGCCCCGCTCCTACTTGCTCCGCCGCTGTTCAGCCGGGACGTGTACAGCTATCTCGCGCAGGGCGCCATGGTCGACGCCCACCTGGACGTCTACGCCCAGGGACCGGCCCGGCTCGGCGGCCCACTCGCCGACGAGGTGGCCCCGATGTGGCAGCACACCGCGGCGCCCTACGGTCCCGCCTTCCTCGCCCTGGCCTCCGCGCTGTCCGGCCTGACCCGCGGCGAACTGCCCGCGGGCCTGTTCGGCATGCGCCTGATGGCTCTGGCCGGTGTGGCCCTCATGGCGGTGTCGCTGCCCCGGCTCGCCCAGCACAGTGGAGCCGACCCGGGCGCCGCCCTGTGGCTCGGCGCCCTCAATCCGCTGGTCCTACTGCACCTGGTCGCGGGTGCCCACAACGACGCCATCATGCTCGGTCTGCTCGGGCTCGGCCTGGTAGCCGCGCGGGGACGCCGTCCCGCTGTCGGTGCCGTCCTCGTCACCCTCGCCGCCCTGGTCAAGGCGCCGGCGGTGCTCGGTCTCCTCGCAGTCGTGGTCCTTCAGGCAGGAGTCGGGCGCCGACCGCTGCCGACTGCCCTCACCACGGTGGCGGCCTCGGCCGGAACGACTGCCGTCGCCACCGCCTTGGCCGGTACCGGCTACGGCTGGATCGGTGCCCTGCGGACCCCGGTCTCCCCACACAACTGGGCCCTGACCAGCCTGTTGGGCCGCGCCACCGGTGTCCTGTTGGAACATCTCGGCAGTGGCCTGGCCCCGTTGGCCGTCCCGGCCTGGCACTTGCTCGGTATCGCGGCCACTGCCGCCGCCGTGGTGCTGATATGGCTCCGGCTGCGCTCCAGACCGGTGTATGCGCTCGGCCTCAGCCTGCTGGCCGTGGCGGTGTGCGGCCCGGCGCTGCGCCCCTGGTACGTGCTGTGGGGCCTGTTCCTCATTGCCGCCGCGGCACCCAGCACCTCGGTACGGCGCCGAGTGGCAGCTCTGGCCGGCGCACTGGCACTGGCCGTACTGCCGAGCGGCGCCGCCGCCGGCCCCGGACAACTGGTGCTCGCCGTCTCCGGCGCGACCCTCGCAGTGGTCGTGCTGTGGCAGGCCCACCAGGCGGTCCGTGCCCAGATGCAGGCCCCCGCCCCGGGACGCACCGCGTGACCGGGCGGTCGGGGAAGGCCGCGGCCGGACCTAGGGGCCGCCTACTGCTCGTGCTGGCCCTCGCCGTGGCCGTGACGGCCTTCACGGCGACCGTGCCGCTGCTGCGCGGCTTCTTCGACCTGCGCGTCTACTACGGCACCGTGCACACATGGGTGCACCACGGCGGCCGGATCTACGACTACCGGGTGCCGGGTACGGCGTACGGCTTCACCTATCCGCCGTTCGCCGCCGTCGTCATGCTGCCGCTGGCCCCGCTGAGCCGGCCCACCGCGATCGTGGCGTCCCTGCTGGCGAACCTCGCCGCGCTGGCGGTCGTCCTGCGTCTCCTGGCCGGAGACGGCTGGCGTCGGCACGGCTGGTACCGCTGGGCGCTGTGCCTGTGCGTACTCGCGCTGTTCGAACCACTGCGTGACACGTTCAGCTTCGGCCAGGTGAACCTGGTACTGCTCGCCCTCGTCCTCGTCGACTGCCGGCTGCTGGCGAGCGGCCGGGGCCGCTGGGCGGGGGCCGGGATCGGGCTCGCCGCGGCCGTGAAGCTCACGCCCGCCCTGTTCATCGGCCTGTTGCTGCTCGTCGGGCGTCGGCGGTCGGCTGGGATCGCGACCGCGGTCGCCGGTGCGGCGACCGCGATGGCCGCCTGGGCGGACCCGCGGGCATCGCGGTTCTACTGGACCGAGGCGCTGTGGAACACCCGTCGGATCGGCCGCCTCGACTACGTGTCGAACCAGTCGCTGCAGGGCGTGCTGGCCCGCCTCGGCGAGCCGGACCGCGTGCTGTGGGCGATGGCCGTCCTGCTGACCCTGTGCGTCTGGGCGCGGCGGAGCCGCGGGGCGGTCGCGGCCGGTGACTGGACGGCGGCCTTCGCGCTCACCGGTGCGGCCGCCTGCCTGGTCAGCCCGATCACCTGGGTGCACCACCTGGTGTGGCTGCTGCCGTCCTTCGCCGTGCTGATGCGTGCCGGGCGGCTGCGGATCGCGGGGGTCCTGTACACGGTGTTCTGCACCAGCGTGGTCTGGCTGTGGTACGACGACGCCTCCGGCGTTGATGGTTTTCTGGGCAGCAACACCTACACATGGATCACGCTGGGCCTGCTCCTCGGCCTGCCGACGGGTCAGCTGCGCGATGACCGGCCGCCCCTGGCCCGCAGCGCCAGCACCACGGCTCCCGCCCCCAGCCCCGACAGCCCCAGGACGACGGCGGTGCCGGACCAACCCGAGTCCTCGTCCGGCGTCCTGGACGCGGCCGCCACGACCGGTGCGGCTGCGGCTGCCGCTGTCGCGTGCGGCTTCGCACGCAGAGCGTCCAGCGAGCCGACCGGATCCACCCGTCCGGCCGCCGAGAAGCCCCAGTCGAGCAGCGCGCGGGCCTCCTCGTACACGGTGAACCCGCCGCCCTCCTGAGGGTTCATCACGGTTGCCACCAAGGTGCGCCCGCCGCGGCGGGCCGCTGCCACGAGTGTGTTGCCCGCGTTGGTGGTGTAGCCGTTCTTGATCCCGATCAGCCCTGGATACGGCATCACGCCGTCCTCACCGGTCAGCAGCCGGTTGGTGTTCTCGATCGGGTACGACGAGCCGTCACCGGGGAAACGGGATTGAGCGGTTCTACAGTACCGGGCGAAGTCGGGATTGCGCAGCCCTGCGCGACCGAACACCGCCAGGTCGAAGGCGGACGAGACCTGGCCGGGTCTGTCGTAGCCGTCGGGGGAGACCACATGGGTGTCGAGGGCGCCGAGTGAGCGGGCCTTGTTCTGCATCCGTGCGACCGTGGTCTCCAGGCCGCCGCCGAGCGAGGCGAGTACGTGCACGGCGTCGTTCCCGGAGCTGAGGAAGACGCCTCGCCACAGGTCTTCGACTCGGTAGGAGTGCCCCTCCTCGACGCCGACCAGGCTGCTGCCCTCGCCCACGTCCTCCAGTTCCTCGTAGCGCACGGTGTGCCGCTGTTCGCGGGGCAGCGCGGGCAGCACGGTGAGGGCGAACAGGGTCTTGAGGGTGCTCGCGGGCGGCAATTTGCGGTGTGCGCCGTCCGCTGCCAGTACCTCGCCGTTGCCGGCGTCGGCGATCAGCCAGGACAACGCCGAGACATCGGGCACCTCGGGCACGCCGTGGTGCGCCCGGACCTGGATGCCGGAGCGGTAGAGCAGGGACGGTCCGGGCATCGCTGCCCGGGGTGGGGGTGGCGCCGGTTCTCCGGCGCTGTGCCTGCTGGCGGCGGCGGCCGGTGTCAATGCGAGCAGGCCCGCCACACAGAGGGAACAGGCCGACACGGCTACTCGGTAAGAGAAGCGGATGATCATATGATTAACGTACGAATGGGAGTCGTGAGTATCGTGCCGGCCGGGCCGTCCGGCCCGCGGGAGCAACCCGGATGACGTATCGGCCCGGCCGAAAGAACCGGCGCGCGTACCGGTGCGAGACCGTGAGGTGGTGGGGACTTCCCCTGCCGGGTGCCACGGCCTTGCCCGGGAGGCTGTCGTGGTCCGTCAAGGAGTCGTTCGTCGCCCGGCGGGCAGGGTGGGTCGGACCCGCTGCAGGAAGGCGGCGTTGTCCGGGGTGGCCCGCAGCCGCTCCAGGAGTGTTTCCAGGGCGGCCGGTCCGCCTTCCCGGGTGCGCAGGGCACGACGCAGTCCAGATACGGCTGTCAACTCGGCTGGAGTGAGCAGCATTTCCTCGCGGCGGGTGCCGGTGGCGTCGATGTTCACGGCTGGGAAGATCCGGCGGGCGGCGGGTTCGCGGTCCAGACGGAGCTCCATGTTGCCCGTGCTCTTGAGTTCCTCGAAGAAGTAGCCGTCGGCCCGGGAACCGGTGTCCACCAGCACGCTGGCGAGGATCGTGAGCGAACCACCTTCCTCGACCTGGCGGGCGGCACCGAAGAATCGCTTGGGACCGAGCAGTGCGCCCGCGTCGACACCACCGCTCAGGGTACGGCCGCCCGTGCCGGAGGCGTTGTTGTGCGCCCGGCACAGCCGGGTGAGTGAGTCCAGCAGGATGACGACGTCCTCGCCGGCCTCCACCAGGCGCTTCGCCCGTTCGGCTACGAGTTCGGCGAGGGCGATGTGTTCCTGCGCGGGGCGGTCGAAAGTGGAGGCGTACACCGCGCCCCGTACGGATCGGCGCATTTCGGTGACTTCCTCCGGGCGCTCGTCCAGCAGGAGGACCATCAGGCGGCATTCCGGGTGGTTGCCGGCCACTGCGGCGGCGAGTTGCTGGAGTAGCACCGTCTTTCCGCTCCTGGGCGGGGCGACGATAAGGCCGCGCTGGCCCTTGCCGACCGGCGCGAACAGGTCGGTGATGCGTCCGGCCAGCCCGGCGGCGGGGTGTTCCAGGCGGATGCGCTCGTGTGGGTGGAGCGGGGTGAGGTCGCAAAAGCGCCGACGGGGGCCGAGGTCCGCGGGCGTGCGTCGGCCGACGCGCGTCACCTCGGTCAAGGCGCGCGGGGTTCCCCGGACGCCCACGAGCAGGTCACCCTTGCGCAGGCCGTGTCGGCGGATCAGCGAGGCGGGGACCTGGGGGTCCGTGGGGGAGGGGAGGAGGCTCAGGGACCTCAGGTGCCCCCTTCCCCGTGCGTCGGTGTCGAGCACGCCGGTGACGAGCTGGGCGGTTCCGGCCTGCTGGTCCGAGGGAGGGCGTTGGAGTGTGGTGGTCACGGGAGGGTCCTTCCGTGGGTGGGAGGGAAAGGGAGAAAGAGAGAAAAGGAGAGAGAAAAGGGGAGGGAGAAGACCGCAGGTGGGAGGCGGGTACGCCTGTGTCCGGGCGGCGGGAACGGCACCTCGGTACGGCGCGGAAGGCCTATCACGAGGTGGTGCTGAGAAGCTGATGCGCTGGGAGCCGGAGATCCGGGGGAATCACGAGCAGATCAGCGTGAGGAGAGGAACAGGCACCGGCGCCCACAGTGGGCGCACTCGAATGCTGCGGGCAGAATACCACTCGATGGGGGTGTCATATCAGCGATCGATGTATGACGAGTTGACCGATCGCACTATGTGCCGGCACTTCGAGCTGCCCCTGCCGATGTCGGTGATCTGTGAACTCCTCGGCGTGGCACCGGAGTTCCGCATACCCGCGGGCACCCCGGTGCTCGTCGGCTACTCCGCCGCGGGCCGGGACCCGGCTGCGCACGGTCCGGACGCCGAACGCTTCGGCGTGGCCCGTCCGGCCTGGTCCGATGCAGTGCGTCACCTTTCCCTCGGGCACGGTGCCCACTACTGCCTGGGCGCTCCCCTGCTCGCCAGGCTTGAGGTCACGCTCGCACGGGAGCACCTGTTCACCCGCTTCTCGGACGTGGCTCAGGAGAACTCACCAGACCTCGCACAGGTACCGCAGTGGCTGTCCGCGGCCGGTGGCGCGACCGTACCCGGAAGGCTCTGTGGGGGCGGGCGACCCTAGGCTGGCAAGATGTTCGGTCCCGAAGGTCCCACGCTGCGTGAGCTCGCCGTACAGGCGCTGTCGTCCGTCGAGCACGGTTACGACCTGCTCGCTCCGAAGTTCGATCGCACCCCGTTCCGGACCCCCGAGACGGTGCTGGAATCCGTGGCGAGGGTGCTCGCACCGCTCGGCCCCTTTGAGGACGGTCTCGACCTGTGCTGCGGCACGGGTGCTGGGGCGGACGTGCTGACTGCCCTGTGCCGCCGGAGCGTCACCGGGCTCGACTTCAGCGCGGGCATGCTCGACGTCGCCCGGCAACGGGTCCGGCCTACCGCCGGCGGACCCGAGGTCTCCTGGGTGCGCGGCGACGCCCGCGTCCTGCCGTTCGCGTCCGCCTTCGACCTTGTGGTCTCCTTCGGTGCGTTCGGGCACTTCCTGCCCGGAGAACTGCCGGGGCTCTTCGGCCAGATCCACTCGGTCCTGCGATCCGGGGGCCGCTTCGCCTTCCCGGTGCTCGCCCCGCCCCGTGCGACGCAGCTCGCCTTCTGGACACTGCTCGGCTTCGACGCGGTGATGCGACTGCGCAACGCGCTGTGGCGGCCCCCGTTCGTGATGTACTACCGGGCCTTCCGGCTCGGCGGCGTACTGATGGAACTGGAACGTGCCGGTTTCGCGGTCGACCTTCACCCGTTGCCCGGGTTCGGGAGACGTGAGGACGGCAGTCCACGGGCCCGGCTGGTGGTCGCCCGGGCGCTCAGCCCGCGGCAGGGAGCGTGAACTCGTAGACCAGCGCGTTGCGTCCGGCGTCCACCACCAGGTCGGTGATCTCCAGCGGTCGGGCGTACTGGTCGTGCACCCGCCGGGTCACCCGCACCGAGGAGGCGTTGCCGACCTGGATGATGGAGTCCCGGTGGTGCAGTGTCAGGCCGGCTCTGCGCATCCAGTCGTAGGCCCGCCGCAGCTGTGCCGGGGTGGCGCCATCGGCACGGTCGCGGTAGCGGGCGAGTTCCTCGACCTCGGCCAATGCCACTGCCGAGAACGAGGTCACTGCCGTGCGCAGTGACCGGCCGTCGGGCGTGGCCGACCGGTAGCGGTGCACCAGCGTCGGACGGTGCGGAGCCAGGTCGAGTGCTCGCGCGTGTTCGAGCGGGGGCACCTCCCAGGTGACGGTGGCCCGGTCGACCGCGTAGGGGTCCGCCGACCGGGCGCCGACCGGGAAGGTGAGCGAATCCGGCGTCTCGACCGGCCTGCCGGGCAGCGTCGCGTGGCTGCCGCGCCGGTCGGTGGCGACCAGACCACCTCGGCGCAGCATCTCCAGTGCCTGCCGTACGGTCTCCCGGCTGACGCCGAAGTGCGCGGCCAAGTGCCGCTCGCCCGGCAGCCGTTCACCCGGGGGGATGGTGCCGTCGTGCAGTTCGTCGAGGAGCAGCGCGGCGACCTGCGCATACCGGGGCCGGCTGTCGAGCTGCGGGGGATGATGCGGGGTGGTGCGGGCCATGCCGCGCCTCCTGTTGGTAACCAGTTGTAGTCGTGTGGGCTCATTGCGCGACCACAATTAGCATTGGTCTAAACCACAAGGGAAGAGCAGTCTGCCGGTTCGGCTGAAACCCGCCCGCGTGATCCAGGGTCCCCGAGGTGCCGTCACGTGGTCACAGGGCGCTGTAGAGGGCGTCGATCAGTGCCATCTTTCGTGGATCGTTGACGATGGCCGAGCCCAGCCGGTTCATCACGTAGCCCAGCGACACTCCTGCGTCAGGGTCGGCGAGTCCGCACGAACCGCCGTACCCATCATGGCCGAAGGCTCGCTGGTTCGGGCCGTACGAGCGCTGCGGGCCGCTCAGCCACAGACCGAGCCCGATCTCCGTCTCTCCTTCGAACCCTGCCCCGAGCACCAGGTCGTGGCAGCGCCCTTGGCCCTCGCGCACCCGCTCCGCGGCCTCCGGCGACAGGATGCGGCGGCCGGCGTAGGAGCCACGACCGGCGAAGACGCCGTACAGTGCTGCGACCGCTCGCGCGGTGCCGTGCCCGTTCGCGGCCGGGAGCTCCGCTGCCCGCCACCTTGGTGAGTTCGCTTCCGCCACACCGACCAGCGGATTGGCTAGGGCCGCACGGGCTGCCGGTTGCAACTGGCGGAAAACCGCAGTTGGTTCACGCGGCGAGGCGGCTCGTGGGTGCACCATCTCGGCCGTCCGACCGGCGTGCTCCGGTGGCAGGCCGATGGCGAAGTCGACGCCGAGCGGCCCGGTCACCTCCTGGCGCAGGAATTCCCCCGGCCGCAGCCCGGAAACGCGCCGGATGACCTCGCCGACCAGGAAACCGTACGTGAGCGCGTGATACCCGGACCGGGTGCCCGGCTCCCACCAAGGCTCCATGGCCGCCAGTCGCGCCGTGGTCAACTCCCAGTCGTACAGGTCATCCAGCGAGTGCGGTTCCCGGAGGCCGGACAGTCCGGAGCGGTGCGAGAGTAGATGACGTACGAGCACCCCGTCCTTCCCCGAGGCCGCGAATTCCGGCCAATATGTGGCCACGGGCGCGTCGAGGTCGAGCAGGCCCCGGTCGGCCAGGATGTGCGCGCACAGTGCCACCGGACCCTTGGTGGTCGACCACACGTTCACCAGGGTGTCCCGCCGCCAGGGTCGGGTGCTGGCCGCGTCCGCCCAGCCGCCCCAGAGGTCCACCACCGTTTCTCCGTCGACGGTGGCCGTCACGGCGGCACCCAGTTCCCCCCGCTCGCGGAAGTTCTCTTCGAAGGCCTCGCGCACGGCGGAGAAGCGCGCGGTGCAGTGGCCGAAGATCCGCGTCTGGCTGTTCTGCCGCATCTTCTGGGTCTGGTGGGTGTCGGGAGTGGGCATGGGGTTTGCCTCCGTCGTCACTGAGCGGCCCGGGGTGCGCTGCTGCGCCCCGGGACACCCCGGGGCGTCCCGAACGTACCGACTGGTCGGACCAGAGGGAAGGGTGAGACGGGCCAGAGGGTGCGAGGGGACCGGGATGGGTGTGCGGAGGGGCCGGTGGGCCGTGGCCTCGCGCGCTGTTCGCCCCCTCGCCCTCTGGCCCGGTTCCTCACGCGTACGACTGCAGTCAGCGCACCTGCTCCGCGTCCTGGTAGGGGCCGCCGCCCTGACGGTCGTTGAAGTCGTACACCTTGATCGCTTTGTCCGTGTGCGCCCAGGCGTTGAACGTCGCGAACGCGGTCGAGGGTGGACAGGCCTGGTCCTCCAGGGCCGTCGAGAACAGGGCCGGGGCCCGGCCGCGGGCCGCGAAGTGAACTCCGTCGAAGTAGGACAGGGCGCGCAGCACGTTCGCCTTGCGACCGCGGTGCGTCTTGAGGAACATGCCGGTCTCCCAGTGGGGGTGACGGTCCGTCAGTACCTCAGCCCGCGGGACGCCACACCGGAACGGCACGTCCAGAGCGACGGCAGTACGCGACGATGTCGTGGACCAGGACCGGTGAGGTGCTTGCTCCGGAGAGGAAGGGGGCTGCGACGTGGCACGGTGAGCGGGTCACCGTCAGGTCCTGGGCTGGTTCCACCTGGGCCCCGTACGCGCCCAGTCCCGTTCCCACTCGGTCAGCCGGTGGCGCAGGGCGATCCGGCGTTCGACGGCGTGCCCGAGGAATACCAGGCCCGCTGCCGCGCCCGCGGCGCACAAGCCGACGGTGAATGTGTGCTGCCAGATCGCCGCCTCGTCTGGCGGCGGGGTGACATTGCGGCCCTGGGAGTCGAACCACACGGAGACGGTGTCACCGGCCCGGGTCCCGGCCGGCACCCCGGCCCAGGCGGTCCGGGCCTTGCCGCCGGGCTCGCTCCAGCGGACCCGGGCGCGGTACGGGTGCGTGGGATCACCCTGCGAGGTGGACAACCGCTGGGGCACGTCACCGATGACCACGGCCCGCACCTGATGGCGCTCGGCCCGCTGTGCCACCGCGAGCGTCTCGGCCCGGTCGTGGGCGCGTAGACCGGCCGCTACACCGACCAGGGGGGCTACCACGAGCAGCAGGATGGTGACGACCAGTACTGTCCACGCCTCCACCACGTCCGACCGGCGCCGCAGCGGATTGCGCCGCCAACGCCAACCTCGCATCCGGGTACGCATGCCCACCTCCTCGCCACCGGCGAAGCCGGAGGGCGGATGAGTCGGACGGCCGCTGCACAGTCCGCCGCTCCACGCGCTCGCGCGTACGACCGCTCACACTCGTCACGTACCCCGTACGGCGCACCTCAGCGCATGTCGCGAGCCGTGAAATTCAAGACGGTCCGGGGCACGGAAGGTGCCATGTGCCCCACGATCGCGTGCCCCGTCCCGTCACGCGACCCGAGCGCTCAGCCGAAGCGTTCGATACGGATGCGTTCCACTGGTTGGCCCGCCTGGACCAGCAGCTGGGAGGCGTGCTCGGCGAACCCGTTGGATCCGCATACATACGCTTCCCACCCGCATGGGGGCTGGTCGGCCAGGAGGGGTATCACATGGGCGGACGTCATACGTCCCACAGGTATGCCGGCCGGAGCGCTGCGGGTGAACACAGGGGTCGTCTCCGCACCCAGTTCCCCCGCGTAGATCAGTTCCTCCGGGCTTTGTGCGGACACCAGCATCCGCAGTGGCACGGTCAGGGCGCGGGCCCGGTGGTGTCGCACCATCGACATCAGCGGTACGACCCCGGAGCCAGCGCCGAGCAGCAGTGCTGGACGGTCGCCGGGCCAGGCGAAGAAGCCACTCAGCGGGCCACGCACCTCGACGGTGTCACCGGGCTGGGCCATCGTGTGGAACCAGCCGGAGACCTCGCCGTCCGGCACATGGCCCAGGGTCAGTTCCAGGTGCCCGGAGTCATCCGGTGCCGAGGCGATCGAGTAGTGGCGCTGCGCCACGTAACCGTCCTGCGCCGTGAGACGCAGCATCAGGTGCTGCCCGGGGAGATGTCCCGCCCAGTTCGGCACCGAAAGCCGGAACGTGGCGGCCCGCGGGGTCTCCCGCCGGATCTCCGTCAGCGTGGCGGTCCGCCATGCCGTCGTCGCCTGCTCGCTCACGGCAATGCGCCCGGGCACCGCGAACCGGGCCCCGCGAGTGCCGGATCCGGTGGCAGGGACCGCGAACGCGGCGGAGGAGGCGGCGGCGGTGCGGCTGGTCTGGGCCGAGGCAGGCGTGCTCGGGGCTCCGGCGGCCGTGTTCGTCGTCACCGTTTCGGTCACCGTGATGTTCGTTTCAGTCACCGGAGTACCGCTGCTCCGCCCAGGGGTTGCCGCGCGGGTGGTAGCCGTTGCGTTCCCAGAAGCCGGGTACGTCGTGGTCGAGGAGCGTGATGCCCGCGATCCACTTCGTGCTCTTCCAGAAGTACAGATGTGGCACCAGCAGGCGCGCTGGGCCGCCGTGCTCAGGCGCCAGTGGTGCGCCGCCGTACTCCCAGGCGATCCAGGCTCGCCCGCCGGTGAGGTCGGCGAGCGGGAGATTCGTGGTGTAGCCCGTGTGGGAGCGGGCGAGCGCATGTGTGGCGGATCCGTGGGGCCGCACCACATGGAAAAACGTGTCCAGTGAGACGCCCTCGAACCGGACGCCGAACTTGGACCAGCCCGTCACGCAGTGGATCGCTCCCTCGTACGACGAAGCGGGCAGCGCCCTCGCCGCGTCCCAGTCCCAGGTGTACGGGCGTTCGACCAGGCCGTCGATGTGGAAGGACCAGTCGGTGGCCGCGAGGTCGGGGGTGACCTCGGCGGACAGGACGGGCCAGTCCTCTCGTGCGTCGTACTGCCCGGGCGGCAGCCCTGGGTTGGCGACGCGCGGGCGGCCCGTGAAGCCTCGCGTGACGTTCATGGCTCAACCGTACGCTGCTGGTCCGGGTGCACCGTCCCTGGTCGTCCCCTGAACCGCAGGGTCGGCGGGGAGCCGTCGTCGCCGGGACGCTCCTCGCGGCCGGGCACACGGGTCAGCCAGAATCCGCATCACCCGGCCCTGCGTTGTACCGCTCCAGGTAGGCGGCGAACCGAATCAGGTCTTCCTCGGGCCAGTGCGCGAGTCGTTCCCGGAAGGCGGCCCGGCGGCTGCGGGTGACCTGGGCGAGGATCTCCCGCCCGGCCTCCGTCAGATGCAGCACCTGGACCCGGTGGTCCTCCGGGTCCAGGCGGCGCTCTATCAGTCCGGCCCGCTGCAGAGCGGTCACCTGCCGGCTCACCGTGGACTTGTCCAGTGCGTAATGTGCCGCCAGATCGGTCGCCCGGCAGCCGCCGCTCTCCTCCAGGTGGCCGAGCAGGGTGTACGACACCAGTGACAGCTCTGGGTGCATCCGTTCCGCCGAGGCGCGGGCTCGGCGGGCGAAGATCGTCATTTCACGCTGGATCGCTTCGACGGCCGACTCCGCTGCGCTCATGGGAATACCTCCTCCAAGCTCTAGTTGTAGAGTACAACTTGATGATGAAGTTGTATAAGCCAACCATTGGAGGTCCCGCACGATGAGGTCACCCGCACTGCGCCATGTGCTCACGCACCTGGTCACTCCGCTGTTGATGTGCCTGGGCATGGGGCTCGCCTATCTGGGGGCCTTCGTCACTCCCGAGCCGAACCACCTGCCCGTCGCCGTCGTCGGTACTGCCCCGCAGACCAAGGTCTTCGCGCAAACGGTGCAGGACACCGCGGGGGACAAGCTCGACATCCGCACGGTTGCCACCCGTGCCGACGCAGTCGCCTTGCTCCGGTCCCGGGAGGTGACCGGTGCCTACGTGCCGAGCGCCAAGGCGCCCGAGCTGCTGGTGGCCGGTGCGGCTTCCGATATGGGCGCGACTGCCGTGGAGAAGGTGTTCACTCCCGTCGCTGCCCAGCAGGGCCTCCCACTGAAGGTCATCGATGTGGTGGCGCCGGTCGCCGAGGACCCTACCGGCCAGGGTCTGTTCTTCCTGCTGATCGCGCTGAGCATCGGCTCCTACGCTTCGGTAGCCGCCCTCGGGGCCGCGGGCGCCGGCCTCGCGATGCGCGTCCGGGCAGTGCTCGCGCTCGGTGTCTCCACGGTGGTCAGCGGCATCGGCGTGCTGCTCGCGGGGCCGGTGTTCCACCTCGCGCACCACGATCTGTCGGGCGTTTGGGGATTGGCCTGGCTCTACTCGGCGGGGATCCTCTTCATCGGAATCGGCCTGCACACCTTCCTCAAGCGATGGACCACGTTGACCATGATGGTGCTGTTCGTGATGCTGAACTTCACCAGCTGCGGCGGTCTGTTCCGTCCCGAGCTGCAGAACGGATTCTTCGGCGCCCTGCACGCCTTCTGGAACGGCGCAGGCTTCATCGAGGGCGTCCGCAGCCTGCTGTACTTCGGCGACGACGGCCTCGCGCACAACGTGTGGACCCTCGCGGTCTGGCTGCTCGTGGGCCTCGCCGTGACCGTGACCGCGGCCCGGTACGAGCGGACCCGCCGGACCTGGCAGGCGGCCGCAGACCCTCGGTCCGAGCCGGGGAACCGGTCCCTGTCCGTCCCGGCGCGGGCCGGGCGGGACGCCGAACGGACGGCAGCGAGGCAGGCCGAGGAGGAGATCGAGGAGACGGTCGGCGTCTGAGCAACTCCCCGGGGCGGGAGCACACCCCCGGCAGCGGGCCGTTCCCCGTGGTCCGTCCTCCCGTCGCTGACCCGCCGCGGTGGCTCGCTTTTGGCGGCTGCCTCCTGAGCGAGACCAGCGAACACCAGGCGCCGGCCGCCGTGCGGGCCCTCAGCGAGGCGGGCCTGACGAGCCGTCTGACGGTGTCGGAGGACGCGCACGCGCATGGTGATCGGCGTGCGCATCTGAGGGCATGGGAGGCGAGGCCCGGTCAAGGGCGTCACGGCGGGCCTGCGCCCGGCGACCGTCGTGATCGCGACTCCGCCGCCCGCGGCCCGGCCGGCTAGGGAAGTTCCTGCGCCCGGGCGATGAGGAGGGCCACGTCGTCGTGGTTGTCGGGATGGTGCAACGTCCGCAGGAGCAGGTCGCAGGTCTCCTCCAGTGGGCGTTCGGGGTCGTTCAGCAGGGACAGCAGGAATTCCAGCCGTTGGTCCAGCGAGTGGTGGCGGGTCTCCACTAGGCCGTCGGTGTAGAAGACCAACTCGTCACCGGGATCGAAGTCGAAGGTGACGGTGGAGAAGCCCACCCCGCCCACGCCCAGGGGCACGCCGGTGGGCAGGTCGAGCAGTTCTGGCGGTGCGCCGGGCCGGACCCGGGCCGGGGGCAGATGGCCGGCATTGGCGATCCGGCACTGGCGCAGATGCGGATCGTGGACGGCATAGACGCATGTCGCGATGGAGTGGTCCAAGGCCGAGGTCGTCTTGTCCAGGTGCTCCAGCAATCGGGCCGGGTCGAGGTCGAGGGCGGCCAGCGTGGTGGTCGCCGTGCGCAGTTGGCCCATGGTGGCAGCGGCGCTGACGCCGCTGCCCATGACGTCTCCCACCACGAGCGCGGTCTTGTCGCCCTCCAACGGGATCACGTCGAACCAGTCGCCGCCAACCTCGCTGGTCGCGCCCGCAGGCTGGTAGCGGGAGGCCACTTCCAGGCCCGTCGTGACCGGCGGCCGGCTGGGAAGCAGGCTGCGTTGGAGGGTGAGCGCGGTGTCGCGGGCGCTCTGGTACCAACGCGCGTTGTCGATCTGCACGGCCGCCCGGGCGGCCAGTTCCCGTGCGAGCAGGACATCGTCCTCACCGAAGGGTGCCGGATTCCGGGTGCGCTTGAGGTCGAGCGCACCCAGCACCTCGCCACGTGCGATGAGCGGCACCGCGAGGTACGAGTGCAGGCCCGCCCGGCCCAGCAGGACGGCTGCCTCGGGGGAGCGGGCGATGCGCGGCACGTCCTCGTCCCCGACGCGCGGCACCAGTACTGCCTCACCCGCGCGCACGCATTCGGTGACCAGACGGTCGGGCGCGTACCGGGCGATCTGGCCGGGAGGATCGGCGGCCCGCACCGCGTCCGCGGCCTCCACACCCTTCTCCGGGCGCACCGCGAGGGCCCGGAGCACCGCGGGTTCCGACGGACCCAGTGTGCTGTGCCGGCCCCCCACCACCGCGTCCAGCAGATCCACAGCCGCCACGTCCGCCAGCTCCGGTACGGCGACCTCGGCCAGTTCGCAGGCGATCTGCTCCAACTCCAGCGTGCTGCCGATCCGGGCCGAGGCGTCGGCGATGACCGCCAAGCGGCGCCGGGCGGTTTCCGCCTCCACGGAGGCCCGGTGCTGTTCGGTGATGTCGATCACCGAGGCTGCCACGCCGAGCACATGGCCCATGGTGTCATCCAGCCGGTACAGGGACAGCGACCAGGTATGGTCTTCGTCCGGATCGGCGGGGGTACGGCCGACCAGTGTGGTGTCGATGACGGGCACGCCGGTGTCCAGCACGCGCCGGGCGGCGTCCTGCAGGGCGCCGGGGTCCAGCAGGGGCAGCACCTCGCGCAGCGTGCGTCCCTTGTGCTGGTCGGCCGGCACCCCGTTGATCTTCTCCAGCGCCGGGTTGACGGAGACGAAACGTAGCTGTGCATCGAGGACGGCGAGTCCGGCCGGTGACTGCTTCACCATCCGCTCGGACAGCGCCACGTCTTGCTCCAGCCGCCGCACGGTCGTCTGGTCGGCGGCGAGACCCAACGCGTACACGTTGCCGCGGTCGTCCAAAAGCCGCATGTTGCGGAACTCCACCAGGCGGGTGCTGCCGTCCTTGTGGCGGACCGGGAAGCCACCGGCCCAGCTCTGCCCGGTGCGCATCACATCGGCGAAGAGCTTGCCGACGACCTTGATGTGCCGCTCGTGCACCATCAGGCGGGCGGCGTACTGCCCGAGCGCCTCCTGGGCGGTGTATCCGAACAGTTCCTCCGCCTGGGGACTCCACAGCACGATCCGGCCGTCGGTGTCGAGCACCACGGACGCCACGGCCAGTACGTCGAGCAGCCCGCCCGGGCGCAGCGGCCCCCGTGCGGGCTCGTCACCCGCGGCCACCGGAGCCTTGGCTGCACTCATGCCATGCACCGCCTTCGCGCGTTCGCACGGCACGTCGTCCCCCGTGCCGACTCCCCTTGTTCTAAAGCGCTCACACCCGACTCTCCGACGCCTTCGCCGCTTGCCTCAACCCTCTCTCGACCCGGTGACGGACGTCCGCCGAAGTCGCCACGCCGGCGGCGCGCGCGGTGCGGGCTGACTACGGAGAAGACCGTACCCGGCGGTCCCGCGAGCCGTGGGAGTTCGGACCCATGTTGCTGCATTGGTGTGTACATGACCATTGCGCCACGCCAGACTGTCCGCCGACCGAGTGCCCCCACCTCCTGTCCGAGGAGTCGACCATGTCCACGTCCGTCCGGCAACGTTGTCACGCGGTACTCGCTGGACTCGTCACCCTGGCTACCGCCGCCGTCGTGTCCCTCGCCTTACCCCCATCCGCCGCCGCGGCTGCCACCTGGACCGAGACCGGCTCGGACAGGGCCGATCCGCTGACCGAGAGCCAGGGGCTGACCTCGGTGGAGGTCCCGCCGAACAGCCCCAACCGGTACACCGGTATCGGAACCATTCCCATCGGCGTCTCCGTGCGCGGCTGGAACCACGTCGGCGATCCCGACGCCTCGTACGAGGGCTACTACATCGAGCCCTACCAGCGCGATTCCGGCAACTCGAAGATGTTCCGCGTGCGGGCACCCGGCGGCGGCTGGTCCGAGTACGTCCACACGCTCGGTCCCGGTGAGGCCCTGAACAACTCCTGGGTCGCGATCTCTCCCGACGGCCAGTGGATGCTGTCGGGTGAATGGGGCACGATGTCCCGTCTGCTGGTCTTCCCGACTCCCGGAGCCAACTCCCGCACGTCCCCCTCGGTGAACCTCCCGCAGGTTTCGACGGTCGAGCTGGACCACGCCGTCCGGGACGTTCAGGGCTGCGACTTCTCCGGACCCACGACCCTGCTGTGCTCCTCCGATGATCCGGACGGCACCCTCTTCGGCATGACCAAGCCCCTGTTGGAGATCGACCTCTCGGCCGCCCCGAACGGCTCCGCGGACGTCTCGGGCCACGTCACGGCCCTGCGGCAGTTGCCGCTGCGCAGCTTCTGCTCGGGCTCGTTCGAGGTGGAGGGCATCGACTACGACCGGCGGACGGGCATCCTCCGTGTGATCGTGGTGTCGCCCGGCTTCTGCGTGCTGACGGACAGCAAGACGTACACGTTCTCACGCGGCTGAGGTGTGCCCGGCGGCCCGGGGTGCTTTGCTGAGGGGGCAGTGGTGCGGCGGGCCACCCCGTTCCACCGCGGCGCGGCCACGAAAGGAGCGGTCAATGGGACGCACGGCACGGTCGCATCCGGAAACCGTCACGGTGGAGATCAGCGGCTCCAAGGAGGACGCCCGCGTCGTCTTCGACGTGCTGAGGTCCTGTTTCGCGTCCGACCGGGGCGCGGACGAGGAGCCCCAGCAACTCCATGAGACCCGCCCGATGGTGTGGCTCGGCACGTACGACGTTGCGGACGCCCGGGAGGTGGGCCGCATGCCGGTCCGTCTCGGTGCGGCCGTCCAGGCGGACGTCCAGGGCGGTTACTGGGCCGTTGACCGGTTCCGCACTACTTTGGACTCGCTGTTCACCGTTCAGGAGACCTGCGCGGCCTCGGGTGATCAGGAGAGGGACCTGCACCTCCGCCTGGAAAGCCGCTGACGGCGGGGGCGGGGACGGCGCCCCGGCCTGCTCGTCGCCGGCAGGGGCGTACTGCGCCAGGCTGTGACCGAAGGACCAGTCGGCGGAACCGTTCTCGGTGACGGTCACGAACACGTTCTGCGGCTCTGTGCCGGTCCGCTCGTGCACCAGCTCGGCGAGTCGACGGTACATCGCGCGCTTGCGGTCCGCGGTGCGCCCGGCGCGCATGGTGATCGCGGCGAAGATCACCGAGTCGTCCTGGTGCACTCCGGGGTAGCCGTCGTGGCGCAGCGTGCTCGCGATGCCGTCGTGGCCGGTCAGTACCTGGAAGCAGTCGTCGGGTGGAATGCCGAGCGTCTCCGTGAGGGGTCCTGGACGGCTCGACCGAGGGCGTCGAGCCGGGTGGGATCGGTACCGAGCACGTCTATGCGGACGAAGGGCAGGGGAGGTGTCCTTTCCGGGCGGCTGCTGAGTGACAGTCGTGTCCATACTAGTAGGTACAAAGTGGCTGGAGTCACCTCTCCTGGTTATGCAACTTATTGCATAAAGCGCGGGCCTTCCTCTACAACAGAAGGCGACGACACCGCGCACGGAGGGCCCGATGAGCCGTTACCCCCATCTGATGACCCCGCTCGACCTGGGTTTCACCACCCTGCCCAATCGCGTGCTCATGGGTTCCATGCACGTTGGTCTCGAGGAGGCCGAGCGCGGCTTCGAGCGGATGGCGGCGTTCTACGCGGACCGCGCGCGCGGGGGAGTGGGCCTCATCGTCACCGGCGGTATCGCGCCCAACGAGGAGGGGCGGCCCTACGAGGGGGGCGCCAAGCTCACCACCGAGGCGGAGGCCGAGCAGCACCGCACCATCACGGAGGCGGTGCACCGCGAGGGCGGCCGGATCGCGATGCAGATCCTGCACTTCGGGCGGTACGCCTACCACCAGGACCTCGTCGCGCCGAGCCCGATGCAGGCGCCCATCAGCCCCTTCGTTCCGCGCGAGCTGACCGACGCTGACATCGAGCGGACCATCGACGACTACGCGCGCGCCGCTCGCCTCGCCCGGCAGGCCGGCTACGACGGCGTGGAGATCATGGGCTCCGAGGGCTACCTCATCAACGAGTTCATCGCCGCTGGAACCAACCGGCGCGAAGACCGCTGGGGCGGCTCGTACGAGAACCGGATGCGCCTCCCCGTGGAGATCGTCAAGCGCGTCCGAGAGGCCGTCGGCGAGGACTTCATCGTCATCTACCGCCTGTCCATGCTGGACCTGGTTCCGGGCGGCTCCTCCCTCGCGGAGGTCATCACCCTCGCCAAGGCCGTCGAGGCCGCCGGGGCGACCCTGATCAACACCGGCATCGGCTGGCACGAGGCCCGCATCCCCACCATCGTCACCTCCGTTCCGCGCGGCGCCTACACCTGGGTCACTAGGAAGCTCATGGGTGAGGTGTCCGTACCGCTCGTGACCACCAACCGCATCAACACGCCTGAACTGGCGGAGCAGTTGCTCGCCGAGGGCTACGCGGACATGGTTTCCATGGCTCGCCCGATGCTCGCCGACCCCGACTTCGTGGCCAAGGCCGCCGCGGGGACGCCGGAGGCCATCAACACCTGCATCGGCTGCAACCAGGCCTGCCTCGACCACACCTTCAGCGGGCAGATCACCTCCTGCCTGGTCAATCCACGCGCTTGCCACGAGACTGAACTGGTCCTCTCGCCGACCCGCCGGCGCCTGCGCGTCGCCGTCGTCGGCGCCGGCCCGGCTGGTCTCGCCTGCGCCGTCTCGGCGGCCGAACGCGGTCATTCGGTCACCCTGTTCGATGCAGCGAGTGAGATTGGCGGTCAGCTCAACGTAGCCCGCAAGGTGCCTGGAAAACAGGAGTTCGACGAGACCCTGCGCTACTTCCGCCACCAGTTGGACGCGCACGGCGTCGACGTACGCCTGGACACCTGGGTCACCGCGGAGACGGTCGCCGACTACGACGAGGTCGTCGTCGCCACCGGTGTCACCCCGCGCGTTCCGGACATCCCCGGCGTCGACCACCCTCGCGTCCTCGGCTATCTCGACGTGCTCCGCGACGGTGCCGCGGTCGGCGACCGCGTCGCCATCCTCGGCGCCGGCGGCATCGGCTTCGATGTTGCCGAGTACCTCACCGACGGCGGCGACAAGGCCAGCGAGGACCCACGGACGTACTTCCGGCACTGGGGCGTTGACATGGACTACCGGGAGCCGGGCGGCCTCGCCGCACCGCAGCGGCCGGCGCCGCCGCGCACCGTCCACCTCCTCCAGCGCAAGACCACCAAGGTAGGCGCCGGGCTCGGCAAGACGACCGGCTGGATCCACCGCGCCGAACTGAAACACCGGGGGGTCACCATGACCCCCGGGGCCCGCTACGACCGCATCGACGACGCCGGACTGCACGTCACCGTCGACGGTGAGAGCACGGTCCTCGAGGTCGACACCGTGGTGTTGTGCACCGGGCAGGAGCCGCGCCGTGGCCTGTACGAGGAGCTGGTCGCCGCCGGACGCCGTGCGCACCTGATCGGCGGTGCCGACGTTGCGGCCGAGCTGGACGCCAAGCGGGCCATCAAGCAGGGCACGGAACTCGCGGCGACGCTGTAGGGTCCGCGCCGTACATCCCTAGGATGAGCTCATGTCACTCCCGCACGCGATCCTCACCGCCCTGCTGGAAAGGCCGTCGTCGGGACTGGAGCTGACCCGCCGGTTCGACAAGTCGATCGGCTACTTCTGGTCCGCGACGCATCAGCAGATCTATCGCGAGTTGGGAAGGCTGGAGGCTCAAGGGCTCATCCGCGCGTTGCCGGCCGAACAGCCGGCCCGTGGGCAGAAGAAGAGTTACGAGGTTCTGCCCGCGGGCCGCGCCGAACTGGCTCGCTGGACCGCCGCTGCGCAGGACCCCAAGCCCCAGCGGGACGTCCTGCTGCTAAGGCTGCGTGCAGCGGCCGTGGTGGGCACGGCGGGCCTGGAGGACGATCTGCGCCGTCATCTGGAACTGCACCGGCGTCAGCTGGCCGAGTACCGGGAGATCGAGAAGCGCGACTTCCCGCCGGACCGGAACGCCCCGGAGGACCGGCTGCGCCACCTCGTCCTGCGGGCCGGTATCGATCTGGAGACCTTCTGGGCCGGGTGGCTCACCCACGCGCTGGCGGAGTTCGCCGAGTTGTCCGACGCGCGTGAGCGCTGACGACAGCCGGCCCGCCCGAGGACACGGTCCCTCAGAGGCGGTACGGCTTCGAGCGCTTGCGCAGGTACCAGCCCGTGGCGATGACACCCGTGCCCACCAGTGCCGCGCCGATGCCCAGCGTCAGGGGACCGTAGTCGCGCGCGGCGCCGCCCAGCCCACCCATCACGCCTCGGGAGGGGGCCGGCGACGACGTTGCCGAGATCGTCGGGGACGTGGGCGCGGAGACGATCACCGACTGGGTTCCGGCCGTGCTGCCGCTGGAGCACACGACGACCACGGTGTAGGTCCCCGGGCTCACCTTCGACCAGGCCGCGGACTGACTGATGGTGGTGCCGGACAGGGCCACCTGCCGACCCTCGGCGAAGTTCGCCTGGCGGCTGGTGAGCAGGGCCGCGTTGCCCCAGCTGCCGTTGATCTGGGTGCACGCGCTGGTGACCACCGAGACGGTGGACCCGGTGGTGCTGACGGAGATCCCCGAGACCGCGGCGGACGGCTCGGCGAGCGCAGCCGGGAGCGCGGCGGCGGCCGCCAGCGTCAGGCCGGAACGGAGGAGGAGTCGCGAGGTGTGCATGGGCTGGCCTCCGGCGGCACGGTCGGCGGTACGTCCCATGCGCCGCCAAGGATCGGGGAACGTCCGTGCTGCCTCAGCTGCAGCCAACTCGGCTACCGGCACGCCCGCACACGGGAGGCGCCCGGCCGGGTGATGAATTCCTCCGCCCGGTACAGCGTGACTCGCCGACGCACTACGCCGGGCGGTTGCCCGTCGTCACCGTCCGCGCTGTCCGGTATCCGCCCATGGGCCCTGGGGTGTCCCCGGCCCGCATGGTGAAGGCATACAGGGTGAAGGCATACATGGTGGACGGTCTGAGCCTGGTGACGTCCACCATGCGCTGCCCACCCGAGCGGACGGGGGGCGCGTTGCACGGCTGTGCCTTCCCAGGGAACAGCCACCTCACAGCAATGGTCCGTACCCGTCCTCGGCCGCTATGGCCCGCCCGGTGTCGCTGACTCGGAGGGCCGTGTGCCGAAGCCCCAGGACCTTACGTATGCTGAACGTCCCTACGGTGGAACTGCTCTATAAGGCAAGGCAGTTCACGCCTGCGGCGCGGAACGCTGTCGTCGCCGATCCCGCGCCGGTGCGGGTGGCTGGGCTGCCCGGGCAGACATCGACTCGGACAGCCCAGCCCCTGTCCTGCTCCGCCGCCCCCGGACTCGTGCCCCGTTCCCTCACGGGGTGTCACAAGCGTGCTCCATCCGGCCGCTTCGCGGTGGCCTCGGTGGCCGATCGGCGCAACCGGCATCACAGTGGGCTGGACGTTCCCGCGTTCCCGAGGAGAGGGTCCCTCATCGTGCGTGTGCGTGTCCCGTCGCTGACGCTGGCCGTGGCCGGCGCCGCCCTGCTCGCTCCGGCGCCGCTGCTCGCCCCGGCGGCTGCTGTCCCGCCCCGGGAGGGGCCCGTGGCCCGCGGCGAGGGCGCGGTCGCCGCTGACGACCTGCTGGCCGGACTGGGAGAGTGCACCCAGGTGTCCCAGGGCCGGTACCGCACCGATGCCGATCGCCCCGCGACCGTGCCCGTCTGCGGCACCGAGGACGTCGTGTACTGGAAGGCTGATCTGGACATCGACTGCGACGGACGGCCCACCGTTCGCTGCAACCGTCGCACCGACCCGCTGTTCACCGCCGCCACGGCCTTCCAGCAGTCCGACGGCCGTCAGCTGAACGCCGAGGCCCTGCCCTACATCGTCATTCCGGCCCCGAGCCGCATCTGGGACCACCGTGCAGCCGGTGTGCGGGGCGGCTCAGTCGCCGCGGTCGTCTACCGGGGCCGACTGCAGTATGCCGTGGTCGGCGACACCGGACCGCGCGACGTCATCGGTGAGGCCTCCTACGCCACGGCGCGGGGTCTCGGCATCCGGGCCGACCCCCGCGACGGCGGGGCGGCCTCCGATGTCACCTACATCGTGTTCAAGAACTCCCATGTCAGCCCCATCGAGGACCACGCGGCAGCGGTGGCGACGGGGCAGCGGCTGGCCAGACTGTTCCTGGCGAACAGTGACCAGCCATCCGGTACTCCTACGTCCGGCAGGCGGGGCCGTCACACCTTGCGATAGGCGTACGCTTCCGCCGCCGCAGCCGCCACGGCGTCCAGGTCGGCACCCGTGGACGCCGTGACGACCGCGGCCACAGCTCCCTCGACGAACGGGGCGTCCACCAAGCGAGTGCCGTCCGGAAGCTCGTCGCCCTCGGCGAGCAGCGCCTTGACGGTGAGGACGGCACTGCCCAGGTCGGTGAGCACCGCCACGCCGGCACCCCGGTCGACGGTGGCCGCCGCGGCGGAGATCAGCTCGGCGCTGGTGCCGAACCCGCCGCCTTCCGTGCCACCAGCCGGAGCCAGGGGCACCACCGTGGCTCCGCCCGCCAAGGCCCGTGCCAGCTCGGCGACCGATGTGGCGACTTCCGCACTGTGCGACACCAGTACGATTCCGACCAGCTTGTCGGCGTTCACCCGTCAGCCCTCCGCCGCCGCAGCGGCTTCTTCGAGGCAGGCGACGAGCAGTGCCGACGAGGCTGCCCCCGGGTCCTGGTGGCCGATGCTGCGCTCGCCGAGATAGCTCGCCCGGCCCTTGCGGGCTTGCAGCGGAATGGTGGCCACTGCCCCCTCCTCGGCGGCGGCTCGCGCGGCGGCGAAGCCGTCGCCGAGGGTGTCCACGGCCGGCACCAGGGCGTCCACCATGGTCTTGTCGCCGGGCGCTGCCCCGCCGAGGGCCATCACCGCGTCCACACCCGCGCGCAGCGCCTCGGCCAACTCTGCCTCGCTGACCTTGGCTGCAGTACCGAGGGCCTTGCCCGTCCGGCGCAGCAAGGTGCCGTACAGCGGTCCCGACGCGCCGCCGACCGTCGAGATCAGCTGCCGCCCGGACAAGACCAGGACGGCGCCCGGCGTGTCCGGAGCCTCCTTTTCCAGTGCAGCCTTCACGGCTCGGAACCCGCGCTGCAGGTTGATGCCGTGGTCGGCGTCCCCGATGGCCGAGTCGAGGGCGGTGAGGCGTTCCGCCTCGCGTTCCACGGATGCGGCGGTCGCCGTCATCCAGCGGTGGAAGAAGTCGGCGTCGAGCACTGGACCTCCTTGCATGGCAGGGTTTCGACCGGTGCGGTGCAGATGGCGCTGTGCGGTTGGCGACCGGCGCGGTGAAGACACCGGGCGCCTCGTCCGCCGTGTCACATCCCCCAGCGCAGTGCGGGGGTCTTCACCGGCGCGTCCCACAGCCGCAGCAGTTCCTCGTCGGCCTGGCACAGTGTCACCGAGGCGCCGGCCATGTCGAGGGAGGTGACGTAGTTGCCGACGAGGGTGCGGGCGACGGCCACGCCGCGTTCGCGCAGTGCCCGTTGCACCTCGGCGTTGAAGCCGTACAGCTCCAGCAGTGGGGTGGCGCCCATGCCGTTGACCAGTGCGAGGACGGGGTTGCGCGGGGGCATGTCCTCCACGATCGCGTTCACCGCGAAGTCGGCGATCTCGCCGGAGGTCATCATGGGCCGCCGCTCCCGGCCCGGTTCGCCGTGGATGCCGATGCCCAACTCCAGTTCACCGTCCGGCAGCTCGAAGGTGGGGCTGCCCTTCGCGGGTGTCGTACACGCGCTGAGGGCCACACCGAAGCTGCGGGAGTTCTCGTTGACCTGCCGGCCGATGGACTCCACCCGCTCCAGTGGCTGGCCCTCGGCCGCGGCGGCGCCTGCGATCTTCTCCACGAACAGCGTCGCGCCGGTGCCGCGTCGCCCAGCTGTGTAGAGGCTGTCGGTGACCGCCACGTCATCGTTGACGAGCACCTTGGCGACCTGGACTCCCTCGTCCTCGGCCAACTCGGCCGCCATGTCGAAGTTCAACACGTCACCGGTGTAGTTCTTGACGATGAAGAGCACACCGGCCCCGCTGTCCACGGCGGCCGCGGCGCGCGCCATCTGGTCCGGTACCGGCGAGGTGAAGACCTCCCCGGGGCAGGCCGCGGACAGCATGCCCGGGCCGACGAACCCCCCGTGCAGCGGTTCGTGGCCCGACCCGCCGCCCGACACGAGCGCGACCTGTCCGGCCACCGGCGCGTCCCGGCGGACGATCACCCGGTTCTCCACGTCCACGGTCAGATCGGGGTGCGCGGCCGCCAGCCCGCGCAGCCCGTCCGCCACGACGGTCTCCGGCACGTTGATCAGCATCCTCATCGGTATCTCCTAGTGAGCCTTGCGGGTGTTGCCGCGTGGTCCGGCGTCGGGCCGATTTCACCGATAGAGCTAATGGCAGTATCGGCCTTGCTTCAGGTGAGGTCACGTGCAGGCGCTCACCGTCACCGTGCGCGATGCCAGGATCACCTTGGGGCGCGGACGTCCAGGACGGACGCAAGGCCGCCGGGGACCGGCCGGCCGGCCGGCCCTCTTCCCGGCCTCCCGTCTGCTGCGCTGGGTGGGAGGGCAACCGTCACGGACCGGGGGCGCCCGGCCGCGACGCGGCAGGCGCTACCCTCCGGTCATGCGGATCTCCGTCTCCTCCGACATGGACGAACCCCTGGCCCGTTTCCTCGTGGCGGAGCTACGGCACCGTGGTCACGCGGTGCACACGCACGGTGCGCTACGGCCCGGGGCCGACACGGGATGGGCGGCCTGCTCGGTCGCGGCGGCCCGGGACGTCGCCGAGGGCGCTGCGCAGCAGGCTGTGGTGTGCTGCTGGACCGGCACGGGAGCGTCCATCGCGGCCAACAAGGTGCCGGGGGTACGTGCGGCTCTGTGCACGGACGCCGTCACGGCGGACGGCGCCCGTCGCTGGAACGACGCGAACGTTCTGGCACTGAGCCTGCGCCTGACCTCCGAACCGGTGCTGAAGGAGATCCTCGACGCCTGGTTCGGCGCCGCACCGAGCCAGGACCCGGAGGACGTGCAGAACGTATCCGGGGTCGACCGCCTGGATGGGGCCCGCAAGGATACCTAGGGTCGTACGGGCGTACGGGGCGGCCTTGGCGTCCAGGCTCGTGTTCGAGGGCGGGGTGCGGTGGATCAGTGAGCGCCGAGCCCGCCACCGCCGAACGAGCCGCTGGACCCCTTGCTCCAGCGCGGGCGATCCTTGGACTCACTCGGCCTCGTGTCCATGTTGGTCAGCTCGTACGGGGTGAGCGGTCGACCGCCCTCGGGCGTCTTTGGAACCTCCGCGGACTCCCTGTTCTCCCGGACTTCGTACACCGCTCCCTCCGGCGGCAGATGGGGCTGCTCTTCGGGGCGTGGTCGTGGTGACTCGCGGTACTTGACCCGGGAGGTCAGCCAGTAGCCGCCGCCCAGCAGCACCAGAAGGCCCAGGGCCACGAGGAACAAGCCGAGGCTCATCAGGCCACTCGCAGCGGCCAGCTGCATCGATGCGATATCCATATGAAAGGAATACCCACCCAGAATGGGGTGAATCGGACTCGCTCCGTGAGTGGGTGCTGTGGGTCGGCATGGTGTCGCCCCGGGGCTCTTCCTGCGGGTCGGGCTGCGTTCACCCCCCGAACCCGCCCCCTCGGGCCCCGGGGGAGTGTCCTGCCGCCGTCCGGAACCCGTGGTTCTGGCGGGCGCGCTCGAAGTGACCTCGGGGCGGCCATTCCCAATTTCTGAAACACGTTCTACGGTGTGCGCGGTCAGGACCGTCCTTGGGAGCCTGGAGGCGCCGTGCATCTCGATCACACGCCCGAGCAGCAGCGACTGCGCGCCGAACTGCGCGCCTACTTCGCGCAGCTGGTCCCGGACAACGCCTACGCCCGGTACGCTGACTCGGTCGCGCGGAAGCGCTTCTACCGTGACACCATCCGCCAACTGGGCCAAGACGGCTGGCTCGGCGTCGGCTGGCCGCGGGAGTACGGCGGACGCGGCATGACGGCGATGGAGCAGTTCATCTTCTTCGACGAAGCGGCGCAAGCCGGCGTACCCCTGCCCCTCATGGCCCTGAACACGGTCGGTCCGACACTCATGCGGTTCGGCACCGAGGAGCAGAAGGCGTACTTCCTGCCGCGCGTTCTCTCCGGCGAGATCGACTTCGCGATCGGCTACAGCGAGCCTGGTGCCGGTACCGACCTCGCCTCGCTGAAGACCCGTGCCGTACGCGACGGGGACACCTACGTCGTCAACGGGCAGAAGATCTGGACCACCAACGGCGACACCGCGGACTGGGTGTGGCTGGCCGTGCGCACCGACCCCGAGGCTCCGCCCCACAAGGGCATCACCATGTTGCTGGTGCCGACCTCCGACCCCGGCTACTCCTGCACGGTCATCCATACCCTCGCCTCCCACGACACCACCGCGAGCTACTACGAGGGCGTCCGCGTCCCTGTCTCCCGGCGTGTCGGTGAGGAGAACCAGGGCTGGCGGCTGATCACCAACCAGCTCAACCACGAACGGGTCACCCTCGCCGCTCACGGCACGATGGCCATCCGTGCGCTGCAAGACGTGCAGCGCTGGGCCCGGGAGACCAAGCTCGCCGACGGCCGCCGAGTGGCCGATCTGCCCTGGGTGCGTCGGCTGCTCGCCCGCACGCACGTCCGGCTCGACGCGATGAAGCTCCTCAACTGGCAGATGGTCTCGGCCGTCCAGGACGGCACGCTCACCCCGCAGGACGCCTCGGCCGTCAAGGTCTACGGCTCCGAGGCCCGTCGGGACGCCTACGCCTGGCTCATGGAGATAGTCGCAGCGGCCGGACCGCTGAGGGAGGGCTCCGCAGGCGCCGTCCTGCACGGCGAACTGGAACGCGGCTACCGGTCGGCGGTCATCTTCACCTTCGGCGGCGGCAACAACGAGATCCAGCGCGAGATCATCTCCTGGATCGGGCTGGGGATGCCGCGGGTGCGGCGCTAGCCTTGAGTGACGAGGATTTTAGTCGGCACATCCCTCCTCACCCCCACCGAGGCACTCGCCTCTGCCTGAAACCCGCGGACCGTCCCGACGTTCCCCGGGACGGTCCGCGTCTTCCCTCCGCTGTGGAGGCCGTGACCGGAGGGATAGTTGGGGCCATGGCATCCAGGAAGCGCATCGGGGTGTCGGCCCTACGGTAGCCACGCCGCGCGGACAGCGCTTTGGTGACCGTGGCGCCGTACCAGCGGTGCGCACGGCCGGACAGGGCGTCGGCTGCGCGCCAGTGCCCCTTGGAGCGCTCGGCGCGGATGGTGGCGGCCGTGATGTCGGTGAGCTGTTCGATCTTGCGGGCGGTGTGGAAGCGGCGGGGCTCCAGCTCGGCGGTCTCGCGGTGATGTGGGTGGCGACGTAGCGGTCCACAGCGGCCGGGTCGAACAGGACCTGCTTGCCACGCTTGCCCATAGGGCTGGGCCAGGGTGTAGGCCCCACTTGTTGCGGATGGTGATCGGGGCTCGACCGTGGCGGGCGGCGATCTCGTCGATGGCCAGCGCGAGCCGGTCGGCGTCCGGCGCACCATCCGGTTCGGCCGACGCAGACGTGCCCGCGCCCTGGCCGACCGCGGTCGGGTGCTGACACTGCTCCGTCTCGTCGACGTCGATATCGTGGGCGGCCTCGCAGAACGCCTCGGCACGGGTCTTGGAAGCCGCGGCGCGGCGTTCACGCCCACTTCAACAGCCATTCGGCGATGGCTCGGGCACACGTGTCGAGGATGGCCTCTCCCTTTTCCGGGGTTGCCGCGCGCGCATCACCCGCCACGCCCGAACAGGTGACCTCCTTGAACGGCCGTGACACGTGGAACGTATGGCTCGCGTCGGATTGCAGCGCGATGTGCGGGCCGGTCGCCTCGGCGAGCCGGGAGCGGTCGACGAGGTCGGGGGCGATCGCCATGATCATGGAGGTTTCGCCCTCGCAGGCGTGCATCAGGGTGGGCTGGGTCTCCAGTATCTCCGCCGTCCGTTCCAGCCCGGCCAGGAAGTAGCTGGTGACGGCGATGGGGGTGGACAACTCCCGGGTGAGTTCGTTGCTGATGGCATTGAGGGCGGTGATGTTCCCTCCGTGCCCGTTGACGATGAGGATCTTGCCGAAGCCTGCGGTGATGATGGAGCGGCACAGGTCACGCAGGAGCGCGTGGTACGTCCGCAGGGTGAGTGTGAAGGTGCCGCCGAAGGCGAGATGGTGATCGGAGAGTCCGCACCACAGGGAGGGTGCGACCACAACGGGCCGCTCGTGGTCGGCCATGATGGCGGCGGCGCGCCTGCACGCCTCGGCACTGAGGAAGTCGTCCACTCCGGTGGGCAGGTGCGGACCGTGCTGCTCGGTGGATCCGACGGGCAGCAGGACCGGAGCGCCTTGGGCGGCCCGTGCCCGCAGCTCCGGCGCGGTCATGCGGTTCCAGAGATCTTCCGGCATGGTGCGGTGTGTCCTTTCTCGGCCGGCGGGCGGGGCCGTGCGGCCGGTTGCTTCGCCAGGGGGGATACAACGACCACCCCTGGCGGGGCGATGTGTGGCAGGCGGGGTGTCACGGCGTCTCGGTGCGCCGCCCGGAAGCGACGTGCGCGGGCACGCCGGTGGACGACGGCGGGAAGTCCGCGTCCTGCGGGGCCCCCGAGATGCTCTCTACCGACAGGCCTGTGGTCCGCACCCCAAAGGCGACCGCGAGCGCGGACAGGAGCATCGCCGCGGCCACCACCGCGAAGGTGGTTCCGGCGCCGTGGGCGTCGAGGAGGGGGATCAGGTAGAAGGGGGCTGCGGCGGTCGACAGCCGACTGAGCGAGTACAGCCAGCCGGTCGCGGTGGTCCGCACGCTCGTCGGGAACTGCTCCAGCTGGTAGATATGGCCGGAGTTGGACATGACATTGGCGACCAAGGTGAAACAGAAGCCCGCGAGGATGATCGCCATCGGCGAGGCGGCGTTGCCGTAGGCCAGCCCGAACAGCCCCATGCCCACCAGGGAGGCGCACAGGATCCACTTCCGTTCGGCTCTCTCCATGACGAGCACGGAGAGGAAGGAGCCGAGCGGGTATCCGATGAAGGAGAAGGTCAAGTAGGTCAGCGAGCTGCTGACGGTGAGTCCCTTGGCGGCGAGCACGAGCGTGCCGAGGCTGCCGAAACCGTAGTAACCGATGGGGGCCAGGATCCACAGAACGGCCATCAGTGCCGTGCGGCGGGCGAGAGGTGCCCGGAAGATGCTGCGTGCAGGCAGCCGGACCGGGCGCTGCTGCGGCGTGACGTCGGTGACCGGGGGACGTGTCCATCCCTCTGCCTCGGCAGCCTCTTCGAATCGCGTGGCGACCGCGTCGGCCTCCGCCCTTCTTCCGACCGACTCCAGCCAACGCGGTGATTCGGGCAGACCCCGGCGGACCAGGAAGGTGAGCAGGGCGCCAAGGGAGCCGACCGCGAACATCCACCGCCATCCCGCGATACCCAGCGGGCTCTCGCCGATCAGCTTCATGCCCAAGAAGCCCACCGCGGGCACGGCGAGGTAGGCGGCAGTGAACGCCCACGCTGCGTAGCGTCCGCGCTGTTGCGGCGGCAGGATGTCACCGAGGAAGGAATCCGTTACCGGAAGTTCGCCTCCCAGGCCGATCCCGGCGATGAAGCGGAAGAGGATCAGGCTCCACAGGTTCGGGGCGAAGGCGCAGACGAGTGTGGCCGCCGAGTACGTGGTGAGCGTGAGCATGTAGGCGCCGCGGCGCCCGATGCGGTCCGCCAGGCGTCCGATCACCACAGCCCCGAAGAAAGCACCGACGAACGTCGAGGCAAGAACGAGCGACAGATCGAAGCCGACCAGCGAGAAGGTCGCCTTCAGGGTGGTGGCGAGGACTCCCGCCAGGAAGAGCTCGTAGATCTCGAAGAAGTTGCCGAGCGCCATGATGGCGACGAACCGCTTGTGGAGTGCTGTCATCGGAAGTCGGTCGAGCCGGGCGGCGACGAGCGGACTGCCGGCGTCCTCTGGACGTTGCATCGCTTCTCCCACTGGAGCCGATGGGGGTCCCGCGACCCCTCGATTAGATTGGACAGTACAATCCAAATTTAGGCTCTGGCAATACCTCGGCCAGGCGATTTAGACTGGACTGTACAGTCCGTTAGGAGGTGTCGGTCGTGGTTCCCACCGCGTGTACGTCGCACGTGTCCGGCCAGGGCGCAGCTCGCGCCCGCAGCCGTTCGAAGATCCTGTCCGCAGCGAAGGCACTCTTCCTGGAAGGCGGGTACGACGGTGTCAACTTGGAACGGATCGCGTCACGGGCCGGAGTCGCCCGGCAGACGGTGTACAACCGGTTCGGCGGCAAGGAGGCCGTCTTCCGTGCCGTGGTGGAGCACCATTGGGCAAGCCTCGACCTCGCCACCCTGCCCTCGCGCTTCGGAGAAGGACTCGGGAGCGGCGGTGACCCGGCCGAGTTTCTGCGCCACTTCTCCCACGCCCTGCTCGCCTTCATCGACGAGACGGACCAGGTCGCCTTCACCCGGCTCGTGATCGCCGAGTCCAGCCGCATCCCGTGGATCGCCGGGGAGTTCCACCGGCTCGGCAAGGCGCCACTGCTGCAGGTGTTAGCGTCGTTTCTGAAGCGTCTTTGCGAGGCAGGCACGATCTCGTGCCCATCCCCCAGTACAGCGGCGCGGCAGTTCCTCGGGCTGGTCCAGGAGTTCGTCGTCTGGCCCAAGGTCATGGCCATCGATGCGGGCCGGACGAACATTCCCCCGACCGACGTGGTCATAGAAGAGGCGATCTCCACCTTCCTCAGCCGCTACGGAGCCGGAGCGCGTCAAGAAGCGCACGAGCCCTCACCGCTGTGGTGCCCGCCACCGCGGCACCCCGTATGAACCTCCCCCCCAAGAACACGGAGTTCCGCATGAGTTCCCTCCCGCACACCCCCGCCTCGCCCGACAGCTCTCCCCGGTGGAACGTCGGTGACGCCGTCGTGCACCGCGTCGACGAGCTGGTCCTCCCGCCCGAGACCGGCCCGTGGCTCATCCCGGCAGCCACGCCGGACCTCGTCACGCAGATCCCCTGGCTCACTCCCGCCTTCGCTGACCCCCGAGGCGCACTCCATCTGGCCGTGCACAGCTTCGCGGTCGAGACGGGTGGTCTGCGCGTACTGGTTGATACCGGTATCGGCAACGGCAAGAGCCGTGCCAACCCCGCCTGGGACAACCTCGACACCCCCTACCTCGACCGTCTGGCCGCCGCCGGTTTTCCCCCGGAGTCCGTCGACATGGTGATCCTGACCCATCTGCACACCGACCATGTCGGGTGGAACACCCGCCCCAGCGGCCCGGGCCGCTGGGAGCCCACGTTCCCTCACGCCCGCTATCTCGTCTCCCGCACCGAAGCCGACTACTGGTCGAGCGCGGATATGGATGCCAGCCGACGCCAGATGCTGTCCGACTCCGTTCATCCCGTCCGCGAGAGCGGCCAGCTGGAGCTGATCGACGTGCCCGCGGACGGTGCAGACGTCGCTCCCGGCCTGCGGCTTCTGCCCACTCCTGGCCACACTCCTGGCCAGGTCGCCGTCCACCTGCACAGCGCCGGGCACTCCGCCGTCATCACCGGTGACTGCATCCATCACCCCGTGCAGATGGCCCGCCCCGCCCTGTGCAGCAGCGTGGACGTCGATCCAGCACAAGCTGCCCGCACCCGCCGCAGCCTCCTCGCGCGCCTCGCCGGCACTGACACCCTGCTCCTGGGCAGCCACTTCGCGCCCCCCACCGCGGGCTTCGTCCGCTCCGAAGGCGACAGCGGCACCTACCGCCTGTCACCCGTCCCCGGAGAACGACCTCGCACCGCATGACCGCCGGATGAGCGGAAAGTCCGGGCCAGGTGCGTGTGGTCAAGCGCCGCCCGCGGACACCGGAAAGCGCCGCACCGCTGCGGACGGTGTGCACCGATGGCACGGTGGGGCAGTTGCTACGCTGCCGTGCCCGTCGGCATGTAGCGGCTCAGGAACATGGCTATGGCCTCTTCCACGACGAGGTCGGTGGGCGGGAGCTTCATCACGTCCGGGCCGATCGCCATGACCTGCGGCCAGATGACGAACTCCTGGATCAGCCCGAGGAACTGGCGCGCTGCCAGTTCCGGGTGCGGGCAGTCGATGACACCGGTCTCCGACATCTCCCGCAGACAGGCGGTGAACGTCTGCGCCAACGGCGCCTTGCCGAGCCGGTAGAACTCCTCGGCGATCCAGGGAAGCCTGCGTGATTCCGCGATGACCAGCCGGGTGAAGGAGACCTGATCCGTCTCCGCGACGAAGGTGAGCACCATGTCGGCGAAACGGCGCAGGAAGTCGGCCGGATCAACGCGTGAGACGTCCCGGTCCAGGCGCGCCAGCAGTTCTTCGAGCCCGAAGGCCGCCCAGTGGTGCTCCATCGTCGCCCGGAACACCGCCTCCTTGCTTCCGAACAGGTTGTAGACGGTCTGCCGGGCCACGCCGGCGCGCGTGGCGATCCGGTCGAGGTTGACACCGTCGTACCCGTCCTGGAGGAAGAGGGTCTTGGAGGCATTCAAGACTTTGAGGGCTGTGGCGCTGGACCGTTTGGCTGCGCGGCGTCCGGATACGAGCGACGAGTTGGTGGTGTCGGCCGACATCGAGAGGCTCCTTTGGATTGTCCAGTCCAGTTTAGTCGCGGCACTCCGGATTTCTTATGCGTGCGCCCTCCCGCACCCCGTGGGACGTGCCTGTCGACCTCCTGGCGCGACTCCTGTGATCTGTTCCTTCAGGTTCTTTGGACACCACCGAGGCAATAATCGACGTGCACCCATGTACGGGCGGCGTCGCTGTGCCATCGGACGGACTGCGCCAGGCAGCGGATGATGTTCAGGCCGCGGCCGTGCTCGTCCTCGTCGATCTCTTGTTCTCGGGACCCTGCGGTTCCGCCACTGTCGATGACGTGAATGTGTACGTCGGCCACGGAGACACCGATCATGACCGTCATGTCATCACGCCCGTGTAGTGCCGCGTTGGCGGCGAGCTCGCCGACGATCAAAACGACGGCGACCTGGTCGTCGAGGGATATGCGCCAGGCATCCAGACAAGCGGCCACACGATGCCGGACGGCGGACACATGGCGCTCGTCGGCGGGAACAGCGATGACCACCAGTCCCGAGTGCCCGGCACACGAGGACAGGGTGCCGCTCACCGTCGGGGCCGAGCGGGCCTCGGAAGAGTGCTTCGTATACATGGACCACATCCACCTAGACTGGACAATCCAGTCTAAACATCACAGTCTTGCCTTCGTCAACCCTGATGCGTCGCACCTGTCCGAGCTGCCTCCTCGTGACGGCTGCGCGCGGCGGGCGGTCTTCATCGAAGACGCGCGCGAAGCCCGGCGGAAGCAGATACCCCAACGGGGGGCCTTCGGGGTCCGCCATCAGCCCGGGACCCTCCGGCCCGCCGTCTGTCGCTCTGAGCTAGTCGGAACGTATTGTGTAGACTGTACTGTACAATCCACGCGGCCGGATCGCATCCCCATACCGCACGGGCGTCCAAGGCCCGGCACCCCACCCGGTATCCACCGACCAGGCAACAGCATGCACCTGGGACAAGGCGTCGACACTGTACGTATACGCACACATGCCGACCCGTTCGTGCCGGAACGGGCTGCACCGTTGCTCCGTGCCCCCGCAGACAGGAGAACACCGTGCCAGCAGCACCTTCCGAGCGAGGCGGCTATGCCGCGGCCCACCGCCGAAGCCTGGAGGATCCCGAACAGTTCTGGCTTGAGGCGGCGCAAGCGATCGACTGGATCGTTCCCCCCTCGACGGCACTGGACGGCTCTCACGCGCCGCTGTACCGCTGGTTCCCGGACGGTGAGCTGAACACCTGCCACAACGCCCTGGACCGGCACGTCGATGCCGGACACGGCGATCGTCTTGCCCTCGTCCACGACAGTCCCCTGACGGGTGTGCGGACCACTTTCACCTATCGGGAGCTGCGCGACGAGGTCGCTCGCGCAGCGGGTCTGCTCACCGGGCTGGGGGTGGTCAAGGGCGACCGCGTCGTGCTGTACCTTCCGATGATTCCCGAGGCGGTGATCGCCATGCTGGCCTGCTCCCGTATCGGTGCAGTCCATTCGGTGGTCTTCGGCGGATTCGCTTCGCGGGAACTGGCCGTGCGGATCGACGACGCCCAGCCCAAGGTCATCATGTCCGCCTCGTGCGGAGTCGAGCCCAAGGGCGTCGTCCCCTACAAGCCTCTCCTGGACACCGCCCTCGCCCGGGCCCGTCACCGGCCGGACCACTGCGTGATCCTCCAACGCCCGCAATACACCGCCGAACTGACAGCAGGCCGGGACCTGGACTGGGCCGAAGCCGCCGGCGCGGCCGAACCGGTCGCCTGCACTCCGGTGGCGGCCACCGACCCGCTCTACATCCTCTACACCTCCGGAACCACTGGCCGGCCCAAGGGAGTCGTGCGCGACAACGGGGGTCACGCCGTCGCGCTGCGCTGGTCGATGCGGTATCTCTTCGACACCCACCCAGGGGAGGTGTTCTGGGCCGCCTCGGACGTGGGCTGGGTCGTCGGCCACTCCTACATCGTCTACGGCCCCCTGCTGACCGGCTGCACCACCGTGCTCTACGAGGGCAAGCCCGTCGGCACCCCTGATGCCGGAGCGTTCTGGAGAGTCGTCGCAGAGCACGGCGTCGCCACACTCTTCACCGCACCCACCGCAATCCGCGCCGTGCGAAAGGACGACCCCAAGGGCGAGTTGCTCGCCACGCACGACATCGGCTCGCTGCGCCATCTGTTCCTGGCGGGCGAGCGACTGGACCCGCAGACCTACCGCTGGGCAGGCGAGCTGCTCGGTGTGCCGGTCATCGACAACTGGTGGCAGACGGAGACGGGATGGCCGATCGTGTCCGATCCCGTGGGCCTGGAGCCACATGTGACCAAACCGGGGTCACCGACCCTGCCGGTACCCGGCTACGACGTGCGCATCCTCGACGAAGCGGGCCAGGAGGCACCCGCAGGAGCGGAGGGCGCGGTGGCCATCCGGCTGCCACTGCCACCGGGCACCCTCACCACGCTCTGGGGAGATGACGAGCGGTACGTCGGCTCCTACCTGTCCACGTACGACGGTCATTACCTCACCGGCGACGGTGGTCACAAGGACGAGGACGGGTACGTGTACATCATGGGGCGAGTCGACGATGTGCTCAACGTCGCGGGACATCGCCTCTCCAGCGGGGCGATGGAAGAAGCGATCGCTACTCACCCCGACGTGGCCGAATGCGCTGTCATCGGTATCAGGGATCAGCTCAAGGGGCAGGTTCCCCTCGGGCTGGTGGTGCTCAAAGCCGGCGTGGGCCGTGCTCCGGAAGACATCTGCGCAGAACTCGTCGCCCTCGTGCGCGACGCCATCGGGCCCGTGGCGGCACTGCGCCGGATCGATATCGTGGCCGCCCTGCCCAAGACCCGCTCCGGCAAGATCCTGCGGCGCACCATGCGCGAGATCGCCGACGGCGGAGACCCTGCACCGCCTTCCACGATCGAGGATCCCGAGGTGATCGACGACATCCGGCGAGTGCTCCTCAGCGGGACGTGAAGGCTCTCCGCGCGCGTCCCCACCGGTGGTACGCGACCTGACCGATGACGTCCTTTCCGAGCGAATGATCCACCGCCAACCTGGGCAGACTTGCGAGGAGAGCAGTGTCCTGGCACGCGTGTCCAGGGTCGTCAGCCCTCTGCGGAGGGTGCGCAGGCGCACCGCAGGTCCGGGCCAACGTGTCCGGAAGGCCCGGCGGTGGCACAGTGGGACTGCTGCCGCTGGGTTGCCAAAAGAGCAGGTCGGCAGCGACAAGAGGGGGACAACCGTGGCTGTGGTCACAGCCGGGGGCGAGGGTGACCCCGGGCTGTTCACTCCTCACTCCGTGACCTGGCACGTGCACAGCGATCCGATGATGTGGGTCGCCGGTGTCCGCGCCCTGTACCTCCAGGCCCTGCATCCGCGCGCGGTCCACGGCGTCCTGCAGAACTCCGACTTCCGGCGTGACGCCTGGGGTCGGCTCATGCGCACCGCGAACTTCGTCGGCACCACGACGTACGGCACGAGCGAGGTCGCCGAGCGGGCGGGTGCCCGCGTCCGGAAGATCCACAGCATGTTGACGGCGACCGACCCGGAGACCGGTGAGCGCTACGGTGTCGGCGAGCCCGCGCTGCTGCTGTGGGTGCACTGTGCGGAGATCGACTCCTATCTGCATGTCCTGCGGCGCTCGGGTTTCCCGCTCACGGACGCCCAGGCCGACCGGTACATCGCCGAACACCGCATCAGCGCCCGCCTGGTGGGCCTGGATCCTGAAACCGTGCCGGCCAGCCGGGCGGAACTGGCGGCCTACTTCAAGCGGGTGCGGCCGGAACTGGCCGCCGGGCCCGGGGCACGTGAAGTGGACGACTTCCTGCGCCGCCCGCCGACGCATCCCCTCCTCGTCCCGGCACGCGAGGTGCTGTGGCGGCACGTGGCATGCCTCGCGTACGACGCTCTGCCGTCGTACGCCCACCAGCTGTACGGCAGACCGGCTCCGCCACCCGCCCAGGTCACCCACCGGTTGCGGACCACCGGCGCCCTCCTGCGCCGTATTCCGGCACGGGTGCGCTGGCAGCTACCGCCCAGGCACATCCTCGGGGCCGTGGAGAGGATCGGCCCCCGAGCGCGCCCGGCACCGTACAAAGTCGGGTGAGAGGGCGCCCTACTGGACGGGCAGGGGGTGCGGCGACCGGATCGGGCCGCCTCGGTGCGATGGCTACCGCGTCCGACCGGCGACACCCCGGGGAACTGTGCAGGCGGACGGCGACGGGGCGGAGGATCGCCGTGGGGGAGCACAGGCAGACCCAGGTACTGCTCACCGGCCGGGCGCCGGCGGCGCTCGCGGCCCGTGCCGCCCGGTACCACGAGGGCATCTGGCTGGCCGGGCAGGGCCATGGGGCGGAGGCCCTCTGGCCGCCCTCAACCGTGGCATGCTACGAAGAACCATGCCCGCCGACGAGGGAACCCGCGCGTACGACGCCGTCATCGTGGGCGGCGGCCACAACGGCCTAGTCGCCGCAGCCTACCTGGCCCGGGCCGGCCGCTCCGTGCTGGTGCTGGAACGCCTGGACCACACCGGCGGCGCCGCCGTCTCCACCCGGCCGTTCGCCGGGATCGACGCCCGCCTGTCGCGCTACTCGTACCTGGTCAGCCTGCTCCCCCGGAAGATCGTGCGTGACCTCGGGCTGGACTTCCGTGTCCGCGCCCGCACCATCTCCTCGTACACCCCCGTGGAGCGGGAGGGCCGGCCGACCGGACTCCTCGTCGGCGGTGGCGAGCAGCGCACCCGGGAGTCCTTCGCCCGGCTGACCGGTGGTGAGCGCGAGTACGCGGCGTGGCAACGCTTCTACACCATGACCGGCCGCGTCGCCCGGAGCGTCTTCCCGACGCTCACCGAACCCTTGCCCAGCCGGGCCGCGATGCGCCGCCGCGTCGACGACGAGCACGCCTGGCGGGCGCTCTTCGAGGAGCCGATCGGCATCGCGATCGAGGAGACGTTCACCGACGACCTGGTCCGGGGAGTGGTGCTCACCGACGCGTTGATCGGCACCTTCGCGGGTGCCCACGACCCCTCCCTCGCCCAGAACCGCTGCTTCCTCTACCACGTCATCGGCGGTGGGACCGGCGGCTGGGACGTTCCCGTCGGAGGCATGGGCGCCCTCACGGACGCGCTGGCGACGGCCGCCCGCTCGGCGGGCGCGGTGATCGCCACCGGCCACGAGGCGGTCCGGATCGACACCGACGGTCACACCGCCGAGGTCGCCTACCGGACCGCCGACGGTGAGGGCCATGCCGCCGCCCGGTACGTCCTGGTGAATGCCTCGCCGCGGGAACTGGCAGCCCTGACAGGGGATGCGCCGCCCGAGCCCGCTGAGGGCGCCCAGCTCAAGGTCAACATGCTGCTGAAGCGACTTCCGCGGCTACGTGATCCTGCCACCGACTCCCGCGAGGCCTTCGCCGGCACCTTCCACATCGCCGAGGGGTACCGGCAGCTGGCCACCGCCCACGCCCAGGCCGGCGCCGGTGAACTCCCGGCCGCGCCGCCCTCCGAGATCTACTGCCACTCCCTCACCGACCCCACCATCCTCGGCCCCCGGCTCGCCGAGCACGGCTACCAGACGCTCACCCTCTTCGGCCTGCACACCCCGGCCCGGCTCTTCGACCACAACAACGACGCGGTCCGCGAGGACCTGCTGAAGGCCACTCTCGCCCAGTTCGACGCCCATCTGGCCGAACCGCTTACCGACTGCCTGGCCGCCGATGCCGACGGTCGCCCCTGCATCGAGGCGAAGACCCCACTCGATCTGGAACGGGACTTGCGGCTGCCCGGCGGCAACATCTTCCACCGACCCCTGTCCTGGCCGTACGCCCAGGCGGACACGGGCCGCTGGGGCGTGGAGACCCAGCACGCCAACGTCCTGTTGTGCGGGGCGGGTGCCGTGCGCGGCGGAGGGGTGAGCGGAGTGCCCGGGCACAACGCGGCGATGGCCTTGCTCGAGTGCGACTGAGCCGCGTTCTGCCGGGTCCTGGACCGGCACACGGCCGAGATTAACTGACGTACCATCAGAAAAAGCCTTCCGTCGTCCGGGCCGCTGCGGCATCCTGCGCCCATGCAGACGGAGCTGAGCAAGAAACTGGGAGTCGAGCACGCCGTCTTCGGCTTCACGCCGTTTCCCGCCGTCGCCGCGGCCATCAGCCGGGCCGGCGGTTTCGGCGTGCTCGGCGCAGTCCGCTACACCGCCCCCGACGATCTCAAACGCGACCTCGACTGGCTCGATGCGCATGTTGGGGGCCGGCCCTACGGGCTGGATGTGGTCATGCCGGCAAGGAGGATCGAAGGGGTCACCGAGTCGGACGTCGAGGCGATGATCCCCGAAGGGCACCGACAGTTCGTGCGGGACACTCTGGCCCGGTACGGCGTGCCGGAGCTGGCCGAGGGGGAGGCGCCCGGATGGCGCATCACCGGGTGGATGGAGCAGGTGGCCCGCACCCAGCTGGACGTCGCCTTCGGCTATCCGATCAGGCTGCTCGCCAATGCCCTGGGATCCCCGCCGGCAGATGTCGTGGCCCGCGCTCACGACCGGGGCGTCCTCGTGGCCGCGCTCGCGGGCAGTGCCCGGCACGCCCGGAAGCACAAGGAGGCCGGCATCGACCTCGTCGTCGCCCAGGGCTACGAGGCCGGTGGGCACACCGGCGAGATCGCCTCCATGGTGCTGACTCCCGAGGTCGTGGAGGCGGTCGATCCGCTGCCGGTGCTGGCTGCCGGTGGCATCGGCAGCGGAGGGCAGATGGCAGCTGCGCTGGCTCTCGGCGCCCAGGGAGTGTGGCTGGGCTCCATATGGCTGACGACTACGGAAGCCGATCTGCATTCGCCCGGCCTGACCCGGAAGCTGCTGGCCGCCGGGTCTGGGGACACCGTGCGCTCCCGCGCCCTGACGGGGAAGCCAGCACGTCAGCTCCGTACCGAGTGGACCGACGCCTGGGATGATCCGGCAGGGCCCAGCCCTCTTCCCATGCCGCTGCAGGGCTTGCTGGTGGCCGAGGCCGTCTCCCGCATCCAGAAGTTCGAGGTCGAACCGCTGCTGGGCACACCGGTGGGCCAGATCGTCGGCCGCATGACGACCGAGCGCAGCGTCCAGGCCGTCTTCGACGACCTCACACGCGGCTTCGAGCGGGCCGTGGAGCGCATCAACCGCATCGCCGGAAGGAGCGGCCGTCCGTGAGCACACCCGTCAGCACACCAGCCAACGGGTTCTGGGCGCAGGCCGCCCTGGACCCCGACCGCACCGTCCTGATCGCGCCCGACGGCGAACCGTGGAGCGCCGGACGTCTGCACGCCGCCGCCAACCGGCTTGTCCACGGGCTGCGTTCGGCCGGCCTGGAGCGCGGCGACGCCTTCGCCGTCATCCTGCCCAACGGCCCCGAGTTCTTCACCGCCTACCTGGCCGCCACCCAGGCCGGCCTCTACCTGGTCCCGGTCAACCACCACCTGGTCGGCCCCGAGATCGCCTGGATCGTCGCGGACTCGGGAGCCAAGGTGCTCATCACGCACGGACGGTACGCGGGTGCTGCGCGCGCAGCGGCCGATGAGGCGGGTCTGCCGGGCACACACCGCTATGCGGTGGGCGGCGCGGAGGGCTTCCACCCGTACGACCGGCTCCTCGACGGCCGGTCGGAGTCCGCGCCCCCGGACCGGGAACTCGGCTGGGTCATGAACTACACCTCCGGTACGACCGGACGTCCGCGTGGCATCCGCCGCCCGCTTTCCGGCAGGCCACCAGAGGAATCGCACCTCGGTGGTTTCCTCAGCATCTTCGGCATCAAGCCGTTCGACGACAACGTCCACCTAGTCTGCTCGCCGCTCTACCACACGGCCGTCCTGCAGTTCGCTGGTGCGTCCCTGCACATCGGTCACCGTCTGGTGCTGATGGACAAGTGGACCCCCGAGGAGATGCTGCGCCTCATTGCCACCCACCGGTGCACCCACACCCATATGGTGCCCACCCAATTCCACCGACTGCTCTCCCTCCCGGACGAGGTACGGGTCCGCTACGACGTCACGTCCATGCGGCACGCCATCCACGGCGCCGCCCCCTGCCCGGACCACGTGAAACGGGCCATGATCGACTGGTGGGGGAACTGCGTGGAGGAGTACTACGCGGCGAGTGAGGGCGGTGGAGCCTTCGCCACCGCTGAGGACTGGCTGAAGAAGCCCGGCACCGTCGGCAAGGCCTGGCCGATCAGCGAGCTGGCGATCTTCGACGACCACGGCGACCGGCTCCCCCCGGGGCACCTCGGCACCGTCTACATGAGGATGAGCACTGGCGGCTTCACCTACCACAAGGACCAGGCCAAGACCCACAAGAACCGCATCGGCGCATTCTTCACGGTCGGCGACCTCGGCTACCTGGACGAGGACGGCTACCTCTTCCTCCGCGACCGCAAGATCGACATGATCATATCCGGTGGGGTCAACATCTACCCGGCCGAGATCGAGTCCGTACTCCTCTCCCACCCGGCGGTTGCCGACGCCGCCGCTTTCGGTGTCCCGCACGACGACTGGGGCGAGGAGGTCAAGGTCGTGGTCGAACCGGCTCCCGGACACGAGCCGGGCCCGAACCTCGCCGCGGACCTCCTCGACCACTGTGCGGCGCGGCTGGCCGGATACAAACGACCCAAGAGCGTCGACTTCATCGCCGAGATGCCCCGTGATCCGAACGGCAAGCTCTATAAGAGGCGGCTGCGCGACTCCTACTGGGCAGGGCGCACCCGGCCGGTCTGACGGACGCTGCCGGGTCCTTGACCGGCACGTCCGGCGGGCCGAGGATCGGCTGCCATGAGACAGGGACACGGCAGCACGGTCGACGGGGTCCTGCGACGCAGCGCCCGGCGCACACCAGCACGCGTCGCGGTGGAGTACCGCGAGCGCAGCTGGACCTACGACGAACTCGACGATGCCGCCTCCCGGGCGGCCGCACTACTGCTCGCGGAAGGACTCGCACCGGGGGACCGGGTCGGCGCCTACGGTCACAACTCCGACGCCTACCTGATCGGCTTCCTCGCCTGTGCCCGCGCTGGCCTGGTCCACGTGCCGGTCAACCAGAACCTCACCGGGGACGACCTGGCCTACCTCGTCGGTCAGTCGGGCAGCAAACTGGTGCTCGCCGACCCTGATCTCGCCGGGCGGCTGCCCGGTGGAGTCCGGGTGCTGCCGCTGCGGGACGCAGCGGACGCGCTCCTCACCAGGTTGCCGGCCGCGCCCGTGTACGACGGGCCCGAACCGCGTACCGAGGACCTGGTCCAACTGCTGTACACCTCCGGTACGACCGCTCTGCCCAAGGGCGCGATGATGACCCACCGGGCCCTGGTGCACGCGTACTTGAGCGCGATCACGGCCCTCGACCTGAGTGCCGGCGACCGCCCGGCGCACGCACTGCCGCTGTACCACTCGGCACAGATGCACGTGTTCCTGCTGCCCTACCTCGCGGTCGGCGCGACCAACATCATCCTGGACGCGCCGGACGGGGACCGGCTCTTCGACCTCATCGAAACGGGTCGCGTGGACAGCCTGTTCGCTCCGCCCACGGTGTGGATCGGCCTGGCCGGGCGACCCGACTTCACCACCCGTGACCTCAGCGGGCTGCGCAAGGCCTACTACGGCGCGTCCATCATGCCTGTGCCCGTACTGGAGCGGTTGCATGAACGCCTCCCGGGGCTCGCCTTCTACAACTGCTTCGGGCAGAGCGAGATCGGCCCGCTGGCCATGGTGCTCGGCCCTGCCGAACACCATGGCCGACTGGAGTCCTGCGGTCGGACCGTGCTGTTCGTGGATGCCCGGGTCGTGGACGACCAGGGCCAGCAGGTGCCCGACGGCACGCCCGGCGAGATCGTCTACCGCTCTCCGCAACTGTGCGAGGGCTATTGGGACAGGCCCGAGGAGACCGCCGAGGCCTTCCGGGACGGCTGGTTCCGCTCAGGCGACCTCGCGGTACGCGATGCCGAGGGCTACTTCACAATCGTCGACCGGGTGAAGGACGTCATCAACTCCGGCGGGGTACTCGTGGCTTCCCGTCAGGTCGAGGACGCGCTGTACACCCATGAGGCCGTGGCCGAGGCCGCCGTGATCGGTCTTCCTGACGAGCGGTGGATCGAGGCCATCACGGCGTTCGTCGTATCGAGGGGCGCAGTGACGGAGGATCAGCTCATCGCGCATGTGAAGGAGAAGGTCGCGTCCTTCAAAGCGCCCAAGAGAGTGCTGTTCGTGGAAGAGCTGCCGCGCAATGCCAGCGGGAAGATCCTCAAGCGGGAACTGCGGGACCGCTCCAGCGGATCGTCGTGACCGAGCGGAGTCCGCGCCCCCGCGTCTCGGAATCCGCACGGAGACTTCGGGACACGGGGGCGCGGGCCCGGCCTGTGCCGGCCCCGAACACCCCTAACCTGCGTCGTGTGGCCGCAGGTCCACGATCCGGCGGATCTTGCCCACGGAGCGCTCCAGTGACTCCGGTTCCACGATCTCCACACGGACGGAGACCCCGATGCCGGCCTTCACGGCCGCAACGATGGACCGGGCCGCTGCCTCACGCGCCTCCGGTGTCGCGCCCGGGCGGGCCTCAGCCCGGACCGTCAGCGCGTCCAGGCGGCCCTCCCGGGTGAGGCGCAGCTGGAAGTGCGGCGCCACACCGGGCGTGCGCAGTACGATCTCCTCGATCTGGGTCGGGAACAGGTTCACCCCACGCAGGATGACCATGTCGTCGCTGCGGCCGGTGATCTTCTCCATTCGCCGGAACACCCTGGCCGTGCCGGGCAGCAGCCGGGTCAGGTCCCGCGTGCGGTAGCGGACGATCGGCATGGCCTCCTTGGTCAGCGAGGTGAAGACCAGCTCGCCGCGTTCGCCCTCGGGAAGCACCTCGCCCGTGATGGGATCAACCACCTCCGGATAGAAGTGGTCCTCCCACACGGTGAGGCCGTCCTTGGTCTCCACGCACTCCTGGGCCACTCCCGGGCCGATCACCTCGGACAGACCGTAGATGTCGACGGCGTCGATCGCGAAGCGCTCCTCGATCTCGCTCCGCATGTGCTCGGTCCACGGCTCGGCCCCGAAGACACCCACGCGCAGTGAGGTGCCGCGCGGGTCCACGCCCTGCCGTTCGAACTCGTCCAGCAGCGTGAGCATGTAGGTGGGGGTCACCATGATGATGTCCGGTTCCAGGTCCCGGATCAGCTGTACTTGGCGGGCCGTCATACCACCGGACGCCGGGATCACCGTACAGCCGAGGCGTTCGGCCCCGTAGTGGGCACCCAGCCCGCCGGTGAACAGCCCATAGCCGTATGCCACATGCACGGTGTCACCGGGCCGTCCCCCGGCTGCGCGGATCGACCGGGCCACCATGTCGGCCCACATGGAAAGATCGTTGTCTGTGTAGCCGACGACCGTGGGGCGTCCCGTGGTGCCACTGGACGCGTGCAGTCGGCGGATCCGCTCGCGGGGCACGGCGAACATGCCGTACGGATAGTTCTCCCGCAGGTCGGCCTTGGTCGTGAAGGGGAAACGCGCCAGGTCCGCGAGCGAGTGGCAGTCCTCCGGCCGGACGCCGGCCCGGTCGAAGGACCTCCGATAGAACGGTACGTGCTCGTGGGCGTGCCGCAGGGAGGCCTGCAGCCGCTCCAACTGCAGCGTCCGCAGCTCCTCGGGTCCGAGTCGTTCGCCCGCGTCGAGCAGGTCCGTCGCATCTGCCATCGAGACGTCTCCCTTGCTGCCCTCACATTACGGACGACCGATCATTCGGTCGATCCGTTCTGGGCAAGTAATTCAGGCCATGAGGCTTCAGGCAAGGGGGCTGCGCGGATTTTCCGCACCGAACTGGGACGGATGCCCGGAACCGCGACGGGAAGCGCTGCTCTTCCCCGCCGATCACGGCCGGGAGACCAGCAGATGGGCTGCGAGTCCCACGATCACGGCACTGGAGACCAGGGAGGTGAACAACCTGCCGTGAGGACCTGTGAGCGTGCGGCCCAGCAGGGCTCCGCCGCCGGCGAGGAGGACTTGCCAACTGGCGGACGCCGCGAAGGCCGCCAGGACGAACACGGCCTTCTCCCACCGATCGGACACGGTGCTCCCCTGGCCGGCGAGTACCAGAGCCGCGAAGTAGATCACGGTGATCGGGTTCAACATCGTGACGCCCAGGAGCCCCAGATACGCGCGCGTTGGACTCGTCAGCTCCCGATCAGCGTCGGCGGAGACCTGGCGTTCGCCGTATCGGACGACGGCCGCCACGGCACTCCGGCACGCCAGCGCCACGAGGACCGCGGCCGAGGCCCAGTGCAGAGGAAGCGTGATCGACTTGATCACGGGGGCGAGCGCCGAGCCTCCGATCACGGAGATCAGCGCGTACACCCCGTCAGCGGTCGCCACACCGAGAGCGCCACAGACTCCGACTCTCAACGAGGTCTGTGCCGTGAGGGCGACGAGATACGTCGCGATCACTCCCACCGGCATGGCGACGCCGTATCCGGCCAGGAGTCCCGCGACCAGGGCCGTGCTCACGCGCGGTGCGAAGCCGACCTCCACGGGCAGCCCGGCTGCTGCCGGCCCCGCCCCGCGGTGGAGGAGGACATCGGCAGGACGGAAACGGGCGTCGTGGTCATGGGCAGATCATCGGTGGCACCCGGCCACCGGGGCAACGGGTTTACGCGGTCGTCCTGCCTCGGTTCAGGGCTGCCGGGCCGGCGTGAGGCGGTCCAGTTCCCCACCGATCGCCTCGCGCAGGGCGTGATGCTGCGGGCCAAGGGCGAACCCCGTGTCGGTCCATCGCTCGCGCGGGTACAGCCACACGGGCTTGTCGATGAGTTCGGTCGGTTCCCATGCGAACCGCGGCCAGACGTGCGCGTGCAAGAACGGGTCGGTGTTCCCGAGGATCTCCAGATTGACCCGTCGGAAGGAGGGGTCCAACCCCTGGCAGGCACGCTCGACGGCTTCCCCCAGCCTGTCCATGTCGGACAGGAACGTCAGCCGCTTGCTCCGTGGGAGTTCCGACAGCCGCTGCACGGAAGGGTCATCCGCCAGCAGCACCGCATACCCGGGGAGGAACTGTACGTCTCCGATCGCCGCGAAGCCGGCCTGCAGCCTGCGGAGCACCGTCGGGTTCTCGCCCCGGAGTGCGCTGCCGATCCGGTCCTTGCGCCAGTCGTCACTCATGATCAATGACCTTACACACGGTTGATCAGCCACAAGCTGTGCCGGATTGCGGGTGCCCGGCCTGCCTACCGCTCCACTCGCCACCGGCCACTGTAAATGCGTTGCGCACCGGTGGGTCGAGCCCGAGGATCATCTCCATGCCGACCTTCGCCACAGCCGACGGTGCCCGGCTCGCCTACCACCTGCGAGGGGACGGCGAGCCCCTCGCTGTTCTGCCCGGCGGGCCCATGCGAGCCTCCGCCTATCTGGGAGACCTCGGCGGGTTGACCGCGCACCGCACTCTGGCCCTGCTCGACCTGCGGGGCACCGGCGATTCCGCGGTGCCGGCGGACCCGGCGAGGTACCGGTGTGACCGAATGGTCGAGGACGTGGAGGCATGGCGCACCCACCTGGGCCTGGAGCACATGGATCTGCTCGCCCACTCGGCGGGCGCCGCCCTGGCGATGCTCTACGCGGCCCGCTACCCGCAGCGCATACGGCGGCTGCTGCTGATCACCCCCAACCCGGCCGCCCTGGGCATGCGGGCGAGAGCCGAGGAGCGGCTGGCCGCGGCCCGGCTGCGCGCGGACGAGCCCTGGTTCGCGGCGGCGTTCCCGGCCTTTCGGGCCTGGCTGACGGACGGGGCGGACTTCGACGAGGTGTTCCTGCCGTTCTTCTACGGCCGCTGGGACGACGCGGCCCGAGCCCTCTCGGACACCGAGCCGGAGCAGACCAACGAGGAGGCCGCCGAGGCATACGTCGCCCAGGGCGCCTTCACGCCGGCCCCGACCCGAGCCGGCCTGGCCGGCCTGGCCGCACCGGTCCTGGTACTTGCCGGCGCGCTCGACGGCGGCCCGTGCCCCGACCTCGCCCGCCGTACCGCCGAAGCCTTCCCGAACGCCGTGTTCACCGTCCAGCCCGGCGCGGGACACTACCCCTGGCTGGACGATCCGGACCGATTCGTCCGCCGCGCGCTGGCCTTTCTCGGCGGCTGATCGGCGGCCAGTCGGTAGTTGAGCGCGGGCTGCGCCGCCCCCGGTGAACCAGGCTGACCGTAAGGGCCTTCCTCCCCGCGGCGGAGCCCGTCCCGGCCGGTGAACCTCCGCCCGGGCCTCACAGGTCCGTCGCGGCCACCTTCCGGGCCCAGCGGTAGTCCGCTTTGCCGCTCGGTGACCGCTGGACGGTCTTTGCGATCACCAGCTGGCGGGGGATCTTGTAACCGGCAAGCCGGGTCCGGCAGTGGCGTTGGATGTCGGCCAGCGAGGGGCGCCGCGCTCCAGGGCGCAGCTGCACCACGGCCGTCACATGGTTGCCCCACGTTGCGTCCGGCACCCCCAGCACCAGCGCGTCGTACACGTCGGGATGTGCCTTGAGCGCCTGTTCGACCTCCTCCGGATAGACCTTCTCACCCCCGGTGTTGATGCACTGAGAGCCCCGGCCGAGCACGGTCACCACTCCGTCCTCGTCGACCGTCGCCATGTCACCGAGCAGCACCCAGCGCTGCCCGCCCCGCTCGAAGAAGGTCTCCGCGGTCTTTTGCGGGTCGTTGTAGTAGCCGAGCGGGACATGGCCGCACTGGGCGACCCGGCCGGTCTCACCGGCGGCAACCGGCTCGTGCGTCACCGGGTCCACCACCTGCGTGCGCGAGTTGACCCGGATGCGGAATCCACGCTCGGGCCCGGAGTCCTCGGTCGCCGTCCCGTTGAACCCGGACTCCGAGGATCCGAAATTGTTCAACAGCACTGCGTTCGGGACCAGTGCCCGGAACTGCCGGCGTACCGTCTCTGACATGATCGCGCCCGACGAGGAGACACTGACCAAGGACGAGCAGTCGGTGTCCTTCATCGGCCCGCTCAGCTCATCGATCAGCGGCCGGAGCATCGCGTCGCCGACCAGCGACATGCTGGTGACCTTCTCCTGTTCGACGGTCCGCAGTACCTCCCCGGGTACGAACTTCCGGTGCAGCACCACCCGCTGGCCGAAGTTGAAGCCGATGAACGCGGTGAGCGTCGAGGTGCCGTGCATCAACGGCGGAGTGGGGAAGAAGGTGATCCCGGAGCCCCCCGCGGCCACCCGCTCGGCCAACTCCTCGGGCCGCCCCACCGGCTCGCCGGTCGGCGCTCCGCCGCCTAGGCCGGCGAAGAACAGATCCTCCTGACGCCACATCACACCCTTGGGCAGGCCCGTCGTGCCACCGGTGCAGATGATGAACCGGTCGTCCCCGGAGCGGACCGGGAAACCGCGGCCGGCCGCTGCTGATGCCTCGGCATCGGTGAACGGCACCGCTTCCGGCGCCCGCCCCGTCCCCGCTCCCACCCGCAGCAGATGCCTCAACCCCGGGGAGCGCGGCAGCGCGCCCGCCACCCGGTCCTCGAACTCCGCGTCGAAGACCAGCGCGACCAGGTCCGTGTCCCGGTAGAGATACTCCAGCTCGTCCTTGACGTAGCGGTAGTTGACATTGACCGGGACCACCCTTGCCTTCAGGCAACCCAGCACCGTCTGTAGGTACTCGACGCCGTTGTACAGGTGGATGCCCAGGTGCTCACCGGGCCGTATTCCGCTGTCGATCAGGTGGTGTGCGACGCGGTTGGCGGCGGCATCCAGGTCCGCGTAGGTCAGCCGGCGCCGCGCGCCCGTGCCGGGGTGGTCCAGGTACACGAGCGCTTCGCGGTCCGGGACCACGTCGACGACCGATTCGAACAGATCAGCAAGGTTGTACTCCACCGCTCCTCCTGACCCCGGCAGACCGGACGAAGCAACCGGACGAAGAAAGTCGCGAACACCGGTTCGCCGGTCATCAGAGCAAAGCGGGAGGCAAGTGTGAAGGCCTCGCACCAATAAATCTGACTAGCTGTCAGAAAACTCTTGAAGTGCCTCCCCAGCTCCTGCAACCTGTTCTGGTTCTCACCGAGGGGAGATGGCCCATGGGCGGGACGGAACACCTCACCGTGCGGCGCGAAGGCGCCACACTGGTGCTCACGCTGAACAGGCCCGACGCCAGGAACGCGCTCTCGCTTGCGATGCTCGTCGGCCTCTACGACGGCTGGATCGAAGCCGACGCGGACGACGCGATCCGTTCGATCGTGCTCACCGGCGCGGGCGGCGCGTTCTGCGCCGGAATGGACCTGAAGGCGCTGGCCGGGGACGGCATGCAGGGGCAGCAGTACCGCGACCGGCTCACGGCCGACCCCGATCTGCACTGGAAGGCGATGCTGCGCCATCACCGCCCCCGCAAGCCAGTGATCGCCGCCGTCGAAGGGTACTGCGTCGCGGGCGGCACCGAGATCCTCCAGGGCACCGACATCAGGGTCGCGGGCGAGTCCGCCACCTTCGGTCTGTTCGAGGTCAGACGCGGGCTGTTCCCGATCGGTGGCTCCACCGTGCGACTGCAACGCCAGATCCCGCGCACCCACGCCCTGGAAATGCTGCTCACCGGACGGCCCTACAGCGCTCGGGAAGCCGCCGGGATCGGGCTGATCGGCCATGTCGTCCCCGACGGCACCGCGCTGGCCAGGGCCCTGGAGGTCGCCGGACGGATCAACACGTGTGGTCCGCTCGCTGTCGAGGCCGTCAAGGCGTCCGTGTACGAGACCGCCGAGATGACCGAGACCGACGGACTCGCCGCCGAACTCGCACGCGGCTGGCCCGTGTTCGACACCGCCGACGCCAAGGAGGGCGCCCGCGCCTTCGCGGAGAAGCGACCCCCCCTCTACAAGCGCGCCTGACCCGAGGAGCCCGCCCGTGCCCGAAGTGCTCAAAGCACCACTCGTCGTCGCTTTCCCCTTCACCCGATCCCTCGGCCCTGTCCAAAGCGCTTTCCTCACCGGCCTGCGCGAACGCGTCGTCCTCGGGGTGCGGACCACGGACGGGCGTACCCTCGTCCCGCCCGTCGAGTACGACCCCGTCACCGCCGAGGAGATCGGCGAGCTGGTGGAAGTCGCCCCCACCGGCACGGTCACCACCTGGGCCTGGAACCCCGCCCCCCGCCGCGGGCAGCCCCTGGCGACCCCGTTCGCCTGGGTCCTGGTCCGCCTCGACGGTGCCGACACCGCCCTGCTGCACGCCCTCGACGCCCCCGGCCCGCACAGCGTGCACACGGGTATGCGGGTGCGCGTCCGCTGGGCCCGGGAGCGCACCGGGGCCATCACCGACATCGCCTGCTTCGAGCCCCACGAAGGGGGACCGGGCCGACCGACCGGGCACAGCGGTGCGTTCGGGAACCCGCTCACCGCGATCGTCACCCCCGCCCGGCTCGATTACACCTACACGCCCGGCCGCGCCCAATCCGCCTACATCAATGCCCTCTCCGAGCGGCGCACCGTCGGCGAGCGCTGTCCCTCGTGCCACAAGGTGTACGTCCCGCCGCGGGGGGCGTGCCCCACCTGCGGCCTCGCCACGGCCGAACGGGTCGAAGTGGGTCCGCGGGGCACGGTCACCACGTTCTGCATCGTGAACATCAAGGCGAAGAACCTCGACATCGAAGTGCCCTACGTCTACGCACACATCGCCCTGGACGGTGCCGACCTCGCGTTGCACGCCCGGATCGGCGGCATCCCCTACGACCAGGTCCGCATGGGGCTGCGCGTGGAACCCGTGTGGACGGAGGACGCTCGCTACCCCGACCACTACCGGCCCAGCGGCGAGCCCGACGCCGACTACGAGACCTACAGGGAGCTGCTGTGACCGGTGAAGAAGCCCCCACCCCCCGGGACGTCGCCGTCGTCGCCTTCGCACAGACCGAACACCGCCGCTCCACCGAGGAGTCCTCCGAAGTCGAGATGCTGATGCCGGTGCTCCACGAGGTGCTGGCCCGGACCGGCCTCAAGGCCGCGGACATCGGCTTCACCTGCTCGGGCTCCAGCGACTACCTGGCCGGCCGCGCCTTCTCCTTCACCCTCGCCCTGGACGGCGTCGGCGCCTGGCCGCCGATCTCCGAGTCGCACGTCGAGGCCGACGGCGCCTGGGCGTTGTACGAGGCCTGGACCAAGCTGCTGACCACGGACGCGGACACCGCCCTCGTGTACTCCTACGGCACATCCTCATCCGGGTCGATCCGGGACGTGCTGACCCGCCAGCTCGATCCGTACTACCTCGCCCCACTGTGGCCCGACGCGGTGGCCCTGGCCGCGCTCCAGGCACAGGCGCTCGTGGACGCGGGGGACACCGACGAAACCGCGCTCGCGGCCGTCGGCGCACGCAGCCGCGCCGACGCCACCGCCAACCCACATGCCCAACTCACGGGGAACGTCCCCCAGGGCGACTACGTCGTACGGCCACTGCGCACCGGTGACTGCCCGCCGGTCAGCGACGGCGCCGCCGCCGTGATCCTCGCCGCAGGGGAGCGGGCCCGGGAACTGTGCGAGCGGCCCGCCTGGATCCGCGGCATCGACCACCGCATCGAGGCCCACGCACTCGGCGTCCGCGACCTCACCGACTCGCCGTCCGCCCGGCTCGCCGCCGAACACGCCGGAGCCTTCGAACGGCCGGTCGACACGGCGGAGTTGCACGCGCCGTTCAGCTCGCAGGAGGTGATCCTGCGCAAGGCGCTCCGGCTCGACGGCAGCGTCCGCGTCAACCCCTCCGGAGGGGCGCTCGCCGCCAACCCGGTCATGGCTGCCGGCCTCATCCGCATCGGTGAGGCCGCCGCCCGGATCCACAGTGGCGAGTCCGACCGTGCTCTCGCGCACGCCACGTCCGGCCCCTGCCTGCAGCAGAACCTGGTCGCCGTACTCGAAGGGGATCCCCGATGAGCAAGGAGCCCGTGGCCGTCGTAGGCATCGGCCAGACCAGGCACGTGGCAGCCCGCCGGGACGTGTCGATCGCCGGACTCGTCCGCGAGGCGGCACAAAGGGCCCTGAGGGACGCCGAGGTGACCTGGGCCGACGTCGAGGCCGTGGTCATCGGCAAGGCGCCCGACTTCTTCGAGGGGGTGATGATGCCCGAGCTGTACCTCGCCGACGCCCTCGGGGCCGTGGGCAAGCCCATGCTCCGCGTGCACACGGCAGGCTCCGTCGGCGGGTCGACCGCGCTCGTCGCCGCCAACCTGGTGGCCGCCCGTGTGCACGGCACGGTGCTCACCCTCGCCTTCGAAAAACAGTCCGAGTCGAACGCCATGTGGGGCCTGTCCCTGCCGATCCCCTTCCAGCAGCCCCTGCTGGCCGGGGCCGGCGGCTTCTTCGCCCCGCACGTGCGCGCGTACATACGGCGCAGCGGCGCACCCGGCACCGTAGGCTCCCTGGTCGCCTACAAGGACCGGTGCAACGCCCTGAAGAACCCCTACGCACACCTCCACGAACACGACATCACCTTGGAGAAGGTCCAGGCCTCACCCATGTTGTGGGACCCCATCCGCTACTCCGAGACCTGTCCGTCCTCCGACGGTGCCTGCGCGATGGTCCTCACCGGCCGCGCCGGGGCCGCCCGTTCGCCCCGGCCGCCCGCCTGGCTGCTGGGCGGCGCCATGCGCAGTGAACCGACCCTCTTCGCGGGCAAGGACTTCGTCTCGCCGCAGGCCGGCAAGGACTGCGCCGCGGACGTCTACCGGCAGGCCGGCATCGCCGACCCTCGCCGGGACATCGACGCCGTGGAGATGTACGTGCCGTTCTCCTGGTACGAGCCCATGTGGCTGGAGAACCTGGGGTTCGCCGCGGAGGGCGAAGGCTGGAAGCTCACCGAGTCCGGTGCGACCGCACTCGACGGGGACCTGCCCGTCAACATGTCCGGCGGTGTGCTGTCCGCCAACCCGATCGGCGCCTCCGGCATGATCCGCTTCGCCGAGGCGGCCCTCCAGGTGCGCGGACAGGCTGGAGCACACCAGGTGGAAGGGGCTCGCAGGGTGCTGGGGCACGCCTATGGCGGCGGCGCGCAGTTCTTCTCGATGTGGCTCGTGGGAAGCGAACCGCCGGACTCCTGAAAGTCCTTCCCAGGCGGCCTGTTGGGCGTCGTGAGCGCTCGCTAGGCTGGCCGCGGATGACGAACCGGGAGGAGCACGGACGTGGCCGAGAGCACCATCCAGCAGCAGCAGTCGCTCGCGGGCTGGGACAAGCCGGAGCTGGACCTCAGCGGGGCCGAGTGGCAGTCCAGCAGCCGAGGTCTGGGAGATGTCCAGATCGCCTTTGTCGAGGGCTTCATCGCCATGCGCAACAGCGGCCGCCCCGAGGGCCCTTCCCTCATCTTCACCCCTGCGGAGTGGGGCGCATTCGTGTGCGGCGCGCGGGAAGGGGAGTTCGACCTCACCTGAGCGACCTCGCACGGGCGGCCCGAGTCCAGTGGTCGCGCGACCGGCCGCCGGGTGGCGAACGCCCGGCGGCCGATGGTCCTCCCGGTGCCCGGTCGGGGCGGTCGGCCGGTCAGTGCATCCGGTGCGGGCGCCCGGGGGAGGGGTGTGCCGACGGGGCGCGTTCCGCGAGCAGCTTCCGGATGGGGCCAAGGGCCGTGTTCACTCCGACGAAGCGCGTGGCCTCGTCGCGTGCCCGGCAGATCGTCCGCCCGCGGCGGAACATCAGCCGGGCGAGGCGGCGGGAGTTGTCCTGGGCGGTCTCCACGCGTGGGCGTTGCCGGGCCTCGTAGGCGCGCAACGCGTCCGGTACCGAGGCTGCGTTGCCCGTGGTGAGGTTCCCGGCCAGGACGGCCGCGGATTCCATCGCCATCGCCGCTCCGACGCCCGCGGTGGGCAGGAACCCTGCGGCGGCGTCACCCAACAGGGCTACGCGGCCGGCGGTCCACGTCGAGGCGCGTACGTCGGACATGTCCCAGAAGTAGGCGTCGGAAGCGTCTGCGACGGCCTGCAGCGCACGGGCATGGCGGCCGTCGAGCGTACGGAGCGCGCGCCGGACCTGCTGGGCGAACGCGGCCGGGCCCGCGGAGGTGACATCGCGGGGTCCGCCGACGAACACCCCGACGCGGTCGAGCACGGGATAGAGGCCGATGAAGCACCCCGCACCCCATGTCTCCTCGTAACGGCCACATGCGTCGGCGTCGGAATCGGTCCAGGCCACCCAACCGCCCCAACTGGTGTCGTAGGGATGCACCTGGCGGGGATCGAGGACCAGTGACCGTGTGGCCGAATGAAGTCCGTCGGCCGCGATCAGCGCGTCGACGTCGACGGCGAGTTGCTTCCCTCCGGCGGCCAGGGTGACGTGCACCAGGCCCTCGTCCTGGACGATTTCCGTGACCGTGGTCCGGTAGGCCACGGGCGTCTGCTCCACGCCGAGCACGCGGAGCAGGTGCCCGCGTTCGATGCCACGGTAGTGGCCGAACCTGCCGATCGCATCGTCCAGGGAGTAGTCCTTCAGCACCGCCCCCGACGCGCCGTGCAAGCGGTACTGATGCATTTCGACACTGGCTTCGAGGTACCGGTCGAGCACGCCGAGGTCGTGCAGCACCGGGTCGACGAACGGCATCAGCCCCAGCATGTAGCCGTCCTCTCCTTCCGGCGCCGCGCGTTCGACGAGAACCGGATGCAGCCCGCGGAGCCGCAACAGCCGGGCCAGGGTGAGGCCTGCGACTCCGGCGCCGACGATCAGCACCCGGAACGGGTCCTCCCGGGCGAGTCTGAGTTGTTCCGTCACGTCCGTCTCTGTCCGCATGCGCCCTCCCGTCTTGTGGACCAGGTGGTCCACTGTGACCATAACAGGGATTGGACCGGCTGGTACACGGCGGTTAGGCTGCTCCCATGGCAGCAGGTGAACTCGCCCCGGAGCGCCGTCGGCGCCTACTGGAGGTGGCCGCGCGGGAATTCGCAGCCAGGGGGTACGAGCACGCGTCACTCAACGCGATCATCCACACCTGTGGGATGAGCAAGAGCTCCTTCTACCACTACATGGGATCGAAGGCAGCGCTCTTCGACACGGTGGTACGGGAGGCGACGGGTGCACTGGCCCGCAGGCTCCGCGTTCCCGCACCGCGGGAACTGGCCGGCCCGCACTTCTGGGACCGGGTGACCGCACTGCTCAACGACGTCCTTGCCGCTGCCGACCGGGAACAGTGGTACGCCGAGGCCGGGAAGCTCTTCTATCTGCCGGACGTGCCCGATGGGCAGGGCACCGTACTGCGTGAGGTGTTGCGCTCGATCCACACGTGGCTCACCCAAGCGCTGGCCGTCGGCCGTGAGTGCGGCGCGGTCCGCGACGACCTGCCCGCATCCCTGCAGGCGGCGCTCGTGGGTGACGTCCTGCAATGCCTCGACCGCTGGTCCCTGCAACACCTGCGCGAGTCACCCGCTGCGGTGCGCGCCGACCTCATGCGAGCGCAGATCGAGGTCCTTCACCGCCTGCTCGCTCCGTCCCCCCGGGCGGCACAGCCAACGGGGGGAACGGAACAGGGAGCAGAGCCGTGACCTCCCGGAGCGTGTGCGGGAGCCCCGCCCACCGGTGCCGCCCCCCAGGTGCCTGCAGGTCACCCTCCGGGTCCCGGGCACGTACCATGGCCGCATGTCGTTCCTCCGCCGCCGCAGCGCCACTCCCGCCGGACCCGATTTCGACGTGCTGGCCATGGACCCGGGCGACTGGCCGGGCAACCTCGGCGCGGGCCTGCTGCCCGCCCCCGACGGCACCTGCCAGGGTGTCTTCCTGCGCTACGACCTCTTCGGCGGCCGTGGCCCCGCCATGATCATCGGCAACCTGCCGGAGCACTCCCCGGCCCGCGAAGTTGCCGAGGGAGAGGTCCCCTTCGAGGTGGCTCAGCTGCTGCTGGCGCTGGAGAACGACGAGGAGGTCACCGTCGTCGAGTCCGAGGACACACCGGTCCTCCAGGGCGACAACCTGCTCATCGTGCGGCGGCTCAAGCTCTCCGAGAGCCGGATCTCGTGCGTGCAGTTCGACCGCAGCGACGGCGTCCTGGTGACCATCGCCGCCTGGGACCGCCCCATCACCGATGACCTGTACGCCCTGCTGAAGCCGCTCCCGGCGGAGCTTTTCCAGCAGGGCTGACACTCTGCTACCGGGTCCAGCCCTCGAGCCGTACGTCCGAGGCGCGGACGAACCCGACCCGGTGGCCGTACTGGATCTCGTAGTACAGGTCCTTGCCCACCACGACCCGGTGCGAACCGGTGGTGAAGGTGACCGCGTAGTAGTACTCTCCCGGCACCTCGTCACCCACCACGTACTTCTGCCCGGCAGGGATCGTGTACGGCAGCGGCACGACCGACTGGGTGGGCACGCCCGCCGGGTACGCACCCTTCTCCGGGTAGGCGCGGCCGTACACCGGGACGCCGGCCAAGCCGTCCCTGGGGGTCACCGCGAACCCTCTCGCGGGGACTGCCGCCGGCTGCCAGCGAGGGTTCTGGAACCAGGCCTTCTGCCCCAGGTACCAGATCGCCGTCCAGTCGCCCCAGCGGCCGGCGACCGCGAACTGCTGGCCGGTGGACACCCGGGAGGACAGGTCGTTCACCCCTGTCGTCGGGTCCGTCGTGAGTCCGATGTCCTTGATGAGCGGTGCCTTTACATCGTGATCCGAGTACAGCCGGACCTCGCTGGAACCGTGCGTTGTGCAAGGCTCGCCCTTGGTGGCGCAGCCGGTGTAGGCGGGGCGGTTCCAGGCGTAGTCCGGCAGGATCGTCACCAGCCCGGTCTGTCGGCCGGCCGTGCGCCTGAACGGACGGCCCAGCAACTGGAAGTAGTGCCGCCAGTCCCAGTACGGACCGGGGTCTGTGTGCATACCGGGGATGGCCGAGGCCGTCGGACCGGGCACGTTGTCGTGGCCCAGGACGTGCTGCCGGTCTAGCGGGATGTCGTACTTCCTGGCCAGGTACCTCACCAACCGCGCCGAGGACCGGTACATCGCCTCCGTGTACCAGGCGTCCGGGCTGGCCAGGAAGCCTTCGTGCTCGATGCCGATCGACTTGGCGTTGATGTACCAGTTGCCGGCCTGCCAGGCCACGTCCTTCGCTTTGACGTGCTGGGCGATCAGCCCATCGGTGGAGCGGATCGTGTAGTTCCATGACACATACGTGGGGTCTTGGATGAGCTTCATCACCCCGTCCCAGGTGCCCTCTGTGTCATGGATGACCAGGTACTTGATGCTCTGTGACACCGGACGGTCGCCGAGGTCGTGGTTACCGTAGTCGCCGTTCCCGAACTCGGTGTACGGCGCCGGAACCGACTCGCAGGAGACCGACTTCGGGCACTCGGTACCGCCCTTGGGGAGGGTGGGCAGGCCGGTCCGTCTCAGCTGGGCGGTGTCGGCGGTGAGTCGGGGCTGTGCGGCCAGGGCGACCAACTGGCCGTCGTCGGTGATGCGCTCCTCGCCCGTGCGTAGGATGTCGTAGACATTATCGGCGTACGCCGCCGCGGTCGCCGTGTCATTGGCGCGGGAGAACAGGGCCACCGCGCCGTACCAGTCCGCCGGGTCGCTGCTCGGAGGTTCGCCCAGTTCCTTCTGCGCGGACGCGAGGAGCGCCGCGCCGCCCGCCACGTTCGCCGCCGGGTCGGTGCGCAGTTCCCCGGCTGGGATGCCCGCCAGCCGCGCCGCCTCGGGCAGCGTCCTCAGACGGGACGGAACCGCCAGCCCGGAGGGCACCCCGATGGTGGGGCGCAGCGCGGCGCGGGCGGCGTCGCCACGGGCGTCCTCAGTGCCCTCGGCGAAGTGCTCCGTGGTGGCGATCGCGGCTCGGGCATCGGTGAGGTGCATCGGGCCGTAGCCCCCGCTCACGCTGGGCGCGCCACCGTGCCAGTCCCAGCGGGACTGCAGATAGGAGACGGCCAGCAGCACGCGCTGCGGTACGTGGTAGTTGGCCGCCGCGGTGGCGAATGCGCGCTGCAACCTGCCCGTGGCGGCGTCCGTGGAACCCTGGGCGGGGGCGGCGAGGAGCAGCGGCAGCAGCAGGGCGGCGGAGGCGAGCGGTCCGGTGGTCCGCCGCGGAGTCCTGCGGCCGGGCGTGGACGTGCGGTCGGTGGCGGGTCCTCGCAATGCGGCCTCCTGTGGCGGGCGTGGCGGGGCGTGCGGCGCCGAGCTGGGTCAGTGGTACCGGCTTGCCGACGTTCCGTCAATCATGCCTTCGAGGCGACGATTTCCCATGTCACGGTGGGGACCGGCGAGTTTCGCTGCGGCGCCACGCGGACCTGCGGAGCATCAATGGTGTAGATCAGTGACCGGCATCCCGGGAGCCCGCCACGGCCGGTGGCCACCACACCCACGCCCCGGAGCCGGAGAGGGCACAGACCAAGGTCCGCGGTGCGCCGCCGCTCCGGGCACACCGCGGACCCTCGTCCCCGTCAGCGAGTGCCGACCGCCGCACGGACGGCCTTGCGGGCCATCTGACAGTCGTCGTGCAGCCGCCTGAGCAGCAGCCGCTGTTCCTCGCCGGACGGCGCGGCACCCGGGTGGGCCGTGCCCGGTGCCGCCGGGGCCGGATCGTGCATCGAACGCTGCACGGCCGTCTCGTAGGTGCGGATCTCCCGGGTGAGGAGCAGCATCAGGTTCACCAGGAAGGCGTCCCGGGAAACCGGGCCCGCAGACTGGGCGATCTGGCTGATCTGCCGCCGGGCCACCGGAGCGTCCCCGAGGACCAGCCACAGCGTCGCCAGGTCGTATCCCGGTAGGTACCAGCCGGCGTGTTCCCAGTCCACCAGCACGGGACCAGCCGGCGAGAGCAGGATGTTGGACAGCAGGGCATCACCGTGGCAGAACTGGAGCATGCCGTGCCGGCCCACCTCGTGGGCGATGCCGTGCAGGAGCTTCTGCAGATCGCCGAGGTCGCGGTCGGTGAGCAGGCCGAGCTCGTGATACCGGGAGAGCCGGGCCGCGTAGTCCAACGGCACGTCGAAGGTGCCGGCCGGGGGCCGCCAGGCGTTCACCCGGCAGATGGCGCCCAGTGCGGCCCGGATGTCCGTGCGGGGCGGAGCTTCCGCAGGGTGCCGTTGCAGGGCCGCCGTGCGGCCCGGCGTCCGTTCGATGACCAGGGTGCAGTTGTCCGGGTCCGCCGCGATCAGTCGCGGCACACGGACCGGAGGTCGGTGCCGGACGAACGAGCGGTATGCGGCTATTTCGTGATGGATCCGCTCGGCCCAGGCGGGCGAGTGGTCCAGGAGGCACTTGGCGACGGCTGTGCTGCGTCCCGTCGTCCCCACGAGGAGGACGGACCGTCCGCTGCGCCGGAGCACCTGCACTGGAGTGAACTCCGGGCAGATCCGGTGCACCGAGGCGATCGCGGAGCGCAGTTGCGTGCCCTGGGCGCCGGAGAGGTCGAGCCTTCCGCTGAGGGGTTGGCCGCCGGGCTGGCCCGGCACCCGCCGGGGCCGGCCCCCGCCCAGCGCGGGGCCACCCGGACGCACTGCCGGGTCGAGGTACGGTCCTCCGCCCGCCGGACGAGAACGCAGCGGCCGGGGTGGGGCGGACACGGAGGACGATGCTGCGTACATGGGAGATACAGATCCCTTCGTGTGCCTGCTGTGCCTGCCTGTGAGTCCGTGCTCCGATCCGCAGCCGGCCCGGTCGGGTCGGGAGCGCGGTGTGCTCGGAGCGTGCGACCACCCGCCCGGCCGCCAGGGTGCACCCTGGGGAATGCACCCGTCACATGAAGTGGCGGCCAGGTCGGGGTGGCGCGTTCCTACCTGACACCTGATGCCCAGTGGCACACCATCTGGCGAACCCTGGCGAACCCTGGCGAATAGTCGCCCGGCAACCTCCACGGGGCTAGTGTCAACTCAGCCGAGAACCTGGGGGCTTGACGTGAGTGGACAACCCAACACCCGCCTTGCGGACCTGTTCGGCCTGGCCGGCTGGTCGAAGGGCGAACTCGCGAGGCTGGTAAACCGGCAGGCGGCGGCCATGGGCCACCTCCAGCTGGCGACCGACACCTCCCGAGTGCGGCGGTGGATCGACATGGGAGAGATCCCGCGCGATCCGGTACCGCGGGTGCTGGCGGCCCTGTTCACCGAGCGTCTCGGCCGTGTCGTGACCATCGAGGACCTCGGTCTGGTACGGCACGGGCGTGCGGGGAAACGGCAGGGCGACGGGATCGAGGAACACCCCGACGGAGTGCCGTGGCCGCCCGAACGGACCGCCGCGGTCCTCACCGAATTCACGGGAATGGACCTCATGCTCAACCGACGCGGCTTGGTGGGCGCGGGTGCCGCGCTCGCCGCGGGATCCACACTCAGCAGCGCCATGCACGACTGGCTGCACACCGACCCGGCCCTGAAGGCCGATGCCCCTATTCTCGACGACCCCTTGCACACCGGCCCCGTTGGGTTCGACCGCTTCGAAGCCGCTCCGATCGGATCGCAGGAGGTCGACGAACTGGAGCGCTCGGTCGAAGTGTTCCGTGCCTGGGACGCGGCCCGCGGCGGCGGGCTGCAGCGCAAGGCGGTGGTGGGGCAGCTCAACGAGGTGGGCGGCATGCTCACGTACCGTCACCCCTCACACCTCCAGAGGCGCCTGTGGGGTGTCGCCGCCAACCTGGCCGTCCTCGCAGGCTGGATGTCGCACGACGTCGGCCTGGAACCCACGGCGCAGAAGTACTTCGTCATCGCCGCCCACGCCGCCCGTGAGGGCGGTGATCGGCCTCGCGCTGGTGAGGCACTGTCCCGGGCGGCCCGGCAGATGGTGCACCTCGGTCGGCCGGACGACGCACTGGATCTGATGAAGCTCGCCCAGTCCGGTGCCGGCGACCGTCTGCAGCCGCGTACGAAGGCGATGTTCCACACCATCGAGGCCTGGGCCCAGGCCTCGATGGGCAAGGGCCAGGCGATGCGCCGCACCCTCGGTATGGCGGAGGACCTGTTCGTCTCCGACCGGGACGACGGCGAACCACTGGACTGGATGCAGACCTTCAGGGACGAGGATCTGTACGGGATGCAGGCCCTCGCGTACCGGACGCTGGCCGACTTCGACCCTGGCGCGGCCGTGCACGCCCAGCACTACGCGGAGAAGGCGCTCGCCCTACGCATCGACGGGCGGGAGCGGTCGAAGATCTTCGACCATCTGTCGATGGCGTCGGCCTGTTTCATCGCTGACGATCCCGAACAGGCCGACCGGTACGCACGGCTGGCCCTGATGTCGATGGGGTCGAACTCCTCCCGGCGCACCTGGGACCGGCTGCGGCAGATGTACCGCCTGACCGCGGAGTACGCCGGCTACCCGAAGATCCACGAGCTGCGGGAGGAGATCAGGCTCGCCCTGCCCAATCCGAGAAGCACGGGTGACGGCAGTGCACCGGCGTAGGAGGGACTGTGCACCGCGTCCTCGCCGGGATCAGCTCACGAGGTGACCCTGGCGACGAGCACACAGACGTCGTCCGCACGTCGCGTTTTGCTGAGCTCCTCCACGACCGCCCGCACGCACTCCTGCGCGGTGCGCGCCGCACTGAAGCGCGGGGCCATGTCGAGCAGGCGGCCCACAGCAGTCGGCTGGTCGTGGGCCGTCACCAGGCCTTCGGTGTGCAGCAGGAGGAGATCCCCGGGCTGAAGGGTTGCCATGGCCTGCCCGTAGCCGGCGCCCGAAGTGGCTCCGAGCAGAACGCCGTCCGGCGGGCTCAGCATGTGCCCCGTCCCGTTTCGGTAGAGCAGCGGGACGGGATGTGCTGCCTGGGCCCAGAGCAGAGTGCGGTTCTCGGCGCGGTAGCGGCAGCAGACGGCACTGCCAAGGGCGGGTTGGACCGAGGTGTCGAACAACTGGTTGAGCATGGTGAGCAGTTCGCCGGGTTCGGCGCCGCTCATCGCCATGCCGCGCACCGCCCCGAGTAACATGGCCATGCCCGAGGCGACGGCCACGCCCTGCCCGGTGAGACTGCCGACGCCGAGCATGGTCTGGCCGTCGGGCAGTTCCAGTGCGTCGTACCAGTCGCCGCCGATCGACGCGCGCGCAGCCGCGGGCAAGCGGCGGGCGGCCAGATCCAGAGCCGGTGCCCCTTGGTGCAGGAGGCGCAGCGGGCCACGCCAGGGGGGCAGCACGGCTTCCTGTAGTTCGGCCGTGATCCGGTGCTCGGTCTGTTCCTGCCGGCGGTGGCGCTGCAGCGACTCGCTGGTCTCGCGTACGCAGCGCTGGCTGCGGCGCAATGCGCTGACGTCCCGCAACACGGCCCACATCGATGCTGTGCCACCGTCCGGGCCCAGTACGGGTTCGCCCATCATGTGTACGGTCCGCACGCAGGAGTCGGGCCGCACCACGCGGAACTCCCCGTCGATGGGCTTGCCGTCCACCAGGCAGTCCGTCACCATCGCGGTCAGCCTGGGCCGGTCCTCGTCGAGGATGAGAGAGGGCAGGTCATCCAGGGTGAGAGCGGGACCGGCCGGGTCGCGGCCGAGGATCTGGTACAGCTCGCCCGACCAGGTCGCCTCATCCGTCAGCAGGTTCCACTCCGCGCTGCCCACGCGGCTGAGGAGCGATCCGCACGTAGGGCCGGCGGGCGGTGCCGGACCGCTGGCGGACGTCCGGGCGGGCCCGGCCTGGGCGGGGGACACGGAGGTCGGACCGTCCCGTAACTGAGCCAGGTGAGCGTCGAGGTCGTCGAGGTGGTGCAGTGCGAGGTCGTACAGGGCACGCTGCCAGCGTCCCTCTGGGGCCGCGCCGTCGCTTCGGGTGTTCCGACGCACCGCGTCCACTTCGTCCTTGAGCCGCCGTGCCTGCGAGATCAACGCCTCGACCGAGTCGCGTCCGGATGGTTGGGCGGCTGGACGGTCCGCGGAGACTGGGGACGGCATGACGCACTCCGATGGGGGACGGTACGGCCGGGGAGGACGGGGTGCTACGACTGTCGCACAGTGGTCGGGGCCCTGTAGGGAAATTGGCAACACACGATACGGTGGTGCTTCCGGCATATGTCAGAGTCTTCCCCGGCTGAACGCGGATACCGGCAACGTAGCCGTCGTTGGACTCAAGCGGTCGGCGCGCCAAGGAAATCGACTGACGCCGGTGCCTACTGCGTCGCGTCCGTGCGCAGGTTTGCCGCGCTCATGCTCCCTCAGGTCGCCAACCGGCCGGTACCCGCCGAACTCTGACCGGATTTGGCGGCATGGACGGGACCCTCGCGCACTCCATAAGGGTATGGACATCACCATCGAACACCTCGCCCGAGCCCGGCTCATCACCACGGAGGACCGCGAGATCCCGGTGTCGGCCACCCTCCGGTACACCACGTGTGATCCTCTGGCCGTCTACGTGGACTTTCCCGCCGAGGCGGCCCTGGACGGTGAGGAGGTCACCTGGACCTTTGCGCGCTCGCTGCTGGACCAGGGGCTGCGTGCCCCGGCCGGCCACGGGGACGTGCAAATATGGCCGTGTGGCCGCACGCGGACGGTCGTGGAGTTCCACTCGCCATACGGTCTCGCCCTGCTGCAGTTCCAGGCCTCGGCGTTGCGGCGCTTCCTGGTGTGCACCTACGGCGTCGTGGGCTCCGGGCAGGAAGACATGGCAGCGGTGGTGGAGCGGGGGTTGAGCGCCCTGTTCGGTGGAGTGTGACAGGCCGGGGCGCTCGGCTCCCGGCGGCCACCGGGGTGCGGGGCGAGGCCTGTGGTGGTGTGGCCGCGGACCTCACCGTCCGGGTGCCCGCATCGGCTGCGACGGACGTCGTGCAGTCGCCCCGGTTCCTCGGGTCGGAGACCCGTCCGCGCCGGGTGGTGTCGAGCCGGGCCTGCAACTCGTGGTTGCAGGCCTCGGCGAATCGGGCCGGACGCCTCCGGCGGTACCGCTGCCGCGGCGGTGGTCGCGCCGTGGGCCCGTCGCGGTTCCGGGCGCTGCCGGCCCCGGAACGCTGCCTCCGAGCTCCCGGCGTCCCCCACGCTCCTCCGATTGGTCCCCAGCGGTCTCCGGGGGCCCAGGCGGCACGTGGTGGGACATCAGTACCGCAGCACTCCCGCGATGCCGTTCGCGTCGCCCAGGGTTCCGTCGGGAACGAAGCGCACGTCGGCACCGGTCTCCAGGCACTGCTCCACGATCTCGTCCACGATGTCGTCGCGGGCATCCAGGGCACCGGGCCCCGCTGGCATCAGATGGGCACCGAGGTCGCCGACTCTCGCCTGATAGTTCTCTTCCACGGCGAGCAGCCGGACCCGGCCGTCCCGGGCGCTCTGCCACAGCTCGTCCAGCCCGGCGGCGAAGGTCCGGTGACCACGTGCGGAGGTCAGCTCCCGGACCACGGAGGCGGCGTCCTTCGCGGTCTCCGCCGCCAAGACCGGCTGCAGAGCCTGCCACACGGCGTCGGGACCGGCGTGCGCAAGGCCGCCGCGGCGCACCTGCACGGCGGACTTGGCGGCGCCGCCGACCTCGTCCAACAAGGAGAGCGCCGCCTCTTCCCCAGTGACGTACAGCGGACGGGGCTGGTCGCGCAGGAGCGTGCCCAGCGCGGTGTCAGCTTCCCGGAGGAACTGCCGGGTGTCTTCGTCGCTGAAGGTGCTCGGCAGATCACCGACGCGTTCCTGGCGCTCGGCGTCGAAGTTCTCCCGGCTGCGGGTGAGCGGGAAATCCCCAGTGCGGTCCTCGGTGACCCGTTCCGGACCACCGCTCCACAGCGTGACGCGGTCCGCCGATACCGACAGTACCCAGAAGGGCCGTTCGGCGGCCTGCGCCGCGACTAGGTTGCGGGTGAGGAAGGTGTCCGAGAGCACCACGCGCTCGGGGACGGTGCGGGCCAGCGACCAGACTTGGTGCTCGCCCGGGGCGGCGAAGATCACCAGCCCGTCCTCGGCGTGCGCCAGATCGACCTCGGCCAGCGCACGATCGAGCTGTGCCACGACGTCGGCGCGCCGGTCGCGGGAGACGGCGGGGTCGGCTTCCAGGCGTTTGCGCGCCTCGGTCACCACGTTGCGCAGCCGGACCGGATCCTGGCCGTTCTCCGGTTCGCGGCGGTGCGTCGGGGTCAGCACGGACACCGCGGGGTAGGGGCGCGGGCGCCGCAGCTCGGCGAGGGTGGCGGGACTCAGTGCGTGCTCCATGAACAGCACGATAGGGCGGATTCGCGTATACGGCATTCGGGGTAATCCGGACCCGTTGGCCTCTGAGTTTCCGATGCGGACACTCCCATGGGTTTCGTCGGTGATCCTTCTGCCGCCGGTGACGGCACGTCGTGCGACCGGTCACCGTACCCGCCAGTAACCACAATGCTTCGCACTCCACCCGCAGGAGGCCTTCATGCCGCAGCTCGAAGTCGCCGGAGCTGCCCTCACGTACGACGATGAGGGTCCCCGCGACGCCATGCTCACACCCCTGGTGCTCGTCCACGGCTGGACCGCCAATCGGCACCGCTGGGACCATCAGGTGGCGCATTTCCGTGGTGGCCGGCGGGTGATCCGGTTGGACCTGCGCGGCCACGGCGCGAGCACGGGGGTCGGGGTGCGTACGATCGCCGAGCTCGCTGAGGACGTCCTCGCCCTACTCGGTCATCTGGGCGTCGAGCGGTTCGTGTTGGTCGGCCACTCCATGGGTGGGATGATCGCCCAGACCATCGCGCTCGCCCACCCCGAGCGTGTGGAGCGGATGGTGCTGGTGAACTCGATCGGCCGTATGGCGTACAGCCGTGGCCGGGCGCTGCTCATGGCGGCCTCCGCTCTGGTGCCGTTCAAGCTGTTCGTCGCGGCCAACATCCAGCGGGCGTTCGCACCCGGATACCCGCGCGAGGAGATCCGGGAACACGTCCGCACGTCGTCCGGCGTCCCGCGCGAGGTGGTCATGACCCTGTACGGCGCGATGCGCACCTTCGACCTGCTCGACCGGGCCGGGGAGATCCGTACGCCGACCCTGATGGTGCACGGTTACCACGACGTCCAGCTGCCGGTGCGGCAGATGCTCCGGATGGCCAAGGCCTATCCGGATGCGGTCGTGCGCATCCTGGATGCCGGCCATGAACTGCCGGTGGAGAAACCGGCTGAGCTGACCGCGGCCCTGGACTGGTTCGTGACTGAAAGGCCTTAAGCCGTAAGGTTTTTGGGCAAGACTTTACCTCTGGCCGGTTCCTGACGGCGTCGGCCCGGTGGCGTGGGGTGCGCTGAATGTCACGCAGGCAAAACGCGGCCGAAACCATGAGGTGCCGGCGGCCTGTGGTGCGGCAGCCTCGTTGACCGCGCCCGGGTGCTGACGGAGGCTGCTCGGCATATAGATGCTGAGTACAACTGGTTTGCCGGTCGGGTCGCCTCCGCGTTGCAGTCGCAGGTGAACGAGCCCCACGGCGATCCGGAGGCAGGAGGTAGCGCATGTGTGGCATCACCGGATGGATCTCTTTCGATCGTGACCTCACCACCGAGGCCACCACGTTGCAGGCGATGACCGAGACGATGGCCTGCCGGGGCCCGGACGACCGCGGCACCTGGGCCGAGGGCCCCGCTGCCCTGGGGCACCGCCGGCTTGCCATCATCGACCTTCCCGGGGGGCGCCAGCCGATGTCGGTCGCGACCTCCGAGGGGAACGTCGCCCTCGTGTACTCAGGAGAGGTGTACAACTTCACCGAGCTGCGCCGGGAGTTAGTGGGCCGTGGCCACCGGTTCACCACTGACTCCGACACCGAGGTCGTCCTGCGCGGATACCTCGAATGGGGTGACGCGGTGGCCGAACGCCTCAACGGCATGTACGCGTTCGCCCTCTGGGACGGCCGCGACCACAAACTCGTGATGATCCGTGACCGCATGGGCATCAAGCCGTTCTACTACTACCCGACCGCCGACGGCGTTCTGTTCGGCTCCGAGCCCAAGGCGATCCTCGCCCATCCACTGGCCCGCCCGCGCGTGTGCTTGGACGGCCTGCGTGAGTTGTTCGTCCTGGTCAAGACCCCGGGGCAGGCGGTCTGGGACGGAATGCAGGAGGTCGAACCCGGCACGGTCGTCACCGTCGGACGCAACGGCCTCACCACGCGCGTCTACTGGCGACTGCGGACCCGTCCGCACACCGACGACCGTGCCACCACCATCGCCACCGTGCGTTCGCTCCTCGATGACATCGTGTGCCGCCAGCTGGTGGCCGACGTGCCGCGCTGCACGTTGCTCTCCGGTGGTCTCGACTCCTCCGCCATGACCGCGCTGGCCGCCCGCCAACTAGCCGGACGGGGCGAGCAGGTGCGCAGCTTCGCTGTTGATTTCGCCGGCCAGGTGGACAACTTCGTCGCGGACGAACTGCGCGGTACCCCCGACACGCCCTTCGTGCACGACGTGGCCCGGCTATCCGCCACCGACCACCAAGACATCGTTCTGGACGCGCACGCCCTCGCCGATCCGGCCGTGCGCGAGCAGGTGATCCGTGCCCGCGACCTGCCGGCCGGTTTCGGCGACATGGACGCCTCGCTGCTGCTGCTCTTCCGCGCCATCCGGGAGAAGTCCACCGTGGCCCTGTCCGGTGAGTCCGCCGATGAGGTCTTCGGCGGCTACCTGCAATTCTTCGACGAGGCGGCGCGAGCCGCCGACACCTTTCCCTGGCTGGTGCAGTTCGGCCGGCACTTCGGCGACGACACCGACGTCCTGCGTCCCGATCTCACCAAGTCCCTGGACCTGGACGAGTACGTCGCCGACGGCTACCGCACCGCCGTCGCCGGCATCGAGCGGCTGGACGGCGAGAGTGAGTTCGAGTACCGCATGAGGCGCATGAGCCACCTGCACCTGACCCGCTTCGTCCGTGCGTTGCTCGACCGCAAGGACCGCATGAGTATGGCCGTCGGCCTGGAGGTCCGGGTGCCGTTCTGCGACCATCGACTGGTCGAGTACGTCTACAACGCCCCATGGGCCCTGAAGTCCTTCGACGGTCGGGAGAAGAGTCTGCTGCGGGAGGCGACCGCGGACGTCCTGCCGCGCTCGGTGTACGAACGGGTCAAGAGCCCGTACCCGTCCACCCAGGACCCGCGGTATGCCCGCGCCCTGCAGGAACAGACCAGGGATCTGCTCGGCAGCCCCTCCCACCCCGTCTTCGACCTGGTCGACCGGGACCGTGTGCGAGTGGCCGCCGAACGTGACGCACCGGTCAGCACCCAGGCGGCCCGGCGCGGGCTGGAACGCACCTTGGACCTCGCGCGCTGGCTGGACCTCTACGCGCCTCAGCTGACTCTCAGCTGAGAGCAATGGCCCAGTCGGCCCGAACGTGCAGCCGTCACCCGCTTGCTCCTCCTCCGCCCTTGCCTGAGGTGTCGATCCGAGCGCTCCCCTCCGCGGGGCAGGAGCTGCCGCTCGGGGGCAGGGAACCGTAGAGCAGGAAGTCGTCGATCTTGCGGTGCACGCACCTGGAGGAGGAATACCCGGTGTGGCCCTCGCCCTTGTTGTCGAGCACCACGGCCGACCGCCCGAGCCGTTCGGCCGTCTCCACGGTCCACCGGTAGGGGGTCGCCGGGTCACCGCGCGTGCCCACCAGCAGCATTTTCGCCGAATGCACGTCCTTGACCCGCTTGCGGATGAAGGTGGTGCCCTTGGGGCGGCCGTAGCACATCAGTAGCTGGGTGAGCCGGTAGCGGCCGAATACCGGTGAGGCCTCCTCGTACGCGGTCCGCAGTTCCTTCAAGTCTTGGATGAGGCGGGTGGCGGAGGGCCGGTCGGGGTCGTCAGCGCAGTCGATCGCCAGCAGTGCGGCCCGCGGGTTGTCCGCCGGCACCTCGTCGGCGTTGACGGGCCCGCCGTCGTTCCGCCCGCGGTCGCGGGACGGCGCACTCCCGCCCGGGGCGAAGTTCAGCACGCCCCGGGTGTCGCCGTTCTCGACCAGCGAGGCCAGCGCGCGTTCCAGCAGGGGCCAGAACTCCTGGCTGTATAGGGCCTGCCCGAGGGCGCCCACCAGATCCTGTCCCGAGAACGAGCCGCCGAAGCCCGTGGGCACCGGGTTCTCGTCAAGGGAGTGTACGAGCCGCACGACCTGATCCCCGGCCGCACGCCGGTCCTGCCCGAACGGGCAGCCGGTATCCGTCGTACACCAGTCCAGGAAGTCGTCCAGCGCTGTCTGTTGGCCTTGGGCGCCCGCGATGCCTTGCTCGGACAGCGGTTCGGTCAGGGTGTCCACGCCGTCGAGAGCCAGTCGCCCGACCTTGTGCGGGAACTGTGCCGCGTACACGGCGCCGAGTCGCGTTCCATAGGAGAAACCGAGGTAATTGAGCTTCTTGTCGCCGAGTGCCTGGCGGATGATGTCCAGATCTCGGGCGACGTTCACGGTGCCTATATGGGGCAGGACCGGGCCGGAGTGCCGGGCGCACTGCTCGGCGGCCTGCCGCAGTGCCAGCAGCAGCGCAATCGGATGGTTGATGTCGGCACCCCGGCCCGTCACCGGCGAGGCGGCGTCGCCGCAACTGACGGGCGAGGACCGACCGACACCGCGAGGGTCGAAGGAGACCACGTCGTAGCCGTTGGTCAGGTCCATGAACTGCTTGCCGTCAGTGGCCAGTTCGCTGATCCCGGCACCACCGGGGCCGCCGAAGTTCAAGAGCACCGAGCCGCGTGACGCGCCGGTGGCGCGGTACCGGGCCAGCGCCAGGTCGAGTGTTCCCGTGCGCGGATGGGAGTAATCGAGGGGCACGGTGACCTTCGCGCACTGCAGATCCGGTGGCACGTCCGGGCCCTTGCACGCGGCCCATGCCACCCTCTGCCGGTAAAACCGGGACAGGTCTGGCTGCGGCCGGCTGGCGGCTGCTGCGGGCAACCCCCCGCCGAACAGCGCCAGGGACAGGACTCCGGCAACCGCGCAACGCCGCACGGCGGGCAATGTCGAGAGCATGGCCTGCATCGATCGCCTCCCGGGGTGCCGACCGTGGACCGGGGGCGGCGCCCTCGGAACACCATAGGCGGGCCCCGGACGGCCTGCCTCCGGGCGGGCGGAGAGTGTGCCGGGTGCGGTACCCTTCGCGCCATCCGTGCCTATTAGCGATTATTGAGCGACTAAACGAGTGGTTGGCGCATCCTGTAGCTCGATGGGGTGAAAGACCGATACGCCATAACTCTTGCTGGTTCGCCTGCGTTTACACAGGTGCGGGTGAGCGCCCGCGACGATCTCTGGAAGGCAGGGAACCTATGAGACGGGCTACCCGAAACGGTGTGATCGCCGTCGCTGCCGCCTCCGGTGCAATGGCCGTGGCGCTACCGGTATCCGCCGCGTTCGCGGCCGATGGCGCCGCCGCCGACGGCTCCGCGGTCGGCTCGCCCGGGCTGATCTCCGGCAACAGCATCCAACTCCCGGTGCAGGTTCCGGTGAACCTGTGCGGCAACACCGTCAACGTCGTGGGACTGCTGAATCCGGCCGCGGGCAACCGCTGCGAGAACAGCGGCGGCGGGGGAACGGGCGGGCCGGCGACGTCCGGCGGCGCGGCGACCCAAGGCGGGGCATCGGCCCAGGGAGGGGCGTCGGATTCGCCCGGAGTGATCTCCGGCAACGGCATCCAGCTCCCCGTTGACCTGCCGGTCAACGTCAGTGGCAACAGCGTCGACGTGGTCGGCCTGCTCAATCCGGCCGAGGGGAACCAGTCGGTGGACGCGCCAGGCGGCGATCACCCCCGCACCCCCCCGCCCCCACGGGCCCCGGAGCCCCCGACGCCCCCGGCGCCGAAGCCTCCGACTCCGGGCAAGTCCCGACCTGCGCCGCAGCCCTCGAAGGCTGTCCCGCAGCAGACGGTGTCCACGCTGGCCCACACCGGAACGGACGTGATGGCCCCAGCCGTCGCCGGAAGTGCAGCGCTCCTGGTCGCGGGTACGATCCTGTACCGCCGCTTCCGCCCGGGCCGCACCGGCTGAGGCACCAGCTCCCGGGCCCCGCCGGACACCGGTCCAGCGGGGCCCGGGGCGCGCGGTTGCTCCCGCGGACCCCGGGTCTGCGGGCCGTGCGCGCCGTCAGGCGGCCCGGACCCGCATGTGCCACGGACCGTCAGTGCGGTGTCGAAGCGGCATAGCGGCACGTCCACCGAGTACGCCTGCATCCTGCGCGTCGCGAGCAACGGCTGATCTTCCCATGGTGCGCTCCTCGTTGATCCGCGAGGATGCTGCGCGGCAGTCACGACCCGAAGCACATGGAGCGCACCGATGACCTCTGCGGCACCCCACGACCTCGTCGTCACGCAGGCCACCCTTGCTGACTGGCCGGTGATCAGCGGGTGGGCGGCGGCGGAGGGGTGGAATCCGGGGCTGTCCGACGGACCCGCGTTCTTCGCGCAGGACCCCGAGGGGTTCTTCTTGGGACGCATCGGCGGGGAGCCAGTATCGGCCATCTCCGTCGTCAACTACAGCCCCGACTACGCCTTTCTCGGCTGCTACCTCGTCCGGCCCGGCCTGCGCGGCCACGGCCACGGCCTCACCACCTGGAAGACCGCTCTGGCCCACGCCGGGAGCCGGACCGTCGGCCTGGACGGAGTCGTCGCCCAGCAGGACAACTATCGCCAGTCCGGCTTCGAATTCGCCTATCGCACCATCCGGTTCAGCGGCGCCGCTCCCGAGGGTGACGGGACGCCCACCGGTGTCCGACCGGCCGTGCCCGGGGACCTGGCCGCGATCACAGCCTACGACGGCGCCTGTCACCCGGCCGACCGGCCGAGCTTCCTCGCCAAGTGGCTCACCGGGCCTGGACACTGCGCGTTCGTCCGGTACGACGGCGACCGCCTCACCGGCTACGGGGTGGTGCGTCCCGGCCGTGACAGCCTGCGCATCGGTCCGCTCCTCGCCGACACCACGGACGACGCCCGGGCCCTGTTCACCGCCCTGACGGCCGACGTCGCCGGCCGCGAGGTCGCCGTCGACGTACCCGAGCCAAACACGAGCGGCGTCGCCCTCGCCGAAGAGGCGGGGCTCCGTCCCTCGTTCGAGACCGCCCGGATGTACACGGGGCCGGTGCGCGACCACGCTCAGGAGTCCGTGTTCGGCGTCACCACGCTCGAACTCGGTTGACCGGGGGGGGAGTGGTCCGCCGACCGGCTGGCCCGCCGTACGAGGCGGGGCCGCCGGCACCGCGGCGTCCTGACGCGGCCGGGGCATCTACCGTGCCCCGGTCGCCGGGCGTGCCCGCGCCGCAGCCCACGGCTACCGCCACCTCCAGGTGGACGCCTCGTCCATGAGCCGGCCGGCCCTGGAACGCCTCGGTTTCCACGTAGTGAGCGCGACCACGCCCCACCTGTACGGGGGCTGACCGGCCCCTCACCGGCGGCCCCTCAGCGGCGGTTCCGTGCCCGGTCGAGCGCTGCGACGCCCAGCGCGGCCAGGGCGATCTGGATGAACCACTCGATCCAGTCGGGTCCCTTGGTGTCTGCGACCCCGAATCCGGCGGCGATGGCTGAGCCCAGCAGCGCGGCCACGATGCCGACGGCGATCGTCCACAGGACACCGATGTGTTGCCGTCCGGGGACGACCAGTCGGCCCAGTACGCCGATGATGAGCCCGATGACGATGGCACTGATGATGCCTGAGATCTCCATGTCCACCCCACTTCGTTACCAACCTCGTCGTTCTGTGGTGTTCCCGCTGTAAGCGGAGACAGTCCGCTTCGGTTATTGCCGGGACTTTCTGTTCACTGGACCTTCATGCCATGTACCTTTCAACCACTCGACGCGTGTAGAACGCTCAAACGAGCTCTACGCGCGCAGACTTGGCGCCCGCATCGCCCCTCTCCCCACCCCTCACGGAGGTATGCCGGATGCTTGGAACCAGGAGATCCCGCCGCAGACTCACCACCGCTCTGACCGGATTTGGGCTGCTCCTCGCCGGGGCCGCCTGCCAGGTCGGCGCAGGCACCCCCGCCCGCGCGGCGACCACCCACCGCATCCTGTTCGACAACGCTCACGCCGAGACGGCCGGCAACGCCGACTGGATCATCTCCACCAGTCAGCCCGACCCGCTCGGCGAGGACGCGTCGCCGTCCGCCGAGACGGACTGGACCGGCGCTCTGTCCTCGTGGGGCGTCGCGCTCCAGAAGGCCGGTGACTACAGTCTGAAGACGCTGCCGCCGGGCTCCAGCCTCAGCTACGGCGGCTCCTCCTCGATGGACCTGTCGCAATTCGACACGCTGGTTCTGCCGGAGCCCAACACGCTGTTCACGACCGCCGAGAAGACGGCGATCATGAACTTCGTGAAGAACGGCGGTGGCCTGTTCATGATCTCCGACCACACCGGCGCCGACCGCAACAACGACGGCGAGGACGCGGTCGAGATCCTCAACGACCTGATGGCGAACAACAGTGTCGACTCCGCCGATCCGTTCGGCTTCTCCATCGACTCGCTCAGCATCAGTTCCGACCACCCTTCGGCTATCAGTGACAGCACCGACCCGGTTCTGCACGGTTCGTTCGGCACGGTCACCAAGAGCCTGATCGCCAGTGGAACGACCGCCACTCTCAAGCCCGCCGACAACTCCAGCGTCAAGGGCCTGCTCTACCGCACTGGGTACTCCGGGAACACCGGAGCTTTCTTCCTCACCAGCACCTTCGGCAGCGGTCGTGTCGCGTTCTGGGGTGACAGTTCGCCCATCGACGACGGCACCGGCCAGTCTGGCAACAGGCTGTACGACGGCTGGAACGACTCCAGCGCCACCAATGCGGCCCTCGCCCTCAACGCCACTGCGTGGCTGGCCGGTTCGGGCGGCAGCGGCAGTGGCAGCGGTGGTGGCGGGGGAGGCGGCACCGGTAGCTGCACCGCAGCCCAGCTTCTCGGCAACAACGGTTTCGAGTCGGGCAATTCCGTCTGGAACGCGTCCAGTGGCGTGATCACCAGCTCGACGAGCGAGGCGGCGCGGTCCGGCTCGTACTATGCCTGGCTCGACGGGTACGGCACAGCCACCACCGACACCCTCTCCCAACCGGTGACCATCCCTTCCGGCTGTACGGCGGCGACGTTCAGCTTCTTCCTCCACGTGGACACGGCGGAGACCACGACCAGTAGGGCCTACGACACCCTCAAGGTCCAGGTGCTGAGCAGCTCCGGTACGGTCCTCGCGACCCTGGCGACGTACTCGAACCTCGACGCGGCCTCGGGCTACACCCAGCGGAGCTTTGACCTCAGCGGCTACGCAGGGCAGACCGTCACCCTCAAGTTCACCGGCACCGAGGGGTCCAAGTACCAGACCTCCTTCGTCGTGGACGACACCGCGCTCCATGTGAGCTGAGCGTGTCGAAGGGGGTGGGCTGTCCATCCGGTCCGCCCCCGCAGTGTCGGCCCGAGCCCCATCGGGGGCCGGCCTGGGGCAATCGGAGCCCGACCGACCCGGATTAGGCCGGTCGGGCTCCGGTACCTCGGCCGTCTACGAAGCCCGCCAGACCGCCAGCCCGCGTCGGCTGGCGCCTGCAACCGGGTGGGGCGGAGGGCTGGCTTGCCCGGGGGACTGGCCCTCCATCCGTCACGTCGTTCCGGCCCTCCTCTCCTCCTTCTCCGTCTCCTTGGCGTCCGGCCCTACGTCGTGGGGGTGCTCTTCGCCGCCGTGCCGGCGCAGGCCAGGCCGAGGGTGAAGGCGAGTGCCCCGATGACGACGTTGTTGATGATCACGCCCGCGTCCGGGCTGCTGCCCACGATCCACGGAGCGATGATCATCCAGACACCCACGGCGCACATGGCCCAACTGAGGCCGTACATTCGCTCGGGAGCCCTGGTGAATCCCAGTGCCAGCAGGCCGATCGCTATCCCCACGATCAGGTTGTGGGTGACGAGCGCCGGCTGGCTCGTCGTGTAGTGCACGATCCACGGAGACGCCGCGCAGTACAGGCCGAGTAGGAACACCGGCCCGTCCACGAGCGCCACATCGCGACCGCCGAGCATGCGGGCGTAGCGCGCCCGCATTTCGGAGACATCGGGGTGAGTCGATATGTCACCCCTGTGCGAGACGTTGGCCATGACTCGTCTCCTTTGACTGTGCAGGCCAGACCGCGTCTGGTGCGGTGCGTGGTAAGCGCTGCATGGTCCAGTTTGCTCTTATTTGGCTTTTATGTGTAGAGGTGGGGTGGGCCTGTTGTGCTGCACATCAGCAGGGTTCTCCGGAAAGCCGTCGGAGAGCATCCGCTCCCTGGAAGCGCTGCACCAGTCGTGCACCGAAAGTCCCGGCGGAACCGTCTCGCGGCAGGGCGGCCCTGTCGTGCACGCCAGCTGCATCTATCGGAGGCCGCGCCGCATCTGATGCAGCCCTGCCGGGCGTGACTCTTCAGCGCGCCCAGCGGCCACCCGGTCCTGGCCGTGATCTGAGTCTGCGTGAGGTCCTTGGGGAAGGCCCGGGCGGGCCGTTCGGGTACCCGCGCCCGGCCTCAGGGACGGCCGTGGCCCGGGGCTCCACGCCTTCCCGGCTTCCGGCGAGGAATCCGACCGCATCCACCGACCGGCCCACAGGGGAAGTGACAGCTGTGGGCCGCAAAACCGGCGGCCACCGCACGACCCGGTCGCTAGGGGATGGCTCAGGGCCGAGACGGCCGAGATCGCCAAGACGGTCGCGGCGACCAAGATGGGTCGATAGATGCGATAGGAGTCCGTGCCGAGCCTGGAGAGAGATGGCTGCCACCACCACCCGGACCGCCCGTCGGCTGGTCCCCTTCATCCTGCTTGCGGTCTGGCTTTCCATCGGCGCGTTTCTGGGGCCCTTCGCCGGGCGTCTCGGCGAGGTCGCCACCAATGACCAGGCCGCCTTTCTGCCGCGCAGCGCCGAGTCCACCCGTGTCATCGCCGAGCAGCGAGCCTTCCAACAGCAGGAGACCCTGCCCGTGATCGTTGTCTGGACAGCCGACGCAGGGGGATCCGTACGAGACCGTCGGGCAGCCGCCACCGCAGTCCTGGCCTCGCTCACCGGCACACCCGGCGTGGTCGGCCGGGCTTCCCCAGCCCTGCCTTCCGCGGACGGAAAGGCGTTGCAGGGTGTGGTGCCGGTGCGGCCGGACCTCGGGGACCGGCTCCCGGATGTCCTCGGTCGGATCCGCGCAACCGCCGACACCGTTCCCGGCACCACCGTCGCACTTGCCGGGCCGGCTGCCACCCAGGCCGACCTGGCCGACGCCTTCTCCGGCATCGACGGCCTCCTGCTCGGCGTCGCGCTCCTCACGGTCCTGGTCATCTTGCTGCTCGTCCAGCGCAGCGTGCTGCTTCCGCTGATCGTGATCCTCGGCGCCGTCTTCGCCCTCGGACTGGCTTGTGCGATCGTCTACGCCCTCGCGGACAGTGCGGCGGTCCGTGTCGACGGACAGGTACAGGGCATCCTCTTCATCTTGGTGATCGGCGCGACAACCGACTACGCGCTGCTGTTCAGCGCGCGTTACCGCGAGGAACTCGCCCGGGACACGGACCGCTTCACCGCGGCCTGGACCGCGCTCCGGCGGTCCTGGGGGCCGATCACGGCGAGCGCCGCCACCGTCGCTCTCGCTCTGCTCGCCCTGCTGCTCAGTGACCTGACCAACAACCGGGCACTCGGTCCGGTCGGGGCCGTGGGCATCGGCTGTGCCGTGCTCAGTGCCCTGACCTTCCTGCCTGCCGTCCTCGTCCTCCTGGGCCGGACCGCCTACTGGCCCGCCCGCCCGACTCCCGCCGACGACGGGGAAATCGCGCGGGGCGTGTGGCGGCGCGTCGCCGGCCTCGTCGACCGCTCGCCCCGCAGGGTGTGGGCGAGCTGCCTCATCGCCCTGCTCATCTGCGCCGGGTTCGCTCCCACACTCACCTCCAAAGGCGTCCCGCTGTCCGAGATCTTCGTCAACGACGCACCATCGGTCGCGGCACAGAACACGCTCAGTCAGCACTTCCCCGGCGGCTCGGGCACCCCGGCCGTCATCGTTGCCGACGCCGAGCGGCTGCCGCAGGTGCTCGACGCAGCCCGGCGCACCGATGGCGTCGCCTCCGCCGCCGGTGTCACCGCCTCCGGAAGTCCGGGTGCCGAGCCCCTGGTCGTGGACGGCCGGGTGCGGGTCGACGCCACCCTGCGTTCGGCCGCGGACAGCCAAGACGCCAAGGACACCATCGCCCGGCTGCGGAGCGCCGTGCACGCGGTGCCCGGCGCCGACGCCCTGGTCGGCGGCTACACGGCTCAGCGGTACGACACGCTGCACACCGCAGAGCGGGACCGGATGATCATCGTCCCTGTCGTCCTGGCGATCATTCTCGTCATCCTCGCCCTACTGTTGCGGTCCCTGCTGCTGCCCCTGCTGCTGGTGTCCACGGTCGCCCTGAGCTTCGTCGCGACACTCGGCGTCTCGGCCCTGGTCTTCCGGCACGTGTTCGGTTTCACCGGCACCGATCCGTCCGTACCGCTCTACGGGTTCGTGTTCCTGGTGGCGTTGGGCGTCGACTACAACATCTTCCTCATGTCCCGCGTGCGTGAGGAGTCGTTGCGGTACGGCGTGCGCCAGGGGGTCGTGCGCGGGCTGGTCTCCACCGGCGGCGTGATCACCGCGGCCGGGGTGGTGCTGGCGGCGACCTTCGCTGCCCTCGGGGTGATCCCGCTGGCGTTTCTCGTGCAGATCGCGTTCATCGTCGCCTTCGGCGTCCTGCTCGACACGTTGGTGGTGCGCTCGTTGCTGGTGCCCGCACTGGTGTTGGACATCGGGCGCCTCGCCTGGTGGCCGGGGCGACTGGGGCGCAGGCAGGAGCGGGTGGGGTTCGAGGGAGAGGTGAACGCCCCCAAGTCGGCTCAGTGACGTGCTGGCGGCAACTGGCCGGCGCGGAGCAGCCGGCCTCGGGCGTGCCCGCGCGAGGGCGCGGGGTGACCCGGCTCGGACACGCCGCTCGTGGCGGATGGCGGACCGGGACGGCGGTCGCGTGCTCCACCTTCGTCCTGGCCGCGGCGGCGACGGCCGGCTCGCTCGCACTGGTCCACCGCGTGCCGCGCGAGCCCTGACGGCGCCGTCGCCGGCCCCGCGTTCCTCCTGATGCGTCACGGCCCGTGTCGGACGAGGAGTCGGGCCCGATGTCCGCCCCGGATGTCGTCCTGTCCGGTCTGCCGGAACGAAGTACCTGAGCGGCGGACCGACCGGAGTTCCGGTGCGGCCGGTCTGACGGGTGCCTCAGCGGAGCCGCGCAACTGTACACGTCGCGCTGGGGACCTTTCGCATGGCTTCGGGGCCTCTCGGCGGTACGGGGCGCCGTTGCCCGGGCTGGTGTGCCGCTGCCGGTGCGTCTGGTGTGCACACGCGGGTCGACGGGGCCTGCCGGACAGGGATTCAGGTGTTCCTGATGCCACCCGGTTCCGGCGGAGTCCCGGCCAAGGTCCGCAGATGCGCCGCGCGTGACTCGGCCGTCTGGCCCTGGACCAGGAGGAACAACGCCTCCCTGGCGAGACGCTGCGCACGACTGGTGAGGGCCATCGCCCGACCTCCCCCGGCCACCACCGCCGCCGTGGTCGCTGTGCGCAGTACCTCGTAGGCATCCGCGCGCACTGCCAGCCGTTCCCCGGTCCGTTCGCCCGGCTCCGCCTGGTCGGCCAGGGCGTAGGCCCGGCGGCGGACGTCGGCCAGTCGGACCCGGAGCGGTCCGGCCGTCTCCTCGTCCAGCAGGGACAGGGCGGACCGGGCGACGCCGAACACGGCAGGGTTGGTGCCTAGCGTTCTGGCCCGGTCCCCGGGCGCCCACCGCTCGTAGGGCGTTCGCAGGGCCACGGCCTCCTCGGGCAGCCACAGGCCGTCCAGCTCCAGCGACACCGTGTGCGAGGCGGTGAGGGCCGCCAGCCGCATAGGCGGTGAGGCACGCAGCCCTCGCTGGTCGCAGGCCTCGGCGAAGGCGAACAGCACCTCGCCGGTGTCGGTCACGCCGGCGAGCAGCAGCACGTCGTTCAGACCCCAGCCGGTGTACCAGGGGACCGTCCCGTCGAACCGCCAGCCGGCGCCCCGCCGGTGGACGCGCACCGGGACGCGCGGATACGCCCGCAGATGTGCGTACGCCACTCCGGACAGCAGTTCTCCGCGCGCCAGGGGGCCCAGCAGCCTTTCGCGTACCGGAAGTTCGCTCTGCGTCAGGGTCTGCACCGGTGTGTGGTGCTGGGTCTGCACGAACCACGTGGAACAGCATGCTCCGGCGAGGATCTCCGCGGTCTCCCGCAGCACGGAAGGCGGAGCCCCCGCGCCGCCGTGTGTGACCGGCGCGACGGCACCGAGCAGCCCGGACCGCTTGACGGCTGCTATGTGACTGGCGGGCACGCCCTCCTGGTCGACCCGCTCGGCCTCGGGGGCGAGCAGATCTGCGGCGAGCCGACGGGCCCGGTCGACGAGTGGATGTGCGCTGATGGTCATACGGAGATTCTCGCGAATTTTCCGCCTGCTCCGGGGCGCGGTGCCGAACCGGAGTCCGGCCGCTCGTGTAGGAGGTGGACGGACAGCCCGACACGGGTCCGACGCCTTGGAGGTCGTCATGAAGCACTACCTGCTCAGCGTGGTCCAGCCGGCCGGCGGGACGCCGCCCGCACCCGACGCGCTCGCCGAGATCATGCGCAACGTCAAGGCCTTCGACGACGAGTTGCGTGCCGCCGGGGCGTGGGTGTTCGCGGGTGGCTTGGACGGTCCCGAGGCCGCCACCGTGATCCGGCCGGGGGACGGCGACGTCCGCACCACCGAGGGTCCCTACGCCAAGGGCGAGGAGTACCTCGGTGGACTGTGCCTGATCCGGGCGGCCGACCGGGAGGAGGCTCTGGCGTGGGGCCGCAAGGCCGCCCTCGCCACCACACTGCCCATCGAGGTGCGCTCCTTCGCGGACCAGCCCTGACGGCGAAACCCGGGCCTACGACCGGCAGACGCCGTTGACCGGCCTGCGCCCCCCCAGACACCGATGGCCGTGTTGGGCCGGCAGGTCGGGCGGCGCTCCACCATGGCCCGGCGCCGTGACCGTCTTCCGCGCCGGGGAACGGGCCCGTGGCCCCTCCCCGGCTGCTTCGGCCCGCGGCACCGCGGACCCGCCGAGGAGTGAGGAAGCGGTGTCCTCCGGTCGTATGGAGGGGGAACCGGCCCGGGCGGACGCGCAGCGGTCGGGCACGGACCCGCGGGGACCCGTTCCGCGAGGGGTCACCCTGGGCGGGGGCGCCTCTCGCCCAGTACCAGGGGTCTGCCGCTCGCTGTTCCGGGGTGTGGGGTCTGGGGCCGGGGCCGGGGTGTGGGCGTACGGCGGCTCCGGCTGACTACCATCGTGTAGACGGTCCCGGACGGCAGAAGAATGACGGGTGAGGAAGGTTCCCATGACCGATGCCAAGGATGAACGCCGACCGGCAGGCGGACTCGAAGCGAGTGTCATGGCCGCGCTCTGGGCTGCCGGCGGGCCTCAGACGCCCGGTCAGGTCCAGCGGAGCCTCGGCGCGGACCTCGCCCGCACCACGGTGACGACGATCCTGACCCGCCTGCACGACAAGGGAGTCGTCGACCGGCGGCGTCAGGGCCGCGGCTACGCCTACTTCCCCGTGCGGGGCGCCCAGGACGCCCATGGCCTCACCGCGCGTCGGATGCACAGCGAACTTGACCGGGACAGCGACCGGGAGACCGTACTCGCCCGCTTCGTCGCCCAGCTCAGCCCCGACGACGAACGCGTCCTGCGGGACCTGCTCGCGTCCGACGGCCGATGACCGCGCTGCTTCTGCTGCCCCTGCTGCTGCCGTTCGCCCTGCCGGCAGCGGCCCACCGGGCCCTGGACCGGCTGGCGCCGGTCGCCGCGCTGCGGACCGTCACCCTCTGCGCGGTCGTCCTCGCCGGCTGTTCGACGGCCGCGCTAGGTGCATTCGTCCTCATCGGCTTGCTCAAGCTCCCGTTCTTCGCCGCGCTCGGCGAACTGGTGCACCCACTGCGCACCGCCTCCGGTGTTTTCGTCGTCCCGGCTGCCGCCCTCTCGGCCGGAGTCCTCGTCAGGTGCGCATGGACGTTCGCCGGGTCGCTGGTCCAGCAGGCGCGGGCCTTCCGGGCAGCCAGGTCACAGGCCGGGCGCGGCCCCGTCGCCGGGGATCTGTGCGTCGTGGACTCGCCCTGCCCGGACGCCTACGCCCTCCCCGGGCGACCGCACCGCATCGTCGTCACCACGGCGATGCTCCGCTCGCTGGACGGCCCCGAACGGGAGGCGTTGTTCGCTCACGAGCGCGCGCACAACGAAGGCGGCCACCACTACTTCCTGCTCGCCGCCGAACTGGCCGCGCACTGCCATCCCGCACTGCGTGCGGTCCGGGGTACGATCCGGCTCGCCGTCGAGCGCGCCGCAGACGAAGCCGCCGCGCTCTCGGTCGGCGACCGGCGCTTGACCGCCCGTGCCATCGCGCGGGCCGCCCTGGCAGGCCAGGGCGGCCACGGCGCGCGTCCGGGGTTTGCTGCAGCCGCGACCACCGGCCCGGTCCCGAGGCGTGTCCAGGCCCTCCTGGCCGTGCCCCGCGCATCCCGGGCCGGCCGCGCGGTCGCCGCGTTCCTCATCGCCTGCACCGCTGTCTCCGGGGTGGCCTCGGTCACCGGCATGGCTGCCTTCCACCACCGGGTGGAGGTTGCCCAGGGCGAGGCGAGGCCCTGACGGGGTAGCTCCCCCGAGCCCGTCGCAACGCGCGTAGAAAGAGGACTGGCGCCCGTCTCGTTTTACGTATAACCTCACCGGCTAACCACCCCCACCGGAAGGTCCCGATGCGACGCGTTGCGCTGGTCACCCTCGTCGTCGACGACTACGACGAGGCCATCCGCTTCTACACCGGGGCCCTCGGATTCCGCCTGGCCGAGGACGCCCCCCGGCTCGACGGCTCCCGTTGGGTCGTCGTGGAGCCCGACGGCGACGCGGGCGGCACCGGGATCCTGTTGGCCCGGGCCAAGGGGGAGGAGCAACGGGCCCGTGTCGGGGACCAGACCGGCGGACGTGTCGGCTTCTTCCTGCACACCGAAGACTTCGCCCGCGACCACGCCCGGATGACGGCCGCCGGCGTGACCTTCCTGGAGGAGCCGCGCCAGGAGCCCTACGGCACCGTCGCCGTCTTCCGGGACCTGTACGGCAACCGCTGGGACCTGCTCCAGCCCGTCGCCTGACCGACGCCCCACCCCTGTTCAACCGGCCTCTGCCGGTCCCCGTGCACCACCACCGCAGCCCCTGCGGTGCCACCGCTGAACCACCTGCTGAGGAAAGCCCCTGCCATGACCGCGCCCCGCATCGACACCGAGTCCCTCCGCCGGCTCCCCAAAGCCGTCCTGCACGATCACCTCGACGGTGGCCTGCGCCCCGCCACCGTCATCGAACTCGCGGCCGCGGTCGGCCACACCTTGCCCACGACCGACGCCGACGAACTGGCGGCCTGGTACTTCGAGGCCGCCAACTCCGGCGACCTGGTCCGCTACATAGCCACCTTCGAGCACACCCTCGCCGTCATGCAGTCCCGCGAGGGCCTGCTGCGTACTGCCGAGGAGTACGTTCTCGACCTTGCCGCCGACGGTGTGGTCTACGCCGAGGTCCGCTACGCGCCCGAGCTGATGCTGAAGGGCGGCCTGACTCTCGCCGAAGTCGTGGAGACCGTGCAGGAGGGGCTGGCCGCCGGAATGGCCAAGGCCGCCGCAGCCGGCACTCCCGTTCGTGTCGGCACCCTACTGTGCGGCATGCGGATGTTCGACCGCGTCCGGGAGGCCGCCGAACTGGCCGTCACCTACCGTGACGCCGGCGTCGTGGGCTTCGACATCGCCGGAGCCGAGGACGGCTTCCCGCCCGCCGACCACCTGGATGCTTTCGAGCACCTGCGTTGCGAGAGCGTGCCCTTCACCATCCATGCCGGCGAGGCGCACGGCTTGCCCAGCATCCACCAGGCCCTGCAGGTCTGTGGTGCCCAGCGGATCGGCCACGGTGTGCGTCTGACGGAGGACATCGTGGAGGGGAAGCTCGGCCGGGTGGCGTCCTGGGTGCGCGACCGCCGGATCGCCCTGGAGATGTGCCCCACCTCGAACCTCCAGACGGGTTGTGCTGACTCGATCGCCGAGCACCCGATCACGGCCCTGAAGGACCTCGGCTTCCGGGTCACCCTCAACACCGACAACCGGCTGGTCTCCGGCACGACGATGACCCGGGAGATGTCCCTGCTGGTCGAGCAGGCCAACTGGACGGTCGAGGACCTGCGCACGGTCACGGTGAACGCCCTGAAGAGCGCCTTCATCCCGTTCGATGAGCGCAACGCCCTCATCGAGGACGTGGTCCTGCCGGGTTATGCGGCTGCGCTCTGAATCAGCCCCTTGAGGTAAGCGGCCTGTCCGATGTGCTGAAGGTCGTCGGACAGGACGCTCACCAGGCGGACACCCAGGGTGACCGGGGGATCCCAGCGCTCGTCGACGATGCGTCCGAGATCGTTGGCGGCGAGACCGCGCAGGGCGCCGAGGGACTGTTCGTGCACGGCGTCGTAGTAGTCCGCCAGTAAACCGGCGGATCCGACCCGGACCTTCGCGACCTTGGCGGGGCTGTGCCCGTAGCCGGTGTCGTGCCGGGGCAGGTCGAGGCCGAAGCGCTTCTCCCAGCCCTGGGACAGCCATACCTGGCCTAGCTCGAAGGCGTCGGCGACGTGGTCGTCCTGGACCCGGGTGAGGTGCCAGACCAGCCAGGCGACGGAATTCGCGTCGGGGACCGGCCGGTGGTGCAGCTCGTCCGGTCCGAGGCCGTCGAGGACGGCATGGACTTCTTCCCGGATGCGGCCGTAGCCGTCTATGAGGATGTCCTTGGCATGCATGCATCCACCTTCGCGTATCGCGCTCCGGCACGCGTCCGGAAGTCCGGCTCCCACGGAAGCCGGACTTCCGACGTGTGCACCCGGACCGCCGGTGGAGTCCCGCGCGGTAAGGATCACCAGGTCGGCGGCCCCGCGTCCAGGTCGCGGACGCTCCGCGCCGGGTGGGCCGTGGCGTCGGCCGCCCCACGGCGCAGATCAGCGGGCCTGGGCCCCCGCGGGGGGTGACACCGGATCCGCCGTTGCGAGGAGCGCGACGAGCGCGCGGGCGGCCGGACTGGTGGCCCGTTCCGGCGGGAGCAGAGCGATGGTCTCGTACTCCGTCTCGCCCATGCCCTTGAGCGGCAGTGCCGCGAGGGAGGGCCGCTTGTGCCGGAAGTGCCGGGGCACGACCGCGATCCCGAGGTTCTCCTCGACGAGGTCCAGCAGACTGTGCACATCGTTGACCTCCAGCGCGACGGCGCGCCGCACCCCGGCCGCGGCGAACGCGGCCTCCGTCGTGCGCCGCGGGCCCCAGTCCGGATGGAAGTCGACGAAGACCTCACCGGCGAGGTCGTTCGGAGCGAGTACGGCCGTCGCCGAGGCGAGGCGGTGGCCGGGGTGACACAGCACCGTCATCGGCTCGCCGGCCAGGGACACCGAGCGCAGCTGATCGGTGTCCGGTTCGGTGCGGTAGGCGAAGGCCAGGTCGAGCCGCCCGGCCGCCACCTCTTCCGCCAATGCGCCGGAGCCGGTCTGCCGCAACCGGATCTCCACGTCCGGATGCCGCCTGCGGAACGCGGCCAGCAGCCGGGCCACGTGCACCCCGGCGATGCACTGCTCGGTGCCGAGCGCCAGTGTGCCACGCAGGACGCCCTGCACCGCGGCAACCGCCTCGTGTGCCGACCGCACCTGCGCCAGAATCCGCTCGGCCTCCACCAACAGCGCACGCCCGGCCTCGGTGAGGGTGACTCGGCGAGTGGTGCGCACGAACAGCGGCGCCCGCAGTTCCCGCTCCAGCGAGCGGATGGAAGCCGATAGGCCCGACTGGGACACCATCAGGCGCTCGGCAGCCCTGGTGAAATGCCGGTCCTCGGCGACCGCGACGAAATGCTGGAGTTGGCGCAGTTCCATGACTGAGAAGCCTATCCGCTGAATTTCAGCGAATTCTCCTGTTGGATCGCTGCCCGGCAAGAGTGGCACCGGTAGATCGCTGCGCCCGCCCTGGGAGCCGTGTTGTGCACCGCACACACCGCCCGGTACGCCGACATGCCCTACCGGCGTACCGGCGTACCGGCGTACCGGCGTACCGGCGTACCGGCGTACCGGACGCAGCGGTCTGAAGCTGCCGGCGCTCTCGCTCGGCCCCTGGCACAATTTCGGCCCCGAACGGCTGGCCGGGCCCCGACGTGCGATCCTGCGCTGAGCGTTCGACCTCGGCGTCACCCACTTCGACCTCGCCGACAACGACGGGTCGCCGCCTGGCGCAGCGGAATCCGCGTTCGGCGAGGCCCTGCGCGCCGACTGGGCCAGGGTTCCGCGGGACCCTGGCCCAGCTGGCCCTGGCTGGCCGTGACCCGATACACCGCGGGCGCAAGGATGCGCGCCGCGGGGCCAGGGGCGGAAGGTCTGTCGGCCCGTTCGGACCAGAAAGCACATGGGCTACCGGGCCGACCCCTTCCGGACGATGGTCCCAGCAGGACCGGAGGACGCGCCGTCGCGCGCGGTACCCGTCGTTGCGCGGATCCCGTCAGGCACCTTCCGGAACCCGGTCCAGGAAGCCCAGTACCTGCCGGATTCGGCCCTCGTCGTCCAGCGTGACCACATCGAAACCGGCCACCGGTGCCGAGCCGTCCGTCTCGTTCACCAACTCCCAGCCGAAGCGCGCGGTGTCGTGGTGCCCGTCCACCGTGCCCAGAGGACGGAACACGAAGCCAGGGAACTGCTCCTGGGCCGCTGCGATCACGGCCGCGATCTGCTCGTGCCCCCGGACATCGGCGAGGGGGTCGGTGTAGCCGCCGTCCGCGGTCCAGGCCGCGGCCACCGCCTTCTGGAGGGCTGCCGGCCCGGTGGCGTTCCAGGCTTCGAAGTAACGGGCGGCGGCGTTCTCGTAGCGATCGGTGTGCACGGACATGGCGAATCAGCCTCCGTCGAGGTCGCATCTGCTGGTCAGGTCCCGGATCGAGATTCGCCGACCCGGTGCGACCACCATGCTCGAAGTAGCCCGGGTGAGGCGATTACCTCTGGCGTCATGCCCGGGCGACCGTCCTCGCCCGGTCCGTTCCGGCCGGGGCCGGCGGTGAATATGCCAACAGACTGGCCGGAAAGTCGTGGTGACAGGGTTTCGGCAGTGGCGATACTCGAATGTCAGGGGCACTTCACCGCACAGGAGCCGTACGGAGAGCGAGGGGCCTGGCTGGCCAGCATCGAAGCTACGGGGGAGTGAGGCGTGCACGACGAATTCCTGTGCCACGTGACGGCGTACGGCACGTGCGACGGCAGGCGCATCGGCGTACCGCTGGGCACCTATCGCGCGCCGACGCTGGCACTGGCGCTGTGGTGGCTGCGGGACCGGGCCTCCTGGATCGCCGAGCGGCTCGATCCGGCGCCCGGGGGCTGCGCCGTCCCGGTGGGCGCACTGGTGCCGGTCGCGGACACCGTGGCCGACGTACCCGCTCTACTGCGTGCCTGGTGTGCCGACGACGCCCGGCAGGAGCTGGCGGCCGACGAGTTGTCCGGCGGTCGGCTGGTGCGGATCGCCGCCAGCGACGACACCACCGAGTACGAGTTGCTCGCCGAATCCGTTGACGCCGTGCGGATGCAGCGCACCCTCCCGGCACTCGTCGTGACCGCCCCCTGAGCTGTGTCCGCGGACGTGCCACGTGTCGGGATCGAACGGGCACACGAGTGGGCCAATCGGTACAATTCTGGGCATGGCGGAGCGGCCGATCGCCCCGACGGCGCCTGAACTTGTCCTGGAGACCGACACGGGCTCCACGGTGATGAGCCCGGGCCACGACTATCAAGTCGGACGCGATCCGTTGAGCGACATCGTCTTCGACGATGCCCGGGTGTCGTGGCACCACGCCGTGTTGCGCTGCGACCGGAACCGCTGGACGCTGGCGGACCGGCACAGCACCAACGGCACGTACGCCGACGGCCACCGGGTCCACGACTGCGACGTCCGGCCCGGCAGCGAGATCCGCTTCGGCAACCCGGCCGACGGCCCCCGGGCGGTCCTGGTCAGTGCCCCGGACCCCACCCCGAACCGCCCTACCGAGGTCTCCCTGCCCAAACTGACCGGCACCTTCCGCAGGCCCACCAGCGTCCGCCCGCTGCCCGCGCGCACCATCCGCATCGGCCGGGCTCCCGACAACGACCTGGTCGTGGACGACCTGACCGTCTCCCGCCGGCACGCCGAACTGCGCGCTCACACGGACGGCACGTACGAGATCCTCGACGTCGGCAGTCACAACGGCACCTACCTCAACGGCAGCCCCGTCAGCCGTGCTCCCGTCGGTTCCGGCGACATCATCGGTATTGGTCATTCGGCGTTCTGTCTCGTCGGTGACGAACTCCAGGAGTACGTCGACACCGGCGAGGTCTCCCTGGACGTGCAGGAGCTCACCGTCGCCGTCGACCACGGCCGCAAGGTCCTGCTCGACCACGTGTCCTTCCCGGTGGGGGAGAAGTGCCTACTCGCAGTGGTCGGACCGAGCGGTGCAGGCAAGTCCACGCTGCTGAACGCCCTGACCGGGCAGCGGCCCGCCGATCGGGGCACCGTCCTGTATGACGGCCGTGACCTCTACCGGGACTACGCCGAACTGCGCCGGCGTATCGGTCTCGTGCCCCAGGACGACATCTTGCACCCCCAGCTCACCGTGCGCGCCGCCCTGGCCTACGCCGCCGAGTTGCGCTTCCCGCAGGACACGGCCAAGGCGGAGCGGCGGGCCCGAGTGGACGAGGTGATCCGGGAACTCGGCCTCGAACAGCGCGCGGAGCAGCCCGTGCACAGCCTTTCCGGCGGGCAGCGCAAGCGGGTCAGCGTGGCCCTGGAACTGCTCACCAAGCCTTCCCTGCTCTTCCTGGACGAACCGACCTCGGGGCTGGACCCGGGTATGGACCGGTCGGTGATGAACATGCTGCGTGGCCTCGCCGACGATGGCCGCACGGTCATCGTGGTCACGCACAGCGTCCTCAGCCTGAACGTCTGCGACCGCCTCCTCGTGCTGGCTCCCGGTGGCAGGGTCGCCTACTACGGCCCGCCCGGTGACACCCTCGCCTTCTTCGGCTTCGATCACTGGCCGGAGGCCTTCGAGGCCTTCGAGCGCGACCGCCAGCGGGACTGGGCTCGCGAGTACCGCGAGTCGCCTTTCCAGCGGCACTACGTCACCCAGGCCACCAGCCAGCCGCACCACCCCGGCCCGGCCCCGCTCGCCCCCGTGTCGCCGCCCCGGCCGCGTAGTTGGGGTGCCCAGCTCGCCACACTGGTCCGCCGCTACACGGCGGTCCTGGGCGCCGACCGCACCTTTCTCGTCATCATGATCGCCCTGCCCTTTGTGATGGGGGCCATGGCCCGTGCCCTGGCGGGGGGCCGGCTCGCCCGGGACAGCGCGATGAACGCGCTGCTCATCCTGTGTGTGGGCGCGGTGCTGACCGGAGCCGCGAACGCGGTCCGTGAACTCGTGAAGGAACGCGCTGTCTATCAGCGCGAACGCGCTGTCGGTTTGCCCAGGTCCGCCTATCTGATCTCCAAGGTGGTGGTGCTCGGCACGGTCACGGTCGCGCAGGCCGTCGTCCTCACCCTCGTCGCCCTGCTTGGTGTCGACCTGAACGCCCCCGGGGGCAAGGGCGTTCTCCTGCCGCCACTCGCCGAACTGACCTTGGCGGTGGCTCTGCTGGGGTTCACCGCGATGATGCTCGGCCTGCTGGTCTCCGCGTTGGTCCGCAAGGAGGAGGTGACGATGCCGCTGCTGGTGCTGATCGCCATCATCCAGGTCGTCTTCTGCGGCGCCCTGCTCCGGCTCCATGGCGTACCCGGCCTGGAGCAGCTGTCCTGGCTCGTGCCCTCCCGCTGGGCACTCGGTGCCATGGCCGGGACGGTCGGGCTGTCACGGCTTGTTCCCGGCACTCTGGCTGCCGATCCCCTGTTCCGGCACTCGACGGGCGTATGGCTGCTCAACCTGGCCATGCTGCTGGTGCTGTCCGCCGTCTACGGCGTCGTGGTCGGCTGGCTGCTGCGCCGGCAGGAGCCGGCCGTGATGCGGAGGTAGGCGAGCCGATGACCGTATCGTCGTCTCGCGGATTCCGGGCCACGCACGTCGTCCCCCCGCGCGGCATGCCCGCCTGGGAAGCTCCGGACCCGGCCCGGCCGACCGTGTCCCTCGACCCGCTGCTGCCGGTGCAACTGGTGGAGTGGCGGGGCGACTGGGGACATATCCGGTGCGCCAATGGCTGGGCCGCCTGGGTCGACGGCCGCCACCTGGTCGCCGTGCCCGAGGACCCGCCCGCCTCCGACGCCCCCGCCGGCGCCGCCGATCCGCGCCCCCTGCTGGCCCGTGCCGAGCAGGACCTGGCCGACTACCGGTCCGCGATCGAGGCACTGGCGGCGGGAGGTCTGGACGGTGAGGCCTTCCAGGACCGCACCCGGAACCTCCGCGTCGGGATCGTCGTCGACGGGGAGTCGGTGTGGATGTACGACGCGCGGGAGGGCCGGTGGATGTACGGCGACGGACGGCGCCTGAGCACCTACGCCACCGACCGGTCGGCGGCCGGCGCGGACGAGTCCGGACACGCCCCGACCCGGCTGGCCGCGCCCGGGGGTGAGCGCTGATGGCGCGGGAGTCCAGCCTGTTCTCGGGGCGGCCCTCGGAACTCATCGGACGTCAGGTGGCGAACTACCTGGTCGAGAGCGAGATCGGGCGGGGAGGCATGGCCGTCGTCTTCCGTGCACGCGACCTGCGCCTGGGCCGCACTGTCGCACTCAAACTGCTAGCCCCCGAACTGGCCCGCAACGACACCTTCCGGAAGCGTTTCACCCACGAGTCCCAGGTGGCCGCCGCGATCGACCACCCGCACATCGTGCCCGTCTACGAGGCCGGTGAGACGGACGGGGTGCTCTACATCGCCATGCGGTACGTCGCGGGCAGCGACCTGCGTCACCTCCTCGATCGGCGCGGACCGCTTGCGTTGCCGGACACCGTACGGATCGCGGGGCAGGTGGCCTCGGCCCTGGACGCGGCCCACGAGCACGGCCTGGTCCACCGGGACGTCAAGCCCGGCAACATCCTGGTCGCCCAGGGCACCGACAGCGACCACCCCGAGCACGTGTACCTCACCGACTTCGGCCTCACCAAGAAGTCGCTGTCGCTGACCGGCTTCACCAGCGTCGGCCAGTTCGTCGGCACCCTTGACTACGTGGCCCCTGAGCAGATCTCTGGCCGCCCGGTCGACGGACGATGCGACGTCTACGGCCTCGCTTGCGTCGTCTGCGAAGCCCTCACCGGCCGTCCGCCCTTCCAACGCGAGGACGACATGGCGCTGCTGTGGGCCCATCAGTACGACGAGCCGTCTCCGCCGAGCGCGGCCCGGGCCGGCCTCGACCCGGCTGTCGACCCCGTCTTCGCCAAGGCCCTGGCCAAGAACCCAGATGCCCGATACGACACCTGCCTGGCCTTCGTCGCCGCCCTCCGCGCGACCTGTGCCACACCGCCGACCACCGTCCGCACGGCGACCGAGCCGGATCACGCACTGCCCGCCTCCCTCCGGCCCCCGCACTGGGCCGCGCCGGTATTCCGCTCCTAGTGCCGCGGTAGCGCGGTAGCCCGGGGAGGGTGGATCAGACCCCGTTCACCTCGCCCCGGCGGTGCACCGGCCGTGCCAGCAGGCCGCCCAGGAAGCCGGCCACCAGCCCCCACAACACGCCCAGGCCGACCGCCTGCCACAGCTGGGGTCTGAGGAACAGTTCCCCGGACAGACCGCCGCCGAGATCGCCGATGCCGAGCAGGGACAGGCCGTAGTGCGCCGAGATGCGCCCCACCAGGCAGATCATCAGCACGGTCAGGCCGAGTGCGACGGCCAGGTGCACGGCGTGCTGCCAGGGACGGAGCCGGGCCGGTGAGCGGACCGCCATCCAGAAGGCGACGGTGAGCAGCAGCACTGCGTCGACCACCACCAGCCACCACCACCGGCCGTCGTAGCCGGTGAGCGAGCGCAGGTTCAGCACAGAGATGTCGGGGGTGCGCAGGATGACGTCCAGGACGTGCGGCATCGGCAGCCCGAAGGGGCCGCCCACGCGGCCGTTCCAGGTCGCCCCGAGACCAATGGTGAAGGCCGGCCAGACCAGATTGGGCAGGCCCAGCAGGACGACCGCGAAGGTCGTGGGGACGTGCCCGCGGGTGGCCGCCGTGATCAGCGCGCTGACCAGGCCGACGGCGACACAGGCGAGGAGCAGGATCACCATGGCGTGAGCCGCCGGACGCACCGTCTCCTGGAGGCGCAACAGCCGGCCCGGCAGGGGAGCCCCGCGCGCGACCAGCAGCGTCAGCAGGAGCACGCCGGACAGCCACAGCAACCCGAACAGCACGGTCAGCGGCACGTTCGTGGTGAACCCGATCTTCGGTGTGGCACCGAACAGATCCGTGAGGTCGCTGAGCGCGCCGCTGCCCAGATCGACGGCGAAGGTCTGCCGTGCGGCGAAGGCCAGGCCGATCAGTACCGGCAACCACAGCACGGCGATCCGCGCGGCCCAGCCGGCCAGTTCCCTGGCCGAGGCGACCGCCCGGTGCCGCAACGGACGCAGGAAGGCGGTGCCGATCACCAGGGCCCCGGCGAGCGTCACCGACAGCGGGATCACGGTGAGACCGGCTTGAGTCTTGGCGAACACACCGACGTCGCCGGAGACCTCCAGACTGCCGCCGACCGCGGCGACCACGGTCGCGGCCACCACCCTGGGAAACGCGCCGTCCGGCAGATCCGCCGCGCCGGCCGCCCATAGTCCCAGCGCTGCCATCAGCACCATGACGGCCAGTGCGGTCAGCACCGCAGCCACGGCCTGGGCCCAGCCGTGGCGGGCGACGGGGCGCTCGGAAACGGTTGGAGGGCTCACGCTTGCCACGCTAAGCAGCGTCCGCCCAGCCCGCTCGCCGGGTGGGCCGTCCGCGCCCGCTTGCGAGCCGCACCATCCTGTGACACACAATGGGCTCAATACGGCCAAATGCACCAACCGTCATGTGCAGGAAGATTTGTGCATCATTTGACCGAATAGAGCCGCGCATCGCGACGATCGCGACGGGAAGAAGTGCCAGTGAGCATGGAACCTCCGTCCTCCAGTCACCCCACCGGGCCGCCCTCCGGACCCCTGTCCGGTTCGAACCGGCCCCCCTCCGGCCCTCCGCCCTCTCAGCCACCGGGCGGCGGTACCGGGCCCAAGGGGCCCCGTGGGCCGTGGTGGAAGTCCGTACCGGGCGTGGCGGCCCTCTCCGCCGCCGTGGTCGTCGCCGTGGTCCTTGCGGTGGTCTTCACCCGTCCGGGCGGTGGCGGTTCCTCAGCCCAGGGGGGCGAGGTCTTCCTGCAGTCCGCGAACAGCACGGGCCAGGATCCCTTCACGGAGTCGACCGCGAAACAGAGCTCCGTCCCACCGGAGCCCTCGGCCCCTGCCGCGCCCACCGGGGCGGCCAACGAGGTGCGCGCAGTGGAGGGCGGAGCGCCCGGCCTGTACGGCGGCACCGAGAAGGTCGCCGCCTGCGACGTGGGGCAGCAGGTCAAGGCCCTTCAGGCCGATTCGGCCAAGAACCGGGCCTTCGCCTCCGTGGCCGGTGTGCAGCCGTCCGGTGTGCCGGCCTATCTGCGTTCCCTCACCCCTGTCCAGCTGCGTGTCGACACTCGTGTCACCAACCACGGCTTCCGCGACGGCGCCGCAACCAGCTACCAGGCCGTTCTTCAGGCGGGCACCGCGGTTCTGGTTGACGGACGCGGTGTCCCCAGGGTGCGTTGCGCGTGCGGCAACCCGCTGACCCAGCCGGTCCCGCAGCGGACCGCACCGAAGCCGGTGGGCCACCGCTGGCCGTCGTACCAGCCCTCGAACACGGTTGTGGTGACACCCGCGCCAGCCACCGTCAACGTCTTCGTGCTCTACGACCACCGTCACAACGGCTGGATCCATCGTCACCGCGGCGACCACAGCGGCCGCCATGACCAGCAGGCCAAGCCCCCGGCGGACCCGCACCCGTGGATCCCGCCAACACCGGGCAAGTCGAGCCGGCCACCGTCCCCCTCCCCCTCGGGAACCCGGCCCCCTACGTCCTCCTCGTCCACCTCCACCTCCCCGTCCACCTCAACCTCCCCGCCCACCCCTCCGTCTGGGTCCTCTTCGTCCACGTCACCTCCGTCCTCGTCACCGCCGGGTTCGAAGTCCCCGGAGTCCAAGTCGCCGGGTTCGAAGTCGCCGGGTTCGAAGTCGTCGTCGGTAGGGCGCCCGTCCGAGACGCCCCCGGCCGAGTCGTCGTCGGCGTCCTCGGGCCCCACGTCGGCCACCACGGCCACCACGGCCACCTCCGCACCCCGGACGTCGGTGACTTCCCGGTCCGCGACTTCGGGGGGTGGTTCGCCCACCTCGGCGACTTCCGTCCGGCCGGCGACAACGTCCACGTTCCCGGGATCGCCCGACACCGGCTCGCCGACGGCCTGAGCGGTCCGCGGTGTCGGGCCCGGTAGTGTGAGCATCACCACTCTGCGCGGTCGGCGAACGGATTCGGTGGACTGTCCGGCTCCGCTCGGGGTACGAGCCCGGTGCAACAGGCGACCGGCCGGACCGGGCTTTCGAGAGAGACAGCATGACCGAGTACCTGGGCGGGGCAGCGATACCGACTGGTTTCGACGTACCCGTGGAACCGCTGCGACGCGCGGCGCACTACACCGGCGCGCCCGGATGCATCGCCGAGGCGCGGGCTTTCACGGCCCAGTTCCTGGACCAGCTGAGGACCGAGTGGTGCGCCACCGGGATCCGCGTCGACGGTGAGCTGCTCCTGGTGGTCAGCGAGCTGATCACCAACGCCGACCAGCACAGCAGCGGCCCGTACATCCTGGAACTGGAGGGCACCGGCAGCTACGTCTGCGTGTCCGTGTACGACAGCAGCTCGGCCCTGCCCAGCAGGTACCCCAAGGACCCCCGACGCGTCGGACGGCATGGTCTGGAGATCGTCCACGCCCTGGCCTCGGAGGTCACCGTGGAGCGCGTACCCGTCGGCAAGCGCGTGCAGGCTCGCTTCGAACTGAAGTGTGCAGCGCTGAAGCGCTGACTGCGGACGATCGTGCGCCGTAGTCCGGGCAAGGCGCCCCACCGTTCCCGCGACCAGCTTGGCCCGGCCGCCCCACCTGGCCGCGGAGCCCCGTGTGCCGAGGCTGCCGGAAGGAGGCCAGGGCATCGCCGTCCAGCAGGCCCGGTTCCTCCGGTGCTGCGGTGTTTCCGCCCCGGTCGAATTCGGTCGAGAGTCCGGATGCCCCGCGCGATGCGCGCTCGCCCATCCGGATGACCCGGCTGTGCGACCGATGAGTTTCGCGTCGAGGATCGGTCGGTAGAGAGAACCGCGTTCCACCTCCGGGAGGTGCTCATGACCACCGACGGATTCACCACGTGCCTCTGGTTCGACGGCCAGGCCGAGGAGGCCGCGCACTACTACGTGTCGGTCTTCGAGAACTCTGCCCTCGGCCGGGTGGGGCACTACACCGAGGCCGGTCCCGGCCCAGCGGGCTCCGTGCTGGCCGTCGAGTTCACGGCCAACGGTCAGAAGTTCGTCGCGCTCAACGGCGGCCCCGAGTTCACGTTCAACGAGGCGGTCTCCTTCCAAATCCTCTGCGCCGACCAGCAGGAGATCGACCACTACTGGGCCAAGCTCACCGAGGGCGGCGGCCAGGGTGGTCCTTGCGGCTGGCTCAAGGACAAGTACGGCGTTTCCTGGCAGGTCGTCTACCAACGGCTGATCGATCTGATCAGCGACGCCGACCAGGAGAAGGCCGCCCGCACCACCAGGGCCATGCTCGCCATGGGCAAGCTCGACGTCGCCGCACTGGAGCGGGCCTACGCGGGGGAGTAGCCGGGCGGTCACCGGCCGGCACCGAGGAGACGGGCCACCGGTACTCGGCGCGCGGGCCGACGGCGGGGTGGCTAGCGTGAGGAAACGGGACAGAACGACACGGGAAGGAGTGCGGGCATGGCCGTGCAACCCGAGGGAACGCCCTGCTGGGCGGATGCGATGTTCAGTGACGTCGAAGGGGCGAAGAAGTTCTACGGCGAAGTCCTCGGCTGGACCTTCGGTGAGTCTTCGTCGGAGTACGGCAACTACACCCAGGCCTACGTGGACGGCAAGGCGGTGGCCGCTGTCGTCCCGCCCATGCCCGGCCAGGAGGGCCAGTCTCAGTGGTGCCTGTACTTCGCCTCGCCGGACGCCGCCGCCACGGCGGCGAAGATCCGGGACAATGGCGGCGAGGTGCTGATGGAGCCGATGCAGGTCGGTGAGTTCGGCACGATGTGCCTGGCCCGCGAACCCAGTGGAGCCGTGTTCGGCGTCTGGCAGGCCGGCAGCCATGAGGGCTTCGAGGTCACGGCGACCCCGGGTGCTTACTGCTGGGCCGAGGTGTTCACTCGGGAACCAGGCAAAGCTGACGGCTTCCTCTCCGCCGTTTTCCCCTACCGGATGAAGGAGATCGAGGACGAATCGGTCGACTTCCGTATGTTCGACGTCGGCGACAACACCGTCCTCGGCCGGATGCGGATGACTGACGACTTCCCGCCGGAAGTGCCGTCGTACGTCAACGTCTACTTCACCGTCGACGATTGCGACGCGGCCGTCGCCCGGGCCGCCAAACTCGGTGGTGTCCTGCGTTTCGGGCCGATGAGCAGCCCGTTCGGCCGGTTCGCGGCGCTCAGCGACCCGCAGGGCGCGAACTTCTCGGTGATCGACATCACGACCACCGAGGGTGAGATGCCGAAGACCAAGGACGTCTGACCCGGCCCGGGCCGGCGACGGACGCGGGCATGGCATGATCGTGCGCATGCGTGAACGTGTGGTGGCCGCGTGCGACGGGGCTTCGAAGGGAAACCCTGGACCGGCCGGATGGGCGTGGGTGGTGTCCGAGGGCGATGAGCGGACCCCTGCCCGCTGGGAGGCGGGCCCGCTCGGTCGGGCCACCAACAACGTTGCCGAACTGACCGCGCTGGAGCGGCTGCTGGCGGCAGTCGACCCGGACGTACCGCTGGAGATCCGGATGGACTCCCAGTACGCGATGAAGGCCGTCACCACCTGGCTGCCCGGGTGGAAGCGCAACGGTTGGAAGACCGCCGCCGGAAAGCCGGTCGCCAACCAGGACCTGGTGGTCCGTATCGATGGACTCCTCGACGGCCGTGCCGTCGACTTTCGCTACGTTCCCGCTCATCAGGCCGACGGTGACCCGCTGAACGACTTCGCCGACCGAGCCGCCAGCCAGGCTGCCTCCGTCCAGGAGGCGGCCGGCAGTTCCCTTGGTTCCCCCGAACCTCCCGCGTCACCCGACACCCCCAAGGCGGGGCCCCCGCGCCGGAAGGCGCCCCGCCGCAGTGGCGGCGGAGCGTCCTCCCGCACCATCAAGGCGAAGTTTGCGGGCCGCTGCCTGTGCGGCCGCTCCTATGCGGCAGGCGAGTCCATCGCCAAGAACGCACAGGGCTGGGGTCACCCGGAGTGCCGCTCCGCCGAGGCCTGATCAGGTGTCGAACGTGTAGAACCCGGTGTGATCCAGCAGGTCCGCCGGACGTACGTCGTTCCACGGCTTCATCGTCTCGTCCAGGTCCACGACGTCCGGTGTGCCACCCGTCGGCACGTACCCGGAGCGAGGGTGCCGGCGCTGCCACTGGGCCCACAGCTTGTCCACGTAGGCGTGGTGCAGCCAGAACACCGGGTCGTTGGGGGAGACGCCGGTGGCCATGTGCCCGCCCACCCACACATGGACCCGGTTGTGCAGGTTGACCCCGCGCCAGCCCTCCAGGTGATTGCGGAATCCGTCCGAGGCGCTGTTGTACGGTGCCATGTCGTACGCCGTCATGGCCAGTACCGAATCCACCTCGGCGCGTGTCGGCAGCGCGCGTGCGTACCTGCCGAGCGACCGGCGCAGAAACGTGCGGCCGTCCACCCGCACCGTAATGGGCCAGTCACCGGTGGACGCGGCGAACGGACCGTCCGTCACCCGGCCGTCGAAGCTGCGTCCGGTGCCGCCGAGGAAGTCCGGTGCCCACAGCGAGGCGCGAACCGTCCGGTCGGTGCTCCAGTCCCAGTACGGCAACGCCACCGAGGCGTCCACCGACTGCAGTGCGCGTTCGAAGTCGAGGAGGAACTTGCGGTGCCAGGGCAGGAAGGACGGCGAGCGGTGGCCGGTCCGCTCGCCGTTGTCGGTGTCCGACATGATGAATTCGTTGTGCGTGCGGACGAAGTCGTCGTAGCGTCCGCTGTGCTTGAGTTCGAGGACGGCGGCAACGAACCGTCGCTTTTCGTCTGCGGTCAGCGTGGCCTGGTTCTTGCGTACGGTCATGACGAGCGGGCTCCGGAAGTCCTTGTGGCGGCGGTCAGTTGAGGGGAAACGGCAGCAGCGCTGCGCCCTGCAGTTCGTTCACGGCGGCCCGGGCGGCGTCGTGCGGGGTCGCCACCGGGTCGTAGTGGCTCACCACGCTGATCCAGGTTCCGTCGGCGTTCCGCATCACGTGCAGTTGCATCCCGTCCACGAACACCGCGTAGCCGCCACCGTGTTCGTGGTGGTGACCTCCCTCGCTCGACGGACGGCCCTGTATCCGGCGCCCCCGGTAGACCTCATCGAACGCCGCTGGCACGGTGTGCTCTCGGCCGGTCGTCGTGGCGGCCGAGGCGCCCGGAAGGCCGCGGGTGCCAGGGGTATCGGGCGAACTGCGGGTGACCGCCAGGGCGTCGGGTGCGACGGCGGTCACGGCGCCGGCCGTCGCCGCGAGTGCGGCCGCCGCGGTGAGCGCGCGGCGCCGGGTGATGTCGGGCATGCGGGTCCTCCTGGAGGGTCCTGGTGGTGAGGTGGTGACTTCGCATGCCTATCGAGGGGTCGGCGAACGGGGGAAATCGCTCGGAATCAGTTGGCTACGATTCAGACAATTATGTACAACTCGTACAGAGTTGAACCAGGGTGATCTTGCCTGGGTGGCGGGTCGACTCGTTCCGGAACGGGCAATTCCTTGCTGGGGCCGCCGGGTTTGCGGCGATCCTTCCCGCGGGCCGCCTGCCTGAGTGGTATGGCTCACCGCGTCAGGGTGACGCGATCGCACGGCCTGGAGGCGCTGCTACTCTGCGGATCTGAATGCCTACGCCTGGTTACTTTCTGGGAGTGCAGTGAAGGTCGTCTGTGTCGGAGGAGGGCCCGCGGGCCTCTACCTCGCCATCCTGCTCAAACGGCAGGATCCGTCCCGCGAGATTACGGTCCATGAGCGCAACCCGGAAGGCTCCACCTACGGTTGGGGTGTCACGTACTGGCGCGGGCTCCTCGACAGGCTGCAGGCCTACGACCCGGCGTCAGCGCGTGCGATCGAGGAGGCGTCCGTCCGCTGGAGCGAAGGCGTCGCACACGTACGAGATCTGACGACACGCCATCAAGGTGACGAGGGTTTCGGAATCGGCCGCCAGCGGCTGCTCGACCTGCTCGCCGACCGCGCCCGGATCCTCGGCGTGCGCCTGGAGTACGAGAGCGAGATCACCGAACCGCCCACCGGTGCGGACCTCGTGGTCGCGGCCGACGGGGTGCACAGCACCCTGCGCACCCGCCGTGCCGGGCACTTCGGAACCGAGATCGTCCCGGGCCGCAACCACTACATCTGGCTCGGCACGACGAAGGTCTTCGACGCCTTCACCTTCGCCTTCACCGAGACCGAGCACGGCTGGATCTGGGTCTACGGCTACGGCTTCAGCGGCGAGCAGAGCACATGCGTCGTCGAGTGCTCCCCTCGGGCGTTCACCGGACTCGGCTTGGACCGGGCGAACGAGGGCGAGCAAGTGGCCCTGCTGGAGCAGCTGTTCGCGCGTGTGCTCGACGGACATCCCCTGATCTGCCGTCCCGGCACGGCCTGGCTGAATTTCCGCACCGTCACCAATCGCACCTGGCACCAGGGCAAGTTGGTGCTGCTCGGGGACGCGGCCCACACTACCCACTACTCCATCGGCGCCGGCACCACCCTCGCCCTGGAGGACGCCATGTGCCTCGCCGACTCCCTGCGCACGCACGCCGACCTGCCCGATTCCCTCGCCGACTACGAGCGCCGGCGCAAGTCCGAACTGCTGGCGGCGCAGAGCGCAGCCCGCCACAGCGCCCAGTGGTACGAGAACCTGCCCCGCTACGTCAATCTGCCCCCGCACCGGATGTTCGCTCTGCTTGGCCAACGCCACTCGCCACTGCTGCCGTACATCCCCCCACAGCTGTACTACGGCCTCGACAAGGCGGCCGGGCGGCTGGAGATGCTGCGCAGGTTCAAGCGGTGGCTCGGCCCGAGGGCCGCACGGGCCCTGCACGCCCGCTCGGTCGGGCGTCGGCGCTGACCGTCCTGGTCCCGCACTCCAGCAGCCGCCCCCTGCACGGAAGGAGCCCCGTTCCCGTGGCGGTCCCCCTCTCGTTCGATCAGAACTCGACCGGTTACGGCTTGCAACGTGCCCTATTGGCTGGCCCGTGCAGCCGACCTCGCCTATCAGGACCGTGCCGTCATCGACGAGCCGGCCACCCGCGGGGGCTTCGACCGGGTGCGGCACCACGAAACCCGCTTCGCCCCGCCCTTCCCGTTGTATGACACCCGGTCCCGCACCCTGGCCGGGGACAAAGACTCGTCACGGCTTTCCGCGGTACCGACCCCGCACAGATCAAGGACTGGCTCTGTGACGCCGGGGCCCCGGCACGGCCCGGTCCCGGCGGCAACGGCCATGTCCACGACGGCTTCGGCCACGTGCTGGACCAGGTCTACCCGGCCGTCGTCGGCACCCTCGCCGAACTGCGCACCGACGGGCAGGGCGTGTTCCTCACCGGACACGGCCTGCCCGTCGGTGCCCTCGCCATGCTGGTTGGTGCCCGGCTGTACCTGGAGAAGCCACACCTGGTGGTGGACGGCGTCTACACCTACGGTCAGCCGCGCACCTGCGACCGACTGCTCGCCGAGGCGTTCCACAACGGATTCGGCGGCCGAATGTACCGCTTCGTCAACGACGCCGACATCGTCTCCCAACTCCCGCCCGAGCCGGCCTTCACCCATGTCCGAGCGCTGCGTTACTTCGACTCCCACGGCCAGTTGCACGACTGCATGCTGATGCTGTCGGTCCTCGCCGACCGGGCCGGGCAACCGGCCGCCGAGGCCTTCGTGCCCACCTCCGACGGCATCCGCGACCATTTCATGCGCAGGTATCTCACGGTCTGCAGAAGAACCTCACGTGACCAGGGCTCCGCCTGACCGTGCGTGCCGGATACAGCCCAGTGAACGGCGTTGGTGAATGACTTCACCCGCTAGGGTGAATCGTCATTCACCCCGTTGCCGCGTCGTCCGCAGGAGCGCCGATGGACCAGACCGCCCCGATACCCCCGCCGCCCCGTACCCCGGCCACGACGCTGCCGTTGCGGGATCGGCTCACCATCCCGGTACTGGCGTCGGGCGGCATCCTCATGGCGGTCATGCAGACGGTGGTCATCCCTCTCCTGCCGGACCTTCCGCGGCTCACCGGCGCTTCGGCGGCCACCGTCTCCTGGATGGTCACCGCGACCCTGCTCTCCGGCGCCGTCCTCACTCCCGTCCTCGGCCGGGCCGGCGACATGTACGGCAAGCGTCGGGTGCTCACGGCGGCACTCGTCCTGATGACCGCCGGTTCCGTGGTGTGCGCTCTGTCCTCCGACATCGGCCTGCTCATCGCCGCCCGGGCACTGCAGGGGGCTGCCGCCTCGGTCGTTCCGCTGTCCATCAGCATCTTGCGGGACGAACTCCCGTCGGAGCGCCGGGGCTCGGCGGTCGCGCTGATGAGTGCGACGGTCGGCATCGGCGCCGCCCTGGGGCTGCCGCTCGCCGCCCTGGTCGTGCAGTACGCCGACTGGCACACCATGTTTTGGCTGACCAGCGTGCTGGGCGCGCTGGGCGCAGCGGCGACGCGGTGGGCAGTCAAGGAGTCGTCCGTCCGGGAACCCGGCCGCTTCGACGTGCTCGGCGCGGTGGGGCTGGCTACTGGCCTGGTGTGCCTGCTGCTGGGTGTCTCCGAGGGCGGCATATGGGGGTGGGGCAGTGCCCGGATCCTGGCGCTGTTCGCGGCGGCCTTGGTCGTCCTCGCCCTATGGTGGTGGCAGCAGCTACGCGCTGAGCGGCCGCTGGTCGACCTGCGGCTGGTGACCCGGCCGCAGGTAGGTCTGACGCACGTCGCGGCCTTGCTGACCGGGTTCGCCTTCTATGCGAATTCCCTGGTCACCGCCCAACTGGTGCAGGCGCCGAAGGGCACCGGCTACGGTCTTGGGCTGTCGATTGTCGCCACCGGCCTGTGTCTGCTGCCCGGCGGTGTCACCATGCTGCTGTTCTCCCCGCTGTCGGCCCGCATCTCGGCCGCGCGCGGCCCGCGGATCACACTTTCCCTCGGCGCCGCCGTCATCGCCGGCGGCTACGCCGTGCGCATCGCCGACAGCCGCGATTTGTGGATGATCATTCTGGGCGCCACCGTGGTGGCGACCGGTACCACGCTGGCCTACTCGGCGCTGCCGACACTGATCCTTCGCGCCGTTCCGGCCGGGCAGACCGCCTCGGCCAACGGTGTCAATGTGCTCATGCGCACCATCGGCCAGGCCGCCTCCAGCGCCGCCGTCGCGGCCGTTCTCGTCCATCACAGCAGCCCGGTGGACGGTGTCCTCGTACCGGCCTTGCACGGATACCTGCTCTCCTTCGCCATGGCAGGTGCCGTGGCCGTCATGGCCTGCGTCGCGGCCCTGTCCATCCCGGGCGACCGCGCCCGCGACGTCATGCAGCCGGCCGGGGGCGCGACCCGCGGTGCCCGCGACCAGACGCTGGAGGGAACGTGAGAACCGTGAGTACCGCACCCCGTCGCCGACAGGCGACTCCCGCAGCATCCGGTCCCGGCGCCGGAGAGCCGACCGTTTTCCGGAGGCACTCTCCCCCAAAGCCCGTTGCCGAAGGGGTGGGTCCCGTGCGCCGTGACGCCGAAGCCACCAAGGCCCTCATCCTCAAGGCAGCCCGCCATCTGCTAGCCCGACATGCCCACGCCGACATCACCCTCAAGGCCGTAGCCGAACGGGCGGGTGTCAGCGCGCCGTTGATTCTGAAGTACTTCGGGAACAAGGACGCCCTGTTCGCCCGGGTGATGTCCTTCGACAGCGATGCGGATGCCCTGCTGGACGCTCCACTGTCCGACCTGGGCCGGCATATGGTCCGACATGTCCTGGCCAGCCAGCGCGAGCGAGGTGCCGACCCGCTGCTACGGATCGCTTTCGCGCCCCTGCACGGAGATCACGGCGACATCCTGCGCGCCAACTTCCGTGCCCAGGTGACCGGGCGCCTCGCCGCCCGGCTCACCGGTCCGGACGCCGGCCTGCGCGCCGAACTCGCCGTCTCCGCCCTCGTCGGCCTCGGCGTGATGTACGGCATCGCGCGCGGTCCGCACCTGCGGGACACCGATGTCGAGGCCATCGTCAACCGTTATGGGCCGCTTGTGCAGGCCCAGTTGACTACCGAGCCCTGAGCCCCGGCGATCGGTGGACAGGGGCGGCAGGACTTCGGCAAGGGTTGAGGCAGGTTTCGGACGGACGATGACGGCCGCCTTCCCGTGCCGCGCGAGTGCCGCCCGCGCGGCCTGGCCCGGACCCGGCCCGCTGGGCCCGTGGGCGAAGAAGAGCCCGCGCTGCCGGGCGGATCCGTGCGGTCCGCGCGGCTTGACGCCGGACGGCAGCACCGAGACCGAGCACTGCGCTCGGTTTGCCCCGGCTGCCGAACGCGTACCTGTCGAAGGCGGTGCCTGACCACCGGTTCCGGCTGCCGCTGGTGGTTGCGGCTGCCGCTGGTGCTTGCGGGTGCCGGGGGCGGCCACCGAGCTCCTCCCGGAGGGACGTCCCCACTTCCTGAGTCAGAGGGCTGCGACCCCTCCCGACCCCGCCCTGCGCCGGACCTACCAGCGGCTCGGTGCGACCAGGGTGCCCCCTGGCGCCGGCAGCCCGCAGCGGCCCGTGCCGACGCGGCAGCCAGTCAGCTGACGCCACTTCCCAAGAAGACCTTCACCACGATCCGGCACCTGTACGACCACGGGATCCGCGACCGGACCGTGCGGCACCTGAGGTCATCAGGGTGGACACCGTTTGAAGGAACGGCCGGGTGGTTACACGCACCGCATGATGGAGGAAGGGCGACGCAGGGGGCGGAACGAGTCCGAGGAGGAGCGGGCCGACCGGATGTGGGTCGAACTCATCCAAGAGGTTCGCGTGGCTCAGACGGGCGTGCAGATCCTGTTCGGGTTCCTACTGACGGTCGTCTTCCAGCCGAAGTACGCCCGGCTCACCGAGACCAACCAGGTCATCTACATCGTGACCGTCGTCCTGGGCGCGTGTGCGACCGGTGCCCTGATCGGCCCGGTGTCCCTGCACCGCCTGGTCTCCGGCCGGCGGGTCAAGCCGCAGGCGGTGCGGCTCGCCTCCCGGATGACCTTCGTCGGTCTGCTCCTGCTACTCGCCACGATGACGTCCTCCCTGCTGCTGATCCTGCGGGTGGCCACCAGGGACAGCTATGTGCCGTACGTGGTGACGGCCGTCGTCGCCTGGTACCTCCTGTGCTGGTATGTCCTTCCCCTGTGGGCCCGCCGCCGGCACACCACCCCACCGGACGACGAGGAGGTGGGCCCCGGGCCGGGTGACCACACCGGCGGCGGGGGCGGAGGTGGAACCGGGGCGTGATCTCCACGCCGTGCCCGGTACGACCGAGTGCCGGTAGGCGATCCGTCATGGGCAACCCCTCGACCGGGAGGGGGCCTTGCCCGTGCGGCACGACCCCGGTGGGTCTCGTGCGGGAACGCGGTACCCGTGCGTGCCCGGGCCTGCGCTGCCGAGGTGCCGACTGCCGTCGCCCCGGCTGCCGCCCCCGGGAGTCCTGGCGGCCGCTGGGACGTCCCGCAGCGTTCCGGCCGCCGTCGTACGCCTCGGACACCGGCCGTGCACGGTCCGCTGGTATGCCCGTTCCGTGGGCCTGCACGGCCTTCCGCCCGGGTCCCGTGGCTCCGCGCGGTGTTGCCGGACGGGTGCTGACCGCCTTGAGCTGTCCCGCTGTCCCGGTCGAACTGTTGCAGGGTGAGCCCCCTGCCCCAGCCGCGGACCGGGAACGGCCGGGGAAGAGGGGGTTCAGCCCCCCGGCGCACGGAAGGTCCGCAGGAACGTCTTCAGCGCCAGCCGGCTGGCCGTGTCGTTCCAGGCACCGGTCGCCGTGGTGAAACGCAGCGAGAAGCCCCGGTGGCCACCCAGCAGGAAGCCTCGCCCGAAGGTGTGCAGCCGCATCCGCCCGGTGCCTGCCAGCCACTCCAGATCGGCCGCCCGGTGACCCTGGTAGGTGGTGGCCCGGACGTTGCCGACGCGGCGGTAGCCGGGCAGCTTCGCGAGCTGCGGTTCGACGTCGTCTCTCCAGACGGCGACCGGATCCGGGCCGACGCGCGAGCTGTAGGTGACGGCGAGGGTGGGGGAGTCACCGCCCTCGCCGAAAGTGATCCGGTAGGCAAGGTCGCCCATACGGGAGGTGGCCAGCCGCTTCCAGCCGTCGGGCAGTGCGACGGAGAACCCTTCTGCGGCGGTGTAACGATGGTAGCCGGGCGGCACGGCCGCAGAGGGGGATACGGTCGGCTCGGTCGCGGAGGGCGGTGCGGCCGGTGCGGGGCCGCCGGTGCCTGTCTCCTCGTGGGTGGTGCCTGTCTCCTCGTGGGTGGGGGCGGCCGAAGAGGTGCCTTCGGGGGGTCTCCGCGTGGCGTCCGTACCGGAGAGGCGATGGGCCGTGGCCAGGGCCGCGGTGGCGACGGCGACCACGGTGACTGCGGCCAGGGCAGCCCCGGCTGCCCTGGTGCGTCCACCCCGCGCCCGTCCCAGCAGGCGCATCCGCCGGCACGTGCCGCGCAGCCAGGGCGCGGGCGCCGCTTCCCGACCCACGGCTGCCTTCTCGGCCAGGGCCCGGGTCAGCGCCGTGCGGACCGCAGGCCGGGGCGGCCGCTCCCGTGAGTTCTTGCGCAGCAACCCTTCCACCACCTGGGCGAGTGGGCCCGCGCGCAGCGGGGTGCGCAGCGGCAGCCGGTCCACAGCCGCCAGAGTGGCGTCGGGCCGGTCGCGCTCGCGGAACGGTGGCCGGCCCTCGACCATCGTGTAGAGCAGTGCGCCCAGGGCCCACAGGTCGGCGGTGGGGCCGATACGCTCGTCCCGGGCCTGCTCCGGCGAGGCGTACGACGGTGCCGTGAGCCGTGGCACCAGGGTCGCGCCCGCCAGCCCGAAGCCGGTGACGACGACCGGGCCGTCGTCTCGTACGAAGATCTGGTCGGGGCTCAACTCACCGTGTGTGATGCCCTCGTCGTGCGCTGCTTGGAGCACGTCGAGTAGGTCCAGGCCCAGCCGCGCTGCCCGGACCGCGGTGAAGGTGCCTTCGCGGTCGAGTAGTTCGCCCAAGGGAGTGCCGTCGATGGACTCGATGACCGTCCACAGGGTGCCCTCCTCCACCACGGCGTCGACGACCGTGGCGACCTGGCCCGGGCACAGCATCCGCATGGTTTCGGAGGTCTGGACGACCCGGGCCCTGACACGGCACGCGGTGTCGTCGGCCGACGGCTCCGGAAGTGTGGTCTGCGTCACCAGTCGGGGTTGCTCCGCCCGCAGGTCCTCGGCGTGCCACCATAGCCGGTTCGTCTCGCGGGCGAACACCTCCAGGAGCCGGTACCGTCCGGCGGCCAACCCGTCTGCGGAGACGTTCGCCTTGACCATGGTCATCCTTCGCTGCAAACCCTGCCCGTGTCTCCCAGAGGTACGCGGGATGCGCGGGGGCGCGTTCAATGAACCGCCCGGCTCGCGGCCCTGCGCGGGCGGGCGTTCGAGCGCCTGGCCTGAAACGGTGGGTCCACTGGACGAGGTGCCGGGGCGTCGCACCGGCCCGTGCACCATGAGCCCGATCCGGGCGCGGTCGTCCGTGGCTGTCACCACCTGCCGTCTTCCGCGACAGGTGGTGACAGCCACGGCCTGCGTCAGGGGACGGCGGCCCCCTGGCGCGGCCGGCAGGCTCTGGACCGTCCTGGGGGCGTCCTGGTCCGCGACCGGCGGTACCTCTTGCACGCGTGTGGAGACACGGTCTGTCTCGACCGGCGCACCGAGGGCGCACTCCGGGCGCGTGGTGCGGGCCGGAGGGGCTTTACAATTCGCGGTCCACCAGAAAGTCCACCAGCCGGGACAGGTCCCGGGCGGCGTGGGTGGGCAGAGGCGTGTCCGCGAGCAGTGCCCGCGCGGCGGCCGTCTGCGTGCGGGCCTCGGCCAGCGCAGCGGCCCGGCCCCCGGCCTCCTCGATCAGCCGGGCCGCCTCCCCTGCCCGCTCCGGGCGGCCGAGGAGGGCGAACAGCCGGGGAGCCGCCGGGGAGTCCGACGCGGCCACCACCGGGAACGTCTTCTTGCCTTCCCGCAGGTCGCCCCCCACCGGCTTTCCGGTGACCGCCGGGTCGCCCCAGATCCCCAACACGTCGTCGACCAGTTGGAAAGCGATGCCGAGATGGCGCCCGGCCCGGTCCAGTGCGGTGACCGTGCCTGCGGGTGCAACGCCGAGCGCGGCACCCAGCGCGACGGCACAACCCAGCAGAGCGCCGGTCTTTTTCTCCGCCATCGTCAGGTACTCCTGTGGCGTCACCCGTTGTGGGCCGGTGGGCGGACGGGTGACGAACAGGAGGTCGTCGGCCTGCCCGTGCACCAAGTCGGCGAGGGCCGTGGAGAGCAACCGTACGGTGTCCGGGCCCTGGGGCGCGGTGGCGAGCGTGTCCACCGCCAGGGCGAACAGGGCGTCACCGGTGAGCACCGCCGGACCCGTGCCGTACGCCTTCCACACGGCCGGGCGTCGGCGCCGGGTCGCATCGCCGTCCATGATGTCGTCGTGCAACAGGGTGAAGGCGTGCACCAGTTCCACGGCGACCGCCGCCGGGACACCGCGGTGCCCGTCGGCGCCCGCGGCCTCGGCGCCGAGGACCGCCAGTGCCTGCCGTAGGCCCTTGCCGCCCGGCGTGCGGGCAGGCGTCCCGTCGACCTCGCACCAGCCGAAGGAGTAGCCGGCCATCTCGGCCACCCACGGGTGCAGCCGCCCCACGGCCTCGGCCAGCGCGGGCCGTACCAGCTCCTGGCAACGGGCGAGGATTTCGGGAACGGGGTGCGGGGCCCGCGTCACCGTACGGAGCGCGGTCATCGTGCGGTCTCCGTGTCGAGGCCGAACTCCCGTTGTGCCCGGGTCACCATCTCCCGTGCGTGTTTGAGGCCGCTACGGTCCAGCGTCTTTGCCAGAGAGGCGAGTTCGGCTGCGGTTTCGGTGTGCTCCCGGCCGAGCCGGGCCAGCGACTTGGCCAGTCCGAGCCGGGCCAGTGCCGCGCCGCGCGGCTCGCTCATCGCGCAGAACTCCTTCAGCGCCAGCTCGTACAAGTCCCGCGCCTCGGTGTAACGACCCGCCCGGTAGCAGACGTTGCCGCGCATCTTGTGGTTGTAGGCGAGTGCGCTGGTGAGGTTCATCGACCGGCAGCCGGCCTCCGCCTCGGACAGTAGCTCAAGCGCCCGTTCGGTGTCGCCGTCGCGTACCGAGAGGATGTCGGCGAGGCCGCGCAGTGCCCAGGCGTGTCCGCGCCGGTCGTCGGCTCGGTCGGCTATCTCCGCGGCCTCCTCGAACAGCCCGTACGCGCTGTCGTAGTCACCCTGGTTGCGGTGCATCTGTGCGATGCCTTCCAGCGCCCACACCGTGTGCCGGGCCTCTCCGCGCCGGCGGGCCTCGGCCAGTAACTGTTCGTGCAGCCGGCCGACCGCCGTGTAGTCGCCCTGGATGCGGCCGGTTTCCGCCAGGCCGGCCAGTGAGTAGCCGCGGACCACGACGTCCCCACCGCGTTCGCCGAGTTCGGCCGCGAGCTCCAGCAGCCGCCGTGCCAGCGGGAAGGCCCCGCGCTGCCGGGCGAGGGTGCCGCCACTCCACAGTGCCCAGGCCATGGCAGCGGTGTCTTTGGCCGCGCGGGCGGCGCGGTAACTCGCCTTCCAGGCGCGGTCCGCGTCGCGTACCTGGCCGAGGCGTCGGTGCGCCTCCGCGACGGCGAGGCCGCAGCGTGCTGCCTCGGCAGGCTGCCCGGACCGCTCGGCCGCACGCAGCCGTTCAGCGGCCTCGGCCAGTACGTCGACCAGCGAGGAGTTGACGGACAGGGTGGTCAGGGAGCCCTGGTATTCCGGGGCGAAGGCCTTGCCGTACATGTGAACCTTTCTATACACGGAATGTATACATGCCATGTATAGCTCCTTGGAAACGTACCCCGGCCCGAGGGGCCGGGGCTCGGTCTACTGTTGGTCAAGACGACGGTGCGGCTTCGGGGGTTGCCCGCGGTGGGCGGATCACATGTGAAGGTTCAGTGCTGCTGGGCCTTCTGTGGCGTGAGCTCGCTCGGCCGCACCACGACGTGTCCCTCGCCCTGGAGCATCAGCTGTACGGCCTCGCCGGAACCGCCGCGCAGCATCGACCCGATGGACTGTGAGCGATGCAGCGAGGTCTCCAGTTGTGCGGTCCAGCCCACCACCGCGTCCGTGTCCACGTACACCGGGGCCTGGGCCGACACCGGGATGACCAGAGGGTTCCCCTCACAGACCAGGCCGAGTCGGCCGTGGCCGGTGAACACGCTGTTGAACAGGCCGCCGCCGGCGATGCCCGAACCCTTCACCGTCTTTATCTCGTACGACAGCGAGGCGTCGAAGCACAGCACGTTGCGGCCGTTGACGGTGAACCGGTCGCCTGGCTCGACGTCGATGATGAAACAGTTCTGCGCCTCGTGTGCGAACCAGGCTTCGCCTTGCCCGCGCACCGCCATGAGGGGCAGCCCCTCCCCGGTGACGGCACGCTTGAGCATGCCGCCCACCCCTTGCCCCTTGCGCTCGAACTTGAGACTGCCGCGGTGGGCGACCATCGAGCCCTGGCGGGCGTGCATTTCCCCGTTCACCGCATACTTGATGCACTTGGCGTTCTCGACGGACATTCCCGGTTCCGCGGCCGGCTGTACCATGTGCTGCCTGGAAAAGAGATCACCTTTCATGCGGGGCATAGTGGCCTGGAGGGCGTCGTTCCGCCAAGATCACGGGACGTGCCGGTTCAGCGACCGAACAAGATTGGGCCCAGCGTGGGCGGTTCCGGCTGCCCCCCAAGGAGCCGACACCGATGTGGATGAACTCCCCCTTGCGGATGCTGGTGTGGCGACCGGGACGGTTCAGCCAGCCGTCCGGGACCCCGGTGGGGGAGTGCTGGCCGCAGGCGATGTCTTGATGCCCGTCAGCCGACCGGCCGCCCGAGCTAGTGCCGCAGGATGGCGTGAACGTCCCGCCCGGGGTGCCGTCCCAGGCGATGGGCAGGCCTACACCCTGGTGGCCGAACCGTTCCTGACGGTCGTGGGCCGAGGTGTGACGACAGTTCCTAGCTCCGCGTCTGCTGTTCCCGACGGGACGTGCCGCAGAAGGCCGAGTTCAGGACGCCCGCCAGCGTGTTGAGTACCTTGGCGTTGTTGGATGTGTTCGCGGCAGCGGTCAGGCTGCGGCGGCCGTCCTTCGTGGCGAAGGAGTAGGTGTAATAGCCTTGTACCGCGCCCGTGTGGCCGTAGACCGAGATCCCGCACGGCAGGTCCCGGCGTCGCAGCCCGAGGCCGTACGCCGTGGTGCTGTTGACCCGGAGGAAACGCTCCATCTCCGTGAGTCGCGCGGAGGACAGCAGCGTGCCGCCGAGCAGCGCGCTGTAGAACGTGTCGAGGTCCCGCGCGCTGGAGATGATGGCGCCTGCGCTCTGTGCCCACGACACCGTCTGTGCGGTGGCGTCCACCAGGGGAGCGCCGGTCGTGTCGGGGGTCAGATAACCGCGGGCGGACCGACCGGGAATCGTGGTGTCGGGGTGTACGTAGAAGGTGTCGCGCAGCTTCAGCGGTTTGAAGATGCGGTTCTCGTACGCGGTCTGCACGGACTGACCCGTGAGCTCTTCGACGAGCAGGCCGGCGATGACGAAGTTGGTGTTGGAATAGGAATAGGCGGCCCCCGGCGCGTTGGTGCGGGGCCTCTTCAGGGAAAGGGCAACCAACTGGCGGTAGGTGAAGACCTTGTTCCGCACCGCCTCGAATCCTGACACGCTCCTGGCGAACATGTCGTTGGTGTAGTCGTACAGGCCGCTGCGGTGACTGAGCAGTTGGCGGACCGTGATCCGGTCGTCGGGCAGGAGCCCCGGCAGGTAGCGGTTGACCGGGGCGTCCAGCGTGATCCGGTGTTCGTCGGCGAGTTGGAGCAGTACCACCGCAGAGAAGGTCTTGGTGACGCTGCCGACGCGGAATCGGTCGTCGGGCGCCATCGCCCGGTGGGTGCCGCGGTCGGCGATGCCGCGGGTGAACTGGTACGTCCTGCCCCGGTCGTCGATCCGGACCAGCGTGCCCGGTGCGCCCTGGGCCACGGCGGAGCGCAGCACCGCGGTGACGCCCGCGGTGTCGGGTGCCGGAATTTCCCCTTCCGTAGTGGAGTTCACCCTGTCGGTCGCCTCGGTCGCCTCGGTCGCCTCGGTCGCCTCGGTCGCCTCGGTCGCGCGAGTTGTGCTGGTCGCCTTGTTCGTTGCGGTCGTCCAGGCCGACGCTTGCGTCGGGACCGCGATGAGCGAAAGCACGACCGCCCCGAGGACGGCACGCTGTCCCGCCGAGACTGAGTCCATCCGGCACCCACTTCCGTCCGTGTGCATGGTGATGCGACCTCAGTCACATTTCGCCCAGGGAACCTAGAGGATTCAGGTCGCGTCTCCACAGCCGACACACAGTTAGTCAGTCGGCGATCACTCTATGGTGCACCTTTGTAAAGGATTGTCATAGAAGCTGACGAAATGGATTATTCCATCTTTACGTGTGCATGACTGATCCGTCAGGGTGACGGTGGGGCCCGACCAGCCCCCATGGCGCGAACTGTGCCGTGCTGTAAGGCGGTTGGCGATACCCGGCCGCCTTCGAATGAAGGAACCCTGATCAGTGGGTAGACCGCACATACGTAGAGTCGCCGTCGCTGTTGCGGTGGCGACCGCTGCCACGGGACTGGCCGGTACGGCCTTCGCGGGTCCCTCCACGGGGGTGGAGCGGTCCGCCGCGTCCGCCAGGACGAGCGCGTCGGCGTCGGCGGCGGCGGTGGTGGCGGCGGCGCGCGCCGCCGCCTTCGCCCATGCCTCGGCGTCCGGCGTCTCCAAGGGGGACGAACTCCACGCCCAGGACGTGATGATCGACCCCGAGGGTGCCCGGCACGTCCGGTTCGTTCGGACGCACCACAACCTGCCGGTGCTCGGTGGCGACCTCGTCGTCCATCTCAATAACAAGCTGGCCTACGCCGGCGTGACCCGCGCGGCCGGACACGCTGTCAAGCCGGACACCACTCGGGCCAGGCTGACTGCTCGTCAGGCCGCCTCGAAGGCCGCCCGCGCCGCCAAGGGCCATGCGGGCGGAGCTCGACTCGTCGTCGACGCCCGCGGCGGCGGCGCCGCCCTCGCTTACCAGGTGACCGTGACCAGCCGGGGCGCCTCACACACCGTCGTCGTCGATGCCGTCACCGGCAAGGTGCGCAGCGACATCCCCGACAGCGACGAGTTCCTGTCACCGAAGCTGGTCCGCACCCTGCGCAAGCGAGGTGAGACCATCAACCCCGCCACCGGCTCGGGCTCCGGCACCGCCAGGGCCAGCCTGGTGTTCGACCCGGGTGGCCACCGTGCTGCGCGCTACCCGGCGAACGCCAAGGGCACCGGCAAGAGCCTCTTCGTGGGCAAGGTCAGACTCACCACCACGCAGACCTCGCGCGGCCACTTCCAGCTCAGAGACCGGACCCGGTACGGCACCGAGACGCGGGACGCCAAGGGTTCGTACACGGAGAGCTTCACCAAGGGCAAGAAGTTCACCAGCCGTACCGACGTGTGGGGCAACGGCAAGACCTCCAGCCGCACCAGTGCCGCGGCCGACGCCCAGTACGGCGTCACCGAGACCCTGGACTTCTACAAGAAGACCTTCAAGCGCAAGGGCATCGCCAACGACGGCAAGGCGGCCCATGCGATGGTCCACTGGGGCAAGAAGGTCGCCAACGCCTTCTGGGATCCGACCTGCAACTGCATGCTGTACGGCGACGGCGACGGCAAGATGTTCAAGAAGCCGCTCGTCGTCCTCGACGTCACCGGCCACGAACTGACCCACGGCGTGGTGGATGCGACCGCCAAACTGGAGCCGACGTACGTCGACTCGGACGGCAACCAGTACGGCGAGCCCGGCGCGCTGAACGAGTCGCTCGCCGACATCTTCGGTTCCAACGTCGAGTTCTTCGCCCACAACAAGAAGGACACGCCGGACTTCCTGATCGGTGAGAAGTTGGGGTTGAAGCAGAAGTTCCTGCGTCGCCTGGACCATCCGTCGCTGGACAAACTCGAAGGCACCATCGACTACTGGTCGCCGGAGACGTACTACACCGAGGTGCACGCGGGTTCCGGCGTCTCCTCGCACGCCTACTACCTCCTCGCCGAGGGCAGTGGCAAGAGGAAGATCGGCGGCGTCACCTACGACTCGCCGACCTACGACAACAGCAAGGTCAAGGGCATCGGCCGTACCAAGGCCACCGCCATCTTCTACCGTGCGCTCACCCGCTACATGGTCTCCACGACCGACTTCCACGGGGCGCGCGTAGCGACGCTGAAGGCGGCCAAGGACCTGTACGGTGCGAAGAGCACCGAGTACAAGACGGTGGACCGGGCGTGGGCCGCGGTCAACGTCACCGCCGCCAACAGGCCGACCGCCCGTCGCTGACGTACGACCCCACCACCCGCAGCACCGGATGCCCCGCCTCGTGCGGGGCATCCGTATGTCCTGGGACCGCCGCGGGACCCGGCCGCCGTCCCGGTCACACCGGGGACAGCACACCGGCGGGTCACCCCGAACCCATGGGATCCGGAGCGATCAGACCTTCTCGGTAGGCGATTGCCACGGCCTCCGTTCGGCTCGTGGCGTGCAGCTTGGCGAGAATGTTGGAGACGTGCACGCTGGCTGTTTTGCCGCTGATGAAGAGTTCCTCTCCGATCTGCCGGTTGGTGCGCCCACGCGCCAGGAGCCGCAGCACGTCCCGTTCGCGTGCGGTGAGCGGGGCGGAGCGGTCCGTGCCTGACGGCACGGCGGTCAGACGGCCGCGGCGGATGAGCACGTCGACCCGGTCCAGCAGCGGTGCCGCGCCCAGCCCGGCCGCCGTCTCACGGGCCAGGAGTGCCTGTTCCGCGGCCTCCGCGCGGCGTTCTACGGCGATCAGTGCCTGCGCGTACCGCAGTCGGCACCGTGCCTGCTCGTACCCGTCGCCGTACCAGTACGCGGCCACCGCCTTCTCCCAGGCCGCCGGGTCTGCTCCGGACACGACGTCAGTCCACTCCGCCTCGGCGCGGGCCAGCCATGCCTGCCCTTCCGGGCCCGGCGCGTGGCCCGCGCCGTCCTGCCCTGCCGTGGCCCGGGCCAACTCCACCAGTTCGGTCGCGGTGCCCGCCCAGCGGGCGAGGTCCGCTCCGGCGTCGGTGCGGCGCAGCTCCACGGCACGGTCGGCGACGGCTCCCAGACAGAGTGCGGCGAGCCGGATCGCGATCCCCGGCCGGCGGGTCGTGCCGTCGCCCAGCTCCGCGATCACCGTCCGCATCCGCTGGATGGCCCCTTCGGGGTCGCTCTCCTGGGCGGCGGCGTCGGTGAGGACGACCCCGGCCACGAGCCTGCCCATCCAGTCGAAGGGGCCCGTCAGCAGGGCGCGGGCCCGCGCGAGGACGGACTGCTCACCACGAGCCAGCGCCACGTACAGGGCGGGGCTCGTCGCGAAGCTGCCGCCCACCGGGGGCAGCGCGGCCGCAGCCTTGGCAGCGGTGCGCACGCAGTCGTCCCAGTGCCCCAGGGTGTACATCACGAGGAGCTGGAGATAGCGCATCTCCAGCGGGTACGGCGAGGACAGCAGCCCGGAGCACCGGGCCCGGTCGAGGCCGTCGGCCAGCAGTGCCGGGCACTCCTGGAGGTTCCCGGACTCGAAGGCCGCGACGGCCAGGCTGAACAGCGCGCGCAACTCCACCGGAGCGTTCCCGGCGGCGCGGGCCAGCTCCCGCGCCTGACCCAGCCTCTCCCTGCCCTCCGCGGTCTTCCTGCCACCGCCTTCGACGTTGGCCAGGGAGATCAGCAGATCGGCCCGGGCCGCGGTCACGCCCAACTCCTCGGCGACCCGCAGCGCCTGGCGTGCGACGCGCAACGCCGTTTCGTCCTCGCCAACCTGACGGGCCACCGCGACATGTGTGGCCGCCGCCCATACCCAGGTCTGCGAGGGCGGATCGGCGGGGATCATCGCCAGGGCCTCGCTGCTGTAGCGGTAGGCCGCCGTCAGACTGTCCACGGTCAGCAGGTTGCCGGCCAGCGTGTACCGCACCCGGGCGGCCAGTTCGGAGTCGGCGTCCTGGTCGACGTCGGCGAGCGCCGCGCGGGTGAGGGTGACGGCGCGGTGCGCGTCACCGGCGTGCGCAGCCGCCGCCGAGGCGCGCAGGGTCAGCGTCACCCGGTCCAAGCCGCCGACGGCAGGGCGTGCGGGCGACGGCACCGACGACCACAAGTCCAGGGCGGTCTCCAGATGTTGCAGTTCCTCGGCGGGCGCGCCCAACCGCCGCGCGTGGTCGGCGGCCTCCAGTCGGGCGGCCAGCGCTTCGGGCAGGTTGTGGCTCTCGCGGTGGTGGTGGGCGCGCTCGGCGGCGGTCTCCGGGGCCCTGCCGCAGGCCGCGAGCAGCCGGGCGTACGCGCCGTGCAGCCGGGACCGCTCGCCGGGCAGCAGGTCGGCGTAGACCGCCTCGCGCGTCAGGGCGTGGCGGAAGGCGTAGGCGCCATCGTCCCCCGGGACGAGGAGTTGCCGTCCAACGGCCTCGCGTAGCGCCGTCTCCAGCTCGTCGTCGGGTAGCCCCGCCGCGTCAAGCAGCAGAGCGTGCTCCACCCGCCGCCCGGCTACGGCCGCGGTCCGCAGCACCAGCTGTGCGGTCTCGGACAACTGCTCGACCCGGATGAGAAGCAGGTCGGCGAGTCCGCTGGGCATTCCGGTTGTTGTGGTACCCGCTGCCGCGAGCAGTTCTTCGGCGTAGAACGCATTGCCTTCGGCACGGTCCACGATGCCCCGTACGACGGACTCGGGCAGTGGTCCGTCCCCGAGCGCCCGGACCAGTCGCGCGAGCTCCGGATCGGGCAGTGGGCGCAGTTCCAGGCGTTCCACGGCCGGCAGCCGGACCAGTTCGGCGAGCAGCGGGCGCAGGGGATGGCGGCGATGGAGATCGTCGGCCCGGTAGGAAACGAGTACGGTCAGACGACGGTCCTTCACACCGCCACCCGTCCGGTGCAGCACACCCCGACTGAGCAGGAAACGCAGGAGGTCCCGGGAGGACTGGTCGGCCCAGTGCAAGTCCTCCAGAACGAGCAGCAGCGGCGCCGTGGCGGCGAGGTCGGCCAGCAGTCCGGCAACGTCCTCGAAGAGTCGGAGCCGCCCGTCGGCGTCCCGCTCTGCGTCCGTTCCCGCGCCGAGCAGCCGGTTCACCACCGGATGTGCCCTCAGTGCTGCCTCGAAGCGCTCGTCGGCGGCGAGCGTGCCGAGGACCTCGGTGAAGGGCAGGTAGGGCAGGCCGACGTCTCCCAGGTCCACGCAGTGTCCGGTGAGCACGGTCGTGCCCGCCCGCGCCGCACGGCCCGCGACCTCATCCAGCAACCGCGTCTTGCCGACCCCCGCGTCCCCGGCCACCAACACCGCTCGTGCCTCACCGTCCCGGGCATGCTCCAGCACGCCGGTGAGGCGGGCCAGTTCTTCGTCCCGGCCGATCAACGGGGGCGTGGTGAAAGCGATCTGTGACACGGCCCCATCCTGACACGACTGACCGACAGTGCTCCCCTGACCTGTGCGTCCTCCCCATCAGCCCCTCACCGCAATCGTCTGCGCCCGGTTCGCCGGTACCCGTCCGGCCGTTCCCGGTGCGGGGTGGTCGCAGGGACGCCGGGGCCCATGCCGTCGACGGTGCTCACAGGGTGCCCTTTGCCCACTCGGTTTCCTGCGCCGGTGTTCCGGTGGTCAGGGGGAGCAGTTCACTGACCAGGGCTCGGCAGCGGCTGGGACGGACCTGATGCGGGAATCGGTTCTGGGCCGTGGCCCGGCCACCGGGCGGGGAAGAGGCTCTCTTGCCCGCCCATCGTAGGGGCGATCGCCCGGGTTCGCTCCGGGGACCGCTGGTGCCCGATAGTGGGCACCAGCACCAAGAAGAGCGCGTCTACGACTGAGGAGACACACGCATGACACGCCCGATCACGGCAGGGGTTGACGGTACGGAGGAGAGCCTGGCCGCGCTGGAGTGGGCGGGACGGGAGGCCGTGCGGCGGACGCTTCCCCTGCGTGTGGTGCACGCGTGGCGCTACGCCGAGGCGCTCGCCGGGGCTGACCGGGAAACCCAGCACCGATGGGCGACGGACGGTGTGGCGGAGGCCGTGCGCAAGCTCTCGGAACGGCATCCGGAGCTGGCGGTCACCTTCGACGTGGTCGAGGGCGGCGCCGGGGAGGTGTTGGCTGGCGCCGCGGCCTCGGCCGAGATGTTGGTGCTGGGCTCACGCGGCCACGGTCCCGTCGTCGGATTCCTGCTGGGCTCGGTCGGCCAACAGGTGATCACGGACACGACGCGGCCCGTGGTCCTGGTGCGGGCAGGCGACCGACCGGCTGCGGAAGCGGCGGGCCGGGACGTCGTAGTCGGTCAGCACGGCGCTCCCGAGGACAGTGCGGCGGCGCTGCGGTTCGCCTTCGAGACCGCGGCTGCCCGCGGCGCTGCCGTCCGGGCCGTCCGGGCGTGGACGCTGCCGCCGGTCTTCGCCTACAGCCCCGGTTCGCTCGCGCTCCTCGACGAGGCGGGCGGCCTGGAGCCTTACGAGAAGAGGGCGCTGGCCGAGGCACTGCAGCCGTGGCGGGAACGGTTCCCGGGCGTGCCCGTGGCGGAGCACGTCGAGATGGGCAGCGCGGGACAGGTGCTGCTGTCGGAGTCCGCGGGGGCCCAGCTGGTGGTCGTCGGGCGCCGGGCGCACCGTGGAGCCGTCGGCGGCCGGATCGGTTCGGTTGCGCACGGCGTGCTGCACCACGCTGACTGCCCGGTGGCCGTGGTCCCGCACGAGTGACCCGGGGCGGCCGGGCCCCTGTGGACCGGGACCGTGCGTGGCTGCGCCCCCGTGCGGGCCCGCGGTGTCGTTCTGTTAAGCGGTGCGCTCCAGGGCCTGTTCGGCGGCGGCGCGCACCGGGCCCCGGTGGACCGGCCCGTGGCCGGGCAACAGTATGTCGCCGTCGAGCCCGCCGATCAGTCCCAGGGAGGTGAGGGCCTGTGCGCGCTCGTGGTGGAAGAAGTCGAGCAGCAACTGGGGGCCCTGGACCCGCGTGGTGGCATGCCCGGTGACCAGGGCGTCGCCGGAGATCACGATGCCCGCCTCGGGCAGGTGGTACGCGCAGTGGCCGTCGGTGTGACCGGGGGTGTGGACGGGAACCGGCCTGCCCGGCAGGTCGAGTGGGCCTTCGACCGGGAAGGGTTCGGGCGCGGTGACGGGATGGTTCTCCGTCCCGCCGACCCGTATCACGTGCATCGCCCAGGGCAGTACACCGGGACGCCAGGCGTTGCGTACCACGTCGCCGATGGTGGCCTGCTGCAGGAACTCTCGGCGGGCGTGGGGGACCTCGGCCGGGTGGAGGTGCACGGGGGTGCCGTGGGTGGCGCGCAGGTACTCGGCCGAGCCCAGGTGGTCGTTGTGAGCGTGCGTGATCAGCACAGCTGTCACTGCCGCGGGCGAACTGTCCACGGCTGCAAGGGATTCCAGCAGCCCCTGCCGGTCCCCGGGGTATCCGGTGTCCACCAGCGTGACGGCGTCACCGTCTTTGAGGATCACCCAGTTGGTGTGGTGGCCGTGCACCACATGGACGTCGTCGGCGACTTGGCGTACTTCTGCCTGCATGATCTCCCCGAACCCCGAGCAGTAGCCGTCGGGGACAGCCAACCAGATGCGTCGACCCCCGGGGCGGGCGGGGCGGCGGATGCGTCACCGCACACCGCGTGGCCGGAACTGGATGCTGATGCGGGGTCCCGTGGCCCGGCTGGTCTTGGGCACACAGTGCTCCCAGGTGCGTTGGCAGGAGCCGCCCATCACGATGAGGTCGCCGTGTCCGAGCGGTCGCCGCACGGTGGTGCCGCCCCCGTCGGCAGGGCGCAGCAGTAGGTCGCGCGGTGCGCCTACGGAGAGGATCGCGACCATCGTGTTCTCGCGCGCACCGCGACCGATTCGGTCCCCGTGCCAGGCCACGCTGTCCCGGCCGTCCCGGTAGCAGCACAGTCCGGCGGTCGTGAAGGGTTCGCCCAGTTCTCCGGCGTAGTGCCGGGACAGTGCAGTGCGGGCTTCGGCGAGGACTGGGTGGGGCAGCGGGGCGTGTACCCCGTAGAAGGCGAGCAGACGGGGAACCGCCACCACGTGGTCGTACATCTTCCGCTGCTCCGCTCGCCATGGGACGTCCGAGGCCAGTCTCTCGAAGAGGATGTCCGCCCCGCTCAGCCAGCCTGGCAGCACGTCGATCCAGGCACCGGAGCCCAGCTCGGTCCGGCCCAGTCCGCCGAGCGGGCCGAGCCGCACCTCGTCGGTCTGGTCGAAGAGGGAGCCCTGTAGGTGCGTGGACATGGGTCCAGACTACGCCTTAATCGAATGTACGTTCCCTTATGTTCGTTGCGTGCGCCAGCCCTCGTCCGTCCCCTCGGATCTGCGGGGGCCTTTCGATACACCGATGTATCGGATACATTCATGTATCGATTGAGAGGGTGGTGGGCGTGGAAGAGCGACCCAGACGCATCACCCGGCGCCGGAGCCGCACCCGGGCCAGGCTGCTTGACGCCGCGTTCGCGGTCTTCGCCGCCAAGGGCTTCGGGCGGGTGTCCATCGAGGAGATCTGTGACGCCGCCGGGTTCAGCCGGGGCGCCTTCTACTCGAACTTCGCCACCCTGGACGAACTGTTCTTCGCGCTCTACCGGCAGCGCGCTGATCTCATCGCTTCCCAGGTCGCCGACGCGCTCGGCCGGGACGGCACGGAACTGGACGTGTCCGCGTCCGTGGACCGGGTCACCGAGGTGCTGCTGCTCGACGTGGACTGGCTGCTGGTGAAGACCGACTTCCTGGTGCATGCCGCGCGCGACCCGGCCGTCGCCCGGTCCCTCCTCGACCACCGCGCTCTGCTCCGGCAGGCCATTGCCGACCGGCTCTTCCGGGCTCGGGGCGCCCACGCGCTCCCCGCCGTACTCGGTGACGTCCACGGCGCCGCGCACGCGGTGGTCGCCGCCTACGACGGGGTCACCACACAGCTGTTGCTGGACAAGGACGTCGAGGCCGCCCGGGCCTGGCTCAGGCAGCTGCTGACGGCGCTGCTCACGGACGGCAGCCGGACCCCCTCGTGAGCACCCCGGGCCGACGGCCCCCGGTACGAGCACTCCCTGGTACGAGCAGTCCTGCACGAGCACCCCACAGATCAGCAGTCAGGCACGAGCACCCCAGGTATGAGCACTGACAGGAAGGACACAGCCGCCATGGACGCGGATGTCATCGTCGTCGGAGCGGGTCTCGCCGGCCTGGTCGCGGCCCACGAACTCACCAGCCGGGGCCGCCGGGTGGCCCTGGTCGACCAGGAGAACGCGGCCAACCTCGGAGGGCAGGCGTTCTGGTCCTTCGGCGGGCTCTTCCTCGTCGACTCCCCCGAGCAGCGCCGGCTCGGCATCAAAGACTCCTTCGATCTCGCGTGGAACGACTGGTGGGGCAGCGCCGGATTCGACCGACTGGAGGACGAGGACGCCTGGGGCGTGCGCTGGGCCCGGGCCTACGTCGAGTTCGCCGCCGGCGAGAAGCGGTCCTGGCTCAGGGGGCACGGCATCGAGCTGCTGCCCACCGTCGGCTGGGCGGAGCGCGGCGACCTGAGGGCGAACGGGCACGGCAACTCCGTACCGCGCTTCCACATCGCCTGGGGCACGGGCACCGGCGTGGTGGAACCCTTCGTCGGATACGCCCGCCAGGCCGCCCGGGACGGGCTGCTGACCTTCTACCACCGTCACCGGGTGGACGAGCTGGTCATCGTGGAAGGCGGGGCACACGGGGTGCGCGGCACCGTCCTCGCCGACGACGACTCACCGCGCGGCGTCGCCTCGAACCGCGACCGGCTCGGTGACTTCGAGCTCACCGCCCAGGCTGTGGTCATCACCACCGGCGGGATCGGTGCCAACCACGAGATCGTCCGCCGTCACTGGCCCGAGCGGCTGGGCACACCCCCGGCCGAGATGGTCACCGGCGTCCCCGCCTACGTTGACGGCCGGATGCTCGACATCAGCGCCGAGGCGGGCGTACGCCTGGTCAACCGTGACCGGATGTGGCACTACACCGAGGGCCTGCAGAACTGGAGCCCCATCTGGCCGGGGCACGGCATCCGGATCCTCCCCGGTCCGTCCTCGATCTGGCTCGACGCCCTGGGGCGCCGGCTGCCCGACCCCTGCCTGCCCGGCTATGACACCCTCAACACGCTCAAGCACCTGCGCACCACCGAGGACATCGCCGGGTACGACCACTCCTGGTTCATCCTGACCCGGAAGATCATCGAGAAGGAGTTCGCGCTTTCCGGATCCGAGCAGAACCCTGACATCACGGCCAAGGACCGCAAGGCGGTACTGCGCGACCGGTTGCTGGGCAAAGGCGCCCCCGTACCGGTGCAGGCGTTCCTCGACCGGGGCGCTGATTTCGTCACCGCCAGCACACTGGAGCAGTTGGTCGGGAAGATGAACGACCTGGCCGGGAAGCCACTGCTGGACGCCGCTGCGGTACGCCACCAGATCGAGGCGCGTGACCTGCAGATCGTCAACCCCTACAGCAAGGACTCCCAGGTCCAGGGCATCCGCAACGCCCGTCGCTACATCGGTGACCGGCTCGGCCGGGTTGCCGCCCCGCACCGCATCCTCGACCCGGCAGCAGGTCCCCTCATTGGTGTTCGGCTCCACGTGCTGACCCGCAAGACCCTCGGCGGCATCCAGACCGACCTAGACGCGTGTGCCCTGGGTGCCGACGGCACGCCGATCGACGGGCTGTACGCGGCGGGTGAGGTAGCCGGGTTCGGTGGTGGCGGCGTGCACGGGTACAACGCCCTGGAGGGGACGTTCCTCGGCGGCTGCCTGTTCTCCGGGCGGGCCGCGGGACGGCACGCGGCCCGCCAGACGGGTTGACGGCGCACAGAGCCGTTCGTGCCGCATCCCCGGTGGTGACCTTCGGTGGCTTCGCTGGCCGAGCGGTTCCGCCACCGGTCGTCCGACAGCCGGGGCCTCAGCGCTGCAGCAACTCCGCGAGCACCCGCGCGTGGCTCCGCTCCAGGTTCCGGGACGCCGTCAGCAGCGTCACTTGTCCTGCACGCGCCGAGTTCCTGAGGTCTTCGAGGAGTTCGGCGGCCTCAGGAGTGCCGAGCTCCGCCTCATAGCGGAGGCGGAAGTCCTCGTACGACCCGCCGCCGTGATACCACCTGCGCAGTTCGGTCGAGGGGGTGAGCACCTTGGGCCATGCGTCGACACGGGCCGCGTCCTTGGCGAGCCCGCGCGGCCACAGCCGGTCGACCAGGACGCGAAGGCCGTCGTCGGGCTCGGGCGGCTCATAGATCCGGCGCACGCGCACGTGCACGGTCAGGCCCCTCTCGGTCGCGGAACGGTAGCGCGAGCCTACGGGACCCACTCGGCACACCCGGGGTCGACGCGGCGCGCCCTGACCTGAAGAGATCAAGACACGGCGTGACTTGGCCTGAACGAGACGGAGAACGGGACCCCAGCACCCCTAATCTGTCGGCCAGTCGATCATCGGTCACCCCTGAGGAGCGCATGTGAGGCACCTTCGCAGACAGCCCGCGCGACGCCGTACCGCCGTCCTGCGGCGTGACGTGGTCCTCGCCACCATCCCGGTGGCCGTGGCCGCGCTGCTCGGTACCGGTGGACCCGCGGCGGCCGGCACGCCCGGCACGCCCTGCGCGGCCGGCGCGCCGGGCGCGGGCGACGCCTACTTCCCGCTCAGCGGCAACGGCGGCTACCACGTTGGTCACTACGACCTGACGCTCCGATACGACACCACCGCACGCCAGCTCGACGGCAGGGCCGTCCTCACCGCCCGTGCCACCCAACGGCTCACCCGCTTCGATCTGGACCTGCAGGGTCTGGAGGTCACGTCGGTCACCGTCGGCCGGGCACGGGCGGCCTTCCGGCACGACGGCCAGGAACTCGTCATCACTCCGCGCCGAACCCTGCACAGGGGGCAGGGCTTCCGCGTCACGGTCGTCTACCGGGGCACCCCGAAACCGGTCACCGACCCCGACGGTTCGGCGGACGGCTGGATCCCCACCGATGACGGAGCGTTCGTCGCGGGTGAGCCGCAGGGCGCGATGACCTGGTTCCCGGCGAACAGCCATCCCAAGGACAAGTCGACGTACGACTTCACGATCACCGTCCCGCGAGGGCGTACCGCGGTCGCCAACGGCACCCTGCTCCGGCGGTACACCGGGCACGGGTACACCACCTTCCACTGGCGTGAAAACCGGCCCATGGCCGCTTATCTGGCCACCGCCACCATCGGCAAGTTCACGGTGGAGCGGTACACCACCCGTGACGGCGTCCAGGTGTTCAACGCCGTCGACACCCGGGAGGCGCGCGCCGCCGCGCCGGTGCTGAGGAAGCTGCCCGCCGTCCTGGCCTGGGAGAGCGAGCTGTTCGGGCCCTATCCGTTCCGGGCCGCCGGGGCGGTCGTCGACCATGCTCCGGGCGTGGGCTACGCGCTGGAGACCCAGACCCGGCCGGTCTACGACTCCGCGCCCGACCTGAGCACCCTGGTGCACGAAAGCGCCCACCAGTGGTTCGGTGACTCCGTCTCGCTGACCTCCTGGAAGGACATCTGGCTCAACGAGGGTTTCGCCACCTACGCCGAGTGGCTGTACGCCGAGCAGCACGGCGGTGACAGCGCCCAGAAGACCTTCGACGCCTTCTACGCCCGTCCCGCGAACGACCGGTTGTGGGCCTATCCGCCCGGCGACCCGGGTAGCGGTGCCCACCTCTTCGGCTCCCCCGTCTACGCCCGTGGTGCCATGGCCCTGCACGAGGTGCGCAGGGCCGTCGGCGACCGGGATTTCTTTCGGATCCTGCGTGCCTGGGCGTCCGGGCACCGGTACGGTCACGGCACGACCGCGCAGTTCGTGAGGCTTGCCGAGACCAAGTCGGGGAAGAGGCTGGACGGGTTGTTCCGCACCTGGCTGTACACGAAGGGCAAACCGGACAGCGCCTGATCGCTGACCGGTCTCCGGCCGCCGGAGACCGCATCAGCTTGGGGGCCGTACCGGCCGTGGTGCGGGGCAGGCCGGACCGGGCGTGGACGACAGACGAAGGGTCGCCCCTGCACCGGCCCTCAGCGGCGCAGGGCCGCTGCGGCAGTCACTGTCACCGCTTCGGCGAGGGCCGCGAGCGCGGGGGAGTCGAGTTTCCATTGCTGCCAGTACAGGCTGACATCGACCCACTCGCCGGGAGCGAGCAGCACCAGCCGCCCCTCGGTCAGCAGCGGGCCAGCCTGGGCCTCCGGCACCATGCCCCAGCCAAGCCCCGCGGTGACCGCATCCACGAACCCCTCCGAGGTGGGCACGTAGTGCCGGAACGGACCGGCCGCACCGTGGCCTAGCCGACGTACGAAGCCGTCCTGGAAGTCGTCCTTGCGGTCGAAGACGACGACGGGGGCGCTGGGCAGGACGTCCGGCAGGGACCGCCCCGCCAAGTGGGTCCGGGCGAACTGCGGTGCGGCGGCAGGAAGGTAGCGCATCCGTCCGAGCGGTCGGACAGTGCAGCCGGGCACCGGTTCGGGCGAGGAGGTCACCGCGGCCATCACCAGACCCTCGCGCAGCAGGGCCGCCGTGTGGTCCTCGTCCTCCCGGTGCAGTTCGAAGCACAGCCCCGCCACCCGGGTCAGTGACGGGAGGAACCAGGTCGCCAGCGAGTCCGCGTTCACCGCGACCGACACGCGTGTCGGCTCGCCGGTACCACTCAGCCCCAGTTCGTCCCACGCGTCCCGCTCCAGTCGTGCGAGCTGCCGGGCGAACCGCACCAGTACCGCGCCGGACTCTGTCGGCCGTACCGGTTTGGCGCGCTGCAACAGCACCCTCCCGGTGCGTTGTTCGAGGGCCTTGACCCGCTGGCTGACCGCCGACGGGGTCACATGCAGTGCGGCCGCCGCCGCGTCGAAGGTGCCCTCATCGACCACGGCGAGGAGTGTCCGTACCTGTTCCACGGGGAGATCCATCATCACAATGGCTAATGTTACGTAAGAAACTTTAGCTGTACTTCCGGGATTGGCTTTTCTAGCGTCGACGGCATGAACCACCCCCTGACGGCCGCAGCCGCCGGATTCGGCACAGGCCTCTCCCTGATCGTCGCCATCGGCGCGCAGAACGCCTTCGTCCTGCGGCAAGGGGTCCGGCGGCATGCCGTTCTCGCTGTGGTCGGCGTCTGCGCCCTGTCCGACGCCGTGCTCATCGCGCTGGGCGTGGGCGGGGTCGGGGCCGTCGTGGTGCGCTGGCCGGGGGCGGTCAGGGGTGTCGGCCTCGTCGGCGGCGCCTTCCTGCTCGGCTACGGCGCACTCGCCGCCCGCCGGGTCCTCAAGCCGGGCACCGGACTGCAGGTCGACGGTGATGCAGCCGGCTCCCGCAACCGGGCGGTGCTCTCCTGCCTGGCGATGACCTGGCTCAATCCGCACGTGTACCTGGACACCGTGTTCTTGCTCGGCTCCCTTGCCACAGGTCAGGGCCCGTTGCGCTGGACCTTCGGACTCGGCGCCGCGCTCGCCAGCGTGTGCTGGTTCGCCGCGCTCGGCTTTGGTGCCCGGTTCCTGGGCCGGTTCCTGTCCAGGCCAGGAGCGTGGCGGCTCCTGGACGGCCTGGTCGCCGCCACCATGCTCGCGTGGGGTGCGAGACTTGCCGCAGGGCTCTGAGACGCCCCTTCTGCAGGCACGATAGCGCTGACGGGTGCGGCCCTGGGCCTGCGCCGCTGCCGGACCTGACCCTGCCTGTCGGCGGTATCAGAGCAGTCCGCTGCGCCGCCGGATGGCGTACTGGTCCATCAGCTTCCCGCGGGTCGTCTCCAGCCGGTGGGCGAGAACCTCGGCCACTGTCCGCACCAGCGAGAGTCCCAGCAACGGGTCCTCCACGCACAGCGCGAGCACCGAAGGCCCGTCGAACTCGTAGGCCCGCACGTTGCTGAAGGCCACCGCGCCGAAGTCCCATTGGTACGGCGGGAACAGCCAGGACCAGCCGAGCAGGTCGCCGGCGCCGAGCGTGGCCACAGTGACCCGCTGCCGGGGGGACAGCTCCTGGTCCAGGTGGACCGCACCCGAGCGGATCACCCAGAACCGGTCGGCCGTCCCGCCGACCTCGAAGATGCGGGTGTCCTCCGGGAAGGAGACCTCCTGGGCCAGCTCCATCAGGCGTTCGCGCTGTGCCTGGGGCAGGGCGGTGAGTAGTTTGATCGCTTTGGTCATGGCGCGGGCTCCTCACCGGCTGCGGTCGCGGTCCGGGTGCTTTCGCTAAGCCCATTTCAGCCGTTCGCGCTGCCCGGGGCACCTCGAAGGGCGTGGATCTTCCGGGCCGGCCCTGTCCCGGACAGCAAAAAGCCCTGGCTGGACGGGGGAAACCAGCCAGGGCCGCCTATGGTGACACCGAGCGGGAGAGAGAACGGTTCTGCGCCGTCCCGGCATCAGGTATTGATGAACGATAAACCACTTGACGGGAATGCGTGAACCTAAAAGCGGGTCACGTGACCTGTTTCACGTTCCCGGCCATCATCCGGGTTGACCGGGGGCTGGAGATCCGCTCCGGCACCGTGGCCCCGCCGTACCGGCCCGACACGCGCCGAACCTGATCTGCCGCCCGGGCGGCCCCGCCCCGGAGGAACCCGTGACGGAGCGTCACCTGACCGGTGGTGCCGTACCCGTGCTGGTACGCAGCGGGCGCACCAGACCCGAGACCGCCTCGTCCAGACGCTGCAGATGGCGCAGCACTCGGTCGGTCACCCGGCCGTAGCGCGGAGAGTCCGGGGTCCCCGGCTCCAGCATCGAGGCGATACTGGGGCCCGCCTCGATCCCCTGTGCGGACGGCCGGCCCGCCACATGGGCGGCGATCACTTCGATGTTCTGCACGATCCGCCCGCATGCCTCGCGCAGCCGGGGATCGGCCGCGATCGCCGGGTGCGTTGGCAGCAGTTCGGCCGTGGCAGCGAGGGAACGCGCGTGGTACGCGCACGTCTCCAGTAGCGCCACCACGTACTGGGCGGTGTTCCGGCGGGAGCGCAGCGGGGTGATCGGATGGGTCAGTGGTTGGGTGGCCCCGCGCAGATCGGCCAGCGCCTGGTCCAACTCGCGTGCCTGCTCCACCAGGTCGGCTTCCGTTCCGCCGCTCAACTGGTCGACGGCGGCGCGGGTGACGTCGGCGAGCCGGTGCAGGACCGTGACGAGGAGTTCGTCGGTACGGCGGTCGGTGCGGACCGGCAGCACCACCGCCGCCGCGACCACCCCACAGGCCGCCCCCAGCGCAGTCTCCTCGACCCGGAGCACCAGCACCGCCGTGCTGTAGGTGTTGAGCAGCGCGTACAGAAGTCCCAGCATCGCCGTGACGAAGAACGACATCAGCGTGTACGACAGGGGCGCCGTGTAGAACATCGCGAAGATGCACACCAGCACCAGCGCGAACGCCGTCCAGGTGTGGTGCCCGACCAGCCCGGTGAGCGCAATGCCGGCCACCACGCCGAGGACCGTGCCCAGCAGCCGCCGGTAGCCCTTGACCAGGATCTCCCCGGTGGAGGCGGTGTTGATGAACACGATCCAACAGGTCAGCACCGCCCAGTACCAGCGGTGGGTGGAGAGTAGTTCGCCTCCGGCGATGGCCAGCGAGGAGCCGACCGCCACCTGAACCGCCGCCCGGGTGGTGGGCCGTTGCAGGCCGGTGGTCTCCGCCTCCTCTGGTGCGCTCTCCCCGCCACCCTCGATCGCGGCGTCCTCCGCGTCCAGTTCCTCGCGCGAGCGGGTGGTCGCCGGGCTGTCGCCGGCCTCGTCCTGCGGCCCGTCCAGAGCCGTCCGCAGGCCGAGTACGGCTCGGGCTGCCTCGCCCAGACCCCGGAAGACGTCCCGCACGGCCGGGGAGGCCTTGGGCAGGTTCTCCTCGTCGCGGTAACCGAGCAGCCGGTTGCGCAGCTGGGCGAGCGTGGTCCCCGAGGCCTCACCCGCCGGCCGCAGCGCCAGCAGCCTCAGCGCCTGGAGATCCCGGCGCAACGCCGCCGTCGCTTCGTCCCGCACCGGCAGTTCGCCTCCGGCCGGCAGTGGCGCACCGGGCAGATGCAGGGTGAGGGTGTCGGTCCGCTGAGCGCTGCGCGCGGTGAGCAGCAGCAGTCCGAGGCGTTCGGCGGCGATCTCGGCGTCGGCGGTCCGGCGCTGCAACAGCAGGGCGACCGACTCGTCGGAGGTGCCGTCCGCCAGCCGGCCCTGGATCATCAGTGCCGTCTCGTGCAGCCGGGCGGTGCCGGCCCGCAGATCCTGGAGGACCCTTTCCGCCTCGTCGGGTCCGGCGTCCAGCAACTCGGCTTGAACGCTGATCAGCTGGGCGAGCCGGGCGCGGAAGGCCCGGCGCAGCCGGTCCAGCGTCCCGGCTGCGGTCTGCGGCAGCAGCACGAAGCGGGCGGCGGCACTGCATGCGAACGCCACGCAGACGGCCCCGAGCAGCGCGGGCAGAACGGACGTGGTCGCCTGGACGAACAGGGAGAGGAAGTAGACCTGGAAGCCGATGAGACCCAGTGCCGTACCGCGGTCGCCGAACCGGCGGCCGTAGACGGCACAGAAGATGAGCGCGACGAAGAACAGGTCACCCGCGACGATCCGCTGGCTGAGTAGGGCGCCCAGCGACACGGAGAAGAGCGCCACCGGTAGGCCGAGTGCGAGGGTGACGGCCTGCTGCAGGCGCTGCTTCTCCCGGATCGCGAAGGTCGCCGTCATCGCCGCGACGGCCCCGGCGACCAGCTGGGACACCGGGGCCTGCAGTACGGCGAGGACCGCGAGGGTCAGGACGATGGCGGTGACCGTGCGCAGCCCCGCGGTGAGCCGGAGCAGCCCGGGGTCCGACGCAGCGAACCGGTCCCACAGCCGTACGCGCCCCGGCCGTCCCGCTGTCCTCACGCCGCCCGCGCTCTCTCCCGTGCTGGAAATCGATCTCCTGCCCAGGATCGCACGAGGCCCCGCGCCACCCGTCCCCGGCCCCGAGGACGCCGCTCACCGGTCACCGGAGGGGTGGTCCTCTCCGGTACTCGAGCGGTGCCGCCCGCCGGCCCATGGCCGGTCCCGGTTACCGGCGCATGGTCAGGGCCGCTCGGCGGTGCCTCTCTGCACCCGGGCACGCACCTGTTCCGGCGTCAGATAAGAATCGGTGAACTCGAAGTCCTTCAGCCGGGCGGGTCTGCGGGCCTGGAAACCGGTGCGGACGAAATCGTCTCCCGCGATCGCGTTGAGCAGCCAGTTGGTCATCACCCGGGCCTTGGCGACGTTGGTGCGCAGCGCCGACCAGTGATAGCCGCGGGCCACTGCCTGGGCGGGCACACCGCGCAGCTCGACGCCCAGCGGTTTGGACACGGCGTCCTTGCCACCGAGATCGACGACAAGGCCCAGGTCCCGGTGTTGGTAGGGCTGGAGCGGTTGGCCCCGCAGCGTCGCGATGAGGTTTTCGGCACCCCTTCGGCCCTGGCGCATGGCGTGCTGTGCGGTGGGCGGGCAGATCGCGCCCGGGCCACCCGCGGCCTCGTCGGGCACGGCCGCGGCGTCCCCGAGCGCGAACACCCCGTCATGGCCGGGCAGGGTCATCTCAGCGGTGACCGCTAGCCGGCCGCGGACCGTCTCCGCGCCGAGCGTGGCGATCAGCGGGCTGGCGACCACGCCCGCTGTCCAGATCAAGGTGTGTGTGGGCACCACCCGGCCGTCGGTGAAGGTGACTTCCTCCGCACCGGCCTTGTCGATCGACACGCCCAGTGAGACATCGATGCCGCGCCGCTTGAGGATCTCCTGCGCGCTGCGGCCCAGCTTGTCACCCAGCTCTGGCATGAGCTTGGGAGCGATGTCGATCAGATGCCATTTGATCAGGTGCGGGTCCATCCGCGGGTACCGTTGCAGGGCGGCGTGCGTGAGCCGCTGCAGACAGGCCGCGGTCTCCGTGCCGGCGTAGCCGCCGCCCACCACCACGAACTGCAGCCGCGCGGCCCGTTCGGCCGGGTCGTCGCTGGCGTCGGCCAGGTCGAGTTGTGAGATCACGTGGTCGCGGATGTACGCGGCCTCGGCGAGGGTCTTCATCCCGAAGGCGTGCTCGGTCAGCCCCGGGATGTCGAAGGTACGGGTCACGCTGCCAGGTGCCAGGACGATGTAGTCGTAGGGCTCGTTGACGATCTTGTCGGTGATGGTGCGGATGACGCACACCTTGGCGTCCAGGTCCACACCGATCGCGCCGCCCGGGATGATCCGGGTGCGGTACTTCCTGCTGCGGCGCAGGGACAGGGCGATCGACTGCGGCGTGAGCACCCCGGAGGCGACCTGGGGCAGCAGGGGCAGGTAGAGCTGGTAGGCGAACGGCGTCACCAGGGTGACGTCGGCCTCGTCGGGGGCGAGTTTCCGCTCCAGGCGGCGGACGCAACCGACTCCGGCGAAGCCTGCGCCGACCACCAGGATCCTGGGTCGTGTCACGGTGTTCATCCCTTTCTGCGGCTCCAGGCGGTTGGGCTCGTCGCCGTCCGCGGACCCCGGAGCGCTCGGCCCCCGACTCCGATCCCACCGTGCCCCGGGCCGTTCCGCCAGCCGGGGACGCAGCCGGCCCCATGCCTGGGCGGCTGTGCGGCCCCGCCCGGAGGCCGGGTGCCGGTCCTGGTACGGCCCCGTCCGCAGGGCGCGTCCGCGTCGGACACCACCCGTGGTCCAGGCCGTCACCAGGGCAGGAACGCGTGGATGTCCTTGCCGTGGTCGTGCACCACGACCATCACCTGGGTGCACAGCGTGTGCACCAGGTGCCAGCCGACCCCGCCCCCGCCGGAACGGGGGTGGAAGGGCCGCGGCTCCGGTTCGGCGGTGCTCGTGTCGTGCACCGTCACGTGCACCCCGCCGAAGGTACGGCGCATCCGCAGGGCGAACGGCCCCGGCGCGTACTGGACCGCGTTGACGGCCAACTCCGTCACCACCAGCAGGATGTCGTCCCAGTATTCGTGCGCGCTCGGTGGCGCGTCCCCGGCCAGGGCGCGCAGGAAGCCCTCCGCGGCGAGCCGCGCCTCCGCGACGTTGCGCAGCTCACCCGCGAAGGAGAACGTACGCTCGTAGCTCTGCTGTGAGAGGTGCGGGTCGTTTTGAGGCGGTTTCGTCGCCATCTGGCATTCCCGGGCACTGGCCGACCGGGACCCGCGTGGCCCCGCTGGCCGGAACGGTCATCGTTGCTGGACTCCTCCTGCGTTGCGGGTTCCCCCGGCAGGGCCGGCTATCCGTCCGCGCCGCACAGTGCTCGGTGCGCGTCCGCCCGCTCAGCGGAAGACGTCGTCCGGCTCGTCCCAGTCCGGCGACTCCGGCGCACCCCGCCGTCCCCGGGGCCGCGCCTGGTACATCGCCTCGATCTCGGCCGCGTAGTGCCGCACTATGGCGTCCCGGCGCAGCTTCATGGACGGCGTGAGCAGCCCGTTGTCCGCGGCGAACGGTTCCTGGAGTACCCGGTAGACCCTGATGGACTCCGCGCGGGACACCGCGCTGTTGGCCGAGGCCACGGCCCGCGCGATCTCCTCCCGCAGCGCGTTCTCCTCGCGGCTCTCCCGGCCGGGCGCATTGCCCTGCAGGGCCAGCGCGGCCCGCCAGTGCGCGAGGAACTCCGGATCCAGGGTGATCAGGGCACCGACGCAGGGTCGGTCGTCGCCGATCACCACCGCCTGGTGGACCAGTGGGTGCAGGCGCAGTCGCTGCTCCAGCGGGGCCGGGGCCACGCTCTTGCCGCCGCTGGTGACGATGATGTCCTTCTTGCGTCCGGTGATCGTCAGGTAGCCTTCGGAGTCCACCTGCCCGATGTCCCCGGTGGCCAGCCAGCCACTCCACAGCGCGGCCCGGGTCGCCGCTTCGTCGCCGACGTAGCCCTGGAAGACCGACGGTCCGCGCACCAGGATCTCCCCGTCACCGGCCACCTGGATCTCGGTGCCCGGCAGTGGCCGGCCCACGGTCCCGGACTTTTCCCGGCCCAGTGGCTGCATGGTGATCCCGCCGGAGGACTCGGTCAGCCCATACCCGTCGTGGACATACACACCGATGCCTTCGTAGAACAGCGACAGCTCACGGCTGAGCGAGGAACCGCCGGACGTGCCGCGCACCGCGCGGCCGCCGAGTACCGCGCGCAGTTTGCGGTACACCGTCCGCTCGTACAGAGCGTGCTGCAGCCTGAGATCGAGTGCTGGACCCGGCCCGGTGCCCAGCCGCCGGCGTTCCTCGGCCGTGGCGAAGTCCCGCGCCGTCCGTGCGGCCCGTTCGAACAACGCGCCCCGGCCGGCCAGCTCCGCGCTGCGCAGGAATATCTTGTAGAGCTTCTCGAACATGGAGGGCACGCCGTACAAGTACGTCGGCCGGAACGTGGTCAGTGCCGACGCCAGCGCCGCCTCGGTCAGCTCCGGCTCGTGCGCCATGAGCACCCTGCCGCGCACACAGGTCAACATGATCATGATGCCGTAGACATGGGAGAAGGGCAGGAAGGCCAGCACGGAGGGCTGCTCCCCCGGCGGAGCCGCGGTGTGGGCCCAGCCGGCCAGGAGGGTGTCACAGGGGTAGGCCAGACCGCGGTGGCTCAGCGCGCAGCCCAGCGGACGGCCCGAGGTGCCGGAGGTGTAGACGACGGCCGCCGTGGAATCCGGCAGGACAATCCGGCGCAACGACTCCACCGTGGTGTACGGCACGGTCTCGCCCTGCTCGGAGAGTTCGTGCAACGCGCCTCCGTCGAGCTGCCAGACGTGGCGCAGCCGGGGCAGCCTGGTGCACACGGTTCCGACGGTCATGGCGCCCTGCTCGTCCTCGACCACCACGGCCACACAGCCGGCGTCCCGCAGGATCCACTCGACCTGGTCGCGGGAGGAAGCCGGATGGATGGGCACAACCTCGGCGCCCACGGCCCACAGCGCGTGACCCAGCACCGTCCATTCGTAGCGGGTACGGGCCATCAGGGCCACCCGGTGGCCGGGTGACACGCCGGCGGCGATGAGTCCCTTGGCGAGACTGACCACTTCGTCCCGCACTTCCCGCGCTGTCACCTTCGTCCACTCGGTGGCACAGGGGTCCGCGCGGCGCGCGAGCAGGGGCAAGGCGGGGTTGTGCTCCGCCGTGTCGAAGATGCTGTCGGCGAGGCCGCCCGTGAGCGGCGGGGTAAGGGCTGGAGCGAGGGAGACGTCCCGCATGCGCTGCTCCCGGGGTGTACGGAGGGTCACTGCGCCGATCGGCTCGGTCTCGGCGGTGCTCGAATGTAGCCCAGGTGACCGCTTTCGGTGCCGGGAACGGGGAAGTCGTGATCGGTTGATGATGTGGCCGTGCCCCGAGGGCTCGGCAGACATGACGTGAACAGGTCCCGGCTGCGGAGCCCGGGCACACTTCGTGGCCGTGGGCCGGGGCGCAGTGGGTCTCGGCGGCACCCGCCCGGGGAAGGTCCCCCGCGGGCCGCGCCCGCAGCCGTAGCGTCCGCGGGCTGCGCCGAGGTGCCAGCCACGCCGCCCGTCTTCGACGTGCTGTCCACGGATCGCTTCGCGATGTGCGCCGTCGTTCCGATCAGACGCCCGTGCGGGCGGCTCAGCCCTGGGTGTGCCGTACGCACTCGGTGACGACGTCCCGCAGGCTGCCGGTGCGCTCCAGCAGCCGCCGCTGCTCGCGCGCGCCGTTGCCCCGCCGCAGTACCTCCTCCAGGGCCTGCTCGGCACAGTCCGCGTCCCCGAGGTCGGTGAGCGCCTGCCGGGTGTACTCCAGCAGGGCGCGCAGTACCAGGGGGGCCGGGTGAGGCCGCATGGTCACCGGATGGAGCAGTTCCTCCTCCAAACCCGACCGGGACGCCTGCCAGGCGGCCAGCCTGAGCAGGCTGACGCTGTGACCGGGCGGCGGCCGGCCCGCCCGCCAGTCCCGCGCCGCCGTCTCCACCAGGGCCCGGGTCAGCGTGGCGATGAGTACTGCGGTGTGCGCACACAGGCACACGTCCGACACCCGGATCTCGACCGTCGGATAGCGCACGGACAGTCGTGCGTCGAAGTAGGCCATCGGCTCGTCGAGGATGACGCCGGTGGCCACCATGTCCGCTACCCGCCGGCGGTACTGCTCGGGGGACCCGAACAGCTCGGTCGGACCAGCCGACGGCCAGCGCTCCCACACACGGCTGCGGTAGCTGGCGTAGCCGGTGTCCCGGCCCTGCCAGAAAGGGGAGTTGGCACTGAGCGCGCTGAGCACCGGTAGCCACGGGCGGAGCCGATCGAGGACGGCCACGCCCTCCTCGTCGGACTCCACGGAGACATGCACATGGCACCCGCAGACCAACTGGTCCCGGGTGCCGACCCCGTATCGCTCGGCCAGCCACCGGTAGCGCTCGTTCACGGTGAGGGAAGGGCTGACCGGCAGGGGAGAGGTGGCGAGTGCGGCGACCGCGCAGCCGAAGCGTCCGGCATGCCGGGCCGCTTCCTTGCGGCAGCGCACGATCTCCGCGCCGAGGTCGGCCATCTCCGTCTGCGGACGCGTGGCGAACTCCAGCATCTGCCCGAAGAGCTCCTTCTCGAACACCTCCTGTCCGGGATCGTCGTGGGAGGCCCGGGCGAGCACGGCCGCGGCCAGGGCCTTCGGATCGCCGCTGTCCGGATCGACTAGGAGGAGTTCCTCCTCCACTCCGACAGTGCGCACCTGCGTCGCCCTTCCCTCCGTGCCGCGGGGGCAGTCGGGGTCCGTTCGACCCAGACTGCCCCCGGTGTGACCGCCGACACCTGCGATGTCAGTGCTCCGGTGTGAGCCACACCGTGGCGAGCGGCGGGAGCGTGAGCCTCAAGAATCCGTCCTCGGGTTTGCAGGGGCCCTCGGCGCCGACCCCGCTGCCGCCGTAGCGGAGGTCGTCGGTGTTCAGTTCCTCCTGCCAGGCGGGCATCCCGTCGGGCACCCACAGGCGGTAGTCATGCCGTACGACGGGGGAGAAGTTCGACACCGCCAACAGGGGGGTCCCCGCCGTGCCGGAGCGCAGGAAGGCGAAGACGTTGTCGTCCGCCGCGTCCCCGCTGATCCACTGGAAGCCGTCCGGGTCGGTGTCCCGCTGCCACAGCGCGGGTAGCGACCGGTACCTGGCGTTCAGATCCCGCACGAGCTGCTGGACGCCCCGGTGGTCGCCTGCGGAGCAGTAGTCGTCGTCGAGCAGCCACCATTCGGGGCCGTGTGCCTCGTTCCATTCGGCGCCTTGGGCGAACTCCTGGCCCATGAAGAGTAGTTGTTTGCCCGGGTGGGCCCACATGAAGCCCAGGTAGGCGCGGTGGTTGGCGCGCCGCTGCCACCAGTCGCCCGGCATCTTCGACACCAGGGACTGCTTGCCGTGGACGACTTCGTCGTGGGAGATCGGCAGGACGTAGTTCTCGCTGTAGGCGTAGACCATCGAGAACGTCATCTCGTTGTGGTGGTACTTGCGGTGCACCGGCTCCTTCTGCATGTACTGGAGCGAGTCGTGCATCCAGCCCATGTTCCACTTCAGGCCGAAGCCGAGTCCGCCGCTGTCGGTGGGCCGGGTCACGCCGTCCCACGCCGTGGATTCCTCGGCGATGGTGACCACGCCGGGGCAGCGTCGGTAGACGGTGGCGTTCATCTCCTGCAGGAAGGCCATGGCGTCGAGGTTCTCCCGGCCGCCGAAGACGTTCGGTTCCCACTGGCCGGAGTCGCGTGAGTAGTCGAGGTAGAGCATCGAGGCGACGGCGTCCACGCGCAGGCCGTCGATGTGGAACTCCTCGCACCAGTAGACGGCGTTGGCGACGAGGAAGTTGCGGACCTCGGTGCGGCCGTAGTCGAACTCGTACGTGCCCCAGTCGGGATGCTCGGCGCGTCGGGAGTCCCCGGGTTCGTAGAGCGGGTCGCCGTCGAAGCGGGCCAGGGCCCAGTCGTCCTTGGGGAAGTGCGCCGGTACCCAGTCCATGATCACGCCGATGCCGGCCTGGTGCAGCGCGTCGACCAGGTACTTGAAGTCGTCCGGTGTACCCAGCCGGGAGGTGGGGGCGTAGTAGGAGGTGACCTGGTAGCCCCAGGAGCCGCCGAAGGGATGCTCGGCGACCGGCATCAGCTCCACGTGCGTGAAACCCATCGTGCTGACGTAGGCGGGAAGCTCCTTGGCCAGCCGGCGGTAGTCCAGCCCAGGGCGCCAGGAGGGCAGGTGAACCTCGTACACGGAGAACGGCGCTTCGTGCACCGGAGTATCACCACGGCGGGCCATCCACCCTCCGTCACCCCACTCGTGGTGCGAGGCGTGCACGATCGAAGCCGTGTCCGGCGGCACCTCGGCACGCCGTGCCATCGGGTCCGCCTTGAGGAACCGGCGGCCGTCCCGGGACGTGATCTCGAACTTGTACGGCTCCCCCTCACCGATGCCGGGCAGGAACAGCTCCCACACCCCGGACGCGCCGAGCGACCGCATCGGATACTGCGTGCCGTCCCAGTACGTGAACTCCCCGGCCACCCGGACGCCCTGGGCGTTCGGCGCCCATACGGTGAACCGGGTGCCGGTCACGCCCTGGTGGGTCATCGGCTCGGCACCGAGCGCCTTCCACAGCTGCTCGTGCCGGCCCTCCCGGATCAGGTGCAGGTCCAGCTCACCGAGGGCGGGCAGGAAACGGTAGGGATCCTCCACCTCCTGCTCCCCGTCGTCGTACACCACCAGCAGGGTGTACGACGGAATCTCCGCAACAGGCAGGACCGCGGAGAACAGACCGCCCCCCTCCGACGAGAGGGCGGTGCGGATGCCGTCGACCACCACACTCACGGCCCGGGCGTTCGGACGCAGCGCCCGGAACAGGGTGCCGTCGGGCACCGGGTGAGCGCCCAGCACGGCGTGCGGATCGTGGTGCGCGCCGCCGAGCAGGCGGTCGCGGTCGGCGGGTTCCAGCGGCGCGGCCACGGAGGGCACCGGGCCCGCGGCCTCGGGACGCGAGGTGTCGCGCAGTGCCATGACGTCAGCCTCCCCACACGGCGAGCCGCTTGATCGCCGCCATCGGAACCGGTAGCCAGTCCGGCCGGTGTCTCGCTTCGTACAGCACCTCGTAGACCGCCCTGTCCGTCTCGTGCGCGCGCAGCAGCGCGTGCTTCTTGCGTGGATCCCAGCCGGCGCGGGCCGCGTAGCCCGCGCAGAATGCCTCCCGGCAGCGGCGCGCCCACTCGGGTCGCCACGGGCGGCGCTGCCGGGCCGCGTAGTCGAAGGAGCGCAGCATTCCAGCCACGTCCCGTACCGGGGACTGCGGGGCCCGCCGCTCGGCGAGCGGGCGGGACGGTTCGCCTTCGAAGTCAATGACGAACCAGTCGCGGCCGGCCCGCAGCACCTGCCCGAGGTGTAGATCGCCGTGGATGCGTTGGGCGGGCGGACCGCTGTCGCACGTGGCGAGCGCCCCGAAGGCGGCCCGCAGTCCGGGTACGAAGGGCCGCAGCCCGGGTACGGCATGCGCGGCGGCGTCCAGCCGGGCGCACATCGCATCGGCCGTGCGGCCGTTCTCGCCCGGCCCGGCTGGTGGGAAAGCACCGGCCAGCGCCAGGTGCACCTCGGCCATCGCCCGGCCCAGGTCACGCGCCTCGGTCGTGAAGTCACCGTTCGTGCCGAGCGCCCGCAGCGCCAGCGTCCAGCCGTCGGTGGCATCAGGCAGGAACGGCTGAAGCACCCCGAGGGTGGCCGGGCGCGGCGTGGTCGTCCCGAACCAGGCCACCGGCGGCGGCACCCGCGTACACCCCTGTGCGGCCAGCGCGGTCGACACTTCCAGGTCGGGATTGACACCCGGCTGGATGCGGCGGAAGACCTTCAGGATGTACGCATCGCCGTACACGATCGAGGTGTTGGACTGTTCGGCGTCCAGCAGGCGCGGCGGGAGTCCACCCGGCACATGGGCGGCCGGGTCCGCCTCGAAACGCAGCGGGCCTGCCGCGCCGGGGTGTCGCAGCCGTTGCAACAGCAGATGAGCCGAGCGCGGGTCGTGCAGTGCGTCGTAGACCGCGAGACCCGCCATCGGGCCCTCCTCGGCGCGCCCGATGAACGCCCGCTCCAGTCGGGGGGCGAGGTGCTCGCGCAGGCCCAGTAGCAGCTGGTAGCAGTCACCGGGCGGGGGAGTGCCACCGGGGGTGGGCACCGGCGCGTGCGAGGCGTGCACCAGCAGGTGCAGGCACCCCGGGAACAGCTCCGTCACGGACAGCACCGACAGGTCGGTGACGGGCCGATCCTTGCCCGCGAACCAGCGCTGCCTCGGCAACCATGCACGCAGCAGCCCGCCCAGCGAGGCCAGGGGCCCGTCGGGGCCGGCCGCGGTCCGCGGTCGGTCGATGATGGTCTTCGGCATGGTGACGCGTCCTTTCCTCGGAGCCGGGCGTTCAGCGGCGGCGGCCGATGCGGGATGCGACTCGGGTGAGCCGGAACCAGTAGAAACCGTGGCTTTGCAGGGTGAGCAGGTACGGCAGTTCGCCGATGGCAGGGAATCGCACCCCGCCGATCAGTTCGACCGGGTGCCGTCCGTCGTAGGCCCGCAGGTCCAGCTCGGTGGGCTGGGCGAAGCGGGAGAAGTTGTGGACGCACAGGACGAGGTCGTCCTCGTACTCGCGCAGGAAGGCGAGCACTGCCGGGTTGGACGAGGGTAGTTCGGTGTAGGTCCCCAGTCCGAAGGCGGGATTCTGCTTGCGGATCTCGATCATGCGGCGCGTCCAGTGCAGCAGGCTGGACGGGGAGGACATGGAGGCTTCGACGTTGGTGACCTGGTAGCCGTAGACCGGGTCCATGATCGTGGGGAGGTAGAGGCGTCCTGGATCGCAGGACGAGAAGCCGGCGTTGCGGTCGGGGGTCCACTGCATGGGGGTGCGTACGGCGTCGCGGTCGCCGAGCCAGATGTTGTCCCCCATGCCGATCTCGTCACCGTAGTAGAGGATGGGCGAGCCGGGCAGGGAGAGCAGCAGCGCGGTGAACAGCTCGATCTGGTTGCGGTCGTTGTCGAGCAGGGGCGCGAGCCGGCGGCGGATGCCGATGTTGGCGCGCATCCGTGGGTCCTTGGCGTACTCGGCCCACATGTAGTCGCGTTCCTCGTCGGTGACCATTTCGAGGGTCAGCTCGTCGTGATTGCGCAGGAAGATGCCCCACTGGCAACCGGAGGGGATGGCCGGTGTCTTGGCGAGGATCTCGGAGACGGGGTAGCGGGACTCGCGTCGTACGGCCATGAAGATGCGTGGCATCACGGGGAAGTGGAACGCCATGTGGCACTCGTCGCCGCCGGCGGCGTAGTCGCCGAAGTAGTCGACCACGTCCTCCGGCCACTGGTTGGCCTCCGCCAGCAGCACGGTGTCGGGGTACTGGGCGTCGATCTCCTTGCGCACCCGCCTGAGGAACTCGTGGGTCGCCGGCAGATTCTCGCAGTTGGTGCCCTCTTCCGCGTAGAGGTAGGGGACCGCGTCGAGGCGGTAGCCGTCGATGCCGAGATCCAGCCAGAACTTCAGCGCGGCCAGGATCTCCTCCTGCACGGCCGGGTTCTCGTAGTTGAGGTCCGGCTGGTGGGAGAAGAAGCGGTGGAAGTAGTACTGCCCGCGTACCGGGTCGTACGTCCAGTTGGAGGCCTCGGTGTCGACGAAGATGATCCGGGCGTCCTCGTACCCCTTGTCGTCGTCGGCCCAGACGTAGTAGTCCCCGTACGGGCCGTCGGGGTTCTTGCGGGACTCCTGGAACCACGGGTGCTGGTCGCTGGTGTGGTTCATGACGAAGTCGATGATCACGCGGATACCGCGCTGGTGCGCGGCGTCCACGAACTCCACGAAGTCGGCGAGGTCACCGAATTCGGGCAGCACTGCGGTGTAGTCGGAGACGTCGTAACCACCGTCCCGCAGCGGCGACTTGAAGAACGGCGGAAGCCACAGGCAGTCCACGCCCAGCCACTGCAGATAGTCGAGTTTGGCGGTCAGGCCCTTCAGGTCGCCGATGCCGTCGCCGTTGCTGTCCTGGAAGGAACGGACCAGGACCTCGTAGAAGACGGCGCGTTTGAACCAGTCCGGGTCCCGGTCTCCCGCCGGAGTGTCCTCGAAGGTGTCCAGTACGGGTTCGTTGACGGTCATGACGCTGAGGGCCCTCCGTTCTGGGGCGTCGCTCGCCCGACGTGGAGCACGTGCGCCGGCGTCCGGCCGGGCGTGAGACGCACGTAGTTGGTCCTGCCCCAGTGATACGTCTCGCCCGTCAGTTCGTCGTGCACGGACAGGGCGGTGTGCCAGTCCAGGCCGAGTTGCGGCATGTCCAACGAGACCGTGGCCTCCTGGGTGTGGTGGGGATCGAGATTGACGACCACGATGACCGTGTCCGCTGCGGTGCTCTTGCTGTAGGCGATCACCGCGTCGTTGTCGGTCTGGTGGAAGCGTAGGTTCCGCAGGCGTTGCAGCGCGGGGTGCTGCCGCCGGATGGTGTTCAGCTTGGTGATGAGCGGGGCGATGGTCCGCCCGGTGCGCGCGGCGGCCTCCCAGTCGCGTGGCTTGAGCTGGTACTTCTCCGAGTCCCGGTACTCCTCGCTGCCCTCGTGGAGCGGGGTGTTCTCGCACAGTTCGTAGCCGCTGTAGATGCCCCACGCCGGGGAGAGGGTGGCGGCGAGCACCGCCCGGACCTCGAAGGCCGGCCGTCCACCGTGCTGGAGGTAGGCGTGCAGGATGTCGGGGGTGTTGGGGAACAGGTTCGGCCGCATGTAGGCCGCCGCCTCACCGGACAGCTCCGTCAGGTACTCCGTCAGCTCCTGCTTGCCGTTGCGCCAGGTGAAGTACGTGTACGACTGCTGGAAACCGATCTGCGCCAGGGCGTGCATCATCGCCGGGCGGGTGAAGGCCTCCGCCAGGAAGATCACGTCCGGGTCCCTGCGGTTGACCTCCGAGATGACCCGCTCCCAGAACACCACCGGCTTGGTGTGCGGGTTGTCGACGCGGAAGATCCGGACCCCGTGCCCCATCCAGTGCCGCAGGATCCGCACCGACTCCGCGACCAGACCGTCCAGGTCAGCGTCGAAGGCGACGGGATAGATGTCCTGGTACTTCTTCGGCGGGTTCTCCGCGTACGCGATCGAGCCGTCCGGCCGGTGAGGGAACCACTCCGGATGCTTGTGCACCCAAGGATGGTCCGGCGAGCACTGCAACGCGAAGTCCAGGGCAACCTCCAAACCCAGCCGATTCGCCTCGCCGACGAAGAAGCCGAAGTCCTCCACCGTGCCCAGGTCCGGGTGGACCGCATCGTGCCCGCCCTCCGGGGAACCGATCGCCCACGGCACGCCCACGTCCTGCGGGCCCGCGGCAAGGCTGTTGTTGGGTCCCTTGCGGAACGTGGTGCCGATCGGGTGCACGGGCGGCAGGTACACCACGTCGAAGCCCATGTCCGCGATCGGCCCCAGCCGGCGGGCAGCCGTGCGCAAGGTGCCGTGCGGCTGCTCGACAGTGCCCTCCGAACGCGGGAAGAACTCGTACCAGGAGCCGTACAGGGCGCGTTCCCGCTCCACCAGCAGCGGCATCGGGTCGGACGCGGTGACCAGCTCCCGCAGCGGATACCGGGCCAGCAACGCCTCCACCTCCGGCGCCAACACCGCCTTCAGACGGTCGTTGACCGACAGGGAGTCGTCGCCGAGGGTGTGGGCGGCGGTCAGTACCAGGTTCCGGTCCGGCCCCTTGGGAACCCCGGCGGCCGCACGCTCGTACAACTCGGCGCCCTCCTCCAGGACCAGGCCGGTGTCGATCCCGGCCGGCACCTTCACGGAGGCGGTGTGCCGCCAGGTCGCCAGCGGATGACTCCAGGCTTCCACCCGGAAAGTCCAGCGGCCCGTCACATCCGGGGTGACCTCCGCGCCCCAGCGGTCGCTGCCGGGGGACAGTTCCCGCATGGGCGTCCAGGGGCCACGGCGACCCTTCGGATCGCGCAGGACGACGTTGGCGCCCACGGCTTCATGCCCTTCGCGGAACACGGTGGCTGACACCTCGAAGGTCTCCCCGGCCACCGCTTTCGCCGGGCGCCTGCCGCACTCCACGGCCGGCCGGACGTCACGTACCGGTACGCGGCCGATGGCCGGGGTCCTGCGCATGTATCTCACCTCCGCCGTGCGCGAAGCCGGGCACCCGGCCCGGCTTCGCGATCCGAGAAACGGGCCGACTCCTGATCGGTCCCGTCGGGAACGTCTTGTACGGTGCCAGGTCAGGGGCTTGACGCCGTGGAACGCCGCTCCGGTGGCGACGTACTTCTGGACGCCCGGCGCCGCTGCGGCCGGCCGTCCTGCTCGCGCAGGTAGGCCACCAGGTTGGTGCGCAGATAGCGCTCGGCTGCGTCCGCGGCCTCGCGGGCGCAGCGCTTGCCCATCAGCACACACAGCGTGTACCCCGAGTCCTCGAAGGCGGCCCGGACCGTGCGGTCATGGGGCGAGGCGAGCATTGCACGCTCCCACACCCGGTAACGCCGCAACTGCCGGGCTACTTCCGCCTTGGCGGGTAGCAGCATGGCCCTCTTCACCTTCCACGCTCTCGACTGGGCGCGTTCCCGACGGTCGGGTGGTGTCCGCGCACGGGAAGGCGCGGCACCGTCACGGCGATCGAGGCTTTCACTTATGGTGCACGCACGACGACGCAGCGTCTTGTTGGATCTTCAACCATGCGTGGTGTCGCGTGCTCGTGTTGCACGAATGGCGTAGCGACCGCACCGTGGAGATGACTCAGAAGCGATAAGCGCTCACGCTGTGTGTCCGGGATCCCTCCCGGACGGGGCGAGGGGAGCGAGAGCTTCGCCGGTGAGGAGCAAGCGACGATGAAGACCGCAGTGCCCTGCTACTACCACCTCGACGTGGAAGTCAGCCCGGAACGTGTGGGGCAGGTCAGCCGCATCCTGGCCGCCCATCTCCGCTATTGGGGCCTCGACAACCTCGCGGACCCCGTCTGCCGCGGCACCGAAATGCTGCTGCGGGCCATCGAAGAGCACGCCAACGACAAGCACACCTCGATCGAGATGTGGTGGAACGGCCAGCACCTCATCACCGCGTTCGGTGACGACGACCCCGATCTCCGTCCGGATCAGGACCTGCGGGGCTGTCTGGCCGACATCGCCGCCATGAGCGACGGTTGGGGCTGCTGTGCCTCGGACACCGGCAGTAAGATCATCTGGTTTTCGCAGCGTGCCCGCACCGGCCAGCGCGTCCTGCTGGTGCCCACGGCCCCTGCGCCCATGCTGCGCCAGGACCTACAGGTGCCGCGCGAGGAGCCGGTAGCGGTGCTGGCCGCCCCGGCGGGCGCCGCGGACGACGCCCTGGAGGGCAGCCGGTGACCGCCCGCAAGACCCGCAAGACCCGCAAGGCACTGCCCGTGTGGAGCGGGCACCCCTATCCACTGGGGGCCGCGTTCGATGGCCAGGGCACCAACTTCGCCCTGTTCAGCGAAGTCGCCGAGCGTGTCGAACTGATCCTGCTCGACGATGCCGGCACCGAGACTCCGGTCCGGCTGCACGAGGTCGACGGATTCGTCTGGCACGGCTATCTGCCGGGCATCGGCCCCGGTCAGCGCTACGGCTACCGGGTGCACGGCCCCTGGCAACCCGCGCTCGGCCACCGCTGCAATCCGGCGAAGCTGCTGCTCGACCCGTACGCGCGCGCCGTCGACGGTCAGATCGACAACCACGCCTCCCTGTACGAGCGCTCCCCGGACGGCCCGTCCTCGGCCGACAGCGCCGGGCACACCATGTTGGGTGTGGTCACGGATCCGTACTTCGACTGGGGCGACGACCGGCCGCCGCGCACGTCGTACGCGAACTCGGTGATCTACGAGGCCCATGTGCGCGGCCTCACCCGCACCCACCCGGACGTCCCCGAACGATTGCGCGGCACCTACGCCGGCCTCGCCCACCCCTCCGTGATCGAGCATCTGACCTCGCTCGGGGTGACTGCGGTCGAGCTGATGCCGGTGCACCAGTTCGTACAGGACGGCGTGCTGCAGGACCGCGGCCTATCCAACTACTGGGGCTACAACACCATCGGCTTCTTCGCCCCGCACAACGCCTACGCCGCCTTCGGCGCCCGGGGGCAGCAGGTCAATGAGTTCAAGGCGATGGTGAAGGCGCTGCACGCGGCCGGACTCGAAGTGATCCTCGACGTGGTCTACAACCACACGGCCGAGGGCAACGAACTGGGCCCCTCCCTGTCCTTCCGGGGCATCGACAACGCCTCGTACTACCGACTGGTCGACGGGGACTGGGCGCACTACTACGACACCACCGGTACCGGGAACAGTCTGCTGATGCGGCACCCCTACGTGCTCCAGCTGATCATGGACTCGCTGCGGTACTGGGTCACCGAGATGCATGTCGACGGCTTCCGCTTCGACCTCGCGGCGACGCTGGCCCGGCAGTTCCACGAGGTCGACCGGCTGTCGTCGTTCTTCGACCTGATCCAGCAGGACCCCGTGGTGTCCCAGGTGAAGCTGATCGCCGAACCCTGGGACGTGGGGGAGGGGGGCTACCAGGTGGGCAACTTCCCGCCCCTGTGGTCGGAGTGGAACGGCAGGTACCGGGACGCCGTACGGGACTTCTGGCGGGCCGAGCCCGGTTCCCTCGGTGAGTTCGCCTCCCGGCTCACCGGCTCGTCCGACCTCTATCAGCACAGCCGGCGCCGCCCCCGTGCCAGCGTCAACTTCGTCACCGCGCATGACGGCTTCACGCTGCGCGACCTCGTGTCGTACAACGACAAGCACAACGAGGCCAACGGCGAGGCCAACCGGGACGGCGAGAGCCACAACCGTTCCTGGAACTGCGGCGTGGAGGGCGACACCGATGACCCCGCCGTCCTCGAACTGCGCGCCCGTCAGCAGCGCAACTTTCTGGCCACGCTGCTGCTCTCGCAGGGCATCCCGATGCTCTGTCACGGCGACGAACTCGGCCGTACCCAGCGCGGCAACAACAACGCCTATTGCCAGGACAACCAGATCTCCTGGACTGATTGGGAACGGACCGACGACCAGCGTGCCCTCGTCGACTTCACCCGGCGCCTGATCGCCCTGCGCGCGGCGCATCCGGTCCTCCGCCGCAGCCGCTTCTTCCACGGGGAGACTGCGACCAACGCCGCACAGCCGCTGCCTGATCTGATGTGGCTGCGACCCGACGCCCGCGAGATGACCGAACGGGACTGGCACCGCCGTGACGCGCACTCGGTAGCCGTGTTCCTCAACGGTGACGCCATCGCCGAACGCGACTTCCACGGACGCCGGATGACTGACGACTCCTTCCTGCTGCTCGTCAACGGCTACTGGGAGCCGGTCGGTTTCCGCTTGCCGGACGGCTCCTTCGGTGAACGCTGGGCGACCCTGATCGACACCGCCGAACCCGACGGCATCCCCGATGAACGCGAACGCAAGGCCGGCACACGGCTCCGTATGGAGGCGCGCAGCCTGATCCTGTTGTCAAGGCCGTCGCACGGCGGCGATGAGCCGCGTGCCGGCTGACGGTCGCCCCGGCGACGTCCTGCGCACCCGTTCCCCGGCGGTCAGTGGATCCTGCGTGACGTCACGGTGAACTGTGCCCCGTCGGGGTCCCGCAAGATCAACTCGGTTTCGTCTTCCTGGAGTACGCTGCCGCCGTGCTTCTCCGCCGCGCGAGCGCAGTCCGCCACGTCCGACACGGCGAAGTGGACCTGCCAGTGCGGGCGTACCGAGGGGTCCGGGGCCGCTTCCTCCGCGCCTGAGTCGATCCGTGCCACCACGTCGCCCCGGCTGCGCAGCACCACTTCTCCGCCTTCGTACTCGACCGAGCAGCAGCCCGGTGTCCCGGAGGCCCAGTCGAGGATCTCGCCGTAGAAGATCGCGGCATCGAAGGCGTTACGGGTGTGCAGACGGATGAAGGTCGGTGCCACCCGCCGCCAGGCCTCCCAGTTGGAGACCAGCTCGCCCTGCCAGATGCCGAAGGTGGCCCCGTCCCGGTCGGCCAGCAGTGCGGCCCGGCCCGGCGGGAACGACAGGGGCCCGACGGCTGCGGTACCGCCGCGCTCCCGGGCCCGGGCCACGGCCACGTCGGCGTCCGGGACGGCGAAGTACGGCGTCCAGGCCACCGCCATCTGCCACATCGCCGCGACTGCGGCGATTCCGGCCACGGGCACCCCATCCACCAGCGCGATGCGGAAGTGCTCGCCAAGTTTGGCACCGCGCCAGCGCCAGCCGAGCACGGCCGTGTAGAAGTCCTCGGTGGTCTTCAGATCCCGGCTGGTCAGGCTCACCCAGCACGGAGCGCCGAAGACGGAGTGCGTGGAGAGGACATTTCTCTTGCGCGCCTTGTCGGTACTCGGCCGACCACTGGCGGGGGTGTCTTGGTTCATGGCCTCGCGTCCTGCTTTCGGGGCCCGGCGTCCACCGGTCTGACACCAGTGTCCAACCGGAAGGGGGTCGAGTGCCTGTCGAGTACCCCGGTGGCAGGAGCGCGGATCACTGCCGAGGATGAAGGCATGGGAGAGAGCGAACCGGACCGGATCGCCGAGTTACAGAACGAAGTCGACCAGTTGAAGGAGGCCGTGGCCTCCCATGCGGTCGTTGACCAGGCGATCGGAATGGTGGTGGCACTTGGCCGGGTGTCCCCCGAGCAGGGGTGGGAGGTACTGAAGGAGGTCTCCCAGCACACCAACATCAAGCTGCGGAACGTGGCGGAGCTGATCCTTGTGTGGGGGTGCCGGGGTGACATTCCGGGCGAGGTCTGCGCCGAGCTGGAGGCCGCCCTGGATCGGTACGGTCCCACCGAGGTGCCCGGAGCCGCGCAGGAGTGAGGCACGAAGGGGTGTGGTGCGTGGGGGCTCAGCGGGCCTCGGCCAGCAGTTGCTCGCGCAGCCGGTCACAGCAGCCGCTGAGCAGCCGCGAGACGTGCATCTGCGAGATGCCGAGCTGCTGGGCGATCCGGCTTTGGGTCATGCCACGGAAGAACCGCAGGTAGAGGATGACGCGCTCGCGCTCGGGTAGTGCTTCCAGACACGGTCTGACCGCGGCGCGGTCGACCACGAGGTCGTACCCCGGGTCGGGGCCACCCAGAGAGTCCCGCAGGGCGTAACCGTCCGTACCGGCCACCTCTGCGTCCAGGGACAGCGCGGAGAAGCACTCCAGCGCCTCCATACCGGTGCGCACCTCGTCCTCGCTGAGCCGCGTGTACACGGCGATCTCGGCAACGGTGGGTGCCCGACCCGATCCGGACTGCGCCAGTTCCTTGGTGGCGGCGCGCACCCGGTTGCGCAGATCCTGCACTCGGCGGGGGACGTGGAGGGTCCACATGTGGTCACGGAAATGGCGCTTGATCTCACCGGTGATGGTGGGAACGGCATACGCTTCGAAGGCACGGCCCCGGGCTGGATCGAAGTGGTCGACGGCCTTCACCAGACCGAGCGCGGCAACCTGGTACAGATCCTCCAGTGCCTCCCCGCGACCGCGGAACCGCACGGCGATCCGCTCGGCCATGGGCAGCCACAACCGGACCAGTTCGTCCCGGAGCGCCTGGCGCGAGGGACCCTCGGGCAGCCGCGCGAGCCGTTCGAAGGACTCGGCCGTGTCGGGGGCGTCGTCGTGCGCATGAACCTTCGTGCTGCCGCTGACACGCATCGTTCGCACCTCTCTCAGCAGGTGCTGGCCGGACAGACACCGTGGGAGGTGCGCTCGGACCATGAAGAGGACATCGGGACGTCCGGCGCTACCGGGTCCCACGGCCGTGCCTCCCGTCCGAAGCACTTGCATTCATCTTCCCACTTCAGTGCATACAACGACAAACAGTGAGACAGCGGAGCAATCGGTCAGAAGTGTCCCGTTTTCTGTCCGCCTGCCGACTGTGCTCGGGTCGCATCCCGGTCGCATCCCGGTCGGTTGGATGGTTTCGCCGGGAGTGCCTGCCCGTGTCGTGGAGGCGATCTGCAGCGGGCATCTGGTCGCCTTGCCCGCCGATCTTGCCGCGAACGTGATGTGCGGCACGCGCGCACGCCTCGCCGTGTAGCGCTGTGAACGGATTGTTCCTGGGCAGCGCTTGATCAATGATCAAAGCCGTCGAACCCCCTGGCCATAGCGCATTCTGCTCATTTGACAGTGCGCTCAGCACACAGATAGACAGCAGCTCTCGAAGGTCGAGAGGGGCACTGTGTACGAGCCGAACGTGGTCGGGGACTGGCAGGAGTACGACGGTCATGCCGGTCTGCGGGGCCGTGTGCACCGCCTGGAGGTGGCCGAGCCGCCACGCGGGCGCGACGACGCCGCCGTGGGGCTGACGTACTTCAGTCTCCGGGTGACCGTCGAGAACCGAGGTGCACGGCACTACGGGATCCACCTGGAGGACGGCCAGATCGACATCCGGGTCGGCCCGGACGGCGAGGGTGCCTTCATCGACTGGCGCAACTCACAGTTCATCGAGGGCTTCGACGTGTACCCGCTGCGCAGGGCCACCGCCGTGCTCTACGCCGCCGCGCCCGAGACGGCCCTCACCCACGTGGACGTACAGGTGCAGCTCCGGGTGGACGACGAGTGGACCGACCGCCGGCTGTGGGCGGGGGGCATCGGTGTCTCGGGGGTGACCGCGGCGGCCGCCCCCGCGGGCAGTGGACAGGGCGGTCTGGTCCACCAGGTCAGCGCCTTCCTGAGGGACCAGACGGAGCCCGGCACCGCCTGACCGGACCGGCTCCGGGCTCCCGCCCGCCGCTTCCTGCGTCCCTCGGTGCCATGGTCGGCCGCGGGCGCGCGCCGATCAGTGCGGGATGCCGTCGATGATCTCCCGCGCCCCCTGTCGGAGGAGTGCCACCGCGACCGATGTGCCGAGAGTGGCCGGGTCGAGTCGGCCCGCCCACTCGTGGGCGTTCAGCCGGGTCTTGCCGTCCGGAGTGAACACGCAGGCCCGCAGGGACAGCTCACCACTGCGGTCCGTCCGCGCGTAGCCGGCGATCGGGCTGTTGCAGTGTCCTTGCAGCACGTGCAGGAACGTCCGTTCGGTCGTGGCTTCCCGGTGCGTCGCCGGGTCTCCGAGCCCGCTGACGGCGTCGATCAGCTCGGTGTCGTCCTCCCTGCACTGCAGGGCGAGGATGCCGGCTCCGATCGGCGGCATCATCGTCTCGGGGGACAGGACCTCACTGATCACGTCTGTCCGGCCGATCCGCTCCACACCCGAGACGGCCAGCAGCAGCGCGTCCGCCTCCCCGGCCGCCAGCTTCTCCAATCGGCGGTTGGCGTTGCCCCGGAACGGTACGCACTCCAGATGCGGGTGTGTGGCGGCCAGCTGGGCGACCCGGCGCACCGAGGAGGTGCCGATCCGGGTGCCGGTCGGCAACTCGTCCAGGGTGAGCCCGCCCGGGTGCACCAGCGCGTCCCGGATGTCGTCCCGCTTCAGGAACGCGGCGAACGCGGTCCCGGCGGGCAGCGGCCGATCGGCGGGTACGTCCTTGACGCAGTGCACCGCCAGATCTGCCTCGCCGGCCAGGAGTGCGGCATCCACCTCCTTGGTGAAGGCCCCTTTGCCCTCGACTTCGGACAGATCGCCGAGCCATGTGTCGCCGGTGGTCCGCACCGGGACCACCGCAGTGCGCACACCGGGGTGCAGCGTGGTCAACTCGGTGCGCACACGCTCGACTTGGGCCAAAGCCATGGGGGAGTCACGGGAGACGATACGGATCAGTTCGGGAACCGGCATGCGGACACGATAGACCCCGAGAGCATCGCCCGCCCCGGTTGTCGGGCTTTTACACGCAGCCCTCAGGAAGGTCCGCAGCTGACTCCTGCGGTGTCAGGTCCGGGCGCAGCCGCAGCCATGACGGCTGGCGCAGCAGCCCGGCCCGGGTCCGGGTGCTGTAGCTCACCTCGCCCACCACTCGGGGCAGCACCCAGTGGGCGTCCGGGATGCGCGGCACCGGATCGAAGGGGCAGCGACTGCTCGCCATCTTGCCCAACAACGCTGCCAGTTCCGTCCGCTCCGCCTCGCTCCAGCCGGTGCCCACCCTGCCCACGTACCGCAGCCGGCCACCCGCTCGCTGACCGGCCAGCACGGCGCCGGGCAGCCCGGTCATCCGTCCCTTGCCGGGTAGCCAACCGCCGACGATCACGTCTGCTGCGCGCATGTTCCGGATCTTGATCCAGGCGCGGGAGCGCACCCCGGGCTCGTATACCGAGTCCAGCCGTTTGCACACCAGACCTTCCAGGCCGTGCTCCCGGGTGGCCCGCAGTGCCTGGGCGCCGTGGCCGGTGGCGGCGGCCGGCGTCGACCAGTACGGCCCGGCCAGGTTCAACTCCTCCAGCCGTGTCCGCCGCTGCACATACGGCAACCGCACCAAGGACTCCTCCAGGTACGGCACGTCGAACAGCACCAGGTGCACCGGCACCAGGGCCGCCCGGAGCGCAGCCCGTGCGGGGGCATGCGCGAGGCCCATCCGGCTCTGCAGCAGTTGGAAGTCGGCCCTGCCCTGCGCATCCAGGGCCAGCACCTCGCCGTCCAGGATGGCGGGAGTGGCGCCCAGGGCGCCACCGAGCGGCCGGAGTTCGGGATAGGCCGCGGTGATGTCCTCGCCCGAACGGGAGCGCAGCCGCACACTGCCGTCACCGGGTAGATAAGCCATTACCCGCTGGCCGTCCTGCTTGGTCTCGTAGGCCCATAGCTCGTCCTGGGCGGCGGGTGGCAGCGTACCGGGGGTGGCGAGCATCGGCGCGATGGGAGGCAGGGGCGCGGCGGTCACGGAGGGAGGTCTCGACCGGATCCAACGGCCTCACGCGGATTTCGGTACCGGTTCCCCTGAACGGATCCGTCGCGCCGGGAAGTGTGGTCGTGGTCGGAGACGGCCCGACCGGGAAGGGGCGACGGCGGTCCGCCTCGACGACGACATGGCGTGGACGCGGTGCGCGCCCCGCTGCGCAGGATGCGCGAACCGAGCCCGGCCGAACTCGCGAACCGCGCCTACGAGCCGCACGAAGAGGTCGACCGGCCGGGATCGTTCCTGTCCTGCGAGCGGTGCACCGACCGCGCCGGTTTCGAGGCGCAGCGGGAGACCGGTCATGTCGCCGAGCTGATCAGGGGAACCGATTCCCGCTGCTGACCGAGCCGACCGTCACCTTGGCCGAGACGCTGTGAACCGGGACTCTTCTGCTCAGGAGCATCGGTGGCGGTCTTGGCCGGGGCGGCTCGCGCGTGGCTGCCTGATCGCCCCTTCCCCGAGGACAGCCGGCCCTGGTTCCTACCGTCCAGTAATATCCGGCAGCAGGTCATCAGAGGAGGAACCGTGCCCCGGTCCGAACGCTCACCCCTACTGCTCGCCGGTCTGCTCGCCGCCGCCGGAGCCGCGCATTTCACCGCCCCGCGCCAGTTCGACGCGATCGTTCCCCGCGCTCTGCCGGGATCACCCAGAACCTGGACGTACGCCAGCGGGATCGCCGAACTGGCCCTTGCGGCCGGGATCGCCGCGCCGCGGACGCGCGCGACGGCCGCGAAGGCGGCGGCGGCCTTCTTCGTCGGGGTCTTCCCGGCGAACGTACGGATGGCCGTGGACTGGCGGCATCGGCCCGCGCCGCTGAGGACGGCCGCCCTGGCGCGGCTGCCCTTGCAGGTGCCGTTGGTGCTGTGGGCCCGCGGGGTCGCCAGGAACGGGGAGGGGCGGCGGTGACGGCGCGTATCGAGGTCGGGGACGAGATCGAGGATTTCGCCCTGCCCGACGAGACCGGTACCACTCGCAGGCTCACCGAACTGCTGGCCGACGGTCCGGTCGTCCTCTTCTTCTACCCTGCGGCCCTCACCCCTGGCTGCACCGCCGAGGCCTGCCACTTCCGCGACCTCGCCACAGAGTTTGCCGCGCTGGGAGCCCGGCCCGTCGGGATCAGCGGTGACAGCGTGCACAAGCAGCAGGAGTTCTCCGGTCGGCACACCCTCGGCATGCCGCTGCTCTCGGACGGTGACGGAACCGTGTCTGAGCGGTTCGGCGTCAAGCGAGGGTTTTCGCTCGCCCCGACCAGGCGGGTCACCTTCGTCGTTGACGAGAACCGAACCGTGTTGGAGGTCGTGCGCAGCGAACTACGCATGAACGCGCACGCGGACCGGGCTCTCGCCGCCTTGCGTGACCGCCGAAGCAGCTGAACAGGGCCGTCCCGCGCTTGATGCACCGGAACAATCGGATCATCCTGTTCATATGGAGCAAGTCGCCGCCGTGGCGGTCGTCGATGCCCAGGGCAGGGTGACCGGGTGGAGCACGGCCGCGCGGCTGCTCACGGGGCACTCGGCCGAGGAAGTCGTGGGCCGTCCTGTGACCGATCTGCTCGACGGGAACCTCCCCCGCGGCATACTGGGTGCGCGTTCCGGAACGGTGTCCCTGCGACACCGCGACGGTCACCGCATCGAGCTGAACCTCTCTGCCCGCCCGATCCTCGGCGCCGACGGCAGGCACACGGGCTTCGTCGTCACCGCTGAACCGCCCGGACCCGCGCTGGCGGCCCGTGCCTTCCAACAGGCGTCCATGGCCATGTCCGTCTTCGACCTGCAGCAGCGCTACCTGCGGGTCAACGACGTCGCCTCCCATCTAATGGGCGTTTCCGAGGAGGCGCTGCACGGCCGTTTCTACCCCGATACCGTCGAGGACGCGGAGCACAGCCGTGGATTCCTCGCGCATCTGCGCCAGGTCGCCGAGACAGGCCTGCCGGTCCGTTACGAGAGCTTCACCAGCGCCCCCGCCCTGAACCGGGAACACGCCTGGAGCATCGAGATGTGGCCGCTGTGCGACGACTCCGGCGAGCCGACCGCGGTCGCGCTCGCCGCTCTGGACAGCAGCGAACAGCACTGGGCCCGGCGCCGCCTCGCCCTGCTGAACGAGGCGGCGACCGGGATCGGCACCACCCTGGACGTGGTGCGCACGGCTGAGGAACTCATCGGTCTGCTGGTCCCGCAGTACGCCGACTTCGCCAGCGTCGACCTGCTCGACTGGGTCCTCGGAGCCGATGAGCCGCCCAGGACCCAGGACGACGGAGTCGTGCTCCGCCGCGTCGCCCATGGCTCCACCCGGCCGGGCAACCCCGGCGCGGCCGTCCGCCTCGGCGAGGCAGACTTCTACCCGCCCTCCGTACCGCCCGCCCGGGCGCTGCGTGAGGGCCGTGCCGTGCTCAGCCAAGCCGACGAACCCGACTTCGCGCAATGGCTCGCCGAGCGCAACGCACGTTCACCCCAGGGGCGCCCGTTCCGCAAGGGCGTCCACTCCCTGATCGCGGTGCCGCTCCGGGCCCGGGGCATCACCCTGGGCGTCGCGGTCTGCGTCCGCATGGCCCACCCGGACGACTACGCTTCCGACGACGCCGTGTTCGCCGAGGAACTCGCCAGCCGCGCCGCCGTCTGCATCGACAACGCCCGACGTTTCGCCCGTGAACGCGCCACGGCCCTCGCGCTCCAGCACAGCCTGCTCCCGCAGGGGCTGCCCGGACAGGCCGCGCTGGACGTCGCCCACCGGTATCTGCCCTGCGGATCACTGGCCGGCATAGGCGGTGACTGGTTCGACGTCATCCCGCTCTCCGGCAGCCGGGTCGGCCTGGTCGTGGGCGACGTGGTCGGCCACGGCATCCAGTCCTCGGCGACCATGGGGCGGCTGCGGACGGCCGTACGCACCCTCGCCGACGTGGACCTGCCGCCGGACGAACTCCTCACCCACCTCGACGACCTGGTCACACACCTGGCTTCGGAGGACAGCAGTGAGGAGGTCGCCGAACTCGGTGCCACCTGTCTCTACGCCGTGTACGACCCCGTCTCCCGCAGGCTGACGCTTGCCGCCGCAGGCCATCCGGCGCCGGTCGTTGTCCTGCCCGGCAGTACCGCCGAGTTCGTCCCCCTGATCGCAGGGCCGCCGCTCGGCGTCGGGGGGCTGCCTTTCGAGGCGACGGAACTGGACCTGCCCGAGGGCTCCGTCGTCGCCCTCTACACCGACGGCCTGATCGAGGATCGCGACCGGGACCCGGACGGCGCGTCCGAAGAACTGAGGCGCGCGCTGGGGACACCCGCGGACACCCTGGACGCCCTGTGCGACAACATCCTCAAGGCCGTCCTGCCCGACCAGCCAGGTGACGACGTCGCGCTGCTGCTGGCCTGCACCCGTGCTCTCGGCACCGACCGGGTTGCCACCTGGGACGTCTCGCCCGACCCCGCCCAGGTCGCCGTTCTCAGACAGGCGGCCGGTGAGCGACTGGCCGCCTGGGGGCTGGAGGAGACCGCATTCGTCACGGAACTCGTCGTCAGTGAACTCGTCACCAATGCCATCCGCTACGGCGTACCGCCCATCCAGCTCCGGCTGATCCGCGACCGTGCCCTCATCTGCGAGGTCTCCGACGCCAGTTCCACCTCGCCGCACCTACGTCGGGCACACGCGTACGACGAGGGCGGTCGCGGACTGCTTCTGGTCGCCCAACTCACCCAGCGCTGGGGCAGTCGGCAGACCGGCATCGGCAAGACCATCTGGGCCGAACAGCCGCTCCCTGGCGCGTGACCACAGCCTGAGCACTACCTGGTGACCGGATGCGGCCGTAGGGGACTCGAAGCCCGGGGCCGCGATGCCACGATCGCTGCCTGGAACCGGTACGGACGAGCAGGGGAGCGCGTATGACGACGCACAGGGCCACCGTGGGCCGGACAGCGACGGAGCAGGCCGGGGGCGTGGAGGTGAAGCCGGTCTCCGGGCACACCGGAGCCGAGATCACCGGCGTCGACCTCGCCCGCCCGCTGGACGCCGCCGTGGTGGCCTTGATCAGGCAGGCGGTGCTGCGCTGGAAGGTGGTGTTCTTCCGTGGGCAGAAGCTGGACCACGCCGGGCACGTCGCCTTCGCCCGCCGCTTCGGCGATCCGGTCGTCCTCGGTCACAGGGGCAGCGCCTCACCGGCCGACTTCCCCGAGGTGGAGACCACCGCGGACCGGCTGGAACTGGGCGGCCGGTTCGGCATGGAGCACGAGGAGTGGCTACGGCGGCGCCGGCACACCCTGCTGCGGGGCTGGCACTGCGACCACGGCGCCCGCATCGATCCACCGGCCGCGACCATCCTGCGCGCCGAGACCGTGCCGCCTTACGGCGGCGACACCACCTGGGCCAACCTGGTTACCGCGTACGCCGGGCTGTCAGCACCGGTCCGCGCCTTTGTGGACGGGTTGCGCGCCGAGCACCGGCTCGGCGTCGGCTACCAACCACGACCCGGCGACGACGCCTACGTCCGTCACCTGTTGGACCATCAGGTCGCCTCCGTCCACCCGCTGGTCCGGGTGCACCCGGAGACGGGGGAACGGGTGTTGTTCGTCAACGGCTACTACCTGGAGCAGATCGTGGACGTCTCCCGCGCGGAGAGCGCGGCCTTGCTCCAGATGCTGCTGGAGCAGGCGGTCCGTCCCGAATACACGGTCCGCTTCCGTTGGGAGCCCGGCAGCGTCGCCTTCTGGGACAACCGGGCCACCGTCCACCTCGCCCCCGGGGACAACGCCCACCTGGGCTACCCGCGGATCATGCACCGGGTGATGTTGGCCGGGGACGTGCCCATGGGGACGGACGGCAGGGAGCCGTACGGAAACAAGATGTCGCTTCCGGCAGTGTGCCTCGTTGACCTGGTATGGCGTTTTCGGAGGGGGAGCACGGTCAACTCGCCGTGCGGTTCGAGGTATTGCTGCCGCATCTGGACGAGCGGCAGCGGCGTTTGCTGCTGGCGGCCGAGGCGAGGTTGCTGGGGCATGGCGGTGTCCGGGCCGTCGCGCGGGTCGCGGGGGTGAGCGAGACCACGGTCCGCAGGGGTGTCTTCGAGCTGGAGGCAGGCGAGGCCCCACCACCTGCAGGCCGGACTCGCAGGTCGGGCGGGGGCCGCAAGCGGGCCGAGGAGGTCGATCCGGCTCTGCTGCCTGCGTTGATGGCGCTGGTCGAGCCGGATGAGCGGGGCGATCCGATGTCGCCGCTGCGGTGGACGACGAAGTCGCTGCGGAACCTCGCCGAGGAGCTGACGCGTCAGGGGCATCCGGTGTCCGCGATGACGGTGGGTCGGCTGCTGAAGGACAGCGGGTTCAGCCTCCAGGCCCAGGCCAAGACTCTGGAGGGAAAGCAGCACCCGGAGCGGGACGCCCAGTTCCGCTACCTCAACGAGCAGGTCAAGCAGCACCAGGCCGACGACGAGCCGGTCATCAGCGTGGACACGAAGAAGAAGGAGATGATCGGCCGACTGCCCAACCCCGGACGGCAGTGGCGTCCGAAGGGCGACCCGGTCCGGGTCGACGACCACAGCTTCTTCTCCGGGCCGACGGGTGAAGCGGCGATCCCGTATGGCATCTACGATCTTTCGGCGGACACCGGCTGGGTCAATGTCGGCACCGACCACGACACCTCGGTCTTCGCGGTCACTTCGATCCGTCGCTGGTGGGAGGTTCGGGGTCGCCACGACTATCCGCAGGCCACCCGGCTGCTGATCACCGCGGACGCGGGTGGCTCCAACGGCTACCGCTTCCGCGTCTGGAAGGCGGAGCTGGCCAGACTCGCCTCCGAGACGGGCCTGGCGATCACCGTCTGTCACTTCCCTCCCGGTACGTCGAAATGGAACAAGATCGAGCACCGGTTGTTCTCCCACATCACGATGAACTGGCGGGGCCGCCCGTTGACCAGCTATGAAGTCGTTGTCCAGTCCATCGCCGCGACCCGCACCCGTAGTGGGCTGCGGGTCGAAGCGGAACTCGACACCAGCCGCTATCCCCTTGGGCATCGCCATCAGCAAGGCCCAGCTGAAGGGCCTGCCCATCGAGTACCACGACACGCACGGCGCCTGGAACTACACCGTCCGCCCCATTGCCGACCATGTCGATGGCGAACTCGCCCAGGTCGCGGATCAGGACACAGCCCGCCGGCGGGTGCTCGACCTGCTGTCCGAGCCGGCCCTGACCGGGATGAGCCGCGAGGAACTGGCGGCCCTGTGCGGGAAGATCACGCCCGAGCTGGGCTCCCTGCGTGAGGAACGCCTGCACCGCAAGCGTGGCGGACCTCGCCGCCACGGGGCCGGAGACAACAAGCACCCGGTCCTCGCCCCCGCGGACCGGGTCCTGCTGAGCGTGATCTACCTCCGGCACGTGTGCTCACAGAACCTGCTGGCCGAGATGCTGGGCCTGTGCCAGCGCACCATCGGCCCGTCCATCAAGGAGGTCCGACGGCTCCTTCAGGAAAGCAGCATCTCCATCACACCCACCACGCTGTGTTTCTCAAGCGGTCAGGAGATCGAGGACTTCGTACGCACCGGGGCACCGGTCACCGCCCGGCTCCAGCTCACGCACCGCCTGGCCGACCCGTCCCTGACCGGGATGGACCGCGCTGAACTCGCCGACCTCATCGACCAGTTGTCGCTGCAGCAGGCCGCCTTGATCGAGCGGCGCCGCCACCATCAGCGCGGCGGACCGCGTCAGCCAGGCACCCGCGGAGGCGTCTTCCGTCAGAAGATCACCGATGCCGAACGCCTCCTGGCCGCCGTCCTTTATCAGCGCAAGCTCGGCACTCGGCAGGTCCTGGCGGATGCTTTCGGCGTCAGTCTCGGCACCCTCAACAACGCCCTCGCCGACGCCCACCCCGTCCTCCACGAAGCCGGAATCGCCCTGCCGCCCGCCCCGACCCGCTTCACCAGCGGCGCCGAATTGCTCGCATCCGTCAGCAGCGACACGCCAACAGGTTGATTCTCTACGGCTCCCAGGCCTTCCGTACCGGTCACCGGTACGGAAGCTGGCCGCTGGTGAACGCGTCTGACGGGGGACCGGGGCGGAGCCAGGTCTCCGCCCCGTAGACGGACGGCGACGCCCGCACCCGGCGGAGGGGCGGTGCCGCAACCGGCGGCAATCGCCCGTCACGACCGGGCGGCACGCACTCTCGCCGCCCGCCCGAAACCCAAGCACGTCCCGTACGAGGGCTTCCGGCCGGCACCCTACGGCTTCCGGCCAGCGGGCCCCCGGAGCATGCGCCGGACGCTGCGCCTCGAGATGCGAACGTGCCGTGCTGCGGCACTAGCCGGTGCGGTCGGCCGGGTGCGATCGGTACAGCGGGATGACGACCTCGTCCTCGACTGGAGGGTCGAGTTCCTGCGCACGGTGACCGGTCGCGGCGAAGCAGCGTAGCCGGACCTCCTCTGCTGCGACGTCCAGGCGCAGGAAGCACTTGAAGAAGGGCGGGCTATAGGTGGCGGAGGACGGTGAGAACAAGTGCGTGTAGAGCCTCCGCACCGGCAGCCGGAACCGGGAGGGGCGCTCGGGGCGGCTGCCGGTGCCGAGGAGGCTCGCGACCAGCCGGGTGCGCCGGGTGATGCGGGCGTCGGGGCCCGGCGCCCGGCCCGGCTCGATACCGAGGCGTGCGGCGACGATGGAGGATGCCTCGGCTTCGGTCAGGGCGAAGAAACGGCGCAGCCTCAGTCGACGGCCGTAGAGGCGGCTGTAGAAGGCCAGTGAGTCGCCGCGCAGCGGATAGCAGCGGAACTCGCGTTCGGTGACGCCCCCGACCGACACCCGCGGGATGGTGTGCGTGGCGTGCATGAACGCCCCGCCCCCGCCCGCGACCACATACTGGATGACGCGGCCGTCCACGTCGATTGGGTACCGTTGGTAGTTGTGGATGTCGCCGCCGATCGCCGCTACGTAGTGGTGTTCCGGGGTCCGGACGATGTCGTCCACGGTGCCCCCACCTTCAATGGCGCACGGGTGGTGCTCGCCGTCAACGTACAAGGGTGACCCGGTGATCAAGATCTTCGGCTTCGGTCCCGTGGACACCTGGCGCAGCCAGGCGCCCTGCTCCGCGTCGATCGTGCCGAGCAACCCGGTGTCAATGCCGACGATGCGTATCGGCCCGGCGTCGATCGCCCAGTACGGGCCGGGCTGCACTGCCTGTTGAGCAGGAGCGCACCGCAACGCCCGGTCCGCGGCGAACTGTTGCTCGTCGGCCGGGCGCGGCCGGTGCCACAGCGTCGTGCGCCACCAGGCGCGGGTGAGCGGGCGGGGGCGGGGCTCAGGAGGGAGCGGCGGGGCATCGGCGCAGAAGACACGCATGAAGGCGCCGAGGTCCTCGTACCAGTCGTGGTTACCGGGTATCGCATAGATCGGTGCCGGATAGTCCCGGTACGGCCGGAAGAACTTGTTCCCGTAGTCGTCGGTGCTCCCCACCGGATAAATGACGTCGCTCGCGATCACCGCGAACTCCGTGTCCTGACCCGCCCTCAGCAGTCCGGGTACGACGGCGTACTGGGAGTCGTCGCCCTCGCCGGTGTCCCCGACGACCAGGAAGGAGAAGCTACCCGGCACCTCGTGCCGGAGCACCTTGTCGGCGGGCGCTCCCGCTGCCTGCCGCTGGGCCACCCAGCGGCTGCGGGTGCGGCCGGTGGGATCGCCGAACCACGAGGCCAGCACGCCGTTGCGGGCGGCCCACAGGGTCTTCGGGTTCAGCCAGGACAGCTTCTCGACATGGTCCGGCATCAACTGCTGGTAGGCGCCGCGTTCGGTCGAGCCCCAGCCGGCGCCTTGCGCGGTATCGCGTGAGGAGTCAGACACGCGGTGCACCGTAACAACGTGCCGGCCGTGGCTGGGATGCCGGGGTCGTGGTCCAACAGCCTTGCCTGACGGGTGTGTTCCCGTCGGGCAGGCTCAGCGTGAGCGTGGCCCTGCGCTGGGAACCGGAAGAGTCCCGGGCCACTCGCCTTCGCCGGAGGGGTGACCGAATGGAGAGCACGGGCGGCGTTGTGCTTCGTCGCCGTGTCGGACCAGGAAGCCACAGGCGTTCGTGGGCTGGCCGCCCGGGTCCCGTACGGCGTGGGTGTGATCAATGTGGGTGTTGGGCTGGGCAGCACCGCTTTCACGACGTCGCTCTGCCGCCGGGACCGCGGGTGAGCGATGTCGGCGCGAAAGGTGCTGCACCGCCACGCCGGGAACGAGGAGCATAGGGAAAACCCTCGAATACCTCCTGTGTGACTGTCATGTTCGAGTCAATACTGAGACTCTGCCGAACACACCGAATCCCCACGGTGTGCGTTCACATCACGGTTCCGCACAGCTCAGCTCGCCCGGGCGGCAGACCCGTCCGCCCGGTCTCTGTCACCGGCCGCGACCCGGCGGCCGCAGCAGGAGGAGTACGAGTGAGACGCCTTCCCCACACCGCCCTTCCCCACAACCCGCCTACAGGCAGACCCCGTTCTCGCAGGGGTCTGAACGGCAAACGGGCCACGGTCGGAGCCGCCTTGGTCTCCACCGCGGCCTTCCTCGCCGTCGGCATCCAGGCGGTACCGGCGACCGCCAAACCGGCCTCGCCCCATCCCAGCCCGCTGCGCACCGGCGGCATGGAGGCCAGGCTGAGCCCGGCCCAGCACAAGGCGCTGATGAAGTCCGCGAGGCAGGAGACCGCCGCGACCGCCCGCACCCTCGGGCTCGGGGCGAAGGAAAAGCTGGTCGTCAAGGACGTCGTCAAGGACAACGACGGCACCGTGCACACGCGGTACGAGCGCACGTACGCAGGTCTGCCCGTCCTGGGCGGTGACCTCGTCGTGCACACCCCGCCCGTCTCCCTGGCCGCGGGAACCGTGCGCACGACGTACAACAACAAGCACCGGATCAAGGTCGCTTCCACCACCGCGACCTTCGCCAAGTCGGCCGCCGAGAGCAAGGCCCTCAAGGCCGCGAAGACCCTCGACGCCAAGAAGACCACCACCGACAGCGCCCGGAAGGTGATCTGGGCCGGCACGGGTACCCCGAAGCTCGCCTGGGAGACGGTGATCGGCGGCTTCCAGGACGACGGCACGCCCAGCCAGCTGCACGTCATCACCGACGCCAGAACCGGCAAGGAGCTGTACCGGTACCAGGCCATCAAGACCGGTACCGGCAACACCCAGTACAGCGGAACCGTGAGCTTGAACACCACACAGTCGGGGTCGACGTACCAGCTCTACGACACCACGCGCGGCGGTCACAAGACCTACAACCTCAACCACGGGACCTCCGGCACCGGCACCCTGATGACCGACTCCGATGACGTCTGGGGCGACGGGACCGGTTCCAACGCCCAGACGGCCGGCGCCGACGCCGCCTACGGCGCGCAGGAGACCTGGGACTTCTACAAGAACACGTTCGGCCGCAGCGGCATCCGCGACGACGGGGTCGCCGCCTACTCGCGCGTGCACTACAGCAGCAACTACGTCAACGCGTTCTGGGACGACAGTTGTTTCTGTATGACGTATGGTGACGGTTCCGGCGGCACCCACGCCCTGACCTCGCTCGACGTGGCCGGCCACGAGATGACCCACGGTGTCACCTCCAACACCGCGGGCCTGGAGTACAGCGGTGAGTCAGGTGGTCTGAACGAGGCCACTTCCGACATCTTCGGCACGGGCGTGGAGTTCTACGCCAACAACAGCTCCGACCCCGGTGACTACCTCATCGGCGAGAAGATCGACATCAACGGTGACGGTTCGCCGCTGCGCTACATGGACAAGCCGAGCAAGGACGGCGGTTCCGCGGACTCCTGGTACTCCGGGGTCGGCAACCTGGACGTGCACTACTCCTCGGGTCCGGCGAACCACATGTTCTACCTGCTGTCGGAGGGCAGCGGCACCAAGGTCATCAACGGCGTGACCTACAACAGCCCCACCTCCGACGGGGTGGCCGTCACCGGCATCGGGCGGGCCGCCGCCCTGCAGATCTGGTACAAGGCCCTGACGACGTACATGACGTCCAGCACCAACTACGCCGACGCCCGGGCCGCCGCTCTGAGTGCTGCCGCCGACCTCTACGGCACCAACTCCACTCAGTACGCCGGAGTGGGCAATGCCTTCGCCGGCATCAACGTCGGCAGCCACATCACCCCGCCGAGCAGCGGGGTCACGGTGACCAACCCGGGCAGCCAGTCCTCCACGGTCGGTACCGCCGTCGCCCTGCAGATCCAGGCGAGCAGCAGCAACAGCGGCGCACTGACATACAGCGCCTCGGGCCTGCCGTCGGGTCTCTCGATCAGCAGCTCCAGCGGCCTGATCTCCGGCACGCCCACCACGGCGGGCACCTACACCACCACCGTCACGGTGAGCGACTCCACCGGCGCGACCGGCACCGCGACCTTCACCTGGACGGTCAGCTCCAGCGGAGGTGGCGGTTGCGGCTCCGCGCAGCTGCTGAACAACCCGGGCTTCGAGTCGGGCAACACTGGCTGGACCGCGACCAGCGGCGTCATCACCACCTCCAGTGGTGAGGCGGCCCACAGCGGCTCCTACAAGGCCTGGCTGGACGGCTACGGCTCCTCGCACACCGACACGTTGTCCCAGTCGGTGACGATCCCCGCGGGGTGCACGGCGACCCTGACCTTCTACCTGCACATCGACAGCTCGGAGTACACCTCCAGTACCCCGTACGACAAGATGACGGTGACCGCCGGTTCGAAGACCCTGGCGACCTACTCGAACCTCGACGAGGCCTCCGGCTTCAGCAAGAAGACCTTCGACCTGTCCTCGCTGGCGGGCCAGACGGTCACGCTGAAGTTCAACGGTGTGGAGGACTACTCCCTCCAGACCAGCTTCGTCGTGGACGACACCGCCCTGACGACCAGCTGAGCCGTACGGCATCCCGGTTCCCGCACGCGGAGCACCGCTCCGCGTGCGGGAACAACTGGTTGCCGGCCCACCCCTTGGAGCCGCGCCCGTACCCGGCGACCGTGGTGCCCCGGGGCACGGACGCGGTCCGCGGATCCCACACGCTCACTCGAAGCGGCTGGTGTCTCCCGCGCCGCGCCGCACGATCTCCGCCTCGCCGCTGGAGAAGTCCACCACGGTCGTCGGCTCGGTCCCGCAGTCGCCGGAGTCGATCACCGCGTCCACTGCGTGGTCGAGCCGGTCCTTGATCTCCCAGCCCTGCGTCATCGGCTCCTCCTCGTCCGGCATCAGCAGTGTGCTGGACAGCAGCGGCTCACCGAGCTCCCTCAGCAGCGCCTGGGTGACCACGTGGGCGGGGATGCGTACCCCCACCGTCTTTTTCTTCGGGTGCAGCAGTTTGCGCGGCACCTCGCGGGTGGCCGGGAGGATGAAGGTGTAGCTGCCCGGCGTCGACGCCTTCACCGCACGGAACACGTCGTTGTCCACCCGTACGAACTGGCCGAGCTGTGCGAAGTCCCGGCACATCAGCGTGAAGTGGTGCCGGTCGTCGAGACGGCGGATCGAGCGGATCCGGTCGATGCCGTCCCGGCTGCCCAGCCGGCAGCCCAGCGCGTAACAAGAGTCGGTCGGGTATGCGATGAGCGCCCCCGAGCGCACCGCGTCGGCGATCTGGGCGATGCTGCGCTGCTGCGGGTTCTCGGGGTGCACGTCGAAGTACTTCGCCATCCGCAGAGCTTATGCCCTGGCCGGGTACGGAACGCGCAGGCCTGCCCCCGGTCGTGCCCGCCCCGGGCTGCGGCGCGCCGCGCACCGCCCGTACTCCGCTTCGGCTCGCGCCCCGCCGCGGGTGTGCCGTCGTGCCCGTGGCGTTCTCCTCCCACCGGTGCGGCCACCTCTTCACCCGGTCGACGGCTGGGCCGGCAGGTTGAAGACGTGCTGCGGTGAGATGATCTGCGTGATCGCCTGGCCGAACAGGGTGCCGGGTGCCTCTCCGTCATGCTGGATGTCGGTGTTGAGAAGCACCACCAGGCTGGTCCGCGTAGCCGGCAGGTAGAGGGTCAGGGACTCATAGCCCGGCAGGGAACCGTTGTGGCCGATCCACCCGTGCACATTGAAGATTCCCAGCCCGTACCCTGCTCCCGGGACCGGGCCCGGCGGGAAGGTGAGCCGCTGCGCCTGCATGGCGGGGCTGATCAGGCGGCTCCCGTCGGGTAGTTGGCCGGTGGCGACGGTGGGCGCCCAGATGTGCAGGTCGTGCAGTGTGGAGACCATCGCGCCGGCCGCCCAGGCCCAGGATGGGTCCCAGTCGGCAGTGTCGGCCACCTGCCCGTTCGCGGTCTGGTTGGAGTAGCCCTGCGCATGTGGAGAGGGAAACTCGCTGCCCGTCGGGAAGAGCGTCTGACCCATGCCGGTCGGGGCGAGGATGTGCTGCTCGATGTAGTTCCCGATCGGTTGACCGCTTTCCTTCTCCACCACCAGACCGAGCAGGATGAGATTGGTGTTGCAGTAGGAGAACTTCTGCCCCGGTGGGAACAGCACCGGATGCCGGAAGGCGTAGCTGAGCAGTTGTTGCGGTGTGAAGGGGCGTTGCGGGTCGGACGTGAGTGCCTTGACGAAGCCTTCGTCCTGAGTGTAATTGAACAATCCACTGCGCATGTCGGCCAGTTGCCGCAAGGTGATGTCACTGCCGTTCGGCACACCGTCGATGTACTTGCCGATCGGATCGTCCAGGCTGACCTTTCCCTGGTCCGCCAGCTGCAGCAGTGCGGTCACGGTGAACGTCTTGGTCTCACTGCCGATGCGCATGGAGAGGCCTGGGGTCATCCTCCGTCCGGTCGTCTTGTCGGCGACGCCGAACGAGCGGACGTAACTGGGCTGCCCCGGAGTCCAGACGCCCACCATCACTCCGGGTACGTTCGCCTCGCTCATCACCTGCTGGACGGCTGCGTCGAGTTGGCGGGCCACAGCGGGGGTGAGGGGGAGGACTTCCGGCCCCGAGGGCGACGGCGACGGACTGGGTGCGCTGGCCGCGGACGTGGCCGGGGTGGAGACCGGAACGGCACCCGCGGTGAGCGGCGCCATCAGTGTCCCCGCCGTCACGACGATCACGACCCCCCGGCACAGGCGTGCGGATGTGTGCGACATGGGCTGACTCCAAGCACCTGAGAGAGCAACCCGCGGTGCGCGGGACGGCGGAGCCCGGACCTTCCCAGCATAGAAGTGCTCACCCGACCGCGCCCGTCGAGCCGGAGGGGTGCCGCAGGCTGTGCGTGGCCTTGCCCGCGGTGCACGCACACGGTCGGTGGGATGCTTGTCCGACGGGCGGAGCGCCCCGTTCGAGCGTTGGCTTCACCCGACCCGGTGAGGCGGTGCGGTGGGGCGTACCGGTGCCGGGACTCGGACGTTGCCCCGGCATGAACCGCTTGGACCAGCTGAACTGCCTGGACCGGATCGATCCTGCGGACCGGGTCGATCACCTGGATCACGTGGAGGGTACAGATCGTGTGAGGAGTACGGACCGGTTGGACCGGTCGCACCGGGTGGACCGGGCCGGGGAGCCGATCTACGCCGGGCTCGTCGCGGAGTGGCGGGCGCAGGGGCGGACCGTCCCCGCCGAACCCGACGCGCTGTGGACCGTACTCGTCGGCCTCCCGCCGCGCGCCCGGTCCGGCTCCGCACGCCCCTGACACGCCCAGCGCTCAACTTGGAAGTGCCGCACTGCGTAACGACAGTTGACTCCGGCACTGTCGCGGTGGACCGCGCGGTTGCCCGCACCCTTTCAGCGCGCCTTTGCCCGCGGCGGACTTCGTCCGACCTGTTCAGGGGGCGCACGGCGGTGTCAGGACGGCCAGGGTGCCGTTGGCCTGCCGCAGCGCTTCCTCCAGGGAACCGGGCGAGTGCAGTGTGCCCGTTCCGTCGGGCGGGACGAGCCACTCCAGGGCGCGGGTGGGCCGGTACGGCGGCGGCACGGTGACCCAGGCTCCCCTGGTCACGTGCCGCAGGCCGGCACCCACCCAGCCCCCGGACGGCTCCGGCGGCAGGAAGAACCCGACCCGGCCCGCCGCGGTGTCGACCAGGGTGGGTCCAGGTACGGGTAGCGAGGGTCGCCACAACAGGTCCAGAGCCAGCAGCCCCAGCCGGTCGGGAACGCTCAGGACATCCCAGAATCTGCCCGCCTCCAGCAGCGCGATGCCCTCACCGTGGTCCCACTCCCATTTGCAGGTGCGTGGGTCGGCCGCCGCCGCGGCCAGCCACTCCACGCCCCGCATCCACATCGTGTTCGTCGTCATGCCCTGCTCCGGAAGTCCTCGCCCGCCCGATCTGCGCACGGGCAACGGCTGGGGCCGGGACGTCGTGTGACTGCGTATCGACCCGGCATATGCATGCTCGTAGATATTTCTACGTGGCGGAAGGGGTGGCGGGGTGTGGCGTTTGCACGAGTGTGTTCGAAATCCGATTAACGGTTCGCCGGTTGGGAGGTTTCGCCCAGCGGTTCCCCCGCCCGGTGCCGATAGGCGCAGAACCGCGGTTCTGACCAGCCGGGCAGTCCTGCGGGACGCGTATCGAGCGATGCGGCTTCGGCACCCGGATCCGTGGAGATGACGGAGCGACCGGGCGGGCGTCTAATGAGACCGTCCTGGTTAATCCGGCGAAGGGCCGAGACCATGCCAGCCGACCGTGCCACCGGGAAGGGTGAAAACGCCCCCGGGGAGACCGCGGCCCCAGGGAGGGCCCGGGGCGGAGTGCTGCGCCGTCTCGGTCAGTGGTGTGCCCGCCACTTCGTGGTCGTCATCGTCACCTGGCTGATTGCGCTCGGGGCGCTCCAGGCGTTCAACAGCGCCTTCGGAGGCACCTACTCGGACAACTTCGCCCTGCCCGGAGCCCAGTCCCACAAGGGACTTCAAGTGCTCAAGCAACACGAACCCGCAGTGGGCGGCTACAGCAGCCAGATCGTGCTGCACGACAGCGCCCGGCCCCTCACCCAGTTCGGCGGCCAGATGTCCCAGACCGTCAGTGAGCTGCAGGGGCTACCGCACGTGCTGGCCGTTCAGAACCCACTGGCCGCTGCCGGTAAACCTTCTGCCGCACCCGACCTGGGCCCGCTGTCGTCCGACAGGAAGACCGCTTACATCACCGTCCGCTTCGGAGTACCGCCGGCCACCCTCGGCGCGGGCTACCTGCACGGCGTGGACCACGCCGTGCAGCCGCTACGCGCCGCCGGCGCCCAGGTCGAGTACGGCGGACCGCTCGGCGAACTGGCCCGACCGCACACCAGTGACCGGATCAGCGAGGCGATTGGCTTCGGGGTCGCGATCATCGTGCTGCTCGTAGGGTTCGGGAGCGTCATCGCCGCTGCCCTGCCCCTGGTCACCGCACTGATCAGTGTGCTCGGCGGCCTGGCCTGCCTCGGTCTGCTCGCCACCGCCTTCACCTTCGCGGTCGTCTCACCGACCCTGGCCACCATGATCGGGCTCGGGGTGGGCATCGACTACGCCTTGTTCCTGATCACCCGACACCGGCAGAACCTCATCGACGGCCTCGATCCGGTCCGCGCAGCCGGGCACGCGAACACCACCAGTGGCCGTGCCGTGCTGGTCTCGGGCTGCACGGTCATCATCGCCCTGGCCGGTCTGTACGCATCCGGCCTGACCTTCATCGGCAGGCTCGGTCTCGCCGCGGCGGTCACCGTCATCACGGCCGTCGTCGGAGCGCTGACCCTCGTACCCGCCATGCTGGGGCTCATCGGCCGCCGCATCGACCGGCTGCGGGTGCGCCATCCCGTCGCGGAGACGGACGCAGAGCCGGGGGCACCGGCCCAGGGCACGTGGCACAACTACGCCCGCCGGGTGGAACGCCATCCGTCCTGGTTCCTCGCCGCCGGCATCGCGACGATCGCCGTCCTCGCGATCCCGGTCTTCTCCATCCAACTCGGTCACATCGGCGACGGTGCCGACCCCACCTCCTACACCGACCGCAGAGCCTTCGACCTGATGACGGACGCCTTCGGGCCCGGCTCCAACGGTCCCCTCACCGTCGTCGTGGACCAGAGCGAGGTCCCCGCCGGCCAGCGCACGGCTCTGGCCACCCAGGCCCAGAAGACCCTCGACGGCGTGTCCGGTGCCGCCGCCGTCACCCCGTTGACCCCCACCAAGGACGGCGATGTGCTGGTCGCCACCGTGTACTCCCAGCAGTCCCCGCAGAGCGCCACCACCACCGACCTGGCCAACGGGCTGGTTCACCACACCCTGCCCGAGGCCGTGCGTGGCACGGACGCCAAGGGGTACGTCACTGGCACCACGGCCGCACAGGTGGACTTCCGCGATATCGTCGCCGCCCGCCTTCCGGTGATCATTGCCGTGGTCGTCGGCCTGGCCTTCCTGGTCATCCTCGCCGTCTTCCGCGGTCTGCTCGTCGCCGTCAAGGCGGCCGTCCTCAACGTCTTGTCCATCACCGCTTCCTACGGCGTCGTCGTGGCCGTCTTCCAGTGGGGCTGGGGTGGACCGGCTCTCGGCGTGCACGGCAAGGTGCCCATCGAGAGCTATGTGCCGATGATGATGTTCGCGATTGTCTTCGGCCTCAGCATGGACTACGAGATCTTCCTGCTGTCGCGTGTCCACGAGGCCTGGCTGCGCACCGGCAACGCACAAGACGCGGTCGCCCATGCCCTGGAGATCACCGCGCGGGTCATCACCTGCGCCGCACTGATCATGGTGAGCGTGTTCGCCGCTTTCATCATCTCCAGCAACATCGTGGTGAAGATGCTCGGTCTCGGTCTCGCCGTCAGCGTCCTGATCGACGCCACCGTCGTGCGTCTGCTGCTCGTACCCGCCGTGATGACACTGCTCGGGCGGCGCGCCTGGTGGACCCCGCGATGGCTCGACCGGATCCTGCCGCACGTCGACACCGAGGGGGAGAGCCTGGTCAGGTGACCGGCGGCTCGGGGGCCAGTACCAGCATGGTGGCGTCGTCCCGGACGTCGTAGCGCAGCCGTACCAGGTCCGCCCACACCGCATCCGGCAGCTCGGAGGGCGCCGCGCCGGTCAGCGCGGCCAGCCGTTCGGGCAGTGGGTAGAAGGCGTCGGCGGCGTCCCTGGCCTCCCACACACCGTCGGACGCCAGGAACAGCCGGTCGGTCGGTCCGAGCGACACCGAAACCTCCTTCGGCGGATCGACGCCGACCAGCCCGATGCCCAGCGGCGGCCCGGGGGCCACGGCCACCTCGATGGCGTGGCCCTCGTGCAGCAGGACCGGCGCTGGATGACCGCAGGCCACCACCCGCACCGTACGCGCGTCGGGCGAGAACTCCAGCAGCATCGCCGTGGCGAACAGCTCCGGGTGCCGGACACCCGCCGAGTCCACCGTCAGCCTGCGGTCCATCCGTGCCGCCACCGATTCCAGATCCGGTTGGTCCAGCGCGGCCTCCCGGAACGCCCCCAGCAGCGACACCACCGTCGTGACCGCCGACAGTCCGTGCCCCTGCACGTCACCCATCACGGCCCGTACCCCGCTCGGCCCGTCCCGCACGTCGAAGAAGTCCCCGCCCACGAGCGTTCCGCCCTGTGCCGCCTGGTAGAAGCCCGTGCATCCGATCCGCCCGACCCGCTCCGGCAACGGCGGCATCACGGCCCGCTGCACCGCCTCTCCGATCGCCCGCTCCGTGTCCAGTTGGACGTCGCGGTGACGGCGTACGTAGGACACGAACACGCTCAGGACGGAGACGAACACGATGGTGAGCAGATCGGTCTGACCGGGGCGGTCCAGGTGCGTGGCCGGGACGTTCAGTACCAGGACCACCCCTACACCGAGGACCGCGGTTCCGAGAGGGCCGTACGACAGCACCGCGAGCGGGGGGATCGCCCCCAGCAGGAAGCCGAGGTCGCGCGCGTCCGGGGTCGCCAGCGTCGCCGTGCCGACGGCCACGAGCAGCAGTACGGGAAGCACCCGCACCCACCACGGCGGCGGGGCTCCCCGCAACCAGCCGCGATCATCCCGGGACCCATGGGGCCACCAGCCGCGCACCGATCTCACATGCCCACGCTACGCCGACGAGGACCATCGGGCCTCGCTCGGGCCAGGCGGTCGGCGCGGGGCGGCTCGGCCGGTGACCGGGGCCAACGCCCGCAGCAACAGATCCCCGGAGGACCTGAGCACGGTTGACCGTCCTGCGTGCCCGTCCCTTCCTGAGGGCCTGCGTGCCCGGCCCTTCCTGAGGGACGGGGTGGCAGGTGCTTCCCGTGCGGTCACCAACTCGGTGACCGCACGGTGGCGACCGGAGTGGCACGGGCGATCTCGTGGAGGTCACCGGGCCCGCCCAATGGACCTCCCGGTCGGTCCCGTCGCCACGTTGCTCGGCCGCGCCGTCGGCCGGCATCGTCCCGCCGGGCCCGGGAACCGGCCCGTGGGGCTGACCGGCGCGGAGATCCACTTGCCCCCGTACCCATGTCCTCCTCGTCCCCCGCCACCCCCTGATGGGGGGCGCCCTGGCGTCCACCAGCTGTGAGGGGGTGCGCAGTAGTGGCACTAGCCACGCCATCCGCCGGACGAGCCTCCGCGGTCGCCCGGATCTCGATGACGCGTGGGCGGAGGCAGCGTCGCAGGAGTCCGGGCGACCAGTGGGCTGCCGTCCTCAGGGCATCGACGGCCTGGGAGAGCGCCGACCGGTCCTTTGGAGCCGCGTGGCAGAGCAGCCGCACCCGATTCGTCCCGCAGTTCCGCATCGACCCGGCGGCGGGCGGTCGCCCGGGCGGCGCGGACCGCCAACTCGGCCTGGACGGAGGGTGGGAGGGCCACCGCCACAGCGTCCACATCAGTCAACAGCACAGCGCATCCAGGTCGTTCCACGCGGCGACGCCGTACCGCTCCGCAAGGGTCGTGGCCGCCTACGGCCGGCGTCCCCAGAGCCCCGCGAACTCCACCCCGGGATGCCCGGCTAGGGTCGGTGCGCAGGTCGCCCGGGCCCACGGGCCGGTTCCCAGCAGTCTGATGCGCATGATGCGTTTCCTTCCCCGAGCCGTTCCTGGCCCGTTCAACATGTGGCGCTCCGGCCGCCCTCCGCACGTGCGTGCCCCGAATGTCCGTCCATGGCGAGCCACGTGGCGATGGCGGCGGCGATCGGCTGACCGGTGTCCATCTCAACGAACCCGAACTGGCCGGACTGGTTGCACTCCAGGAACCACCAGATCCCGTCGGCGTCCTCCGCGAAATCGAAAGCGCCGTAGGCCAGTTCGGCCTCTCTCAGGTAGCGCAGCACGGCTTCCGCGATGCGCGGGGGTACGTCCGCCGGCAGCCAGGGGGAGACCGAGGGCGCGAAGCGGACGTCCACGTCGTCGGGATGGGCAGCCGGGTCAGCGGGTTTGCGCGCGGCCAGCAGAGTGTCGCCGATGACGGTGAGCCGGATGTCGGCCTGCTTGACGACCCGTCGCTGCAGCAGCGTCGGCCCGAAGGCGACCGCGGCGAAGTCCGCGTCAGGTGCCACTCGGCTGGTCGGCACCGCCCGCGGCGGCTCCTGCGGATGCGCACCGGAGACGGGTTTGACCACCAGATCCGGGAAACGCTCCGCGAACTCCCGCGCCGCCTGCGGGAACGTCGTGATCAGCGTCGCCGGCACGGCGAGGCCGGTGCGCTGGGCCAGGTGGAGCTGCCAGGGCTTGTGGCGGGCGCGGCGAGCGGCGTCCGGATGGTTCATCCAGCGTGCGTCGGTGGCGCGCAGCATCCCGTACAGAGCCTGTGATGACTCCTCGGTCAGCCAGGCGGACGGCTGGGCGGCCTTGACGGCCGCGTTCCCGGGTCTGCGTACCCAGATGGAGCGCAGGCCGTTCATGCTCACCAGGCGTCCGCCGACGGACAGATGTCCACGGCAGGCACCCCGCACGTACTCGCCCGACAGCGCCACCCCGTTGGTCAGATCGGCGGGATCGAGCCGGACCACGGGCACGCCCGCTTCGCCCAGCCGGAGGACCACCATGTCCGCCGTCACGTCCTCTTCACTGGTCAGGATGAGCACGGTCATCTTCGAAAACCCGCGGTTCAGTCGTCGAAGTGCGTCTTGGAACCCGCGGTCGACGTCGTCGTTCCGAGGGCTCTCAAGGTCGCTTGATCGGTGGCGGCGATCCGCCCGTCCGGGAGGACGTTCAACTGCAGTCCGGAGTCGTACGCGTACGGAGTGGTGACGTCCAACTGCACTGCGGGGCGCGCGTAGTTGAGCGTGAACGGTTGCATGGTCTCTCCCTGGTTCGACTTTCACGTCCTTATACGAATCGAACGGGTGAATGGTTTCCTTACACTGTGTAATCGCTGCCCGAGGTGGGTATGGAGAACGGTCTCGCGAGAGTGCCGTGAACCAGGAGAGAAGCGAAGGCCGTTCTACTTTCGGCGGCGGGACGGCCTGGCCGCACGGTGCATGGCATCGGCGACGCGGCATTCCTGCGCCTGCCCGTGCCGACCGACCTTTGCCGGCCGGCAGATGGTGGAGTGTTGCATGTCACACCCGACGGCATCGTGTCGGGGCATCTCAAGGGCGGTCGGCCGGTCCGGCGTCGAGTGTGAGCATCGAGACCAGATGTCGAGACCATGCCCCTCGGCGGCCCGGGCGCAGGAGAGCGGGCCGGCCCGTTCACCCCACCGTCGCGTGCGCCACGGCCAGGGCGCGCTGCGCGTATGCCCGTCCGAACAGCACCGCGTGGACCAACAGAGGGAAGAGCTGGTGCAGGCCCACTCGATCCTGCCAGCCGTCGGCCGGTGCGGCGGCCTCCCCGTATCCGGCGAGCACCCGGTCCAGTTGGGGGCAGCCGAAGAGCCGGAGCATCGCCAGATCGGTTTCCCGGTGCCCGCCGTGTGCGGCCGGGTCGATGAGCCGCACTTCGCCGTCGGCACCCCAGAGCACGTTTCCGTGCCACAGATCGCCGTGCAGCCGGGCAGGGGGCTCGGCGGGGCCGGCCAGTTCTGGCAACCGCTCGCATACCCGCTCGAACAGGGCTGCCTCGTCCGGGCGGAGTGTGCCACGGTCGACCGCGGCACGCACATACGGCAGCACGCGGTGCTCCGCGTACCAGTCGGGCCAGTCGACCCCCGGAGCATTGCGCATGCGGGCGAGGCCGATGTACGCATCACCGGGGCCGCCGGGCGGCGGGGCCCCGAAGTGGGGTGCGCCCGCCGAGTGCAGGGCGGCCAGGGCATGACCGAAATGAAGCGCCGCTTCGGGGCCGGGGTGCCCGGTCGGCACCCGCTCGGTCACCATCCAGTGTTCGTCGTGACCGAGTACCTCAGGGACCCGGACCGCACCCGCCGCGGCCAGCCAACGCAGGCCGGCCACCTCGGCGCGCACAGCCCCGCGGCCGTCCCCGCGCTTGACCACCACCGGTGTTCCGTCGTCCAGCACGACGTGGGTGGGCGTCCCTGATGTCACTGGCACACCGGTGGCCGCCCGCCCGGTGAGTCGGGATGCGACCCGGGCCGGATCCTCGTCTGACGTGACCACCGTTCCAGGGTAGGGTCCGCAAGAGAGCCCCGCCGCGGGGCAAGGGGCATGCACTTCGACCGTTGATACGACTACTGTTTTCAGTCACAGTCAGGCGGTCGCTACCCGTGCTGATCCTGTGCGACTAGCGTGAGGGCGTCGCGTCGCCACACCTGGGCACAGAGCCCCGCCGGGACTCGCGCACGGCGGAGGATCTTCCCCCGTGACCACGGTATTCGTGCTGATGGCCGACGTCTTCGAAGTCCAGCCGTGGTGGTCTGGCGCACCGGATTCATGAAACGGATACCCGAGCGGTTGCCGGTGACCTGGTAGCCCGCACCGTTTGTAGTCCCCGTGCGGCTGCGTCCCGCCCGCCACCACGGGCACGGCTGTCGCCCCGCGCGGCTGTGTCGCCCGCCGTCCGGTCCGGCCCACCTCTCCGCAGGCGCCCTTCTCGTAGGCTTTCGGCGGCACCGGACAACCGCGACCAGCGCCGGAGGGGGCTTCGCCGTGGAGTTCAGCACCGTGCTCGTGCGCTCGTTGCTGCGGGCCCAGCACCCGGATCTCGCCGGACTGGAGTTGCGCCCGGTGCCGGGGGGATGGGTCAACCAACTGTGGCGTCTGGGCGAGGAACTGGCGGTCCGGCTGCCCCGGGCACCGGGTGCTTCGTCCCTGCTGCGCGAGGAGGGGCGGTGGCTGCCGGTCCTGGCGCCCCGGCTTCCCCTGCCGGTGCCGGTTCCGGTGCGCGCCGGGGAGCCCTCGGCCTGCTTTCCCCGTCCATGGGCCGTCGTGACCTGGGTGCCGGGCCGGTCCGCTGACCGTGCTGCCTTCACCCGAGGCGAGGACGCCGCCGCCCGGTTGGCAGGCTTCCTCCGCGCGCTGCACCGGAACGCGCCCGCCGAAGCGCCGGAGCATTGCGGGCACGGGGGAATCCTGTCCCGACGCGCCGGAGATTTCCAAGAGCGGCTCCGGGATGTCGCGGACACCCTGACCGGGGAGGACGCAGCGGACCTGCGCACCGTCTGGGGCGAGGCCGCCGCCGCTGACAGGTGGAGCGGAGCACGGGTGTGGGTGCACGGCGACCTCCACCCGGCGAACGTGGTAGTCGCCGACGGATCCCTGGCTGGTGTGCTCGACTTCGGCGACGTCTGCGCCGGCGACCCCGCGACCGACCTGGCGGCTGTGTGGCTGCTCCTTCCGTCAGCAGCCGCCCCGTGCTTCTTCCGCTCGTATGGTCCGGTGGACGCGGCAACGATGCGGCGGGCACGCGGTTGGGCCGTGCTGCGCGGACTGTCGCTGATGCGCCTTGGCCGGGCCTTCGAACGGGGCCTGCCGGGAGGGCAGCCGCTATGGGGTCAGGCCGGGCGCACGGCACTCAACCGCGTGCTGACCGACTGGCGCGCTTGACTGGCCCGGACGAGGTGCCCAGGGCGGGGCGGCCGGGGCCGGACGGGTGGCGCGGTGACCCGGCTGGGCGGCTCGGATGGTGGACGCCGGCTCGCTCACTGACGGTGGTTCATGTCGGGGCCGGGTCCATCCAGCCGATGTGGTATCCGCTGCCCGGTCACGGCGGAAGGACTCGACCATGCGTTCTGCCCGCACGCTTCTGGCCACGGCGGTCGCCACGGCCGCCCTTGCCCTCGCCGCGCCCGGTGCCGCGTTCGCCGTTCCCGCGGGCGACGACGGAAGCCACCGCGACTCCTCGCACAGCCGCGAGAGTGATCACGATTCCGGCGGTGATCACGACCGGGGCTCCGGTGGGGATGACACCAACGACTACGCCGACGAGCACGGCAACGACAGCGGACACGACCAGCCGCGCGGCGGAATGCACACGGGTGGCGGAGCACTCGCCGCGGTGCTGCGCAGCGACAGCGGCGGTTCGGGGCGCGACAGCGGGAGCTCGGGGCGCGACAACGGGGGCTCGGGAGGCGACGACAGCCGATTCGACCCGCAGAGCTACCAGGACAGCGGACGCGACGAGCCGTACGGCGGAATGCACACCGGCGGCGGAGCGCTCGCCGCACCCGGTGTCACCGCGGGCGGCCTGGCTGTGCTCGCTGTGGGCGTCACCGGCCTGTACGTACTGCGCCGGAAGAAGGCCGTCCAGCCGATGTCCTGACGGAGTGGCGCGTTCCGAGGCGCGGACGCCGTCAGTCCGTACGGCCGGCTGGCGTCCCGCGCCCTCGCGATCCGGTCCGCGCCGGCTGGGCTGACGTCTCCCCGTCCTGATCCCCGTGCCGCCGTGCCCGAGTGAGGTGATGTCCGATGACAGCAGATCCACCCTCGATCACCCCCGCAGAACAGGAGCCGGACGAGGACGGCGCCGGGCAAGGAGGGCGGCTGACGCTGTGGGGCGTGGCGATCGCCGTGCTCGCCGTGAGCGTGTTCGGTGGCCACCATCGCTCCGGCGAGGCGTCCCGCGCCGCGGGCGCGAACGCTTCCACACAGGCCGACCCACACCGAGTCGGCAAGGCGATGCCCCGGTCCAGCCCGACCCGCCTACTCATCCCCGGGATTTCCGTGAACGCGCCGTTCACCGCGCTGGTGATCGGCACCTCGGGTCAGCTCCAGCCCCCGCCGGCCGGCAACACCAACCTCGTCGGCTGGTACGCGGAGGGCGCCTCGCCCGGTGAGAAGGGCACCGCGATCATCGCCGGGCACGTCGACACCACGACCTCGGCCGCCGTTTTCGCCCGCCTCGACGAGCTGAAACGCGGTGACAAGTTCACCGTGGAGCGCGCCGACGGCCGCAATGCGGACTTCGTGGTGGACAGCGCCGAGACCTTCGCGAAGGACGACTTCCCGAGTAAACGCGTGTACGCCGACGCCTCTCGCCCTGAAGCGCGCCTCATCACCTGTGCAGGGGACTACGACCACACGGCGAAGGACTACACCGAGAACTTGGTCGTCTTCGCCCACCTGGTGTGAGCCGGTTGGGAGGGCTCAGGGCGGCCGGACCGGGTCAGCAACCGCGGAGCGCGAAGGGGCCGTCCGCGGCGAACGCCAGAGCCACGAACCGTTCGCCGATCCGGCGGTGCGCGGCGCCATCCGGGTGGAGGCCGTCGGGCAGCGGGAGTTCGCCGGAGTCGGACTCGCCGTACAAGTCGCGGCCGTCGAGGAGGTGCAAATGCGGATCTCCGGCCGTCCGCTCGCGTACGATCCGCTCCAACTCCTCGCGTACGATCCGCAGGGTGAGCTTCCCGGCCGCCGTGTCCGCCGGGTCACCGACGGCCCGGAACTGCAGCCGTCCCTCTCCCAGTGCGGTGTGGTCCAGGGCGCTGGGGCCCGGTGTGTCTTCGTGGGCCGGGCACAGGATCGGTGAGACGACCAGCAGCGGAGTGCTGGGATGTCCCTCGCGGACGGTGTCGAGGAAACCGTGGACCGCGGGCCCGAAGGCACGCAATCGCATCAGGTCGGTGTTCACCAGGTTGATGCCGACCTTCACGCTGATCAGGTCGGCGTGGGTGTCGCGCAGCGTGCGGGCTGTGAAGGGGTCGAGCAGGGCACCGCCGCCCAGCCCCAGATTGATCAGTTCCACTCCGCCGAGGGACGCGGCGAGCGCCGGCCACGTGGTGGTGGGGCGGGCGGCGTCGGAGCCGTGGCTGATCGAGCTGCCGTGATGCAGCCACACCCTGCGGCTCCGGTTCGGTAGGGGCGTCACGGGTGCGTCGGTGCGCAGTGCGACGAGTTCGGTCGTCTCGTTGTGCGGCAGCCAGATCTCCAGGTCCTTCTCGGTGCCGGGAAGTCCGGCGAAGCGCACCGTGCCGACCGGTCCGGGCCGGCGCTCCACGGTGCCGGTGCGCAGGTCGATCGAGAGGGTGTGGCCGCCGGCGACCGTGGCGCTGCCGGCTGGCTGGCCGTCCACGAGCAGGTCGTACACGCCGTCCGGGCGGGGCGGTAGTCCTGGGTAGACCCGTTTGGTCGCCAGGGCGTCCAGTTCGACGAGGGTCGCGCGGGTCCGAAAGGCCAGTCGAACGCCAGAGGGCTGGGACTCCGCCAGGGCCAACTGCGGGTCGGCGCACTGGGTCCGGGCCCAGGCGGGCAGCCGGTGCGGCAAGAACCCCAGGGCGGTGGGTTCCAGCTCCAGAGCGCCGCGGATCAACTCGGGGGCGAGGGGAATCGTGTGCATGGTGGCGGCCTGTGCTCCGAAGGGGGTGGGGGTGGCGGGCCGGTCGGCCCGGCTCGAACGGGTGGTGTGGCGGGGCGTCAGGTGCTGGGCCACTCGCGCAGCACGGCGTCGAGGGCTTCCAGGATCCGCGTCCACGACTCCTGCGAGTCGGGGGTGCTGTGACTGAACCCGCCGGCCATCTCCAGGCTGACGTAGCCGTGGAAGACGCTGCCGAGGAGTCGGACCGCGTGGGTCTGGTCCGGTCCGGACAGGTCGTAGCCGCGCAGGATCGCGCGGGTCATCTGCGCATGCCGGCCGCCCGCACTGGCGGAGGCCGCCCCGGCGTCCAGCGGGTGCCGGGCTGCCGCATAGCGGCCGGGGTGCTCGCGCGCGTAATCGCGGTACACGTTCGCGAAAGCGTTCAGCGCGTCCTTGCCGGCCCGGCCGGCCAGCGCGTCGGCGGCGCGGTCGGCCAGTTCCTCCAGGGCGAGTAGCGCGATCTTCGTCTTGAGATCCTGGGAGTTCCTCAGGTGCGAGTACAGGCTCGCGACCCGGACGTCGAACCGGCGGGCCAACGCCGACAACGTCACCTGCTCGAAGCCGGCCTCGTCCGCCAGCTCGGCACCGGCGCGGACCAGGCGCTCGGTGGTCAGGCCTGCACGCGCCATGATGTTCCCTCCGCATTCCATAAGGGATTATGCAAGAACCTAAATGGTTTAGGCAAGGAACGTGCGTGCGACTGCCTTCGGCCCCCGTCGGCCCGGACCACCCGGGGGTGCGCCGGCAAGGGGCACCGCCATCGCGCCGTTCGCCGCGGCTCGCATCGAGCCCGGGCACGGCCCGTGGTCGAGCGGGTGCCCGGCGGCACTGGCCGTTGACCGGCCGGAGCGTGGCGGACCTGCGACTTGTGCACGTGGCGGCGCAATGGAACGCTTCCTTCGCCGTCCGCGACCCCGGGTGAACACAAGGTCCACCAGATGCCGGCCACGGTGGCGGAAGGGAAGGGTGACCGATGGAGCTGGAGCTCCGCCACCTGAGGGTGCTGTGCGCGATCGCCGACGCGGGCAGTGTGGGCCGCGCAGCCGCGCAACTCGGCTACTCACAACCCGCCGTCAGCACCCAACTGCGGCGCATCGAAAGCCACTTGGGTGAGGCATTGTTCGAGCGTGGCACAGGCGGAGCCCGCCCGACGCGCTACGGTACGGAGGTGGTTGCCCAAGCTCGTGACGTACTGGCCCGCGCCGACGCCATAGGTCACCGCCCGGCCGCCGTCCGCGCCCTGCGCAGCCTGCGCGTGGCCGCCACCAACTCGCCGATGCTCTCCGGCACGGTCTCCCGGGTCCGCGCCCGGCTGCCGGAACTGTCCCTCGCGGTCAACAGCGTCTACGCCTCCTCACGGATCGTGGAACTCCTTGAGGAAGGGGGTGCGGACATCGCCATCGCCGCTGACTACCCGGGCATGGAACTGCGGCATTCGTGCGCCGTGCGGCACCGCGGGATCATCACGGAGCCGACGTTCGTCGCCCTGCCCTCCCGCCACAGGCTCCGGCAGTGCGCCCAGGTACAGCTCGCCGACCTGGCCGAGGACGGCTGGTTCGTGACCCCGGACGATGGGGCGGGCTGGCCCGGGGTGTTCTACGACGCCTGCAAAGCGGCCGGATTCACGCCGGTCACCGTGCACGAGTTCCTCGGTGACCAGATCCAGCTACAGAGCATGATCGCCGACGGTCTCGGCGTGTCCCTGGTGCAGCCGACGCTGCGGCCGATCCCGCACGTGGACGTCAAGCCGCTCGCCGGCTCCCCCTTGTGGTGCCGTTATGTGCTGGCCTGGCGGCCCGACACCGTCACCGACGAAGTGGTGGAGTCGGTGTTGCAGTCCGCCACGGCCGCGTACCGGGACCTCGTGGCCCAGGCGCCGCACCTGCGGACATGGGCCTCGCGGACCTGGAGCGTGGCCGGGGCGTAGAAGCAACGTCACAGCCGCACCGCGATGTTATGAGATGTGTGTGCCATGTGCTATGTCACACGCCATTGTTGAGGCGTGTGAACCACTGAGACAGTGCCACACGCGCCTCAACACCCCACAGAGGCGCATCCCTTCGTGGAGGAATCCAGATGCGCTATCGCTTCGCGCTGCCAGGACGCGCGCCCGGACGCACGGCCAGACGCGCAGCCGTACGCCTCGCCGGCGCTGTCGCCGTCTGCGTCACTGTGGCCGGTCTGCTTTCCACGCCGGCCCTGGCGGCACCCCGGCCGAGCCCGGGCACGATCGCCGCACCCCGCAAGGCCGAAACCGCTCCGTCGCCCACCGGTGCCACCACCGCGGCCACCGAACGCCCGGCGGTCCGGTCCCGGCGGCTCAGTCCCGCGCAGCTCCCACCGCAGACCCCCATGTCGGTCAACTCGGCCAGGAGCGCCGAGATTCGCCGTGCCTCGGCAGCCTCCTGTGCCCTGGCCGACTTCGGAAGCCGCACCGGTTCCGCCCTCGTCTCCTTCGTCAAGGCCGCGTCCGTGAACTGTGTCAACACCCTCTTCTCGGCCACCGGTAAGGACGCGTACGACGTCTTCCGCCAACCCCAGATGGTGACCGTGGCGAACGCGTTCACCCGCACGGCCAGGCACTACCGAGGCGACAACTCCGGCAGCCTGGAGCAGTTGGTCCTCTTCCTGCGTGCGGGCTACTACGTCCAGTTCAATCACTCCGGGGACGTGGGGTCCTACACCTCTCGGCTCACCACTGCCGTGACGCGCGGCCTGGACACCTTCTTCGCCCGGTATCACTCCCGTGACATCAGTGCGGCCAACGGCGACATCCTCGGTGAGACGGTCATCCTCACCGACAGTGCCGATCAGCAGGGGCGTTACCTGTACGTCTACCGAAGGCTGCTGAACGACTACGACAGCTCCTACGACTCCATCGACAGCATGATCAGGGCCGTCAACGACGTCTACACACCGCTGTGGCGCGGCAACTGGAACCCGGAGTACGTGAAGGCCGTCGACTCCGACCCGCGCATCATCGACACCCTGTACGACTACGCGCTGGCCAACACCGACCAGCTCGGCACCAGCATCGCCTTTCTGGACTCCAACGCCGGGATGAACCTGGCCCGATACGTGGAACATCCTGAACTGCGGGAGACCGTCCGGCCGCTGACGAAGGAGCTGCTGGACGACACCGAGATCGACGGCCAGACGGCTGGGCTGTGGGTGGCCGTGGCCACCCAGGCGAACTACTACGACAGCGCCGACTGCGCCTACTACGGCGTCTGCGACCTGCCGGACAAGCTGACCAGGGCCGTCCTGCCCACGGTCCACCGATGCGACGCGAACGTCACCATCCGTGCCCAGTCGCTGAGTACCGCCGACCTCGACGCAGCCTGCGCGAGCGTGCTGGGCCAGGACGCTTACTTCCGCGGCCTGGTGGAGGCCGGCGGCCCGATACCCGGCCAACATGTCTCGACCATCCAGCTCGTGGTCTTCGCCAGCCGCTCCGACTACCAGACGTACGCCGGTGCCATCTACGGAATCAGCACCGACAACGGCGGCATGACGCTCGACGGCGATCCGTCGGACCCGGCCAACCGGGTCACGTCGATCATGTACCAGAAGGACTACGACGACGGTTTCGTGGCCCGGATCTGGAACCTCAACCACGAGTACACGCATTTTCTGGACGGCCGTGACGACATGAAGGGCACCTTCGCCCAGCAGATCTCCGTGCCGGATGTGTGGTGGATCGAGGGCGTGGCCGAGTACGTCTCCTACAGCTACCGCGGCCTGGCCGACGACCAGGCGGTGCGGGAGGCAGCCCAGCACACGTACAAGCTGAGCACCCTGTTCGAGAACACGTACGACAACAGCGACGTGATCCGCACCTACCCGTGGGGCTACCTCGCCGTGCGCTACATGACCGAGAAGCACCCCGACGACGTCCAGCGCATGCTCGCCCGCTTCCGTGCCGGTGACTACGCCGGCGGATACGCCGTCTACCACGACGGCATCGGCACCCGCTACGACGCCGACTTCGACCGTTGGCTCGCGGCGTGCGCCGCGGGCGCCTGCGCAAAGCCGGCCTCGGCCTGACCGCACGCGCCCCAGCACAACGGCCGCCGACCGGAACCCGGTCGGCGGCCGTACCCGCGTCGGCGAGAGGCGTCAGACCGCCGTCGCCGGGAACGTCGGGTACTCCACGCCCGACACGTGCTGAACGACCCGGACGACCTGGCAGGAGTAGCCGAACTCGTTGTCGTACCAGAGGTAGAGGATGGCGTTGTCGCCGTCCACCTTGAGGGCGCCGGCGTCCACGATCGAGGCGTGGCGTGAGCCGATAAAGTCGCTGGAGACCGCGTCGGGAGCCGTGATGAAGTCGATCTGACGCTTGAGCGGCGAAGTCAGCGAGACCTCGCGCAGGTAGTCGTGCACCTCCTCGCGAGTGGTCTCGCGGGCCAGCTGCAGGTTGAGGATCGCGATCGACACGTCCGGCACGGGAACGCGGATCGAGCTGCCGCTGATCTTCGCCTTGAGGTCGGGCAGCGCCTTGGCGACGGCGGAGGCGGCACCCGTCTCCGTGATCACCATGTTGAGCGGTGCGGACCGGCCACGCCGCTCTGACTTGTGGTAGTTGTCCAGCAGGTTCTGGTCGTTGGTGAAGGAGTGGACGGTCTCCACGTGGCCGCGCAGCACCCCGTACTCGTCCTCCATCGCCTTCAGCGGCGGGACGATCGCATTGGTGGTGCACGAGGCACAGGACAGGATCTGTTCGTCCGGCTTGACGGTGTCGTGGTTCACGCCGTGCACGATGTTCGGGACGTCGCCCTTGCCCGGAGCGGTCAGAACGACCTTCTCGATGCCGGGACGCAGGTGCTTGGACAGGCCCTCGCGGTCGCGCCACTTGCCGGTGTTGTCGATGAGGATGGCGTCCCGGATGCCGTACTCGGTGTAGTCCACCGCGGCCGGATCGTCGGCGTAGATCACCTTGATCGCGTTGCCGTTGGCCACGATGGTGCTGCTGGCCTCGTCGACGGTGATCGTGCCCTGGAACTGGCCGTGGATGGAGTCGCGGCGCAGCAGCGAAGCGCGCTTGACGAGATCCTCGGCAGCCCGCCCGCCGCCGCGGACGACGATGGCGCGCAGACGCAGGCCGTTGCCGGAGCCGGCCTTCTCGATCAGTAGCCGGGCGACGAGCCGGCCGATGCGGCCGAAGCCGTACAGGACGACGTCACGCGCTTCACGACGCTCGATCTTGTTGGCGCCCGTGGCGCCGGCGACGGCCTCCGCGGTGAACTCCTCGACGCTCAGCCCGCGTTCGTCGGCCTGGTACCGGTTGACCAGCATGCCGAGATCGATCTGGGAGGGGCCGAGATCGAGGGTGGTCAGAGCCTGGAGGAACGGCATGGTCTCGGTGACCGACAGCTCGGCACCGGCGATCTGCCGGGCGAAGCGGTGCGTCTTCAGGATGCTGACCACCGACTTGTTCACCAGGGAGCGGCTGTGCAGCAGGACGGTCACGTCCCGTTCGCGGTGCAGCTTCCCGATGAGCGGGATCATCGACTCCGCGATTTCTTCGCGGATCATCCAGTTGGTGAACGAGTCGTCGTTGACAGTCACAGATCTATCTTTCGAGCTAGGCAGCGCTCATATGCTAACCACACCCTACGACGATCATCTGGCGGGTCTGCTCCGGGGGTGGCCCGGGTAAGGATTTGCCCCAATTCCGGGTGCGGTTCCTGAACCAGGGTGGAAGTGCGTGAGGAAGCCGGGTCGTGGCTTGCACGTCCGCACGAACGCGCCGAGGGCCGGGGCGTGAGCAGCTTCTCTGTTTCCCGACCCGAGCCGCCCGCCCTGTCCCACCTCCTCCGTCGCCTGGCCCTGTCATTGGTGATGGGTGGCTCGGGGTCCTTGTCCTTGGAGCCGCGCCTCCTGGTCGGGTCCGCTGCCACGGCTTCGGAGCCGTCGTGGGCGGCTCGGTGGTGGAGGGGCCCAAGGGAACCACAGAGGCGCTTGTCCGGCTTGTCGGGCCCGCCGACCGCAGGGCGCGCGCGGGCGGCGCCGAACGGCAGGCGCCCGGTCTCACTGGACGCAGAGCTTGTCCGGTGCCGGCTCCTGGTCGGGCTTCCGGTCACCACGAGGCAAAAATATCCTATATGGGTAAAATCTAGACGTTTGCCGAGAATCCAGGCTGTGTCCTCTTCGACGGCCACCGCCCCGCCGGAAGTGATCGATGTCCCGCAAGCGCACCACGGACGAAGGCGACGAGCTGCTGGCCAGGCTCGGCTCGCTCACCGCCCAGGCGCGCCGGCGCGCGGAGCTGCAACGCAGCCAGGTCGAGCTGGCCATCGCCCTGCAGCGCGGCATGCTGCCCCGGGACCTGCCCGTCGCTCCCGGGCTACACCTGGCCGTGCGCTACGCCCCCGCCAACTTCGGTCTCAACGTCGGCGGCGACTGGTACGACGCCTTCACCATGCCCGACGGCAGAATCGGGTTGTCCATCGGTGACGTGCAGGGACACAACATCGAGGCGGCCGCCTTCATGGGCCAGGTCCGGGCCGGACTGCGGGCTCTCGCCTCTGTCACGGGCGAGCCCGGCGAACTCCTCTCCCGCACCAATGACCTGCTGTTCTCCCTGGGCAGTGACCTCTTCGCCACCTGCACGTTCATGCGGCTCGACCCGGCCACCGGTCTGCTGGAGAGTGCGCGAGCCGGCCACATCCCTTTCGTGTGGGCCACGGCGGACGGCAAGTCCGGGGTCGTCGACGACGAGGGCGGACCGCCGCTCGGCATCGATCACGGCATGGAGTACCCGGTGACCCGGCACCGGCTGACCACAGGAGGAGTGTTCGTCCTGCTCACCGACGGCGTGGTTGAGGGGCCGTCGCTGAACATCGAGGACGGGCTGGACCAAGTGGTGCGTCTCGCCGGCATCGCCGCCGTAGCCGGTCTTGAGGCTCATGCACTGGCTTCCGCCGTGATCAAGGGCGCTGAGAGCGTGGGACACGAGGACGATGCCGCGGTCCTCGTGGTCGGCCTCGACGGGCCTAGTGCGCGGTCATAGCCAGCCGGTGCCCGCGGTATGTGTTCGCGGCCCTCGACGGCCCGGCATTCAGCCATAGGGCCGGACGGTACCGGCTCTCGCCTCGCCGACCCGGGGCCGTCGGTGTGAGATGGCTGCTGTGGTGGGTAAAGAGAATCTGCGCCGGACGGGTGGCTACCTCGTCCAGGTGCTGGCCGTCGCCGCCTGCTATTACGCGGCGGGTCGGCTGGGTCTGCTGCGCGAGCTGACCGTGGAGGGTACCGTCGTCACCCCCATCTGGCCGCCGACCGGTGTGGCCGTCGCCGCACTGCTGATCTTCGGTCTCGGCTGCTGGCCCGGCATCACACTGGGCGCCTTCTTCGTCATCCTGTCCCTCACCACCCCTGACATCTACGTACTCGGCGTCCTCGCCGGAAACACCCTCGCACCGGTGTGCGCGGCTCTTCTGCTGCGCCGGGCCCGCTTCCACATGGACCTCGGTCGGTTGCGGGACGGCGTTTCCCTGGTGTTCCTGGGCGCGCTCACCGCCATGCTGATCAGCTCCACCATCGGTGTCGGCCTCCAGGTCGTCACGGGTGATCTGGCCGCACAGAGTTTCTGGCCCGTCTGGCTGGCCTGGTGGGTGGGGGACGCGATGGGTGTACTGATCGTCACCCCACTGCTGCTGTTGCTTCACAGGGCACGCTGGCCTCCGCCGCTGGCCCGCTGGAAGGAGGCGACCGCGCTGGCCGTGGTGGCCTGCTGCACCGTTCCGTTGGCCGTCTACAGCTCGATCAGCCTGCTCTTCCCCGTCTACCCGCTCATCGTCTGGGCCGCGCTGCGCTTCCAGCTTGTGGGCAGTGCGCTCTGTGCGCTGTTGACCTCGGTGGTGGCGACCGTGGCCGCGACTGACGGTGCCGGGGCGTTCGCAGGCCTGAGCCGGATCGAGGTCATGGTGAAGCTCCAGGCGTTCAACGGCACGATGGCCCTGACCGCGCTGTTGTTGTCCGCCCTGATCACCGAGCAGCGCAACACCCGGAACTCGGTGGAGAAGGCGTGCCAGGAACTGGCCGAGGTCCTGGAGTACCTCACCGAGGGGGACGCCCCTTCGCCCAGGTCGTACCTGGGCACCGACAACACCGACGAGAATTCCTGGCCGACCGGAACCCAGTGAGGTCACCCTCCGCTGCTGTCCCGACCGGGTGGCGCCGAACGGTCAGACGGTCAGACGACCAGACGGCGCCGGTCCCGGTGGGCGGGGGCCGGCGTCAGGAGGTGGAGCCGGCGGTGTTCTCGTCGTCGGGGGAGGGCTGGCACATGCGGCACAGCTCGTGGTCCCCGTCGCGGGTGACGACGGTTCCCCAGCCGAGGCACTGTTCGCAGTCACGGGCCAGGGTCAGATCGGGGTGAGGAGGGAGGAAGGGGCTGCGGTGGGCTCCGTACGCCATACGGTGAGCGGCTCCTTGCGGTCGTGGGGTGACGCGGGGAAGCGCGGGCGGGGAGGACAACGCTGTCCGATGCCCCTCCATTATGTCCGACTTTTCTTGTGTGTCAGTGGCGAATGTCACTGAGTGCCACGGTCTATCCCAGCGTGCCGAGCCGGGCCTGGCGCCACAGGTCTACGCCGCCCTCGGTGGCGTACTTGTCGATCTCGGCCAGTTCCTCGCCGCTGAAGTCCGGGTTCGCCAGTGCCGCTACGTTCTGCTCCAGCTGCTCGACGCGCGAGGCGCCGATGACGAGCGAGGTCACCCGCTCGTCGCGCAGTGCCCAGGCCAGCGCCAGCTGGGCGAGGGACTGTCCGCGCCGGGCTGCGATGTCGTTCAGGGCGCGCAGCCGGTGCCGCATGTCGTCGGTGAGCCAGGACGGATCGAAGGACTTCCCCTGTGCGGCCCGTGAGTCCTGCGGTACGCCGTCCAGGTAGCGGCCGGTCAGCAGTCCCTGGGCGAGCGCCGTGAAACCGATCACCCCGAAGCCCTCGTGCTGGGCCGCGTCCAGTAGGCCGTCGGTCTCGATCCAGCGGTTGAGCATGCTGTACGACGGCTGGTGGATCAGCAGGGGAGTGCCCAGCTCCCGCAGGATCGCCGCCGCTTGCCGGGTGCGCTCGGTGTCGTACGAGGAGATGCCGACGTACAGGGCCTTCCCCTGGCGGACGGCCGTGTCGAGCGCGCCCATCGTCTCCTCCAGCGGTGTGCTCGCGTCCAGCCGGTGGGAGTAGAAGATGTCCACGTAGTCCAGGCCCGTGCGGCGGAGCGACTGGTCGAGCGAGGCCAGTACGTACTTGCGGGAGCCGCCGCCCTGCCCGTAGGGCCCGGGCCACATGTCCCAGCCAGCCTTGGTCGAGACGACCAGCTCATCCCGGTAGGGAGCCAGGTCCTGCTTGAGGAGCCGGCCGAAGTTGAGCTCGGCCGCGCCGTAGGGCGGGCCGTAGTTGTTGGCCAGGTCGTGGTGGGTGATCCCGAGGTCGAAGGCGCGCAGGGCGATCTCGCGCTGGGTCTCGAAGGGGCGGTCGTCGCCGAAGTTGTGCCAGTAGCCCAGGGACAGGACCGGCAGGTCCAGTCCCGAGCGGCCGGTGCGCCGGTAGCGCATGGTGCCGGCGTAGCGAGCGGGGTCCGCGGCGTACGTCATCGGGTCTTCTCCGGGTGGTGCTGTAGGGGTACCCGTGTGTGCGGGCCCGACCACCCTCGCGCCCCGGTGCGGTGGAAGTCCAACCGTCGGCCCGGATGGGATTGAGCGGCCCCGTTTCTCAATCGGCTTCGCTGCCCGGAGCGCCGGTGTGCTGTGTGGTGGAGGGGATGACGGGCGGTTGTGTGATCGTGCAGACTCACGCTATGTGGGGTGACTTTCGATAGGAAACTTTACTATCTTCAGCCTCGCCTTCCTTTCGTTGGAGTCCCTCGTGCACCCAGTCCCTGAAACACGTGCCCGCGCACGGGTCTCCCGGCGGACCGTCGTCGCGCTGGGCGTCATCGCTTCCGGCTCCCTGCTGGCGATCCGGCGGGACGGAACGGTGCCGGCGGCTGCACCGGGCCTGGACGACCCAGCGAAGAAGGAGACGGCGATGAAGCTGGTGTCGAGCGCGGAGAACTCCTCGCTCGACTGGAAGGCCCAGTACAAGTACATCGAGGACATCGACGACGGCCGTGGCTACACCGGCGGTCTCATCGGGTTCTGCTCCGGCACCGGCGACATGCTCGACGTCGTCCGGCTCTACACCGATCTCAGGCCCGGCAACGTCCTCGCCCGCTATCTGCCCGCTCTGCACCGGGTCGAAGGCACCGACTCCCATCGGGGCCTCGATCCGGACTTCCCGCGAGACTGGCGCCAAGCCGCCCGGGACCCAGCGTTCCAGCAGGCCCAGAACGTCGAACGCGACCGGGTCTACTTCAACCCCGCCATCGCCCGGGGCAAGGACGACGGTCTGCGTGCGCTCGGCCAGTTCGTCTACTACGACGCCCTGGTCATGCATGGCGACGGAGACGAGCCGACCGGCTTCCGCAACATCCGCAAGAGGGCCCTGCGCCGTGCCGAGCCGCCGGCCCGGGGTGGCGACGAGACGACGTACCTCGACGCTTTCCTCGACGCCCGCGTGTGGGCCATGGAACAGGAGGAGGCGCACAGCGACACCAGCCGCGTCGACACCGCGCAGCGGGTCTTCTTGCGCAGGGGCAACTTCGACCTGGACACCCCACTCGACTGGCAGGTGTACGGGGACAGTTACCACATCGGCTGACCTCGCGGGCGCCAGTAGGGCTGCGGTAGTCCACCAGGCACGGGCACCGCCCGCCGAACCGCGGGGCCGCGACCGGGGCCGCGGTCCCGGTGCACTGAGCGGAACGGGAGAGGAACTGGGCCGCTTTGGTGATGGATCCGGGCATGGCCGCAGGCCCACCTGTCATCAGGCGACACAAGCGTACGCGGTGCTGCGGTGATCACCGCAGGAACGGCTCATCAGGCGGTCGGTCCCGTGTGTTCCGGCCGGAGGGGCGCACTCGCACGCCGCGCTCCTGACGAGGTAAAGATGAGCGGTGAGCGAACGATCCCACCGATGCGGAGGAACGGACTCATGCCGCACGAGCGAGCGGGCCGGCCGGCCGGTCCGCAGGACCTTGTCGACGTGGCCCGGCTGGTCACGGCGTACTACGCGCTGCACCCCGACCCGGCCGACCCGGCACAGCGGGTGGCGTTCGGCACCTCGGGGCACCGGGGTTCGTCCCTGGCGAACGCCTTCAACGAGGACCACATCGCAGCCACCAGCCAGGCGATCTGTGAATACCGCGCGGCGCGTGGCACGGACGGTCCGCTGTTCCTGGGAGCCGACACCCATGCCTTGTCGGAGCCGGCGAGGATCACCGCGCTGGAGGTGTTCGCCGCCAACGGTGTGACCGTGCTCATCGACGGCGCGGACGGCTACACCCCCACCCCTGCGGTGTCCCACGCGATCCTCACCCACAACCGGGGCCGTACCTCCGGCCTGGGGGACGGTGTGGTGGTCACTCCCTCGCACAACCCGCCCGCGGACGGCGGCTTCAAGTACAACCCGCCCAGCGGGGGTCCGGCCCCTTCCGCGGCGACCTCTTGGATCCAGGACCGCGCCAACCAGATCATCGCAAGCGGCCTGAAGGACGTACGTCGGCTGCCGTACACCCGGGCCCTCGCGGTTGACACGACCCGGCGGTACGACTTCCTCGGCACCTACGTCGACGACCTGCCGAGCGTGCTGGACCTGGATGCCGTCCGGGCGGCCGGGGTGCGCATCGGTGCCGACCCGCTCGGCGGAGCGTCCGTCGCCTACTGGGGCCGGATCGCCGAACAGCACCGCCTGGATCTCACGGTGGTCCATCCGGACACCGATCCCACCTGGCGGTTCATGACCCTTGATTGGGACGGCCAGATCCGTATGGACTGCTCTTCGCCGTACGCGATGGCCTCCCTCATCGAGCAACGCGACCGTTTCCAGATCGCCACCGGCAACGACGCCGACGCCGACCGGCACGGGATCGTCACACCGGACACCGGCTTGATGAACCCCAACCACTACCTTGCGGTCGCTGTCTCGTACCTCTTCCGGCACCGCGAGCAGTGGCCGGCCGACGTGGGCGTCGGCAAGACCCTGGTCTCCTCCACGATGATCGACCGGGTCGCCGCCAGCCTCGGCCGCCGGCTCGTCGAGGTGCCGGTCGGGTTCAAGTGGTTCGTGGACGGACTGGCCGACGGCACCGTCGGTTTCGCCGGCGAGGAGTCGACCGGCGCGTCCTTCCTGCGCCAGGACGGTTCGGTGTGGACCACCGACAAGGACGGCATCATTTCGGCCCTGCTCGCTTCGGAGATCACCGCGGTCACGGATCGGACGCCGTCGGAGCAGTACGCCGTACTGACCGCGCGCTTCGGCGAGCCCGCCTACGCCCGTGTCGACGCGCCCGCGACCCGCGAACAGAAGGCACTGCTGGCCAAGTTGTCCCCGGCGCAGGTCACCGCCGACACGCTGGCCGGGGAACCGGTCACGGCCGTGCTGACGGAGGCACCGGGCAACGGTGCCGCCATCGGCGGCATCAAGGTCACGACTGACAACGCCTGGTTCGCGGCCCGGCCTTCGGGGACCGAGGAGGTCTACAAGGTGTACGCCGAGTCCTTCCTCGGCACCGACCACCTCGCCCAGGTGCAGGAGGAGGCCCAGGCGGTGGTGCTGGGGGCGCTCGGCGGCTGACCCGACCGTGCGGCGGCCTCCGACACGGTCGTGGAGGCCGCCGCACGTCACCAGGGCCCCCTGGACCCAACGCCGTCCGCGCCCCGCTCCAGCCGGTGCAGCACGGCCCGCGCCATGGTCTGTTCTCCCCTGCGTCGAGATGGGCCGGAGCAGCGGGCGAGGCCGGCCGCAGGGGTTCCATCCAGCGGCCCGCGGGTGCGCTCCGCACATGTCGTGGCCGATGGTGGGCCCGCAGGCGTCGACGAACTCGGCACGGTTCCCGCCGGCCACCAGACGCAGTATCAGGTTCAGCCGTTGACCTTTGGCGCGGTGCACTGTGCGGCGGCCCGACCAGTGAACGGGGCCGCCTTCTATCTCGGGACGCCTCTCGCCGCATCAACGGACCAACGGCCTGTCGGGTTGGTTCAGAACTCTGATGGAAACCTGCACTTTCCATCAGATTCCGTAATCCGGCCACAAAAGCTACACAGAGCCATCACCATGTGACGCGACGGATGCGTGACGACCGGCTTCTGAGGGGGATGCCCGCGTTGCGCAAGGGGGTGCGTCCGGTCCATGCGAGCCGTGCTCACTCCTGCCCGGGGAGGGGACTGCACCGCATGAAGCGGACTTTTCGCACCACCGTGCTTACGGTGGGTGCGCTCATTGCCGCGTTCGGCCTCCAGGCCGGTCCGGCGCACGCCGACAGCACCACACCACGCATCGACCTCAGAGTCCTGGTGGTGAGCGATGGTGGTCCGGCGACCGACGCCATAGCCGCGGAACTCGACACCGCGGGCACGCCGTACACCAAGGTTGACCTCACGGCCCCCGGCCGGCCCACCATCGACGCCGCCTTCCTCGCGGACACCGTCGACGGCCGGCCCCGGGCCAGGTTTCAGGCCGTCGTCCTGCCCGACGACAACCCGTTCGCGGCCGGGAGCAGCGAGATGGCCGCCCTCGACGACTACGAGCAGACGTACGCGATCCCGCAGGTCGACGCCTACACCTACGCCCGCCCTGAGGTCGGCCTGCAGTACGCGGCCTCCAGCGGCTACTCGGGCAGCCTCGACGGGGCGAAGGCCCAGGTGACGGCCGCCGGACTGGCCGGCCCCTTCGGCTATCTGGCCGGCCCGGTGCCGTTCGAAAACAACTCCAGCTCGGTGGACGAGAGTTACGGCTACCTCTCGGCGCCGGTCGCAGGAGCCGACTTCACCCCGTATGTGCAGGCACCCATCCCGGGTACGTCCGAGGAGGGCTCCCTGGTCGGCGAATACCGGCACGACGGGCGCCGCGAACTCGTCGTCACCTTCGTCTACAACCAATACCAGGAGCAGTTTCGACTGCTGGCCCGCGGCATCGTGGAGTGGATGACCGACGGTGTGCACCTCGGCGCTTCCCACAACTACTTCGCCGTGCACGTCGACGACGTGCTCGCCGCCGACGACCGGTGGGACACCGAGCTCAACTGCACTCCCGGCGATGTCGACTGCACCAACGACGCGGGCACGCCGAGCCCGATCCGCATGACGGCTGCGGACGTCGACTACGCCACCGCCTGGCAGAACAGCCACCGCTTCACCTTCGACCTGGTCTACAACGGCTCCGGCAGCGTGGACCAGCGTGAGGACAACAACGGCGTCGACCATCTCGCCGACAAACTCATCGCCGACCGCGACCAGTTCCGTTGGATCAACCACACCTTCACGCACGCCTTCCTCGGCTGCGAGCAGAACACCAGCGTGGTGCCGTGGACGTGCCAGACGAATGCCGACGGCAGCACCAAGTGGGTGGACGAGAACACGATCAACTACGAGATCGCTACCAACCGCGTCTGGGGCGAGAACGTCGGACTCCCCCTGGAAAGCAGCGAGTTGGTCACCGGTGAGCACTCTGGCCTACGGATCCTCCCGCAGCAGCCCGAGGACAACCCCAACCTGGCGCCCGCCCTCGCCGCAGAAAACATCAAGTGGCTCGCCTCGGACAACTCGCGCGACCCCGAGCAGCGCCAGGTCGGCACCGCCACCACGGTCGCCCGTTACCCGATGAACGTCTTCTACAACGCGGGCCGGACCGTCGAGGAAGTCGACGAGTACAACTGGCTCTACACCAGCCGTGCCCAGGGCGGCAGTGGCATCTGCGAGGACCACCCGGACACCACCACCTGTATGTCGACCCCGCTGGACACGAGTACCGGCTACACCGACTACATCGTGCCGCTGGAGACCCGCATCGACCTCGGCCATGTGCTGTCCAACGACCCCAAACCGCACTTCATCCACCAGTCCAACCTCACCGAGGACCGCATCGCCTACCCGGTCCTCGATGGCGTCCTCGACGGCTACGACGCCCTCTTCGCGGACAACACCCCGGTGGTGAACCTGCGGATGAAGGACATCGGTATCGAACTGCAGCGTCGCGCAGCCTGGAAGAACGCGCTGAACGCCGGGCAGATCACCGGGTACCGCATCGGCAACACGGTGACCGTCCAGGCGCCTGATGCGACCGCCGTCACCGCAACCCTGCCGACCGGCACCACCCTGGGGGGCGGCGCCTTCGGCGGCGCCTACGCAGGCGAGGTGTCCGGTTGGACCCCCTCCTCCGGTAGCCCGCTCGTCTTCACCCTGCCGGCGCCCACCTCCGTCCCCGCCTCCACCGCGGGCAGCACGACGAGGGCCACCCACCCGGCACCGCGCACCAAGGTCCCGACGGGCGTGACCAGGCAGGTCCCGTACTCCCCGGACAACTGAACGGCGCACCGACCAGAGCTCCCGGCCGCCCATCGGCGGCCGGAGCCCGCACGACCACCCCACATCTCGGCCGTGGAGCACAATCGATGCACGTTCACCCTGTGCGCCGCCCGGGCGCGGCGCACGTCACCCTGCTCACCGAAGGCACCTACCCGCACAGCCACGGAGGTGTCAGCGTCTGGTGCGACCAACTCGTCCAGGGCATGCCCGACCTCGACTTCGACGTCATCGCCGTCACCGGCACCGGGCGCGAACCCGTCGTATGGGAGCTGCCCTCCCATGTCCACGACGTGCTCTGCGTCCCCATGTGGGGCGCCCCGCCTGCCGGACGCCTCCCCCGGGGCCGCGCCCGCAACCGGCTCTCCGCCGCCTACGAACGGTTCCTGACCTCGCTGCTCGACCCGCACGCCGAGGAGCACTTCGCACCCGCGCTCTACACCATGGCCCGGGCGGCCGTGGAGGGCACGCTGAGCGCGTTCCTGCGCGGTGACCGTGCCATCGCCATCCTGGCGGCGGTGTGGAACCGTCCCGGTCTCGCGGTCCGCGAGGCCCGGCCCACCCTGCACGACGCGGTCACCGCCACCGCCCTGCTCGAACACGCCCTACGCCCGTTGGCCGCACCGCCACCCCGGTACGGCGTGGCACACGCCGTCAGCGGCGGCGTCGCCGTGCTGCCCGGCCTCGCAGGTGTGGAACGCTACGAGGTCCCGCTGCTGCTCACGGAGCACGGTGTCTACCTGCGCGAGCGCTACCTCGGTTACCGCACCGCCCCCTACCGCTGGCCGGTCAAGGCCCTTGTGCTCGGCTTCTTCCGGCTGCTTGCCGAGGAGAGCTACCGCCGGGCCGCCCTGATCACCCCGGGCAACCGCTACAACCGACTCTGGGAGGAACAGGGCGGTGCCGATCCGCGGGCCATCCGCACCGTCTACAACGGGGTGGACCCCGCCGCCTTCCCGCCCGCCGGCCCCGAACCGGACGAGCCCACGCTCAGCTGGGCGGGGCGGGTCGACCCCATCAAGGACTTGGAAACGCTGATCCGCGCCTTCTGCCTGGTTCGGGCCGAGTTGCCCGCCGCCCGGCTGCGGTTGTTCGGCGGTACACCCCGAGGGGGTGAGGTCTACCGGGAGCGCTGCGAGGCACTGGCCGCCGAGCTGGGGCACGCGGACGCCGTCACCTTCGAGGGACGCGTCGACGACATCAAGGACGCCTACGCGGCCGGGAACGTGGTGATGCTCTCCAGCATCAGCGAGGGCTTCCCGTTCACCCTCATCGAGGCCATGTCCTGCGGTCGGGCGACCGTCTCCACCGATGTGGGCGGCGTGCGCGAGGCCGTCGGCGACGCCGGTCTCGTGGTGCCGCCCCGCGACCCGGCCCGGATGGCCGCTGCGGCCCTGGAACTGCTCGGCGACGTCGAGCGGCGCAGGGCCATGGGGGAGGCGGCCCGGCTGCGTGTGATCGACCGGTTCACGCTGTGTCAGACCATCGAAACCTTCCGCTCCGTGTACCTGGAACTGGCCATGCCCGCTTGGGCGTTGCCCGCAACCGTCGAGCCGGGTCAGGACCTCAGGATCGTCGCGGGGAGTCTGGCCGGATGAGTGGACCCATGGCGCTGGAACCGGGCGGCACCGAACACGACACGCTCACCCTGCGGCTCGCCGGAACACCCGCTCGCGATGATGACACGACGACCCTGCGGCTGCCCGGACGCGGTGACAACGAGGCCCAGGTGAGCGCGCTCGCGGCCGAACTCGCCGACCGCGTCGGCCCGGCCGTCCACCCGTACGAGGTGGCCGCCCTGCTGGAGGCCGAGGGCATGACCGCAGAGCAGATACGGGAACGGTACGGCCATCCGAACCTCTTCTCCCTGGCCACCGCGCTCTACGAGCAGGTGCCCCGGACCTTCCCGGAGCCCGTGGGTGGAGCCGACCCCTGGCGCCCGGACCACGTCCGCTGCCTGCTGCGCGGGGTGCTGTTCGCGCTTCCGGGGCTGGCGTACCTGCTCACCGCACCCCTGTGGCACCCAGGGCGGCACGCCGACGCGCTGATCCTGGCCGGGCTCGTCTCCTGGTCATGGGGCCAGGCGCTTGGTCACCGCGCCCACCTGCAGCTGGCGACCGGGCACCGGGAGGCCGCCCGTACTCTCCTCACCGGTGCGCCCCTGGGTGCGGCACTCGCCACCGCCACCGCCGTCCCGCTGGCCGGCGGTGTCCTGGTCAGTCTGACGGCCGCAGCGCAGTCGGTGTACCTGGCGGCGGCGGGCGCCCTGCTCGTACTGGGCCGAGAACGGCTGCTGCTCGCCGCGCTCACCCCGCTGATCGCGGGCGCCGCCGTCCTGCCCTGGTGGGAGCCCGGCACCCTGCTGAGGGCCGGACCGCCGCTGCTTGCCTTGCTGGCTGTACTCATCGTGACCGGCCTCGCCCTGCGGGCCCGTCTCGCTGCACCGGCCGCACCCGACGGAAGCCGGCCCCCGCTGCTGCGGTCCCTGCCGTACGGGCTGTTCGGACTGGCCGCGGGCGTTCTGGTGCTACTGGAAGGGCGGCGGGAGCCCCATGCGGTGATCGTGCTGACGGTCAGTATGGGACCTGCCGAATGGCTCCTGTACCGATATCGGGGCCTGTCCGTGGCCGCCCTGCGCGCAAGCGCCACCCCCGCTGGGTTCCTCCTGCGCTCGGCGGCCGTGCTAGGTCTGTGCCTGCTGGCCTACCTACTGACCCTGCTGCCCGCCGCATACGTCACCGGCGCCGCGCCGGCCGCGCTGCTCCTGCTCGCGGCCACCCTGTGGACGGCGCTGCTCCTCCAGGCCTTCGGAACCGCCTGGCCACCTGTCGTGATCTGTCTGGCCGCCGCGGGCGTGGCCGCCGCGGTCACGCTGCTCCACCTGCCACCGGGCTCCGTCGTGCTGCCACTGTGCTGCGGCACTGCCGCCCTGTGCCTCGTGGCGTGCGTGCTGCGGTTTCTCGGCCGCCCCGCCCGGCACGCCTGATGCCGTTTCTGCTCTCATCCAACACACTGGAAGGAACTGTCTGTTGACCTCCGAACCGCTTGCCGCAGTCACCGGAGCCGAGGGTTTCATCGGATCCCACCTCACCGAGGCCCTGGTCGCCTCCGGACACCGGGTCAAAGCCATGGCCCAGTACAACTCCTTCTCCTCCTACGGCTGGCTGGAGACCCTCTCCCCGGACGTCCTCGACCACGTGGAGATCGTCCTGGGAGACGTCCGCGATCCAGGATCCGTCCGTGGCCTGCTCGAAGGTGCCGACGTCGCCTACCATCTGGCCGCGCTGATCGCGATCCCGTACTCCTACCAAGCTCCGCACAGCTACGTGGAGACCAACGTCACCGGCACCCTCAATGTGCTGGAGGCGGTGCGCGCCCTCGGCACGCCGCGGCTCGTACACACCTCGACCAGCGAGACCTACGGCACCGCGCAGACCGTGCCCATCACCGAGGACCATCCCATCAACACCCAGTCCCCATACGCTGCTTCGAAGGCCGGTGGGGACCGGCTGGCGGACAGCTACCACGCGAGTTTCGGTACGCCTGTCGCCACCATCAGGCCGTTCAACACCTTCGGGCCGCGCCAGTCGATGCGCGCCGTCATTCCCACCGTCATCGGGCAGGTCGCGGCGGGCGAGCGCACCATCACCCTCGGCGACCTCCGTCCCACCCGCGACTTCACCTTCGTCAAGGACACCGCGCAGGCGTTCCTCGCGGTCGGCACCGCTCCCGCCAGTCACGTCGTCGGCCACACCTTCAACGCCGGTACCGGCGGCGAGATCTCGGTAGGGGACCTCGTCGCGCTGATCGGCAAGGTCATGGACTCGGCCCTGGACGTACGTGAGGACGCCGAGCGCATCCGGCCGGCCAACTCCGAGGTGATGCGGCTCGTAGCCGACGCCGGCCGGCTGGCCGAGGCCACCGGCTGGCAACCCGCACACACCCTGGAGCAGGGCCTCGCGCACACCGTGGAGTTCTTCCGCGATCCGGCCAACCTGGCCCGTTACAAGACCGGCATCTACAACATCTGACCCTCGGGCACGTCCCCCACTGAACGAAGGAGGAGCCTCATGCACGCAGTGATTCTGGCGGGAGGCAAGGGCGTCCGGCTGCGGCCCTACACCACCGCACTGCCCAAGCCGCTGGTCCCCATCGGTGATCAGCACGCCATCCTGGAGATCGTGCTGCGCCAGCTGTCGGCGGCCGGCTTCACCGGCTGCACCATTGCGATCGGCCACCTCGGCGGGATCATCCGCGCCTACGTCGGCGACGGCTCGCAATGGGGCATGAACGTCGACTACGCCACCGAGGAGAGCCCGCTCGGCACCATGGGGCCACTGCTCAACCTGCGCGACCGGCTACCGGAGTCGTTCCTCGTCATGAACGGCGACGTCCTCACCGACCTCGACTACGCCGACGTCCTGTGCCGGCACCAGGACTCGGGGGCGCCGCTGACCATCGCCACGTACGCCCGCAAGGTGCACATCGACTTCGGAGTTCTCACCACCGACGCCAGCAAGGTCGTCGCGTTCACCGAGAAGCCGAGTATGGACTACCGGGTCTCCATGGGGGTCTACGGCCTCAGCCGCGAGGCCCTGGACGCCTACACACCGGGGCTGCCGCTGGGCTTCGACGAACTCGTCCTCGACCTGCTGCGTTCCCACACCCCGCCGCACGCCTACGAATTCGAGGGCTACTGGCTGGACATCGGTCGACCCGACGACTACGACCGGGCCAACGCCGAGTTCACCACCCGCAAGTCCCTGCTGCTCAAGGGAGCCTGAGTACCGCATGCGCATTCTTGTCCTGGGCGGCACCGGATACCTGGGCCGCCATGTGACCGAGGATCTGCGCGCCCTGCCGGGCGCGCAGATCCTCGCCGCCGGCCGCTCCCTCGCCGCGGGGTTCCGCGTCGACCTGGCCACTGACCGGCCGGAGGCACTCACGAAGACCCTCACGGCGGCTGCGCCCGACGTCGTGGTCAACTGCGCGGGTGCCACCGGTGGCAACCCCGTGACCCTGGCCGAGGTCAACGCCAGAGGCCCCGCCGTGCTGTGCGCCGCGCTGCGCGAGGCAGCGCCCACCGCACGCCTGGTGCACCTCGGCTCTGCTGCCGAGTACGGGCCCGGCACCCCGGACGTACCGGTCGCCGAGGCGGCACCGGCCTGTCCGGTCACGCCCTACGGCGCGACCAAGCTCGCGGGCACGGTCGCGGTGACCTCCGCCGCCCTGGACGCCGTGGTGCTCCGGGTCGGCAACCCGGTCGGTCCCGGCGCCCCCGCCGCGAACCTGCCCGGCCGGATGGCCTCCCTGCTCCGTTCGGCCGGTCCGGAGCCCGACGCGGTGCTGCAACTGGGGGACCTGTCCGCGTACCGTGACTTCGTCGACGTACGCGACCTCGCCCGCGCGGTCGCCCTCACGGTGACGGCCCCGGGACACCTGCCGTCCGTACTCAACATCAGTGGCGGAACGGCCGTCGCCGTACGGGAGCTGGTGCACGGCCTGGCCCGCCGAGCCGGATTCCGGGGGAGGCTTCAGGAGTCCACGGGCGGCTCGGCCCGCTCTGCCCGGGTGTCGTGGCAGTGCTCCGACATCACTGCCGCCGAGCGCGCCCTGGGCTGGCGGCCCGAGCACGACCTGGACGACGCTCTCGACGCGCTGTGGGCGGTCACGGCACGGAGCGGGCGCCTGCCGTGAGCTTGCTGGTACCGCTGTACGTGCACCCGGCCGAGGATCCCGGAGCCTGGCACCGGCTGATCACGGCGGCGGCCCGCACCTACGCGGTCGTCCTCAACCCGGCGAACGGCCCCGGCGTCGCTCCTGACCCCGCGTTCGCGGCGGCCGCCCGGGCGCTGCGCGCCGCCGGTGCCCGCCTACTCGGCTACGCCGACACCGACTACGGCGTCCGGGACCGGGCCGAGGTCGCTGAGGACGTGCGCCGCCATCAGGCCTGGTACGCGGTTGACGGCTGCTTCCTCGACCGGGTCTGCGCCACCCCGGAAGGCTTGTCCGCCTGCCGCCGCCTGGTCCGGGACCTGCGGCGGCTCGGGGCGGGCTCGGTCGTCCTCAACCCCGGAGTCCACCCGGCGCCGGGTTACGCCCGCCTGGCTGACCTCACGGTCACCTTCGAGGGGCACTGGTCCACGTACGTCTCGGCGTTCACCCGGCCGGCCTGGACCGACCGCCTTCCGCCGGAGCGGTTCTGCCATCTGGTGTACGGCGTCCCCGAGGCCCTCGTCCCGCTCGCCGTGCGCACCACGCGCGAGCGGGGCGCGGCGGTGTGCGGTCCGGTCACGGGTGAGATGCCGAACCCCTGGGCGAAGCTGACCCCGGCACTGGCCGTGACGGGGGGATGACCGGGGTCAGCTGGGCCGCACGGGGTGGGCACCGTCGGCACGGCCGACGGTGCCCCGACTGTCGCGGTCAGTGAAGGAAGAGCGACGGCGTCGATCTGGGCCGTCCGGCGTCCGGCCGAACGCGTGGCCGCGGCGCGCCGGCCGATCGGCCCGTGTGCTGGCCGCCGGGCCGCGCAGCCGCGCCACGGTGGCGGCATGGCCCGGACCGTCCCGGCGAGCGCAGCAACCCGCTTCCGCCCCACTTCTGGCATGGACCAGTCAAATCTGTCACCCTTTCGGCAGTCGCGTCCCCGAACCCGCGAGGACACGACACGCTCCCCAGCACGCCGATCGCGCAAGCCCCGTCCACGGCCCCTCCGGCGCACCGAGCCGGCCAGGTGGCCATCGAGCAGGCCGGAATCCCGGCCGCCGCAAAGGAGTAGCGTGTGAGATCGACCCCCCACAAATCCCTCGGCGCCGCTGCGGTCACCGTCGCCGCACTGGCTGCCCTCGTGCTCCCCGGCACACCCGCCGCCGCCCAGCCGTCCACGACCTCCGCCTCCTGCAGTCCGGCCCAGGTCGTCGCCAACGGTGGCTTCGAGAGCGGAACATCACCCTGGGCCGCTTCCACCGGAGTGATCACCAACAGTTCCAGCCAGAGCGCTCACAGCGGCAGCTCCTACGCCTGGTTGGACGGATACGGAAGTGCCCACACCGACACCCTCACCCAGAGCGTGACGATCCCGGCCGGGTGCAGCGCCGCCAGCCTGACCTTTTGGCTGCACATCGACACCGCCGAGACGACGTCGTCCACCGCGTACGACAGACTCACCGCCAAGATCGGCGACACGACGCTGGCCACCTACTCGAACCTGGACGCGCACACCGGCTACGTGCAGGAGTCGTTCGACGTATCGTCGTTCGCCGGTCAGACGGTGGACCTGTCCTTCACCGGCGAGGAGGACTACAGCCTTCAGACGAGCTTCGTCCTGGACGACATCGCCCTCACGACGTCCGGCGGTAGCACTCCTCCGCCCGCCGACTCCACCCGCACCCCGGCAACGCCCTCGTACACCATCAGTCTCAGCAGTGACACCAGCGGCACCGTCTGGACCGGGCACGAGAGCGTGACCTTCACCAATGCTTCCGCCACCGCCCTCAGCGAGGTCTACCTGCGGCTGTGGGACAACTACCACGGCACCTGCAACAGCATGCCGATCAAGGTGAGCGGGGTCAGTGGCGGCACTGCAGGTGCCCTGTCCGTGGCCTGCACCGCCCTCAAGGTCGACCTGCCGGCACCGCTGGGGCAGGGCCAAAGCACCACGATCGGCTTCGACCTCAGCATCAGCGTGCCCAGCGGCGCCGACCGCTTCGGCCACGACGGAGCGTTCAGCTTCATCGGCAACGCACTGCCCGTCCTCGCGATTCGTGACGGTGCGGGCTGGCACCTGGATCCGTACACCAACAACGGCGAGTCGTTCTACTCGCTGGCCGCCGACTACAAGGTGACCCTCGACCACCCCAGCACCCTGCTGGTACCAGCCACCGGCACCTCCACCGACACTCCCGGCTCCAGCGGTCGTACGGTCACCACGGCCACCGCCACCAAGGTCCGTGACTTCGCCTGGGCCGCCGGGCCCTTCACCAAGATATCCGGCACCTCGTCCGCCGGGGTCGCCGTGAACGTGTACGCGGTGTCGGGCATCAGCTCCTCCAGCGCCCAGTCGATGCTCAGCACCGCCGAACGGGCCGTGGACGCCCACGCCGCACGCTTCGGCGCCTACCCCTACGGCGAACTGGACGCCGTCATCGACAACAACTACTGGTTCGGCGGCATGGAATACCCCGGTTTCGTCCTCGACCTGGTCAGCACCACCGCGCTCACCCACGAGATCGGCCACCAGTGGTGGTACGGCATCGTCGGCGACGACGAGTACCACAGCCCCTGGCTGGACGAGGCGTTCACCGACTACGCCACCGACCTTGCCCTCGGCAAGACCGGCGCGAACTGCTGGAACAACGTCTCCTGGGGCTCCAGCGCCGAGAAGATCACCAATTCGATGGCCTACTGGGACGCGCATCCCTCCCGGTACTCCACCGTCGTCTACGGCTACGGCAAGTGCGCGCTGCACGACCTGCGGCGCGTACTTGGCGATACAGCCATGGCCAAGCTGCTGAAGGACTACGCGGCAGCCCACTGGTACGGCGTCTCGACCACGGCCGAGTTCAAGGCCGCGGCCCAGGCCGCCACCAGCACCGACCTCACCTCCTTCTGGAACCTGCACCGCATCGAGGGCTGACCCTCGGTGGCCGGCCGCGGGGGAGGCGCGTGCGGTGCCGCCCGCGGCCGGACAGGTCACCCGTATGGGTCAAACACAGCCCGAGACGGCGGCGTTGGGCGGTACCCGGAGTGCGGTACCGCCCGACTACGGGTCAGATGGATTCCGTGCGATGTTCCATATCCCTCCACCGCAGCCGCTCACGCCTGGCCGTCACGGGCGTCCTGACCGGCCTCCTTCTCTTCCTGTCCGCTTCGGCGGCCCTGCCAGCGGCGGCCCCCGACGTGCCTGTGCGGGGCAGCGCCCACATGGGCATGGGCGTTCTCGCCCACGACGAGGGCGGCGGTGCCGCTCCACGTGCCGCCATCAGGGGGACACATACCGAAGGCGTGGACGTCTCCAGCTACCAGGGCGACGTCGACTGGACGACTCTCTGGGGCAGCAGTACGAAATGGGCGTACGCGAAGGCCACCGAGGGGACGTACTACACCAACCCCTACTTCGCGCAGCAGTACAACGGCTCGTACGGCGTCGGCATGATCCGTGGGTCGTACCACTTCGCGACCCCGGACACGACCGGCGGCGCGACGCAGGCAGACTGGTTCGTGGACCACGGCGGCGGCTGGTCCAAGGACGCCAAGACACTGCCCGGTGTCCTCGACATCGAATGGAACCCCTACGGCGACGCCTGCTTCGGCAAGTCCAAGAGCGCGATGGTCAGCTGGATCAGCGACTTCCTCGGCCGCTACAAGTCCCGCACCGGCCGGGACGCGGTCATCTACACGGCCACCAGCTGGTGGACCCAGTGCACGGGGAATTACGCCGGCTTCGGCCGCACCAACCCGCTGTGGATCGCCCGTTATGCCTCGACGGTGGGCCCACTGCCGTCGGGGTGGGCGGCGTACACGATGTGGCAGTACACCTCCAGCGGCAAGACCGTCGGCGACCACGACCATTTCAACGGCTCCGTGGACCAGCTGCGGGACTTCGCCGTCGGCTGACCCGGCGGCCGGGTGCCCTCAGGGGGCTTCGCCCGGGAGTACCCCGGGCCCTGCCGAGCCGGACGCGCGGCTCGGTCGGCCGCCCCGATGGCCGACGCTGGCTGACCGCCTCCGTCTTCCTCGCCTTCGGCAGGAAGTCGCTCGCGATGCAGATCCGGATGCCGGGTGCCGGCGTTCGCTGAACCGTCACGGGGGCAGCGCGCGTAGCGCGCGCAACACCGCCCAGATGACCGAGACGAAGGGGACGGCCACCACGGCGCCGATCACGCCCGCGACGATGCTGCCACCGATGACGGACACGGCGACGACGAGCGGGTGCAGTTGTACCGCCCAGCTCAGCACGAGTGGATGCAGTACGTGTCCTTCCAGCTGGCCGATCACCACGATGAGCGCAAGCACGGCCGCGGCGGTGAGCGGTCCGCGGCCGGCGAGCGCGACGACCGTGGCTACCGCGAGAGCGACCGGTGAGCCCACCAGCGGCACGAACGCGGCGAAGAACTCCAGCAGCGCCAGCGGTAGTGCGAGCGGAACCCGCAGCAACAGCAGAGCGACGCCGACCAGCACGGCGTTGGTCGCGGCCACGATGATGATGCCGCGTACGTACCCGGCGAAGGTGCGCCAGGCTGCCCGCCCCGCCCGTTCCCAGGCAGGGCGCGCGCCGCTCGGCAGCAGCTGGTCCCGCATCCAGCTCCACAACTGCTCGCCGGAATGGATGAAGAAGACCGAGGCGAAGAGCGCCAGTGCGCCGCCAGTGATCAATTCGACCACCCGGCCCAGCTCGCTGAGGGCGCTGCTGAGCAGAGTCGACTGGTGTGCGGATACGTAGTTCGTCACCTGACGCTGGAGATCGGAGAGCTTGCCCGGACTGAGCCGGAAGGGAGGCCGTTGCAGCCATTCCTCGATGCGGTGCACGCCACCGCGGAGTTCACTCAACAGCCGTGCCCACTCGCCGGCTACCGCATTGCCCACCAGCGCGAGCAGGGCCAGTAGGAGCAGCAGACTCCCCACGATCGCCACGGCAACGCTCAGCGGTCTCGGCAGCACCCGGTTGAGTAGATCGGCCAGGGGGCGCAGCACGGACGTGACGACCAGGGCGAGGAACAGGGCCACGGCGATGAGCTGGAAGCTGCCGAGGATGCTGAAGACGCCGTAGACGACGATCCCGACGAGGATGAGCCGCCAGGCGTAGGCCGCGGCGATCCGCAGCCACAGCACGGTCCGTTCGGCCGTCGATGCTTCCGGCTCGGGGCGCGAGGCGGGCGGCAGCCGCACGGAGTACCCCGGGCGGCTGCCCAGTACCGTACCCTCCGCCCCACGCCTTCCTCCGGGGCCGGCCGTCCGCCGACGCGCATCGCCCACGACTGCTCCCGCCTCGTTGCCGCCACCCGTCGCTGACGGAGGGTCACACCTAGAGAACCGTAAGTGCAGGGCGGGGAGGAGGAGCCGGCGCAACGCGCCCGCGCCCGGGTTCCACCGGACGGAGGTGTTGGTCGTGCGGACCGCGACCGCCGCCGGTCCGGGGACCGAGACCGTCGTGTGACAAGAACGGTCGGTGACCGGCGGAGCACGGCCGAGTGCCCGTACCGCCAGGTTTCAACGGGGCCCTGCGGTGTTCTCAGTCGTGCGACCCACCGGCAGCAACTCGCGAATGTCGGCCGGAAGGGCGCCTGCCATCCGTTCGGTCAGCTCCGGGGCCAGTGCCGCGTCCAGCACCTCCAGTACGGCGGCGGCCTCCCGCAGGGCCGTGTCCTCGCGGGTGCCGGCCCGGTCGGCGATGCGTCCGGCGAAGACGGTCAGCCCGAACCGTTCACCGATCGCACCGGAGCCGGTCCCCGAGCTGTCGGCTGTCTCCCGCATGGCCGCCGCCAGGCCGGGCGGCAGTTGGGCGGCCACATGCCGGGCCAAGCCGGACGGGAGGCGTTCTGACAGCGTGCTCAGGACCGCGTGCGTGGCTCGCTCGGCGGTACCCCGGTCGGGTAGCTGGGCGAGCGCTTGAACCTTTCCGATCATCTCGTCGTGCCGCATGGGTCCGCTCCCTTCGTCAGAGAGTCCGCTCGACTCGATCCCTCGGTCGCCGCAGGCGAACCAGCCACGACCGAGTACCCCGCATGCCCGGTCCTGCCGCCTTGGTCTCATGCGCTGGCACGCGGTACTGCCGGGCGGCGAGCGACCCCGGCGTGGGCTAGGACACATATGACCTGGTTCGCACCCCGGCCTGCTGGGCCTGGTGCGGGGCTACCGTTGCGTCGAGCCCTGATTCCCTCGCACCTCGGACGGTCCGGCCGTGCTCACTGATCTGTCCCCCCTCATAGCCGCGACGTCACGCTGGCTGACGGTCGCGTATCCGCCGTGCGACGGTGCGCTCGCCGCAGCCCTGTGCGAAACGCAGGTCCTGCAGGCCGTCACCGTTGCCGCTTGGCTGCGGTACCCGACCGAGGCCGATGCCGCCCTCGTCACCATGACGGGCCCCGGGGGCGCGGCGGGCCTCGACCTCATCACCGGGGCCGGTCCGGTCGACGGTGGCTCGGGTGAGGAGCAGGGCTGGCGCACCTGGGTGGACGAAGTGGTGGCCAGTTGGGCGGCCGGCCTGCTCACCGATCCCGAGCTGGCCGGACGAGCGGTCGGCGCCCTGGTGGACGGCGAACACACCGTCGGCATCCCGGTCGATTTCCGGCGTCTGACCGCCCCCGACGACGGTGACTTGCGGGCTGCCGCTCTGCTGCGCCACCCCGACCTCCTTGCGCCCGTGGCCGAAATTCATCTCGATCTGCTCCTCGACCGGCTCGGGCCGGGCCGTCACCTCGCCGCCTGACGGACCGCGCTGCCGCCGGGGTCGCCGCTCCCTTCGGGGGCCATGGAGGCGACCTGGAGTCGACCCGGAGCCGCCGCTGATCAAGCCGTCTTCTGGCGCACGGTCTCGGCGACGCCGGCCCGCAGGCAACGCCGCCGCGCCGGTGGCTGACCAGAGGGGCGCCTGTCACGCGGCCCCGGTCGCGGCCCGGCGCGGGTACGCCGCCAGGCCCGGCGTCCGTACGGCGGTGGCGCGTCGACCGCTGGGAAGGCAGTGCAAGGCAGTGCTCGGGCGGCCGAGGGCTGGTGAAGCGCCTCCGGATGGCGGAAGGAGCCCGATCGGCGCTCACGAAACGCCGCCGTGGTTCTTCGCCGCGACCTCATGAGGGGCGAACATCCCTCTTTGTGGATATTCTGCTCGTCGCCAGTGCGTTCAACAGTCTCTCCCAGCGCCTGTACGCCGAACTCTCCGACCTCGGGCACCGCGTGGACGTCGTACTCGCCTCATACGGCGCTGACCCGGTCCGGGCCGCGGTCCATGAGATCCGGCCGGAGCTGATCATCGCACCGCTGCTCAAGACGGCCCTCCCGGAGGACGTGTGGCGGAACCACACTTGTCTGATCGTGCATCCCGGGCCGCCCGGCGACCGTGGCCCGTCCTCGCTGGACTGGGCCATTGCCGAGCAGGCACCGCGCTGGGGGGTAACGGTTCTCCAGGCCGAGGCGGCGATGGACGCGGGCCCGATCTGGGCCGCCGACTCCTTCCCGGTGCCGCCCGTCGGTAAGAGCGACCTCTACCGCAACGAGGCCTCTGACGCCGCCGTGGCCGCCGTCCGCACCGCCGTACGGCGGTTTGCCGAAGGCTCCCACAAACCGCTCACGCAGACCGACGAATCGATCAGCGTCGTCTGGCGGGACGCATTCCGCCAGGAGCGGCGGCGCATCGACTGGGAGCACGACGACACCGCGACAGTCCTGCGCAGACTACGCGGTGCCGACTCGCAACCAGGCGTCCTGGACGAACTCCTCGGCCACGAGGTGTTCCTGCACGGTGGACACCCCGAGGACCGGCTGCGCGGCCGTCCGGGCGAACTGCTGGCACAGCGCGCAGGCGCCGTCTGCCGGGCCACCCGGGACGGCGCGGTCTGGATCCCGGAACTGCGTCCCCGCAAGAACTCCGGCGACCCCGCACCCTTCCGGCGCCCGGCCGCCTCCGTCGTCGACGCTCTCACGGGCGGTAGCACACCGCGACTGCCCGAAGCGACCGTCCCCCTCGCACTGCCCGCCGACCGCCGTACCTGGACCGACATCCGCTACCGGCAACACGGCGACGTCGGCTTCTTGACCTTCTCCTTCCCCGGCGGCGCGATGAGCACCGACCAGTGCCGTCGCCTACTCGCCGCTTACCAGCAGGCGCTCACCGTGCCCACCCGCGTCCTGGTGCTCGGCGGAACACGCGACTTCTTCTCCAACGGCATCCATCTGAACGTCATCGAGGCCGCCCCCGACCCCGCCGTGGAGTCGTGGCGCAACCTCAACGCCATGGATGACCTGGTCGAGGCCGTGCTGCGCACCACAGACCGGCTGGTGGTGGCCGCACTCGGCGGCAACGCGGCGGCGGGCGGAACCATGCTCGCCCTCGCCGCCGACCGGGTGTGGTGCCGCACCGGCAGCGTGCTCAACCCGCACTACCGGCGCATGGGCCTGTACGGTTCGGAGTTCTGGACGTACACCCTGCCCCGTCGCGTGGGACAGGAATCCGCCCACCGGCTGATCACCGAGGCCCTGCCCGTCAGTGCCGCGTCCGCCCGACGGCTCGGGCTCGTGGACCGGGTCCTCCCGGTTCCGCCCGCCCGATTCGCCGCAGAGACCGAGCGACTGGCAGCCGGACTCGCCAACGCACCGGACCTGGACCGACACATCGCCGACAAGACCGCCGCCCTTGCCTCGGACGAGGGGGAACGCCTCCTCACCGATCACCGGCAGGCCGAACTGGCCCGCATGCACGCCATCTTCTTCGACCCGCAGGCCCCCTATCACGCACTGCGCTCGGCCTTCGTCCGCAAGACCCCAGCCGGCTCACCCCGCCCCCTCGCCACGCCCGCCGGAGACCTACGGTGACGCCCCGGCTGCTCGTGGCCGGCGTCGGCAACATCTTCCTCGCGGACGACGCCTTCGGCCCCGAGGTGATCCGCGCTCTCGGCCGGCGCCCGCTGCCTCCCGGGGCTCGGGTGCACGACTACGGAATCCGGGGCATGGACCTCGCCTACGACCTGCTGGACGGCTATGCCACTGCCGTCCTGGTCGATACCGCCGCGCGCGGCCACCGCCCCGGCAGCCTCACCCTGATCGAGGCTGACCCCCCTGACGGCACCGTCCCACCCGAAGCCCACGGCATGGACCCAGCGAAAGTGCTGGCCCTGGCCGCGCACCTGGGCGACGAACCGCTGCCCAGGGTCCTCGTCCTGGCCTGTGAGCCGGAACTGCTCCCGGCTGGGGACGAGGATCTCCTCCCCGGGCTCAGCACACCGGTGCAGAAGGCGGTTGACCGGGCCGTGGACGCGCTGCACACCCTGGTCCCCGTCCTGCTCGCCGACCCGGATGTCCCGCCGCCCGCGTTGGGCCGCCCGATGGAATCCGGGGCCCTACGCCCGGCTGCGCTGCCCGGCACGGGGGAGGGGACAGCCGAAGATCAGTGAGACCACCGGGCCGCACGGCTGCGGCCCGGGCCCCGCAGCCGAACCCGAGGAGCAGCGCGCATGTGTCGGTCAGACGTCAAGCAGGCCGTCCTGGCGAAGAACGACGACCTGGCCGCGGACCTGCGCGGCGACCTCGCCCGGCAGGGCGTGACCATGGTCAACCTGTTGTCCAGCCCCGGCAGCGGCAAGACCGAGCTCCTCGGCCGGGTCCTCGCCCGGGCGGTGGAACGGCACGTGCCGGTGGCCGCGCTCACCGCGGACCTCGCTACCGAGAACGACGCCGTCCGGCTGGCCCGCTCCGGCGCGCCCGTCCAACAATTGCTCACCGACGGACTGTGCCATCTGGAGGCCCGTCAGGTGCGGGCCCGGCTGGCGGGCTGGCTGCCGCCGGAGACGGCCGTGCTCTTCGTGGAGAACGTCGGCAACCTCGTCTGCCCCGCCTCCTACGACCTGGGGGAGACGCTGCGGATCGTGCTGATGGCGGTCACCGAGGGCGAGGACAAACCGCTGAAGTACCCGACCGCCTTCGGTTCCGCGCACCTGGTCGTCGTCACCAAGACCGACCTCGCCGAAGCGGCCGGCTTCGACGAGGACACCTTCCGCGCCAACGTGCACCGGGTCAATCCGGGCGTGGAGATCGTACAGTCGTGTGCCCGTACCGGAGCAGGCGTCGGCGCTCTCCTGGACCACGCCCTGGCCGCCCGCGACACGGCCCCGCCGCACCGTCCGCCGCTCGCCCCGCACCCGCACGGCCACCAGCCCACCGCGCCCGCACCCCTCGCATGACCGCCCCCGCCACCGGTCTGCTACGCCGCAGGCTCACCGTGCGCGGAACCGTACAGGGGGTGGGCTTTCGCCCCTATGTGCACCGCCTGGCCGTGGGTCTCTCCCTGACCGGATTCGTCGGCAACACCGGCGACGGCGTGTTCATCGAGGTCGAGGGCCCCGCAGACAGGGTGGAGCGCTTCTGCGGCCTGCTGGCCGACCGGCCCCCGCCCCTGGCCACGGTGGCCGGCATCGCCACCGAGGACCTGCCCGCCACCGGCGGCACCGCACCGTTCGCCATCCGCTCCACCGAGCGTGCCACCGGGCGAACCCAGCTTCCGCCCGACACCGCGACCTGCAGCGACTGCCTGCGGGAACTGTCCGACCCGGACGACCGGCGCCATCGGCACCCGTTCCTCAACTGCACCCACTGCGGCCCCCGTTTCACCATTGCGACCGCCATGCCGTACGACCGCGTGGCCACCACCATGGCCGACTTCCCGATGTGCCCGGCCTGCGCCCGGGAGTACGGTGACCCTGCCGACCGCCGCTTCCACGCCCAGCCCGTCGCATGCCCCGGCTGTGGCCCCCGGCTCCGGCTGATCCCCGCCGACGGCCACGGGGTCCGCCCAACTCGAGACGCCGACGCGCTGGCTGCAGCCCGGGCCCTGCTCGCGGCAGGACGGATCGTCGCCGTGAAGGGCATCGGTGGCTACCACCTGGCCTGTGACGCCACCAACGCACGAGTCGTGGCCACTCTGCGCGACCGCAAGGAGCGGGGCGGCAAGGCGTTCGCGGTGATGTGCGCCGACCTCGCCACGGCCGAGCGGATCGCCCCGATCTCCGACGCCGAACGGGCCGCCCTCACCAGTGCCCGCCGTCCCGTCGTCCTGCTGCGCCGCCGCATCCCGGAAACCGGTCCCCGGCTGGCCGACCAGGTCTGCCCGGGCAGCCCGTACGTCGGAGTCATGCTCCCCTACACCCCTGTCCACAGCCTGTTGTTCGGCCTACCCGGCGACCCTCCCGGCCCCCGGATGCTGGTCATGACCAGCGGCAACCGCTCCGGCGAACCCATCGTCACCGACGATGCGGAGGCACTGACGCGGCTGGCCGGTCTGGCCGACGCCTGGCTCGCTCACGACCGGCCCATCGCCTCTCCCTGCGACGACTCCTTGCTGCGGGTGCGCCCCGACGGCACCGAACAGGTCCTGCGCCGCTCCCGCGGCTACGTTCCGCGGCCCCTGAGCCTCCCCCTGCCGGTCGCGCCCACACTCGCGGTGGGCGGTGACCTGAAGAACGTGCCGTGCCTCGGTGACGGCGAGCAGGCCTGGTTCGGACCGCACATCGGCGACATGGGGGACCTGGCCACCCTGGAGGCCGCCGAGCGGGCCGAACGGCAGCTCACCCGGCTCACCGGTGTCGTCCCGGCCCGAATCGCCGCCGACCGGCACCCCGGCTACCACTCGACCGCCTGGGCCCGCCGGCGGGCACTGCGACTGCCGGGCGACCCGGTCAGCCTGGTTCAGCACCACCACGCCCACATCGCCTCGGCGATGGCCGAGCACGGCCTCGACGGCACCACGCCCGTGATCGGCGTCGCGTTCGACGGCACCGGCTACGGCGACGACGGCACGGTGTGGGGCGGCGAGATCCTGCTCGCCGACTACACCGGCTACCACCGCCTCGCCCGCCTGACCCCCGCCCCGCTGCCCGGCGGAGACGCCGGAGTCGCCAACCCGTGCCGACTGGCGCTGGCCCGGCTGTGGGCTGCGGGGCTGCCTTGGGAGCGGGACCTGCCCAGCGTCATGGCCTGCACCGAGGCCGAACGCACCCTGCTCCGGCACCAGCTGGACCGCGGGCTCGCCTGCGTTCCGACATCAAGCATGGGACGCCTCTTCGACGCGGTGTCGTCCCTCGTGGGCGTCTGCCACCGCGTGGGCTACGAGGCACAGGCCGCCATGGAGCTGGAGGCGGCGGCATGGGAGGCCAGGGACGAGGACACCACGGCCTACTCCTTCGGGCTCTCGGCCGGTCCGGCGCAACAAGGGGCCGGCGGCGGAGCGTCGCGCGCCCGGCCTCCCGGCCGCGCGAGCCGGGCGGGCGGTTGGGAGATCAACCCGGCGCCCGTGCTGCGCGCACTGCTCACCGACCGACGCAGCGGCATCCCCGCACCGGTGCTGGCGGCCCGGTTCCACCGGGGCGTCGCGCGGGCCGTGGCGGAGATCTGCCAACGGGCCCGTGCGAGTACGGGCCTGACCACGGTGGTCCTCACCGGGGGAGTCTTCGCCAACGCCCTGCTGGAGGAGCAGTGCACGGCCCTGCTGGCAGGGGAGGGCTTCACCGTCCTGCGGCACGGCGAAGTACCCCCGAACGACGGCGGACTCGCGCTCGGCCAGCTGATGGTCGCGGGAACAGCAACCAACCACGAGACGGAGTGACCCATGTGTCTGGCAGTGCCCGGCAAGGTCGTGTCCATCGACCACAGCGCCGATCCCCTGACCGGGCTGATCGACTTCGGCGGAGTACGGAAGCAGGCGTGTCTGGAGTACCTGCCCGACGTGCGGATCGGGGAGTACGTGATCGTCCACGTCGGCTTCGCCCTGCAGCGCCTGGACGAGGAGTCGGCCCGGGCGTCCCTACAGCTCTTCGAGCAGCTGGGCCTGCTGGAAGAGGAGTTCGGGGATGCGTGGGAACAGGCAGCGCGGCAGGAGAGCGGGAGCGAGGCACGGTGAAGTACATCGACGAGTTCAACGACCCCGGCCTGGCCCGCCGGCTGCTGGATGAGATCCGCGCCACGGTTACCCGGCCCTGGGCGCTGATGGAGGTCTGCGGAGGTCAGACCCACTCCATCATTCGCCACGGCATCGACCAGCTCCTCCCGCAGGAGGTGGAGTTGATCCACGGCCCCGGCTGCCCCGTGTGCGTAACACCCCTCGACGTCATCGACCAGGCACTGGAGATCGCCTCCCGACCCGACGTGATCTTCTGCTCGTTCGGCGACATGCTCCGGGTGCCCGGCAGCGACCGGGACCTGTTCCGGGTCAAGGGCGAAGGCGGAGACGTTCGTGTGGTGTACTCACCGCTCGACGCGCTCGACCTCGCCCGCAGGAACCCGGACCGCCAGGTAGTCTTCTTCGCCATCGGCTTCGAGACAACCGCACCCGCCAATGCCATGGCCGTCCACCAGGCCCGCCGCCTGGGCCTGGAGAACTTCAGCTTGCTGGTCTCCCACGTACGAGTCCCCCCGGCGATCGAGGCCATCATGACGGCCCCGAGCTGTCGGGTGCAGGGCTTTCTGGCCGCCGGGCACGTGTGCAGCGTGATGGGCACCGCCGAGTACCCCGATCTGGCCGAGAAGCACCGCGTGCCCCTCGTCGTCACCGGCTTCGAACCGCTGGACATCCTCGAAGGCATCCGCCGCGCCGTCCACCAGCTCGAACGCGGCGAGCACCGGGTGGAGAACGCCTACCCCCGGGCGGTGCAGGAGCAGGGTAACCCGGCGGCGCTCCGGATGATCGAGGAGGTCTTCGAGGTCGCTGACCGCAACTGGCGTGGCATCGGCCCTATCCCGGCCAGCGGCTGGCGCCTGAGCGACGCCTTCCGCGCCTACGACGCCGAGCACCGCTTCGGCGTCACCGGCATCCGCACCGAGGAACCCGCCGCGTGCCGGGCCGGTGAGGTCCTGCAAGGGCTGATCAAACCGACCGAGTGCGAGGCGTTCGGTACTGCCTGCACCCCGCGCAACCCGCTCGGCGCCACCATGGTCTCCAGCGAGGGCGCCTGCGCGGCCTACTACCTGTACCGCCGGATGACCGACGGCCCGGCACCACAAGGATCCCGCATCCCGCAGGAGGAGATGAACCCCGTTGGCTGACCTCGTCACCGAAACCCACCGAACCCCTCGAACCCCCCAAGTCCCCGAGGACGCCGGCGCCGACACGGTCCCCGGGGCGGCGGTCGACCCCGCCGAGTGGACGTGTCCCGCCCCGCTGCGCGACCAAGGGGTCGTCGTGATGGGCCACGGTGGAGGCGGCGCGCTGTCCGCCGAACTCATGGAACAGGTCTTCACCCCCGCGTACGGCAATCCCACCCTGGCCGCCCTCACCGACTCCGCCGTCCTGGACCTGGGCGGTGCCAGGGTTGCCTTCTCCACCGACTCCTACGTCGTACGGCCGCTGTTCTTCCCCGGCGGCAGCCTCGGCGACCTGGCCGTCAACGGAACGGTCAACGACCTGGCGATGAGCGGTGCCAGGCCCGCATACCTCTCCACGGCCTTCGTGTTGGAGGAAGGGGTGGACCTGGCCGTGGTAGAGCGGGTCGCCCGTGCTGTCGGCGCCGCCGCGGAGAGAGCCGGCGTCACCATCGCCACCGGGGACACCAAGGTGGTCGAGTCCGGGCACGGCGACGGCGTCTACATCAGCACCGCCGGAGTGGGACTGGTGCCCGACGGCGTGGACATCCGTCCGCAGCGTGCCAGGCCCGGCGACGCGGTCCTGGTCAGTGGTCCGATCGGCCTGCACGGTGTCGCCGTCATGAGTGTGCGCGAAGGGCTGGAGTTCGGTGTCGAGATCGCCTCCGACACCGCGCCCCTGGCGGACCTCGTGGCGACCATGCTGGAGGTCACCAAGGACATCCACGTGCTGCGTGACCCCACCCGGGGCGGGCTGGGGGCCTCCTTGAACGAGATCGCCCGCGCCTCGGGAACCGGGGTCCGGCTGCGTGAGCGCGCCATCCCGGTCCCGGACGAGGTCGTGAATGCCTGCGGGTTCCTCGGGCTGGATCCGTTGTACGTCGCCAATGAGGGCCGGCTCGTCGCGTTCGTGCCCCCAGAGCACGCTGAGGCCGTGCTCGCGGTGATGCGTGCGCACCCGCAGGGCAGCGGGGCCGCGCTCATCGGTGAGTGCGTCGCGGACCACCCGGGGATGGTCGTCGTCGCCACCGGCCTCGGCGGCACGCGCGTGATGGATCTGCCCCTGGGGGAGCAACTGCCCCGCATCTGCTGATGCGCCGGGCGGCCGGCCCCGCGCTCAGAGCGGGGCCGCCACCGCCTCGACCCCCGTGATCTCCAGCTCCCGTCCGCTACGTAGTTCCTGTGACGGCCGGTCGCAGCGGGGACACCAGAAGAAGGGCGGCATACCCACCGTGAACTCCTGGGCGCACCCGTCGCACCAGGCCCGTGCCGTCACCTGTTCCACGAGGAGCCGTGCTCCGGCGAGGGCAGTACCGTCACGGGCCACCTCGAAGGCGAAGTGGAGCGCGTCAGGTACCACGCCCGCCAGTTCGCCGACCCGTACGGTCACCGCGGAGACGTCCTCGGCGCCTTCGGCCCGGGCGATCTCCTCGGCCCGCTCCACGATTGCGGTCGCGATCGACAGTTCGTGCACGGTCGGCTCAGCGTGGGCGCTTGGCGCCGCAGCGCACGTCGATCATGCGCCAGATGCGCACTTCACGCCGGATGCCCGGGAGCTCCCGGACGAGCAGTGCGAGCGCGGCCGCACCCAGCACGAGGGCCTGTGCCTTCAGTACCCGTCGTGCCGTCACTTCGGTCCGCATCCGCGCCGCCGCCGATGATCGTGCTCGGTACCTTCTCATCCCGGTGCCTTTCCGCTTCCTCGTTCCTGGTGCTGCGTCTCCCGGTTCCGGATCATCCCGGCGAGATGTTCGGCATGATCTTCGAGATGGCGTCGTGCTGCCTGGAGTGGATTCCGGTGGAGCGGCGCGCGTCGGACGTGCCGTCCTTGTGGTGTCCGCTCTGGTGCGCGTAGGGGCCCTTGTTGCCCTGGTGCATTCCAGGCACGTGCCGTGACGTGTCGTGGTGCGCCTGGGGCCGGCCGACCCTGATCGTTCCCATGTCGTTCTCCCTTCCGCCGCTTGTGCGGCCTCTTCTCCCACGGTCTCCCGGGTTTCCTACGGCCGCTCGGTGAGCTCCGTGAAGAACTGCTCAACGGCGGGCCACACCCGGCCGCCCCCGGCGAGGCCCCGCCACTCCCGGCGGACGACGGCGACCATCCGGAAACAGTCGTCCACCGGCACGATCCAGTGGTGGTCGAAGCCGCGCACGGTGTTCACCAGCAGTGCCTCCACTTCGGGTGCCAGGGAAGCGAGCTGCGGACACCTGGTGCACATCTCCCGCCAGCGGTCCGCGTCGACCTCCCAGCGCATGGCCCCCGCCGGGCTCGGGCCCTGCGCGGTGACCGTGCCGTCCGCGCGGGGCACGAAGAAGACCAGCCCGACCGGGACGCCGAGCGGTCCGGTGTCCACGGGTGCCAGCCGCACCCGCCGACGGGGGACCAGCAGGTACTGGCCGCTGCCGGTACCGTCCCCGGCGAACAGCACCGCGCACGCCCCGCAGGCGCACAGCACTTCCCGGCGTCCGGTGTCGTAGAGGTGGCGGTGTCCGTCCGGTGCTGGAGCGTCACACAGGTCACACCGCTCGGGGCGGTCGCGGCCGGCGGCCGCCGAGCGGATGACGCGGGCCAGTGCTCCACCCGCGCTCACGGCGCCTCCCGTACCCGTGGTGCGCCGTTGAGCAGCAGCGAGTCGAGTGGTACGAACGCCGGTGCGGCCGCGCGGTCCGGCATCGGCACCGGCTCGACCGCGGTGAGTTCCGGTGCAGCGGCCAGCACCGCTTCCCGGACCGCGTCGGCGATGGTGGGCCCGCCGCCGCAACCGGCTCCGCAGCCCCCGGCCTCGCTCACCCGCACCCGTGCTACTTGCCCGTCGACGGCGACCAGTTCCACGTCGCCGCCGCGCTCGCGCACCGCCGGGCGGAGCCGTTCGACCGCCCGCTCGGCTCGCCGCTCGGCCGGCTCCGGGTGCAGGTCGTGCAGCACCAGCAGGTGGCCCAGCAACTCGTCCCCGGCCAGCACCGCGAACAGCGGCTCCCCGCCCAGGTCGAGCACCCGGGCCAATGCCTCGCCGTAGACCTCGGTCAGCACCCGTACCGCCTCGACTGCTGTGCTGCTGGTCGGTCCGGGCGCTGACTCCAGACGGACCAGCAGTTCCTCGAGCCGAGTGAGCCGCGCCTCCACGGCCGGGGCTCCGAGCCGCCCCGCTGCCGGTGCAGCGGGGCGGTCAGCCATGGTTCGCCCCGTACGTCGGGGTGTGCACGGTCGTCAGGGTCTTGCCCTTGCCCATGTACATGTGGACACCGCAGGGCAGACAGGGGTCGAAGCTGCGCACGGTACGCATGATGTCGACGCCCTTGAAGTCGTCCGGGCCGTTCTCCTCGAAGATCGGCTGGCCCTGGACCGCGTCCTCGTACGGGCCCGGTGTGCCGTAGATGTCACGGGGGCTGGCGTTCCACGGGGTCGGGGGGTACGGGTGGTAGTTGGCGATCTTCTTGTCCTTGATCACCAGGTGGTGGGACAGGACACCGCGCACCGCCTCGTGGAAGCCGCAGCCGATGGCCTCGTCCGGGACTTCGAAGTTCTCGAACACCTTGGTCTCGCCGGCCCGGAGCAGGCCCATCGACTCTTCCAGGAACTGCAGTGCCATGGCGGCTGCGTAGGCGACGAAGTAGGGCCGGGCACGGTCCCGTTCGATGGTGTTGCTCCACTTCGGGATGTGCCACTCCAGCGTCGTCTCCGGGAGCGACTCGCCCTTGGGCAGGGAGATGCGCACACTGCTGCCGGTCGCCTTGACGTACGGGGTGTCGACCAGGCCGCTCAGCGCGGTCGACCAGAGCCTGGCCAGCGGTCCGCCGCCGGTGTCCAGGGCCAGGTGCTCACCGCTGTCCGGGTGGTACCAGCGCGGGCTCATCACCCAGCTGTACTTGCCGTCGAAGTCCCGCTTCTGGGGCACCGGCACGGTGGTCTGGTTCCACGGGTGCCGCATGTCCACGGGGTTGCCGAGCGGATCGTGGGTGACGAAGGGCTGCTCGTTCACCCAGTCCTCGTAGAAGGAGCTGCCCAGCATGATGCGCAGACCGAGGTTGATGTCGATCAGGTTGTTGGTGACCAGTTTGCCGTCCACGACGATTCCAGGGGTGACGTACATCGCCTTGCCCCACTCGTTCATCGTCTCGTAGCGGTAGTCGACCACGTCCGGGTTCTGCCAGGCGCCCCAGCAGCCGAGCAGGATGCGCCGCTTGCCGACCTCCTCGTAGCCCGGTAGGGCCTCGTAGAAGAAGTCGAAGACGTCGTCGTTCATCGCCACGGCCTTCTTGACGAAGTCGATGACGCGCATGAGTCGACTGAGGTAGTCGGTGAAGGTGTTGGGTTGCGGCATGGTGCCGACCCCGCCCGGGTACAGCGTGGAGGGGTGGACGTGTCGGCCTTCCATCAGGCAGAACATCTCCCGGGTGACCCGGCTGACCTTCAGCGCCTCCTTGTAGACCTCGCCCTCGAAGGGGTTGAAGGCCTTCATGATGTCGGCGATGGTCCGGTATCCGTGGACGTCCCCGCGGGGTGCGTCGGTGCGTTCGGCGCGGGCGAGCACACCGGGGTTGGTGGCTTTGACCATCGCCTCGCAGAAGTCCACGAACACCAGGTTGTCCTGGAAGATCGTGTGGTCGAACATGTACTCGGCGGCTTCGCCCAGATTGGTGATGTGCTCGGCCATCTTGGGCGGCTTGACGCCGTAGGCCATCTGCTGGGCGTAGTTCGAGCACGTGGTGTGGTTGTCGCCGCAGATGCCGCAGATGCGCGAGGTGATGAACCCCGCGTCGCGGGGGTCCTTGCCCTTCATGAACACCGAGTAGCCCCGGAAGAGCGACGAGGTGCTGCGGCATTCCACGACTTCCTGGTTGGCGAAGTCGATCTTGGTGTAGATGCCCAGGTTGCCGATGATCCGGGTGATCGGGTCCCAGGACATGTCCACGATCTGTGCGGGCTTGCGCTCCCGGACCCGGGTTGGGTCGCCGGTTGTCGTCATGTTGGTTTCTGTCCCTCGTCTCGGTTGCGCATGGGTCTGTGGTGGCGCGGGTCAGGCACGCCAGTGCGGGTCGTAACCGCTGGTGAGCTCCCGCTTGTTGTGGTGCCACTTGGGTTCGCGGTTGACGGCCATGCTGGTCACTGCCCGCAGCCGGCGGACGACGGCGCCGTACGGCTTGATCAGCGTGGAGGACAGCGTGCCGCCGGTCGGCTCGTCCATGAACGGCATGAACGCGTCCGGGAAGCCGGGCATGGTGCAGCCGATGCAGATGCCGCCGACGTTCGGGCAGCCGCCGATGCCGGCCATCCAGCCACGCTTGGGCACGTTGCAGTTGACGACCGGTCCCCAGCAGCCCGTCTTCACCAGGCACTTGGGGGAGTTGTAGTCCTTGCCGAAGTCGGCCTGCTCGTAGTACGCGGCACGGTCGCAGCCCTCGTGCACGGTCTTGCCGAAGATCCACTGGGGACGCAGCATGTCGTCCAGGGGAGGCGGAGGTGCGGTTCCGGCCGCGTGGTAGAGGACCCAGACCAGGGTCTCCATGAAGTTCTCCGGCTGGATGGGGCAGCCGGGAACGTTCACCACCGGTAGCGCCCCCTGCGACCTGAACTCCCAGCCCAGGTAGTCCGCGAGGCCCATCGAACCGGTGGGGTTGCCCGCCATCGCGTGGATGCCGCCGTAGGCAGCGCAGGTACCGGCGGCCACCACCGCCCAGGCCTTGGGGGCCAGCTGGTCGATCCACCAGTTCAGGGTCTGCGGCTGACCGGTGTCCGGGTCGTTGCCGAAGGACGTCCAGAAGCCGTCGCCCTCGATGATGTTCTGGTTCGGGATGGAGCCCTCGATGACCAGGATGAACGGGGACAGTTCGCCGCGCGCCGCAGCCCGGTAGGGGGCGAGGAAGTCCTCGCCGCCCAGGCTCGGTGACAGCACCTTGTTGACCAGGTTCACCTTGGGTAGACCCGGGATCAGGCCGAGCACCAGGTCTTCGATGGAGGGCTGCCCGGCAGCCGTGAGCGAAACGGTGTCGCCGTCGCAGCTCATGCCTTCGGAGATCCAGAGGATGTGGATCTCGTCGAACCCGTTCGCGTGCGCCTCCGGCCGGCCGGGTTCCGGGCTCGCTTCGGTGGTGCCGTGCTGTGTGGTCATGTCCTCGGCCTCCGCTGCAGTCGGTCTCGGAGTCGGTCGTAGGCCGCGGCCACCGGGGCCGCGAGGGTCAGGACGGGCGGTTCCTCCGGGGCGTGTGGATGCGGACGCGTCGGCGCCGCTGCCTTCGCCTTGGTGAGCAGCACGCCCAGGCGGTCCAGGTCCTCCTGCGACACGGTCTCCCGCAACCGCGGTATGAGGACGTCCTCCTGCGCACGTATGTGCTCCCCGACCTCGCGGCGCAGCTTTGCCACCAGGTCGCCGGTACGTGGGTCACCCTCGCCGAGCCGGTCCAGTGCGAGGAGGGTCTGTTTGACACCTTGGTGCCCGCTCAGTTGCTCGGCGACCACCTGGTCGCCGTCGGAAAGCACCTTCTTGGCCAGGGGAAGGACATACATCTCCTCCAGCGCCGCGTGCTTGGACAACTCGCGCACCAGCAGTTCCACCACGCCACGGCGCTGTCGCTCGGAGGCTGAGGCGCCGAAGTCACGGAACAGTTGCTCGACCATCCGGTGGTCGTGCATCAACATGTCAAGAGCGTCCATCGGACCGTCCCTTCTCCGACTCACCGGCCGGATGATGTGGCCGCGGGGACTGCGGCGGGGGTGGGTGGCCCGGCGGGCCCGCCGGATCCGGTGCGTCCGCGCGTCCGAGTGGTTCGACCTCGTCGGGCTGGAAGTAGTGAAAACGGCCGTACCAGCCGTGTAGTTCGGCGGCCGGGTCGTCGTCGACGGTGACGGCCAGGTGCACGCTGCCGTCCACGTCGTGGAAGACCGCGGCGACCTGCGCGGTCCGCTGGTCCAGGAACATGTCCTGCGCGTCGGCGCCGCGGCGCCGCGGTCGCAGCTGCACCCGGCTGCCGCCGCCGACCGGTACCCCGTTTACGAGCACGGTGTCGGTCGCCGGGGACAACCCCTCATCGGCGCCCTCCTGCCACCAGGCCGGCCGCCCAGGAATGGGCGACCCAGGGCTGCCGTAGGCCTCGGGTCGTCCGGCCGGAGTGAGGGAGCGAATGGTGCCGTGCAGCCGGGCGAACACCTCTGGAGGCATGGTGTCGACCCGGTCGAGGATCTGGGCGGCCCGTGGATCGGTGGCCCGGGCCTCGGCCTTCTCCTCGTCGGTCAGCAGCATGGTGCGCAGCGTGAGGATCTCGTCGATCTCCGCCGCGTCGTGCAGATCACCCGGGCTCTCCGGGGCCACCTGCGGATGGTCAGGCAAGATGATGGGGGCGGACAGCATGACGTCACCGGTCGCCCCGTCGCCGTCGTCCCCTGGGGCCTTGGGCGGCGCGCCGCCCAGCACGGGAAACGTGAATGCGTTGCGGCAGTCGCGCACCTGCTCCGCGAGACCGGAGGGCGGGTCGATCACTGAGATGAATTCCACGCCCTCGCCGCCGAGGAGACAGTGCGTGGCGATCAGCGACCGATGCAGTACCTCACCCCGAGAAGCCTGAGGATCCGGGGCGCCGGAGGTGTTCTCGGTGCGCACGCGCAGTCGGCACAGGCCCGGTGTGAGCGGCTCGGCGACGACCGTCGTCGCGGCCCGGACCTCCCACCGACGCCTCACCGTCCGCCCCGCGCCCGCCGCGAGCGGCTCGGCCTCGGTTCCGGCCGGCGCGCCCGCGGCGACCGTACGTCCATCGCGCAGCAACTCCGCCAGTGGCAGCACCACCTCGGTTTGGCGCGGTACCGCCTCTTCGAACGACAGGTGGGTGACGCCGTCGTCCGTCCGTAGGGAGCCCACCGGGTGGTGGGTTCCGTCCGCGTCGGCAGCCTCCACCTGTTTGTGCTGCATCTGCAGATAGCGCACCCGCACGCGTACGACTGCGTCCTCGCGCCGGATGCGCACCAGACACTCCGTCTGCTGGTACCAGGAGTCCGCGGAGCCGGAGATCCCGGGTGTGACCGGTCCCTCCTGTTCCACCCAGTCCCTGGGCAACAGCACCCCGAACTGCCAGCGGACCCGGTTCTTCGGCGAGGAACGGCGGTACGGATAGAGCAGATAGCCCTCGTACAGCACGGCGTCCGCGACGGCGCTGATCTGCTCGAAGGCATCGCCGGGTCGGCCCTGCGGCGCGTTGGCGCCGTCCGCGCCGGAGGCGGTCGCCGCCCCTACCGCGCTGCCTAGGTCCGCCATGGCGCCTCCTCGTCAGTGATGCACTCGGGCATCCCTTCCACCACGGTCACACCCGTCACGGCCCCTCGCCCCTCCGGAGGACCGTCATTACGCCGCTCAGGGGAATCCGGGCGCGCGGTCTGGGGCGGCCACACCCCCGGAGTCGCCCTGTCGCGTCCCTGCGCGTGGGATCATGGTTCGGCCCGGCCCGACCAAGCCGGGGAAGGAGAGGAAACGGATATGTTCGACGCCCTGAAGAGCCTCAAGGAGAAAGCCGAGGACATCGCCGAGACCCACGGCGACAAGATCTCCGAAGGCCTTGAGAAGGTGGGCGACTTCATTGACGACCGGACCGAGGGCAAGCACAGCGGGACCATCGACACGGCCGTCGACAAGGCTCAGGACTTCGTCGGGAAGCTGGGCGGGAACAAGGACTGACACGTGACGGGACCGTTCAGGGACTCGTCACGCACATGACGTGCGGCCGGGCGGCAGCGGACGCAGGGTGCACTCGGCAAGGTTTCCCCGCTCTCGCTGGCCGTCCTGCCGCCCGTCGCTGACATGCGGTGGGCAGCATAAGCTGGCCTGATGCGGGGGCGAGCGCGAGAGCGATGGGGCGGTCAGCCGCGGTGGGCGAGGTGGACCCTCGCGGTGTATGTGATCGGCTTTCTGGAGGGGACCGGCGCCCACTGCCTGGATCTGGTCAGGGGCGGGATCCATGTCTATGCCTCCTTCGCTCCGGTCCCGCTGCAGGTGTTCTTCGTCAGCTTGGTGGTGCTCGATCCGCTGGTTGCTGTCCTTGTGGGACTTGCGCGTCCGGAGGGCGTCCGGTTGGCGAGCGGTGTGATGGTGCTGGACGTCATCGCGAACTGGATCGTGAACTGGCCGCGGCTGCAGGAGGATCCTGCGTGGCTGCTGCGTCCGGTCGGGCTGTTGCCGGTTACGCTCTTTGGCCTGTTCGACATCGCGCCCTTGGCTCCCTTGCATCGGGCCATGACGCGGCCGCATCTCAGCTGCACGGCCCGATGACGGTGGTTGGCGATCGGGCAGCGGGAAGCCGGGCGACGCGGCTTGCGGCAGCAGCGGTCTGACGCCGGTGGACGATTTCCTTGTGCTGGGCGGCGAGCCGGGCCAGGGCGGGGGTGCGGAGGTCCGCGAACACCTCGATCGTCTGCTCTGACTGGGCCAGCCGCTCCCGGAGCTTGGTGTCGTCTGCCTTGAGCCGGGCGATCTCAGCCTCGCGGGCGTTTCGCGATGGAGTGGTCCTCCACTATGGGCAGGCTGCCGGTCGCCCGTTCGCCCAGCGAGTTGAAGACGCGAACGAGTTCGTCGAGACGGCTGCGGCAACTGGTGACGTGGTGCGAACACCGCCAGGGGGCACAACAGACAGACCCAGCGGCGGGCCGGACTGGATTCTGGTCGGGGACCCCGCCGGGCTCACAGGAACTCACGGGACGACGCACATGAGCCGCTGTCGGATCCGTTCCCGCGCCCGTCGGTGCCGGCGGCCCGCGGTCGTACGGTCCGGGTTGACCCGTTCCGGTGCTGTCCTCCCACTGCCGGTGAGGGGCTGCGGCGGGATCGCCGGATCGCTCGGCCGGCTGGTCCAACCGTGCTCAACGGGCGGCCGGGGTACGGTCGTCGCGTTTTCATCCTCCCCGAACTTGTCTGGTCAAGTTTGGTCGTGGTTCTTCCGCTCGTCAGCGACGTCGCGTAGTCATGTTCCGTTCGTTGTGCACAGTCAGGCCGTGGAGCTCCGTCCTTCACGGCATCCTCACCAATGGGACGAGGTACACGCATGCAACTGCGCTGGAGATCCCTCGGCGGGCTCCTCGCTCTTCTCGGCGCTCTGACGGTCTCCGCTCCGACCACAGCCCAGGCGGCCGGGAGCAGCGGCAATCTGATCGTCAACGGCGACGCGGAGAGCGGCGGTTACTGCACCGGCGACTGGTCTGCGGCCACCACGGTGCCCGGCTGGACCACCGAGGCCGGCGGCATCAACGTGATGTGTCACTCCGTCGCCTCCTTCGGACTGCCCAACGACGGCAGCACGCCCGGCAAGGCCTTCTTCGGACCCGGGAACTTCGGCGACGGCGCGATGGCGCAGACGGTGGACGTCTCCTCGGCCGCCGAGGCCATTGATGGTGGTGCGGTCCACTACGACCTCTCCGGGTGGCTCGGCGGCTGGACCGTCTACGGCGGCCACGTCGCGGTAAGCCTGCATTTCCACGACGCACAGGGCCGCACGGTCGGGGCCAACGCCACACTGCCGACCGTTTCCGCGACAGACCGCGGCCTGGCCACCAAGTTCCTCTCGCGCAGTACCACCGGCGCGGTCCCGGCCGGCACCCGGTCCATCCAGGTCGAAGTGCAGTTCCTTTCGACGAGCAATGAGACCGGCTATCTCGACAACCTCTCCCTCACGCTGGACACCCCGGTGACGGCGCCCGCCCCGGTCGCGCCCCCCGCCTCCCGGGTCCCGGGCTACGACCACGTGTTCATGGTCATGATGGAGAACACCGACTACTCCGAGGTCATGAACGACCCGGCGGACACCCCTTTCATACACAGCCTGATGGGCCAGGGCGCCACCCTCACCGACTTCCACGGCGTCTACCACCCGAGCGACGAGAACTACCTCGCCGTCGCTGGTGGCGACACGTACACCAAGGGCGCCACGTACTGGCCCAACATCAACTCCCCGCAGCGCAACCTGGGTGACACCGTGGAGGCCGCCGGCAAGTCCTGGAAGGCCTATGAACAGGGTATGGGTACTCCTTGCAACACCAAGAACGACCATGACAGTTACTACGAGCCTGACGACGCGCCGTTCATCAACTACACGGACATCAGTGGTGATGCCGCCCGCTGCGCGGCCCACCTGTTCGACACCACGCAGCTGACCACCGACCTGCAGTCGGCGTCCACCACGCCCAACTTCTCCTGGATCGCGGCCGACGACTACTACGACGGCGAGGCCTCAGGCAACGGAAGTGCCACCAGCTTGCGTACACAGGACGGCTGGCTGAAGCAGACGCTTGCGCCGGTTCTGGCTTCCCCGGCCTGGAAGCAGCAGCGCTCGCTGCTCATCCTGACTTGGGACGAGAGCGAGGGCGAAGCGTACAACCATGTGGTCACCACGGTCGTCGGCTCGCAGGGTACAGTCCCGGCGGGGACCAGCAGTTCGGACCACTACGACCACTACGGCATCGCCCGTACCATCGAGGCGGCTCTTGGGTTGCCCGGCCTCACGGCGAACGACAGGTACGCGACCCCGCTCAATGCGGCCTTCGCGCCCTCCGCGGCGACGTCACCGACGCTCGGCGGAGACCTGAATGCGGTGACGAACGGCGGTAACATCACCCTCCGCTACTCGGTGCCGTCCGCAGCCCAGGTGCACGCGAAGAACTGGATCGGCATCTATCCGGCAGGTGTCACCCCGGGCAAGCAGGCTTCCCTCACCTGGGCCTACGCCCCGAATGCAAGCGGTGCGCTGACCTTCTCCACCGGCAAACTGAGCGGCGCAGGCAGCTATGACGCGTACTACCTCGCCGACGACGGCTACTCGGTGCTGGCCGGACCGTTCTCCCTGACGGTCGGCTGATCACAGCTTTGGAGCACCGCGTGTGACCCTGCGCCGCCCCCGGTCGATGTCCCGGCGGGCGGCGCGGCCGCATGCCCGTCGGGAGACGCGCACCGGGACCGGCGGGGGCGGCGCGATGAGGGCCCTGACCGGCGCGGGGGAGACAAGACCGTGCGGCCGTGGTGGTCGTGTGGCGCGCTGAGGGCTCGGTGGGCCCGCCACTTCGGTCGGTGCGCGTTGCACATTGCGGCCAGAGCCACCGTCGGAGTGCATTGGGGTGCCTGCTCGGCTCCTGCGGCGTGTACGCGAGGCCGCGTCGCCGTCCTCGCTTATCGTCACTCGGACACCGACATCCGGAGTGATCATGGAAAAGACGGATGAATGGATGGGTGTGGTGGAGGGTGCGACGGTCGCACCCGCCGCCGCTCCAGCCGTGCGCCGCACCCCGCCCCGGTCGTTCGGCGCCGCTCTCGCGATCACAGCCGGTGCCACGGCCCTGCTCCTCCTGGCAGGCACGCAGTGGCTGAACCAGCCGGCCGTCCAGGCCTGGCGGACCGTCTGTCTGGCGATCACCGTCCAGGCGCTCCCCTTCCTCCTCCTCGGAACGGTCCTGTCCGGTGCCATCAACGCTTTCGTACCGGCCGACCTCTTCACCAGGGCGCTGCCGAAGCGGCCCGCTCTCGCCGTGCCCGTCGCCGGAGCCGCGGGCGTGGTCCTGCCGGGCTGCGAGTGCGCCTCCGTACCCGTCGCCCACAGCCTGATCCGCCGGGGCGTCACACCGGCCGCCGCGTTCGCCTTCCTGCTCTCCGCGCCCGCGGTCAACCCCGTCGTACTGACGGCCACCGCTGTCGCCTTCCCTGACCACCCCGCGATGGTCGTCGCCCGGCTGGCCGCCTCGCTCGTCACGGCGGCAACCATGGGCTGGCTCTGGCTCTGGCTGGGCAAGGAGAAGTGGTTGCGGCCCGTATTGCGGCACCGGCACACCGGCCACCAGCGTGGCCGCAGCCGCTGGAACGAGTTCCGTCTCGGCTTCCAGCACGACTTCCTGCACGCCGGTGGTTTTCTCGTCCTCGGCGCCATGGCCGCGGCCACCTTCAACATCACTGTGCCGCGCTCCGTCCTCGACACCTTCACCGGCTCGCCCTGGCTGTCGGTGCCCTTCTTGGCCGCACTCGCCGTGGTGTTGGCGGTGTGCTCGGAGGCCGACGCCTTCGTCGCGGCCTCGCTCACCGGCTTCCCGCCCATCGCCCGGCTCGCGTTCCTGGTGGTCGGTCCGATGGTCGATCTGAAGCTCATCGCCCTTCAGGCGGGCACGTTCGGCAGGGCCTTCGCCTGGCGGTTTTCCACGGCGACCACCGGGGTGGCGGTGGTCGCGAGCGTCGTGATCGGAGGCGCGCTGTTGTGAGGCGCCCCGTTCAGACCCTGCTCCTGGCCCTGATCGGCACCGGCCTGCTGCACACGACTCTCTTCACCGACACCTACCTGCGCTACGTCAAGGCCGGACTGCGGCCCCTGCTGATCGCTTCCGGAACGGTCCTGTTGATGCTCGGCCTGGCGGGGGTGGTCGCTCGGCGCGGCGGGGACCGTACTCCCGGAGCTGGTCACGACCACGACCACGACCACGACCACGGCCACGACCACTCCAGCGCCCCGCGCGTAGCCTGGCTGCTCTTCCTCCCCGCAGTGAGCCTGCTCCTGTACGCCCCGCCCGCCCTGGGCGCGTACACCGCCGCACGATCGGGCAGCAAGCCTGTCACCGTGCAGAAGGGATTCACTCCGCTGTCCGCGGCCGACCCCGTGCCGCTGACCCTCACGGACTTCATCCAGCGCGTCCAACAGGACCACAGCCTGGCCGTGAAGAACCGCACCATGCGGTTGACGGGCTTCGTTACCCCAGCCGAGGAGGGCGACGGCTGGTACCTGACGCGGATCATCTTCACCTGCTGCGCGGCCGACTCCCAGACCGTGAAGGTGCGGATGTACGGGACCGAGGCCCCACCCGCCAACACGTGGGTGGCCGTGACCGGTACCTGGCATCCCCGGGGCGCCCTCGGTACCACGACCGCGCAGGCGGCGCTCGACGTCAGGGAGGCCAGGACCATGGCCCAGCCGGTGAACGCCTACACCGACGATCTGCCGTTGGTTCCCTCCTGACCCGGGTCCACAAGGAGGCGGCGACCATGACACGGACACCTCTCAGCGGGGCCCGCCCGTTCCGGCTGCCGCAGTGACCGTGACAGAGCCGCGACGTGCCCGGGCTGGCTACTGCACGGCCACGACCATCACCAGCGACACCCCCTGCTATTGCCACGAACGCCACCTACCGCCTGGACGACCCCGGAGCCAGGGCCTTCCTGGCCTCCTTCGTGAAACTGCCGCAGCGCCGTCCCGCGGGGCACGATCCGATCCTTCCGGCAACGGAGGACCTGCTTGTGGGCGGTGCACCATGCACCGCGCGGTGCGCAGTGGGCGAGCGGTGCATGGTGCACCGCTCGCCGCCGGCATCCCGCCGGCGGCGACGCCCCCCCGGTACCGAGCGGGTCGGTCAGTTGCGGGAATTACCGAACAGGAGGCGGTATCCGACGAGGAGCACCAGGGAGCCGACGACGGCCGCGCCCCAGGTGTAGAGGTCGAAGAAATGCTGTTGCACCGGGCGGTCGAGGAAGCGGGCGGACAGCCAGCCGCCGATGAAGGCGCCCGCGACTCCGATCAGAGTGGTGCCGATCAGACCGCCCGGGTCGCGGCCCGGCAGCAGCGTCTTGGCGATGGCGCCGGCCAGCAGGCCGAGGATGATCCAGCCGATTATGCCCACGGTGTTGACCTCCGATCGGGTCGGGTCCGCCGGACACCGACTCCTGGTTTGCGTGTGGGCGCAAGCCTAGATCCGTAGAGCGCGCCCGCAGCGTGGCCGCTGGTCTCCGGTGACGTCCCGTCGAGGTTCCGCAACACGATCAGGACATTGCACCAGGCAGTGGAGCCGGTCCGGGCACTGGGTCCGGCCCAGGACCCGCTCCCGGCCCGCCGCAGCCACGGCCCGCCGCCCCGGCCCGGTGCGAGCGGGAGGTGATCAGCCGATGGGCTTGCTGGCCCCTCGGCGTCCGGGACGCACAGACCTCCCCCGTTCTGCTGATCCAGCCCCCGTCTGGGCCGGGCACGGCGTTTCCATGAGATGCCTCACCTGTGAATTGTGCCGGGAGCTGTGCTGTTCGGCCGACGCGTTTGTTAGATTGCGCAACTACGTAACCCGGGTGAACTGCTGTTTCACCCGTTCGTCCACCGCCACGCACGGCCGGCCGTACCCATGAACGGCCGGGCCTGGGGGCCCGACCGTTCATGGAGTGGGAGATGAGCGACCCGTGGGACGGTCCCGCCGGCCCGGCCACGCGCAGCCGTGACGCGCGGGTGCCCGCACAGCGTGCGGCGAGGAGCGGTGGGGGGCGTCAGCAGGGCGGCCCCGCGGCCCCGATGGGCTCCCGCTCGCACGGAGGCAGACGGGGACGCCGGGTCCGTCCGGTGCGGCGTGGCAGGAGGGCGCTGAAGATCGTCGGGATATGCATGTCCCTCCTCATCCTGGTCACCGCCGGCGTCGGCTGGTGGTTCTACCAGCATCTGAACGGCAATATCCACAGCGTCTCGCTCGACGGCAAGGGGGGCACCGAGAAGGCCGATGCCTTCGGCCGTACCCCGATCAACATCCTGGTCATGGGCTCGGACGGTCGGACCAGCAAGGCCGACTGCAAGCTCGGCGGGGGCTGCTCCAAGACCGGGGTGCAGACCGGTAGCAACGCGGACGTGCAGATGGTCGTGCACATATCCGCGGACCGCTCCAACGCCACCGTGATGAGCATTCCCCGCGACACCATGACCCGGATCCCGGCCTGCAGGAACAGCGGGACCGATCAGTCCACGCCCGGGTACTACGGTCAGATCAACAGTGCGCTGCAGTACGGTCCGGCGTGTCAGGTCGCTACCGTTCACCAGCTCACCGGTATCCCGATAGACCACTTCGTCAAGCTCGACTTCTCCGGCGTCGTCAAGATGTCCGATGCGGTCGGTGGAGTCCCCGTGTGCGTCAGCGACGACGTCTACGACACCTACTCGCATCTGAAGCTGTCCAAGGGAACCCACACCCTCAAGGGGGTGGCGGCCCTGGAGTTCGTCCGTTCGCGGCACGGCTTCGGCGACGGTAGCGACCTCGGTCGTACGATTTCCCAGCACCTCTTCCTCGGTGCGATGATCCGCAAGTTCAAGAGCGCGGGCACCCTCACGGACCCCACGGCTGTCTACGCACTCGCCGACGCGGCCACCAAGGCGCTGACCGTGGACGACGGCCTGGGGACGGTGAAGAAGCTGATCGGGCTGGCGGCCGATTTGGACAAGGTGCCCGCCAAGCGGATCACCTTCGCGACGATGCAGACGGCCCCCGATCCTGCCGACAGCAACCGCGTGGTGGTGGGCCCGGGCGCGAGGACCCTGTTCTCCACGATCGCAGACGACCAGTCCCTGACCACGGGCTCCGGGAAGAAGTCCGTGGCGGCCTCCGCGACGGCCAAGGCCACGGCGACCGCCCCGGCGGTGCCCGCGTCCGAGATCGCCGTGACGGTCGAGAACGGTACGTCCATTACCGGCCGTGCTTCGGCCGTTGCGACCGTGTTGACCGACCGGGGGTTCAGCCTCCGTACGACCACGGCCAACGCGCCGAGCCTGGCCTCGACCACCACTCTCACCTACGGTGCCGGACGGCAGGCCGAGGCGAAGACGGTCGCCGCGGCGCTCGGCCTGTCCGGCGCGCAGCTGAAACAGGGCACTGGAACGGGCCTGACCCTGGTGATCGGCAGTGACTGGCCGAGCGGTACCCGGTACCACGGGGGTTCCTCCTCGCCCGCGCCCGCCGACACCAAGGCCGCGGTCGACAACGCCCACGCCTCGACCGCCGGGCAGGCCAAGACCTGCGCGAAGGTCAGCCCCTACAAGACGGTCACCCTGAACGGGATCTCCATGACCCCTTCCCAGGCCTACGCGGCCGCGCGGGGCAAGCCCGACTCCGACGCCTGAGTGGCCCGTTGCGGGCGAGGGGTACCGCCAGTACGGAGCAACCGGCGAAGCCCCGCTCGCGGTTCGGCGCAGGGGCGGCCGGGACCCGATCAGGGACTGGCGACGTCGAAGCCGTACCGCAGAGGTTCGTCGGTGATGGTGTAGTCGCGCCGGTAGAGGTGCACCGCTTCGGCGCGTACGCCGTCGGGGGACGTGGCCTCCACCTGGCAGGGGTAGGTCACCTGGATGACGCGCGGCTTGCCGGAGACCTTGACCCGCAGTCCGTGCGCGGGCCCTCCGTCGAGCACCGCGATCTGCCAGCCGGTCACCTCGGTCGTCTCCACGGACGACAGTTTAGAGGTTGCGCAAGTCTTCGCCGCGTGAGGCGGCTCATGGTCACGTGGCGGCCCCGCGGGGCCCAGCGGCCCCTTACCGCTCGCGTCGGGTGCCCTACCCGGACCGCTGCGAGGCGGCTGCCTCGGGGCGCAGGTCAGCGAGGGTGAGGAGGCGGGTCGGAGGATCAGGCACGGCGATACGGGACGTGGTGTGCAGGCTGTGGCCTACGTGGAGCAGTTCGCCGGGTTCCATGAGCCGCCAGCGCGGGTTCTCGTCCATGGGCTCGCTCGCCACGATGACGGCGGGACGACTGCTCAGCCCGGCCGAGTGGACGCGTAGGCGGCCGTTGAGGCCGGTGTGGTCGAGATGCCGGCCGCCGTGGTGACCGCCCGCCGGACGCTCGAGGACGTACAACCTGTGGGTGGCTGGATATCGCAGGGCCCACAGTTCATCGTCGGTGACGAGGATGATGTTGAGGGCATAAACAGGCAGATTCCCGGCAACCCACCGTGCCGCGGACTCGATACCGGCGGACACGTCGCCCCCGTGTGCCGCCGTTTCCCGCGTGACCAGGGCGAAGAGACGTTCGGAGTCGGTGTCGCCATGCACCAGGGAACGGTCCTCGCCCAGGTGGCGGTCGAGTGCGTCAAGCCCTTCGACCACGCCATTGTGCGCGAACAACCGGTCCTCTTGCGCAAAGGGGTGTGTGTTCCGCACATCCAGGCCTCCGGTCGAGGCATAGCGGATGTGAGCGAGGAAGGTGGCCGACTCCACCTCCCGAGCCTCCTGAGCGAAGGCGCGGTCCTCATAGGCGGCGATGGGCGCCTTGTGCACCTGCGGCGTACCGTCCGCCGCGAAGAAGCCGAGCCCGGTTCCGTCGGGGTCACGGTGACTCTGCGTGCTGAGACTGTCGGGGGCGTCCAGTAGCCAGAACGTGGCGCGCGTACGCAGGGGAGAGCTGATCAGCCCGAATAGACGGCACACGGCATCCTCCTTCGACTCCGGCGTCCGGAATCATGTCGATGATGCCCCGTGACGTCGGCCCGGCCGACTGCGGCGGGCCGAGAAACAGGGGCGCAGGCCAATGTGTCCGAAACCAGCAGTGCGTGAACCGTCGGTTCCCCCGCCAACGGTCGGCTCCCGTGTTGCGCGGGTTTCAGTCGCTGGTGCGGAGCACCGCGTCGAGTGCTTCTTCGACCGTCGGGTGGCGGAAGACGAAGCCCGTTCTCAGCAGGGCGGCCGGCACCACACGTGCGCTGCACGTGATGCTCGCGGCGAACTCGCCGAGTGCCACGCGGAGCGCGAAGGCGGGAACCGGCGCGGGTGCCGGGCGGCCCAGGACATGGCTCATCGCCCTGGTCACCTCACGGTTCGTCGGTGGCTCGGGGGCAGTGAAGTTGACCGGCCCGCAGAGGGCGTCGCTGGCGAGGACGAAGCGGAGCGCCGCGATGTGATCGGTCAGTGAGACGATCGGCCAGTACTGGTCGCCGGAGCCGAGGCGGCCACCGATGCCCAGGCGGAAGAGCGGGAAGAGCCGGCCGAAGGCACCGCCTCGGGTGGAGACCACCAGACCCGTGCGTGGATGCACGACACGGATACCGGCCCTCCGGGCCGGGTGCGCCGCGGCTTCCCAGTCGACGCAGACGGACGCAAGGAAGTCGTCTCCGGCCGGCCCGGTTTCGTCCACGGTGCGCGCGCCGGTGTCGCCGTAGTGGCCGGTCGCGGACGCGGACACCAGAACACGGGGCGGATCCTCGGATTCCGCGCAGGCCCGGGCGATGGTCGCAGTCCCTCGTACGCGGCTGCTACGGATCTCCCGTTTGTACGTCGCGGTCCATCGTTTGTCCCCGATGCCTGCACCGGCCAGGTGGACGACGGCGTCGACGCCGTCCAGCGCTCCGGGCTGGACGTGCCCGGCGAGCGGGTCCCAGTGCGCGGATTCGCTGCCGTCCCCGGGGGCTGCCGGACTGTTGCGGACGAGGCGGACGACCTGGTGCCCGTCGGTGAGGAGGGAACGGGTGAGGGCGGAGCCGATGAGTCCGTTGGAGCCGGTGATCGCGACGCGCATGGCGTCCTCCCGAGGCGGAGATGTCGATTTGATGCAAATTTAAAGCAATATGGTCACGGTACACAGGCTGCCCGGGCCGCGCCGACCACGGCCATCCGTGTCGTGACCGGTGTCGGTGGTCTGCGGATCGACGGATCGGAAACGGCCCGGTGCCAGCCCGGACTGGAGAGTGGCCCGGGGTGGTACCGGGCACGATGGCCCTCGAACACGCGGCCCGGAGGCAACCTCACGCTTCGCCGTGCGCGGCGGAGCCCGTCTTCTCCCTCTTCCGTCGTTGCGAGAGACGACTGGTGAGAAAGGCGATGACGGCAGAGATGACGATGAGGGGCATTTGGTTGTACGCGTCGTGCCCCATGAGGAGACCGGCCAAGACCGAACTGGTCAGGGGCAACCCGGTGACGACCGTGGCGGCGACGGCGATACCGAGCGCGAGTGCCGGAGTGTCCCCGAAGCCGGGCAGCCCCGCGCACGCCACGGCCGTCGCGGTGCCCACCAGCAGGGACGGGAAGATCGGGCCGCCCCGCAGACAGCCCAGACAGATTCCCCAGGCGATCCCCTTGCACAGGACGAGTGCGATGAGGGCGCCGACGGGCCAGGACCGTGGGTCGGCGGCCAACTGGGCGAGCCCGGCCTGCCCCGACAGTGCCGCCTCGGTCGGGGGACGATCGGTGAGCAGGGTGTACACGGCGATACAGACCCCCACCGCCACGGCGCACAGGATCGTACGGACGGCCTTGGCATGCTGCGAGGTCCACTGGTTGGTGTACTCCCCGAGCCGGTGCGCGTGGGTGACGACCAGGGCGACGAGGACGGCCGCCGGGATACCCCAGAGGAAGTCTCCGGCGTCCGGGACCGCGTCGGGCGGCACGGTGGGGAGCGAGAGCGCGCCGATCGACAGACCGGTCCAGTGACCGAACCCGGTGAAGACCAGAGCTCCGGCCGCACTGGTCGTCAGGCAGGGCAGGAGCAGCAGCGCGAGTTCCGGCCCGGCCAGCCCCGCCGCCTCGACCACCATGACCGCGGCGACCAGCGGTCCGCCGAGAATGGTGGAGATCGCCGCTGTCGACCCTGCGGTGGCGACGACCCCTCTGGAGCGGGGATCGGCCGCCCTCTTCGCCAGGCGGATACCGAGCAGCGCGAGCGCGGAGCCCACGGCCATCAGCGGTGCCTCCGGCCCCAGCACGACTCCCAGCGGCAAGGTCAGTACGGCGGCCAGCACCACTCCCGGCAGCTCACGTGGCGCGGTGGGTGCGCCGCCCAGTCCGCGCACGGGCACATGTCCGCCGCGTCCAGGCATGCGGGTGACGATCGGGGCGAGGATCAGCCCGGCCAGCGCGAGCGCGGGCAGCGACCACCACCAGGGGGCGCGGTCGTATCCGACCGTACGGGGGAGTTCCTGCCACACCTGGTGCTGAAGCCAGTGCTGGATGCTGACGAAGAAGAAGCAGGCGAAGGCGATGGGCACACCCAGCAGCACCGACAGCAGCAGAAGCCTCAAATAGGCGGGGCGCAGCAGCATCTGCTGCTGCTCGGACTCCTCCGGGGGCGGTGTCTGGGCCAAGGTTCCGCTCACGCTCGCTCCTCCGGCGTCTCGTGCGCTTCAGTAAACGGTGGACCCGGACGGGCCGCATCTCGGCGAGGGCGGGCCGGTGGCAGCCAAGTACCCTGCGGTCCCGGGCCAGAGACACAGACGGACGTGGGTCGCAAGGGCAGACCGCGATGGGGGACCGGGAGTGGGACGAGACGCTGTTCGCGGGAGCGGTCTCTTACGAGCAGGGCCGGCTGCCCTACGCGCCCGGGCTGGTGCAGTTGCTGGCCGAGGTGCTGCCCGTCGACGGGCAGGGACGCCTGCTCGACGTGGGCTGCGGACCCGGCAGTGCCGCCCTTGCTCTGGCCCAGTTGTTCCGCGAGTCCGTCGGCGTCGACCCGGACCCCGGGATGCTTGCCGCAGCCCGGCGGCGGGCCGCCCTTACACCGGCGGCGGGCCGCACGCGCTGGGTCGGGATCCGGGCCGAGGACCTTTTGGACGGGCTGGGTACGTTCACCGTGGCGGTCTTCGCCCAGTCCTTCCACCGGATGGACCGTGAGAAGGTGGCGCAGACAGCGCACGGCATGCTGCGGCCCGGTGGAGCGCTCGTGCACGTGTCAGATCTGAAGACCCGGTCCCGTACGGTCGACGGCCTGCCGTACCCGCCCGTGCCCTACGTGGACATCGGCGTGCTGGTCAAGCGGTACCTGGGCCCGTCCGACGTGCCGGCCGAGGCCTGCTTCCCCAGGGCACACCCGGAGGCGAGGCGGCGGTGTTCGACCGTGCCGGATTTCTGGGACCCGAGCGTCACGTCGTCCCGGGCGGGCAGGGCCTCGTGCGCACCGTGGACGACGTCGTCGCCTGGACGTTCTCGATGCCCTCCGCTGCGCCTCACCTGTTCGGCCCGCACCGCGGGGCCTTCGAGGCGGACCTGCGGCGGCTGCTCACCCGGACGGCTCCGGCCGGCTGCTTCTCCGAGCGGGTCCCAGCACCGAGGTGTTCGTGTGGCGCACAGCCTGAGCAACTGCGGTGTCCGGGCTGCCTGTGCGTTGATCCCGCCCCAGATAGCCCCTGCCCGCCGTCGCTTGCCGTGCGGGAGGCGGGCCCCGTGCAGAGCGCGGGGCCCGGGCGTCGGTGACGGGGCCGGCCCGCTTGCACTGGCCCCGCCATCCGCCCGGGCCCCGCGCCGAGGTCAGCCGCTGACGCTGGCGGTGCCCGTCTCCAGATGGCCGGTGAAACGGCGCGACCAGGAGGCGTCGGAGTCGACGGTCACCGTGAAGTCGTACCAGCCGTGCGTGTAGGCGACGGCGTTGAAGAAGTCCTCTGTCGAAGCGCCGGGGGCGACGGTGTAGGTCCAGGGGCCGTCACTGCGGTAGCGATGGGACGTGATGGTGAATTTCACCGGCGTGGAACCCGAGTTGCGCATGCTGAAGTAGATGGCGAGCTTGCCCGTACCGGGTTCCACGGCGTACCGGGTGCTCACCTCAGCCGTCCTGCCCGCTTTGGTCGCATCGCCCTGGAAGCGGCGCAGGAAGCGGTTGGGGCCGACCATCGTCAGGTCGTACCTGCCGTCACCGTAGCCCGAACCGATGTTGAAGTAGTCGGAGGCCGTACTGCCCGGGTCGACGGTGTATTGCCAGGGAGAAGTGTCGCGGTAGGCGTTGGGATGAATGGAGAAGTGGGCTGCCCGGGACGCGGGTGCGCCCTGGTTGGTCATGGTGAGCCAGGCCAGGATTCTGCCGGAGGCCCCGAACTCCAGACGGTCCAGGTACCCGCCCGGCTGGTACGGCAGTGCACGTGCCGGACGGGTACCTGTCTCCTGGGCGGGCAGGGTGTTGTCCGTCGGCACCGGATTGGGCAGTGGGGCACAGGTGTTGATGCCGATGACACGAGTCGCGGGCAGGGAGACCGGGCCGTGGACCGGGTTGGCGAAGTCGAAGACACCGGTCAGGTCGCCGCTCACCCTGCGCCGCCAGTCGCTGATGGTGGAGCACGTGGCGGGCTTGCCGAGGGCGGCCGTCCAGGTCTCCAGGAAACGTAGCACCGAGGTGTGCTCGAACACTTCCGAGGAGACCCAGCCGCCGCGCGTCCACGGTGAGATGACGATCATCGGTACGCGGAACCCGAAACCGTACGGCACCCCGTTGAGGAACTCGCCCGGCGTCCCGGCCGGCGGAGCCGGCGGGGGCACGTGGTCGAAGTACCCGTCGTTCTCGTCGTAGTTGAGGAAGAGGACCGTGGAGTCGAAGACGTCCCGATCCGCCGAGAGGGCCTGGTAGACGAGGTTGACGAAGTGGGCGCCGTCGCCGGGCGGGGCGTACGGGTGCTCCGAGAAGGCCTGGTTGGGGACGACCCAGGAGACCTGGGGGAGAGTGCCCCCCACGACATCGGCCCTGATGGCGGCGGCGATGTCGTCCGGGGTGGAGCCGGTCACCGCAGGTACCGACGACATGCCGCGGTCGTACAGCGGATCGCCGGCCCTGGCGTTCGCGAAGCGCTTGAAGTAGGCGCAGCCGTTGTCCCCGTAGTTGTCCGCCGCGTTCTGGTAGACCTTCCAGGTGACTCCGGCGGCCTGGAGCGCCTCGGCATAATTCTGCCAGGTCAGCCCGGACTCATCACCGCCGTCGTAGCTGGAGGAGTCGACCTTGCCGCTCCACAGATACGTGCGGTTGGGGCCCGTCGCACTGAGGGTGGAGGAGAAATACCCGTCGCAGACGGTGTAGTTGTCGGCGAGTGCGTAGTGAAAAGGGATGTCGGAGCGGTCGAGGTAGCCGAGGGTGCGGACGTTGCCCACGGCCGACACCCAGCTGTCCAGGCGGCCCTTGTTCCAGGCGGAGTGCTGCGAGGACCAGGAATGGGGCAGATCGCCGTTGCACTGGGCGAGTGTCTCGCCGTCCTTGCCGCCGGCTGAGGGGGTCGCGCTCAGCTTCCACGGGTACTGCCGGCCCAGGCCGTTCGGCTGGTCGAAGACCGAGTGCTCTCCGGCCAGAGTGATGCCGCTGCGGTCGTCGAAGCCGCGCACACCCCTCAGACGCCCGAAGTAGTGGTCGAAGCTGCGGTTCTCCTGCATGAGGATCACCACGTGCTTCACGTCCTTGATCGTGCCGGTTGCCGGGGCCGGTGCCGCGGTCGCCGTACGCGCGCCGGCACCCAGCGTCACGCCCGCCGCCACGGAAGCGCCGAGCCCCACGAACCCTCTTCGGCTGATCGGTGTCATTCGTCCCGTCCCCATCACCGGAGTGCCCCTGCAGCACACCGCGCGCCACGGTGCACCCGATGGCCGTCACCGTTCCCAACGGGTGCTGAAAGGGAGGTGAACAAGGTCCGGCGGGAGCGCCCTTCGAACACGGACGATGCTCGGTCAGGCCCTGCGACTACGCCCGGGGTGCCATGGGTGTGCCCCGCCGGCCGTATGTCACGCGCCCTCGCCGCCGGCCTCTTGCCGGAGCCTGACGCGGTGGGGTGACGTGGCGCCGCGCGGCACCGACGCAGCACGCGGCCACCTGTGGCTGACGGACCGGTTGTGGACCCGGGCACCCAGTAGCTCCCGAGCGCCTGGGCAGGGAGCGACGCCCGATGCCGGCCGCACGCTCCCGGTGCGCCCTCACCGCGCCCTCCCGCGACCCCGTCTCGCCGAGGACCGTTGACAGCATGGGGGTACACGACGACAGCATCATCCCGTTGCCCGGCCCGGACGGGGTCCGGCAGCCCGCCGCCGGCACACCCCGCCCGTGGGAGAACACCGACCGCGCCCAAGCCGCCGTCGACGGCGCCACCGGACCGGAACCGCCCGGTCCGCCCCGGTGCCCCCACTGCGGACTCGCCGGCGAGCGCCGCCCCACCTACACGGACCGGCATGTCCTCCTCGAACCCGGACTCGTCCTGCCGGCGCATCTGGTACCAGGCGGACACCGGTGGCACCTCGACGGCAACGGAGTGGCCTGGAACGGAGGTTTCGCCGAACCCCCACCCGGCACCAGCTGCCGTGTGCCGCACCTGTTGGCCTGCCCCGGTCTGACCCTGGACGAGATCAGGCCCTGGCGGTGGCTGTCCGCGGTCCGGGGGGAGAACGCCCGCAAGGTGCGGCGGCAGGCGGCCGGAGGAAGCCACCCGGACGTCCTGCCCGACGCCGGTTGACCGCGGGGGGCCTTTCCGCGGCTCCAACCGGGTCGACACGGAACCGGGGATGGCGCAGGGTTCACCCATGTCCGAACTCCCCACACTCCTCGCATGCCTGCCCGTCGGTTACCGGAGCCGCCCGGCGACCACGGCCGACGCGGGAGCGGTTCACCGTCTGATCGCGGAGTGCGAGCACCAACGGCACGGTCGTGCGCTGACTGGGATCGACCGTGTCGCCGAGGATCTCGGCCTGACCGATGCGGAACCCGATCCGGACACCGTGCTCGTGACGGGACCGAAGGGGCAGCCGGCCGGCTGGGGTTGGGTGAAAGGCCGGCGAGCCAGCATCCGCGTGCACCCCGGTCACCTCGGGCGGGGCCTCGGCAGCGCGCTGCTCGCCTGGTGCGAAGCGCGGGCCCGACAGCAGGGAACCGACCGGCTGTCCCAGTCGGTCTCCGACGGCGACCATCCGGCGAGAGCGCTCCTGCAGGCCGGTGGGTACTTTCCGCTCGTCACAGAATGGTTGCTGGAGATCGCGATGCCCGTCGAGCCGGAGGTTCCTGAGCCGCCGGCGGGAATCACCATGCGGCCCTTCCGGGCCGGGGACGAACAAGAGGCGTACCAGGTCACCGAGGACGCCTTCGACGAGTGGCAGCGACGGCGGAAGACCTTCGCGCAATGGGCCCGGCTCACGGTGGAAAACACCGCGTTCGAACCGGCCGCGTCACCACTGGCCCTCGCCGGTGACCAGATGGTCGGTGTAGTGCTGTCCTCGGACGTCCCGGACAGTGACGAAGGATACGTCGAGCGGGTCGCCGTACGCCGCGACCACCGCGGCCGGGGCATCGCCCGTCTGCTGCTGCAGGAGACGTTCCGCACCTTCTACCAGCAGGGGAAGCGGACCTGCACCCTGTGGACGCACACGGCCACCGGGGCACTTCCGCTCTACCAACAGATCGGCATGACGGTGCGGCACAGCACCACGGTCTACAGCAAGCCCCTCACCATCGGACGGCCGGGCACCTGAGCAGGCGCGGGCCGCCACCGGCTGCGGGACCGGGTCCGGCCACGCCGGCCGACTCACCCCGTTCCGGCAGCGCGCTCGGATCAGCCCGACCTGCCGGCACGCTTCGGCGGCATGGCGACGTAGGAGAAACGGCTCGGACTGGGCGGTGCGGACGGCCGCCGAACTGCGCGACTCGCTTGCCGGCACCAGCCCCAAGAAGAACACCAGCAGAAGCGGCCGCCGAACGGTGGAATGACCGTTCAGCGGCCACGGAACGTCTGCCAGGGCTACACGGTCTCCGACCGCTCCGGGAAGCTCACCACCCGGTCAGGAGAAGGTGGTTCAGGAGCAGGGCGAGTACCGCCTGACCGGCGAGCCAGGCACGGGGGCGGGGGAGCAGCGCGCAGGCGGGAAGCAGCCACAGCGCGAAGGGGAGCCAGATGCGTTCCGTCTCCGCCTTGCTCATGCCGGACAGGTCGGCCACCAGCAAGGCGAACAGCGCAGCCGACACGAGCACCGCGAGGCGGACGCGGGCGGTGCCGGAGGCGGCGTCCTCGCCCTGCTCCACGGGAGCGGAGCGCCGGTGTCGGAGCAGTGCCGCCGTCGTCCGGCGCAGGCCCGCGGCCGTGGCGGGACCGGTGATGAGCACGGTGCAGGCTAGATTGGCCCACACCCAGTAACCGTAGGGGCGGGTGCCGCCGACACCCTGGTAGTAGCGGGTGACCAGGAGGCGGTAGGCCTCCCACCAGTTGAAGCCGGCGAGCGTGAACACCAGCGGGAACACGGACAGTCCGGCGAGCAGGGCAAGCAGCAGCGCAGGGCGTTCCCGCAACCCGGTCCGGCCCAGGGCGAGTACGGCCGCACCGATCAACGCGAAGAGTGTGAGCCCGTAGGAGAGGTAGCAGGTCAGCCCGAACAGCAGGCCCGAGGCTGCCGCCCACCAGCCGGAGCGCCGGGTCAGGGCCACGGCGAGCAGCGCCACGGCCCAGGCGGCGGTGGCCGCGAAATAGGCGTCGGCCGAGGTGCCCAGCCATACCGCGGCGGGGGCCAGGACCAGGAACGGCGCGGCACGCCGGGCGAGTGTCTCACCGGCCAGCGCACGGATGGCGATGAGTACTGCCACGCAGCCCGTCGCCCCGACGGTGACACACCACATCCCGGCCCAGCCGCCACCCCCCAGCCCGATCCGGTCCAGCAGGACGAAGGTCAGCGTGGCGGCCGGGGGATGGCCGGCGACGTGGGCCGGCCATGGATCGGGGGTGCCCCGCACGATGTGGTGGGTGAAATCCCCCAATGTGGCCAGGATGTCGTGGAAGCGGCCGATGACCTGGAGGTATTCGTTGTGGGTGGTCAGCCTCACCGCGATGCCCTGATGCCAGCCGTCGATCAGCGCCAGGGAGACGATCCAGGCCAGGGCTGTCGCCCAGGCGCCTGCCAGCATCGCCCGCCACGGGAGGCGCCCGGCGAGGGCGGGACCGTACGCCACCGTGGCCAGTGCGGTGGACAGTGCCGCCGGGGTGCCTGGGCCGAGGTGCGGGTCCCACTCGGCCAGTACGGGCGGCCAGTGCACGAACAGCGTGTGCTGGGTGAACTGGATGTGCCGGCCGACCAGCACGGCTGCCAGCACGAGCAGGGCAGCGCCTGCAGCGGCGTACAGGTCACGCCGTGAGCGGTGCGACTGGCCGGAAACATCGGGGACACGGGTCCGGAGGGAAGGAAAGACGCGGATCACACCCGGAACGCTAGGCCGCCCGGCCCGCCGGAGACCGCCATCCGGGCCGGACGTCAGCGTTTCGTCATGGGTTGCGCACCTGCTCACCGGGTGTCCCGGGCCTACCGTCGAGACATGCGAGACCTTCCACGCCTCCCTTCCTCCCCGGGCTTTTGGCGCAGTCCCCTGCGGGGTCCCTGGTTCACTTCGGTACTGGGCCTCGTACTGCTCGTCGGTGTCACCGTGCTGTTCGTGACCGGCCTGGTCTCCTACGCCGCCTACAACCCGGGTCTGTCCCCGGTCAACGACACCACCCCGGACAAGGGCCTCCTGGGTTTCTACCTCTTCGCGTGGCCGACCGGCCCGGTGTGGCTGTACCGGCTCACTCAGGGCGTCCACGTCACACTCGGCATCACCCTGATTCCCGTGCTGCTCGCCAAGCTGTGGTCCGTGGTGCCGAAGCTGTTCGCCCTGCCGCCGGCCCGATCCCTGGCACACGCGCTTGAGCGGGTCTCACTGCTGCTCCTGGTCGGCGGCGGGCTGTTCGAGTTCACCACCGGAGTGCTCAACGTCCAGTTGGAGTACGTCTTCCCTGGATCCTTCTACCCGCTGCACTTCTACGGTGCCTGGGTCTTCTTCGCCGCCTTCGTGGCCCATGCCGTGCTCAAGGCGCCCGCGGCCGTCCGGAACGTGCGCCGGCGCGGGAGGCGCACAGGAGAACTGGTGTCCCCGCGGCCCGATCTTCCGACCGTCAGCCGACGCGGGGCTCTGTGGTTCGTGGCCGGCGGCTCGCTGCTGCTCTTCGTGACGACGGCCGGACAGAGCATCGGCGGGGTCCTGCGCCGTACCGCGCTCCTCGCGCCGCACGGCGGCCCCGACCCCGGCACCGGCCCGAACGGCTTCCAGATCAACAAGACCGCCGCATATGCCGGGATCACCCCGGCCGACACGCACCAGGACGCCTGGCGCCTCGTCGTCACGGGCCGCACCGGCACGGTCCGGCTCACCCGCGCCGAACTGCTGCGCCTGCCCCTGCACAGTTCCGCGCTGCCCATCGCCTGTGTCGAGGGCTGGTCCACGGCGGACCAGTGGTGGCGCGGGGTGCGGCTGCGTGATCTCGCCGCGCTCGTGGGGTACGAGGACACCCCGCCTGACGTGTTCGTGGAATCCCTGCAGCGGCACGGCGCGTTCCGCCACACGGCCCTGCGCTCCAACCAAGCGGCGGACCCGCGCTCCTTGCTCGCCCTGTACGTCAACGGCGAGGATCTGTCCCCCGACCACGGCTACCCGGCGCGCGTCATCGTGCCCGCCGCTCCCGGTGTGATGAACACCAAGTGGGTGGCCCGGCTGACCTTCGGAGATCTGTGATGCCCCGTCGCCTTCCGGTCGGCAGCCCCTTCCAGCTGCTGTTGCTCGCTTCGTCCTTCGCGCTCGCCGCCTACGCCGGCGTGCGACTGCTCGCCGGCGACTGGTTCGGCGTGGCCTTGTGGCTCGTGGGCGCGGCCCTGCTGCACGACCTCGTCCTGCTGCCGCTGTACACGGTGGCGGACCGGGCCGTCGTCCAGGGTCTCGACGCGACCCGCCACCGTGACTGGACGCCGTACGTCCGCGTTCCGGCCGCTCTGTCCGGCCTGCTCCTGCTCGTGTGGTTCCCCTTGATCAGTGGGACGGCTGACCGCCGCTACCAGCTGGCCACCGGGCAGTCCACGGACCCCTACCTCGGCAGGTGGCTGCTGATCAGCGCGGTGCTCTTCGGCGGCTCGGCGTTGCTGCTGGCCCTGCGGGTGCGCAGGGCGACGAAGCACCGGCCGCCGGCCGACCACTGACCAGCCTGCTCCCAGCCCCTCGCGTACCGGAGCAGGGCGGGCGTGCCGAGCCGCGCCCAGGGAAAGGACTCGCCGGCGGTGTGCGCGCCGGTGACGGCATCGTCGACGACCTGCACCCACGCCCGTTCGTCAACATCCACCGGTGCGGTCTCGGCGATCAGCAACCCGCCGGGCCGCAGCAGCCGGGCCAGCCGTTCGAGGAGCGCGTCCGGGTCGCCGCCGATGCCGAGGTTGCCGTCCATGAGCAGGACAGTGTCCCAGCGGCCTTCGCCCGGGAGCGGATCGAAGACCGAACGCCGCAGCGCCCGGCCCCCGGTCCGTACCGTGTGGGCGACGGCCGCATCACTCACATCGATACCGAGGGTGATTCGGCCACGGGCGGCTAGTTCCGACACCAGCCGCCCGGGCCCGCACCCCACGTCCAACACGGCTCCCTCACACCGGTCCAGCACCTCCAGATCCACCGCGTCGGGCCGCGCACACCAGCGTTCGACCTCCAGCGGCAGCAGCCAGCCGTCGTCCCGGCGCAGGAACAGTGGGCCCCGTCCGGCATGCAGGGCTGCGGCATAGGAACCCGCAGCGGCCCACGGGGGGACGGTGGTCCTCATCGGCCCGCCGCCGTCCCGCACCGGGCCAGCCGGGCAGCGAAGCGGCCGTGCGGGGCCAAGGCGGCCACCGCACGGGCGTCGTCGGCGGTGTCAACATCACGCAGCCTTGGCAGGTCGCGCACCCGCAGCCCGGCGGCGACGAGCCGCTCCCGCTGCACGGCCCCGGTCCGCGGCGACGACATGGGCACCCCGCGCAGCAACGCGGGGTCGGGCTCGGCCAGCCCCAGGGCCCAGAATCCGCCGTCTTCCGCCGGCCCGAAACAGGCGTCGACGCCCTCGAAGGCCACGCTGAGTAGATCCGGCGTCACCTGCGGGGTGTCCATGCCGATCAGTAGGGTGGGGCCCCAGCAGTGTGCGAACGCGTCTGCCAGCCGAGCGTCGAGGCCGCCCGCGCACTGCGGGACCACTTCGAAGCCCGGCGGCAGCCAGGGCCCTGGCGTCCCGTCGAGCACCAGGAGACGGCGGGCGGCCGGCGCCGCCGCCACGGCCCGCAGGGTGTCCGCCAGACACGCCTCGGCGAGCTCGGCGGCCTCCTCCGGAGTGAACGGGGGGGTCAGCCGGGTCTTGACCCGGCCCGGCCGTGGTTCCTTGGCGATGACGACAAGCGTGGTCACCGTACGGGCCTCCCCTCGGCCGGCGGTTCGGCCAGGACGCGACCCATGTCCCGTACCGCGTGCCAGGTGCCCCGCCAGGTACCGGTCACTTTGGAGGCACCGGTACGTGGCAGATACGGCACGTCGTGCTCGGCGATGTGCCAGCCGGCGTCGGCCGCGCGGACGACCATCTGCAGCGGGTAGCCGCTGCGCCGGTCGGTCAGGCCCAGCGCCAGCAGCCGGTCGCGCCGGGCGGCACGCAGCGGACCGAGGTCGTGCAGGCGCAACCCGGTACGGCGGCGCAGCATCCGAGCGAGCGCCACGTTCCCGGCCCGGGCGTGCGCGGGCCAGGCGCCCCGGCCCTGCGGCCGGCGCCGGCCGAGTACCAGGTCGAAGGCACCGGTGTGAACCTCGTGCACAAAGGGGACGAGAAGTGACGGATCGAGCGAGGCGTCGCAGTCGCAGAAGCACACGATGTCGGCGGTGGCGGCGGTCAGCCCGGCGTGGCAGGCGGCGCCGAAGCCGCGCTGCGGCTCGTGCACGACGGTCGCACCGAGAGCGCGGGCGGTCTCCGCCGAGCCATCGGTGGAACCGTTGTCAACGACGAGGGCGCGCCAGCCCGTGGGAATGCGGGCAAGGACCCAGGGAAGTGCGCCGGCTTCGTTCAGGCAGGGCAGCACCACGTCGACGCCCTGCGGGGTTGGTGGAGTGGTCACGGTTTCACCCTACGAATACGAATGGCGCATATCGGACTTCTGGTCCTTACGAAACGCGGACATCGAAGAACCCAAGCCGTCCTGCGGCGACACCGGCACCGACGCAGTGCCAGGCTGGAGGCATGCAGCAGTTTCACGAGCCCACGGGGGTAGAACGGGCCGGCCGGTCCGCCCGGGTCCTGGTCGTCGACGACGACCCGACCGTCGCCGAAGTCGTCGCCGGATACCTGGACCGCGCTGGCTATGTCGTCGACCGGGCCGACGACGGCCCGACGGCCCTCACCCGCGCCGCCGGATGCTGGCCAGACCTGGTAGTGCTGGACCTCATGCTGCCTGGCATGGACGGACTGGAGGTCTGCCGGCGTCTGCGGGGCCGCGGCCCCGTTCCGGTCATCATGCTCACCGCCCGCGGTGACGAGGACGACCGCATCCTGGGCCTGGAGGTCGGTGCCGACGACTACGTCACCAAGCCGTTCAGTCCCCGTGAGCTGGTCCTGCGGGTGGAGTCGGTACTGCGCCGCTCCCGACCGGCCGGTCCGGCGGCAACCTTGACCGCGGCCGGTCTCACCCTCGACCCGGTGGCTCGCCGGGCCACCAAGAGCGGCACGGAACTCGCCCTCACCCTACGTGAGTTCGACCTGCTTGCCTTTTTCCTGCGGCATCCGGGACGGGCGTACGGCCGGGAGGACCTGATGCGCGAGGTGTGGGGCTGGGACTTCGGCGATCTGTCCACCATCACGGTCCATGTCCGCCGGCTGCGCGGCAAGGTCGAGGACGATCCCGCCCGGCCCCGGCTGATTCAGACCGTGTGGGGCGTCGGCTACCGCTTCGAGCCGGACGGCAAGGAGGGCTGACGTGCACGACACCCTCCTCATCGCCCTCTACTCCTTCCTCGGTGCTGCGGCGACCGGCCTGGTCGGCGCGGGTGCACTCCGCCTGGTCCGGCGGCGCTCGCTCACGACCTCCCTCACCGTGGTCGCAGCGGTCGGAGTCGTCGCGATGCTCGCCGGCACCCTGGCCGTCGCCTGGGCGATGTTCCTGTCTCCGCACGACCTGAGCGTCGTGACGACGGTCGTCGCCATGGCGGCCGTCGTCTCCCTCGCCACCGCCCTGGTGCTGGGCCGCTGGGTGGTGGCCCGCAGTCATGAACTGGCCGTTGCTGCCCGCTCGTTCGGTGACGGCGGCGCCTTCTACGCCCCCGACGGCCCGGCTACCGCGGAACTGGACGCCCTCGCCCGCGAGCTGGCGGCCACGAGCGCCCGGCTGGCCCAGTCCCGGGAACGCGAACGCGCGCTGGAGACCTCCCGGCGGGAGCTCGTCGCCTGGATCTCGCACGACCTGCGCACTCCCTTGGCGGGGCTGCGCGCGATGGCGGAAGCGCTGGAAGACGGGGTGGCCACCGACCCCGACCGCTACCTCAAGCAGATCCGCACCGAGGTCGAACGACTCAACGACATGGTCGGCGACCTCTTCGAACTGTCCCGCATCCACGCCGGCACGCTTCCGCTGAGCCCTTCCCGGATCTCCTTGTACGACCTGGTCGGCGACGCGCTGGCGGGCGCGGATCCCCTGGCACGCGAGCACGGGGTGCGGCTCATCGGCGACCACGTCGAACCGGTACCGGTCGAGGTGGACAGCAAGGAAATGAGTCGCGTCCTGGGAAACCTCCTCGTCAACGCGATCCGCCGGACTCCGCCCGACGGAACGGTCGCCATCACGGCGGAGCAGTCGCCCGAAGGGGTGGTGCTGTCGGTGACCGACGGCTGCGGCGGTATCCCCGACGAGGATCTGGGCCGCGTCTTCGACACCGGCTGGCGGGGTACCCACGCCCGGACCCCGCCGGCCGGCGCGGGGCTCGGTCTCGCCATCGTCCGGGGCATCGTGGAAGCGCACCAGGGCCGGACCACCGTACGCAACATCCCCGGTGGCTGCCGCTTCGAGGTGACACTGCCGACGGCGCCCTGATCAGTCCCCGCGCAGTCCGGCCCGAGCGAACTCCCGCATTCCGTCGTGGAAGGCGACTTCCGGCTTCCAGCCCAACTCGGCCACCAGCCGTGAAGAGTCGGCGGTGATGTGCCGTACGTCTCCGAGCCGGTACTCGCCGGTGACGACGGGCTCGGGCCCGCCGTGAGCGGCGGCCAGTGCCCGCGCCATCTCGCCGACGGTGTGCGGTTCACCACTGCCGGTGTTGTAGACGGTCAGCGCCCCGGTGCGCGGATCGGCTTCCAGCGCCGCAACGTTCGCGGCGGCCACATCCCGCACGTGCACGAAGTCCCGCCGCTGCCGCCCGTCCTCGAAGACCCGCGGCGCCTCGCCGCGGGCGAGCGCGGACCGGAAGAAGGAGGCCACACCTGCGTACGGGGTGTCGCGGGGCATGCGGGGTCCGTACACGTTGTGGTAGCGCAGCGACACCGCCGACCCACCCGCCGCGCGGGCCCAGACGGCGGCCAGGTGCTCCTGCGCGAGCTTGGTCGTGGCGTACACATTGCGGGGATCGACGGACGCGTCCTCCTCGACGAGGCCGGGGGAGAGGTCCGCCCCGCACACGGGGCAAAGGGGTTCGAAGCGGCCGGCGTCCAGATCGGCGACATCCCGCGGGCCCGGCCGCACGGCACCGTGCCACGAGCACACGTAGCGTCCTTCCCCGTACACCACCATCGACCCGGCCAGCACCAGGCGCGGTACGCCTGCCTGCGCCATCGCGGCGAGCAGGACGGCCGTTCCCAGATCGTTGCGGGAGACGTACTCCGCCGCGTCGGTGATCCCGTCGCCCAGTCCGACCATCGCCGCCTGATGGCAGACGGCGTCCACCCCGGCCAGCGCCCGAGTGACGGCCGTTGGATCACGCACGTCGGCATGCGGATCCTCCCGCACGTCGAACACGAGCACCTCGTGCCCGCGTGCGGCGAGCGCTTCGACGACATGGGAACCGATGAACCCGGCACCGCCGGTGACCAGTACGCGCATACCGCCACGCTAGATCCCCGTCGGCGCAGTGGCTGGCCGGCACGACCGCGCGTCACGAATCCGTAAGAGGTGCACGGGGTCCCAGCGTGCCGTGGTCTGGAGGTCCCTTGTGCCCGTCGCCGATTCTGGTTACTGAAAGGGCAACAGAAGATACGGACCTACCGGTTTTGTTATTCCTCCCGGAACCTGGTGAATGGGTAGCGGGTGGAACAGAGGTTCGCCGCCATTCTTCGGTGGTTCGCGAGCAGTTGGTAGGAAGAGCGGCCTTGTGTGTGACCGTCAAGTGTTCAGTTCGCGCCGACCGTGGCCGGCATTGACATACCAGTGGGTTGGTTTTACGGTCGACTGGAGATGATCTCTTGATTCCCCGGCTCCTTGTGGCCCGGGGATTTTTTTCCGGGACCGCCCGCAAGGGCCGGGCGGCGGAGGTGGCCGGTGGCGCAACAGGAACGGGCGATCAGGACGAGACGGGTGATCGTGGTTGCGGCCGCGGAGGTGTTTGCCGAGGTCGGCTACGAGGCAGCCACCATCGTGGGGATCCTGAACCGGGCCGGGGTCACCAAGGGAGCCTTGTACTTCCACTTCTCCTCCAAACAGGAGCTGGCCCAGGCGGTGCTGGCCGGCCGGCTCAGCGCAACGCCACGGACACCGCCGCGCGGGCTGAAACTCCAGCAGGGCCTGGACGAGCTGTTTCTCCTCGCCCATCTACTCCGTGAGGGCGATCCCCTGGTGCGGGGCAGTGTCCGGCTGGCGGTGGAACAGGGAGCCTTGCACGACGGGCTGGACCGGCGGGTGCCGATGGCCGAGTGGATCGAGCGCAAAACCGTCACGCTTGCGGAGGCGAAGCAGAACGGCGAACTGCTTCCTCATGTGGAGGTGGGGGAGGCGGCGCGGATGCTGATCGGCGCGTTCACCGGAGTGCAGGAACTGTCCCGGGTGATGACCGGCCACGCCGATCTGATGGAGCGGGTGGCGGACCTGCAACGGCATCTGATGCCGAGCATCGCGGTCCCGGCGGTGCTCGTGCAGTTGGACATGACCGTCGACCGGGGAGAACGCGTCTGCCGTGAGTCGAGGCAACAGCGCTTGGCAGCGGACGTGACCGGAGCGGCCGAGTGACCGGTCGGGCGTCCCGGTCTGCACGCGGATGAGGGAGCCGACCTGTCGGCCGGCCACACCTGGACATCTTCACGTCCTGGAGCGGGGCGCACTGCACCGGGGCGGTGGCGGCACCTCGATGGTGCAGACGGACGTGACCGCCTGGTGGGTCAGCCCTCGATCCAGCCGTGGTTCTTCGCGAACTGGGTCAGCCCGTTGCGGACCTGCAGGATCTGGTCCCCGGTGAGCGAGGGGGCCGCGGCCAACAGGGCCTCGGTGACCTCGCGGGTGAACTCATTCGTGCTGAGTACGTCGCACAGGGAGTCGTCGTCCGGGGTGAGCGGCTTGCCGTCCGCCCCCGTCGCGAGCCGGACACCGGAAGCCTTCGGCCCTCGGTCGCCGTTCTCCACTTCGAATTCCACCAGCACACCCGGGCGAACGTACGCCTCGGGAATCAGCATGTCGTTTACATGAAGGAACACATCGTCCCCACCATCGTCGGGCGCGATGAATCCGTAACCACGCGAACCGTCGAAACGCACCACACGACCTGCAACCATTCCAACCCCCAACAGATCCGGGCCCCTTGCCCGGCGAACCTGCACCGCATCGTAGACCAGGTGAACACCACCGGGCGATTTCCCTCCCGGGGACCTGGCTCGCGACGGCCTGCTGCCTGGCTGGTCAGGATGGAACGGCAGTCAGGTCTGCGGCCGATCCCCTTCCGTCGCCGGACTCGTCCCGGGGTCGCCGACCGAGCTCGCCTCCTGCTCAACTCGGCCGGCCCAGAGCGGACGTCGTACGATCAGGCTGCTCACCTCGAACGACATCTCCTCGGTCTCGTAGGCCGGTGGCGGGTGATAACGCCCGGCACACACCGAGAGGTTGACGATGAGGTAGGCACGCCAGAAACGTCCCACGCCCCGGCCGTCCGCGAAGACCTGCCTGCCGTTGAGCCACCAGACCACGGAGCGGTGCCCAAACTCGGTGCGCAAGTCCACCCAGGCGCCAGGATAGACGGCGTCGTCGCGCAGGTAGCGGTTGGCGTCATGCACATGGTTGGTGAGTTCCAGGAGGTCGGGGTTGTCCGGGTGGTATTCGAAGACGTCGATCTCCTGGTCGCCGTCCCGCCAGGTCCAGATGGCCGGCCAGGCACCGATCTCCTGGGGCAGCCGTACGCGGGCCTCCAGCACGTCCCCCGGCCGGACCATGAATCCCTCTTGGCTGCCCTCGGTGGTCAGCAGCCCCGTGCTCCACCACCCGTCTGGCCGGCGCGTGGCCCGGAAGACGCCCGAACGGCTGTAGTAGGCGTCGGGCACCAAGTAGTCCAGCTTGTCGTCGTCCGGATTGACCGGACCACCCCCCGGATAGGCCCATGAGCGGCCGGCGACCCACTGCGCCTCCGAAGCGAAGTCGGCGGTGAACGCGACATCTGAGGGGAACGGGCGCCGCGGCGGTGGCAGCGGTCCACCCGGTAATGATTCGTCCATGTCCAATGTCTCACCCGGTGAGGCGCGCTCATGCGCCCGGGCCCCTTCTTGGCCATGAGATTACGCCGTCCGGGTGAAAGGTGCGGCTTCCCGGCCGCAGAGGGCCAGGCGCCGGACGACGCCGGGTGCTGGGCACCGGTGCGGTCAGGTCACCGTGCCCGCCCCTTGCGCCGCGGAGACGTAGGCGCCCTTCGCCGTGACCTCACGCAGGCACGTCACCGCCTCCAGGACGTCCCGGTGGGTGGTGAACAGCGCATTGACCCCGAACCGCAGCAGGTCGGGCGCGCGCATGTCGCCGATCACGCCCCGATCCTCCAGCGCCCGTACCAGGCCGTAGGCGTGCGGGTGGCGCAGGGACACTTGGCTGCCGCGGCGCTCCGGTTCGGGCGGAGTGACCCGCTCGAAGCCCAGGCCGCCCAGCAGCACGTCCGTGCAGTGCAGGAAGAACCCGGTCAGCGAGAGGCTCTTGGCGCGCACCTGTGTCAGGTCGACGTCGTCGAAGACACTCAGCGCGGCCTCCAGGCAGAGCAGCGACAGCACCGGCGGTGTGCCGATACGGCCCCTGCCGACGCCACGGGCCGGCACGTACTCCTCGTGCAGGCCGAAGGGATCAGCGTGGCCGTTCCAGCCGGTCACCGGTGGCCGCCAGTCGGCGTGGTGGCGCCGGGCGACATACACGAAGGCGGGGGCACCTGGGCCGCCGGAGAGGAACTTGTAGCCGCAGCCGACCGCGAAGTCCACCCCGAGGTCGTCCACCTGTACCGGCAGGGCCCCGGCCGCGTGGGACAGGTCCCACAGTACGAGGGCACCGGCGCGTTGGGCCGCCTCGGTGAGCACCGCCATGTCGTGGAGTTCCCCGGTGCGGTAGTCGACGGGTGAGTAACCGACCACGGCGACCTGGTCGCCCTCGGCGGCCAAGAAGGCCGGGAGGCCGGTCGGTCTTACCCGGTGCACGCTCAGGCCGAGCCGGCGCGCGACGGCGTCGGTGAGGTACTGGTTGGTGGGAAAGTGGTCGGGATCCGTGACCATCAGGGGCCGGCCTGAGCGCAGGGCCGCCGCCGCGCTCAGCGCGTTGTACAGCTGCACGCTCGTCGAGTCCCCGGCGAGTGTTTGTCCCGGGGCCGCACCGATCAACCGTCCCACCAGGTCCCCGACCCTGGCCGGTGCGTCCCACCAACCGTGACCGTTCCAGGAGCGGATCAGACCGGTGCCCCACTGGCGGTGCACGACGTCGTCCAGTACGGGTGGTACGGAGGCAGGCAGCGGCCCGAGCGAGTTGCCGTCGAGGTAGACGACCCCGTCGGGTAACAGGAAGCGTTCCCGGACGTGGCCGAGAGGGGCGGCGGCGTCGAGAGCGGCGGCGCGGACGGCGAGCGCGTGCGGGGCGGTGGTCACGATCGGGGGGCCTCCTCTTCGGCGCCCGGGTCAGCGGTCACGTCCTCTCCACTGGCGGCCGGGCGAGTCGTCACGGCTCTCCCCGCGGTGACCGGGGAAGTGAGCGCGGCTTCGCCGTACAGCCGCCGGAGGGTATCTGCGACGGCCAGGGCGCCCGGCGCACCCGGCTCGATCAGGGTGTAGTGCCCGGTGTCGGGCAGGACCACGTTCTCCAGATCGCGGTGGACGGCGGCGTAGTCCGCGAACTGCTTCAGCGGAACCTCCTCGTCGACGGCGCCGTGCAGGAGCACGGTCCGTACCCCGGTCGTGCCTGCCCCGGTGAGCAGGGTGAGAGGGTCAACGTACGCGAGCCGCTCCTCGAACAGGTCTGGTCCGCCGAGGAGGTGCAGGGCCGCGTCATCGCTGAGCCGGTCCAGGCGGGTGGCCTTGAGGTCGGTCAGCGGGGCCAGCGCGAGTACGGCCGGAGGCAGCCGTGTCGTGTACCACGGAGAGCCGACCGGCAGCAGGGCGCGGGCCGCGCACCACAGGGCGAGGTGACCGCCCGAGCAGTGTCCGGCCAGGACGTAGGGACGTCCAGCGGGCAGCGTGTCAACGATGCGGGCCACGTCGTCGAAGGTCTCCGGATAGCCGCCGGCGCCGCCGGACCTGCGGAAGCCGGGCAGCAGTACCGAGAAACCCTGCTCGGCCAGATAGGCGGCGAACGGGGTCAGATGCATCCGGTCGTAGCGCCAGTACCCGCCGTGCAGCAGCAGTACCAGCGGTGCCCTCGGGTCCTGGGACGGCCAGGCGTCGTAGACCTGGTGGGGATGGTCGCCGTACCGACCGTGGACCGGGGCCAGTACGGGCTTCAGGCTCAGGACGCGCTGTTCCTCCTCGGCGGCGAAGGCCGAGATCTCCCTAGAGGCCACCGCGGACCGTCCACAGCTCGGGGAACACCGGTCGGGCGGCACGTGCCTGGAGCCAGGCCAAGCCGGCGGAGCCGGCGCTGCCGGACTTGGAGCCCATCGCGCGCCGTACCACCATCATGTGGTCGAACCTCCAGCGGGCAACGAGCTCGGCGATGTCGGTGAGCAGCTCTCCCAAGGCCAGCAGCGGATCGTGCTGCGAGCCCGCGTACACGCGCCGCCACGCCTCGACCACACCCGGGTCGGCCTCATAGGGGGCGGTGACGTCACGCTCACGCACCGTCTCGGGAACCGGCAGGCCCCGCCGGTACAGGAACCTGAGCACCTCGTCGTACAGCGACGGCTCGTGGTACGCCTCGTGGAGGGACCCGTGCACCGATGGTTCACCCTGGTGGGAACGCAGCAGCGCACCGGACTTGTCCCCGATCAGGAACTCCAGGTGCCGGTACATCGCCGACTGGAAGCCCGAGGCCCGGCCGAACGCGGACCGGAAACCATTGAACTGAGCTGGGGTCAGCGCGGCGATGGGCCGCCAGGACCCGTTCAGGGCCTCGACGGCGCGACGGCTGCGCTGAAGCGCGTCCATCGCCATGTCGAGGTCGTCCTTGGCGAAGGCGGTCCGGGCTGCCCGCCACTCGTGGACGATCAGGGTGAACCAGAGCTCCATCACCTGGGTGGTGACGAGGAAGCCCATCTCGTCGGCCGACTCGGTGAGCGGGGCCTGGAGGCTGTTGAGGAGGGTGGCGCGCACGTAGTCGTCGTAGGGGCTTGCACCTTCGAACGGCTGGGCCAGCGGGTCGTCCGGTGACAGATCCGCGAGCGCGGACGTGCCGTCGTTCATGGAGTGCTCCTTGGGGCTACCGTGCTCGGGGAGGGACTGTGGTTGCGGCGGTTCACAGGCCGAGGTGGACGCCGCCGGTCGCGTCGATGCACTGTCCGGTTATCCAGCGGGCGTCGTCGCCAGCGAGGAAGGCCACCACGTCGGCGATGTCCGCGGGGGCGCCCAGACGGTTGAACACGGAAGCACCGGCGAGTGCCTGCCGGATCTGCGGATCGCGCAGGGTCGGGTTGATCTCGGTCTCGGTGAAGCCGGGTGCGACGGTGTTCACGGTGATGCCGCGCGGGCCGAGGTGCTGGGCCAGGGAGAGGGTGAGGTGGTCCAGGGCCGCCTTGGTCATCGAGTACGCCACGATCGCCGGGTAGGCGATGCGAGTGGCCCCGGACGAGACGTTGACGATCCGGCCACCGTCCCGCAGCCGCACGAGCGCCTGCTGGGTGATGAAGAACGGCGCCTTCGTGTTGACGGCGAAGACCCGGTCGTAGTCGTCCTCGGTGACCTGTTCGATCGTGCGGGGCAGGGTGATCCCCGCGTTGTTGACCAGGATGTCGAGTCCCGGTGGGGCGTCGCGTGCGGCGAGTTCGCGGTCGAAGGCGGTCCACAAGGTGGCTGCGTCACCCACCACACCGAGTTCGGCGTGCACGGCGAACGCGCGGCCTCCGTCGGCCTCGATCTCCTTGACCGTACGCTCGGCAGCCGCGTGATCGTGCCCGTAGTGGACGGCGACCAGCGCCCCCTGGGCCGCCAGACGGCGGCTGATGGCCCGGCCGATGCCCCGGCTGCCTCCGGTGACCAGGGCGATTCTGCCCCGGTGTCGTCCCGTGGTGGTCACTGGCTTGTTCCTCTCCTGCAAGTCGTGCGAGAGCTTGCGTCAGGCGTCGAAGTCGAGGGTGATGTCGTCGGTGCGAGGGCGGGCGCGGCACGCGAGGGTGTAGCCCGCCGCGAGGTCCCGGTCGTCGAGGGCGTGCTGGCGGCCCAGGGAAACCGAGCCCGCCACGACCTTGGCGCGGCAGCTGCCGCACACGCCGTCCCGGCACGCGTACGGCACCTCGGGCCGGGCCCGCAGCACCGGGTCGAGGACCACCTGGTCCCCGGGCTCCATCGCGACCACGGTCGAACGGCCGCCGATCAGCGCCCGCACCCGTCCTGCGGGGGCGTCCCGGCCTCGCAGGACGGGTGCATGGGGATCGGGCTCGGCAGCGGAGAACACCTCCCAGCACACCCGGTCCGGGCGGACTCCCCAGCCCGCGAGCGTCGTACGGGCCGTCTCCACCAGCCCCACCGGACCGCACAGGCTGAACGCGGTGGTGTCGTCGGCCCGCGCGTCCACCAGGGTGAGCAGTCGGAGCAGCCTTTCCCGGTCGATGCGGCCGGTGAACAGGCCGCTCTCCCGCCGCTCACGCGAGAGGACGTACAGCACGGTGAAACGGTCCACGAACTCGTCCTTCAGGGAGGCGAGTTCGTCCGCCAGCAGAGCCGTACTCGAGGTGCGTACCGCGTGGACCAGGGAGACCCGGCAGCTTGGGGAGCGACGCAGTGCTCCCGCGGCCATCGCGGCCAACGGAGTGATGCCGGTGCCGCCGGCGATCAGTACCTGATGAGCGCCCGGGGTCGCCGGGAGCCCGAACCGGCCGGTGGGTGGGGACAGTTCCACCTCGTCCCCTGGTGCCAGAACGGTCCCGGCGTAGACGCCGAAGCCGTCGGGTGAGTGGCGTCGGATCACCAGGCGCAGCGCACCCGGGGCGTCGGGCGGCGGGCACACCGAATAGGCCCGGCGCACCTCTCGGCCGCCGGACGGCCGATGCCGGACGACGACATGCCGACCGGGCTCGGCGGTGAAGACGGCGGCGAGCTCCGCGGGGACGTGCAGCGTCACCGCCACGGTGTCCGCCAGCAGGGACTCGACGCGGCTCACCCGGAGCCGGAACCAGCCGCTGCGGCGGGTCTGGAGCTTGGTCATGGGCGCCTCACACCGTGGCCAGGTACGGGAAGGTCTCGCCGCACGCCGTACAGCGCAGGATCGACTGGCAGCGGGTCGGACCGAACGTGCTGTGCGGCCGGGTGGCAGCGGAGCCGCAATGTGGGCAGGGCGCGCCGAGACCGAGGCGTACTGGTGTGGGCGCGTTCACCGGGCGGGGCGGCGCGATACCGTGCTCGGCGAGCTTGCGCCGCCCGGCCGCGGAGATGCGGTCCGTGCTCCACGCCGGGGCCGCAGCCTGGCGCACCTTGCCGTCGGGGTGCCCGCACTCCGCCAGGACAGCCGCGATCGCCTCGGCGATCGCGGGGAGGGCGGGACAGCCGAGGAAGGTGGGTGTGAACACGACCTCCAGGTGGCCGTCCACCGCTTTCGAGACCCGCTGTATCACGCCGAGTTCGCCGAGTGACACGACTGGCAGTTCCGGGTCCGGCAGGTCGCACACGCGGGCCGCGACCACGTCGGTCGGCAGGGGATCAGTCACCAGGTGCCTCCGGGGAACTGCCGCTGCACCGACTGGAGTTCGGCCACCAGAGGGCCGAACGCCTCAGAATGCAGGCCCTGCCGGCCACCGTGTGCCCGCCATCGCGGGGTGGGCAGACTCAGCCCCGCCTGCCCGACGACCTCACCCACCCGTTCCTGCCAGGGGGCGTGCAGCGGGGCGGGCGAGGGGGCGGTGCCGGCCTCGTCCAGCCGCCGCACCACCTCGTCCTCGTCGAACAACTCGGTCGTGTACGGCCAGACATGGTCGAGCCCAGCCTGCATCCGCCGGGCGCTCTCCGCGGTCCCCAGGCCCAGCCGTACGGTCCAGCCGTCGGCGTGCCGCCGGTGGTAGCCGGCCTCCGTGGCGGCGCGGGCCGCGACCGCAGCCAGTTCGGGAAGCGCGGCGCCGGCGAGCGCCTCGTAGTACAGGACCGCGTAGTGGCTGTAGACGAGCTGGCGGGCGATGGTCACCGCAAAGTCGCCGTTGGGGAGTTCGGCGAGCAGGGTGTTGCCGAACTCGCGGTCGGAGCGTGCGAAGGCGAAGTCGTCCTCGGTGCGGCCGGTGCCGTCGAGCCCGCCGGCCAGTGTGAGGAGGGCGCGGGCGTGACCGATCAGGTCGAGAGCGATGTTCGACAGCGCGAGGTCCTCCTCGATCGTCGGCGCCCGGGTGATCCACTGGCACAGACGCTGCCCCAGCACGAGTGCGTCGTCGCCGAGGCGGGAGGCCAGCAGGGCCGCGTCCTCAGTCATCGTGGTCGCCTCCCTCCGCGAGCGGGGCGAAGTGTTCGGGGTAGCGGTAGGGCTTGTGGCGGGCACCTGCGAAGAAGGGGTCCCGTTCGGTGGGCGAAGCCGCGTGCACCGCGGAGGAACGCACCACCCAGAGCGACAGCGGATCGCCCCGCCGGGTGTACAGGTCGCGGGCCCGTTCCAAGGCCATGTCCGCGTCGCCGGCCCGCACCGATCCCACATGCAGATGAGCGAGGCCCCGGCGTGGGCGCAGGAACACCTCCCAGGAGGCCAGCGCCCCCTCCGCACCGCCCACGGTGTTCTCTTCCGCGCTGTTCATCACCCCTCCTCCCGGGCGGCGTACGCGGCGGCGGCCTGTCGCACCCAGGCGCCGTCCTCGTGCGCTGCGACCCGGTGCGCCATGCGCTGCCGGGCGGTGTGCGTGTCGTCACCGAGTGCGTCCCGGTAGGTCTCCCAGTCGATGGGCCCGAAGTTGTAGTGGCCCCGGTCCGCGTTCCAGCGGATTCCCGGATCAGGCAGGGTCAGCCCCAGCCGTTCGGCCTGTGGCACGCACTGGTCGACGAAACGCTGACGCAGCTCGTCGTTGGTGTGCCGCTTGATGCCCCACGCGATGGCCTGGCGCGAGACGGCCGCGCCGACCGCCGCCGTGCGCTCGTGCGCGCCTGTGGTGATCGTGTCGGGCGGGCCGAACATCAGTGCCACCGCGGGCAGCCACCAGCGGTTTACCGCGTCCTGAGCCATCTCCCGCTGTGCGGGCGTGCCCTCGCACAGGGCCCGCATTAGGTCGTACCCCTGGCGGACGTGGAACGCCTCCTCCTGACAGACGCGACGCATCGCGCGGGCGTAGGGGCCGTACGACGTCTGGCACAGCGGCGCCTGGTTGACCACTGCCGCGCCGTCCGTGAGCCAGGCGATGGCCCCGGTGTCCGCCCATGTCAGGGCCGGATGGTTGAAGGTGGCCGCATACCGCTGCAGACCCCGGTGCAGTGCGTCCAGCAGTTCGGCCCGGTCCACGCCGAGGGTCTCGGCGGCGGCGTACAGGTACAGGCCGTGTCCTGCCTCGTCCTGGACCTTCGCCAGCAGCACCGACTTGCGGTGCAGGGACGGGGCGCGGGTCAGCCAGGCGCCCTCCGGCTGCATTCCGATGATCTCGGAGTGCGCGTGCTGCCCGATCTGCCGCAGCAGCATCCGGCGGTAGCCGTCGGGCATCCAGTCGCGCGGCTCGATCGTCTCGCCCGCCGCGAGCAGTGCCTCGAAACGGTCCAGGAGCCCGTTGTCGGCCCCTGGTGACCGGGACACCTGGTCCGCCGTCGCTGTGCCCTGGCCGATCACGTGCATCACTCCCTCGCCTGTGGCCCTCACTGAGACAAAGAGGCGGTGGACCCGGCTCGCTATCCCGCGGCGTCCGCGGCCGTCCGCGTGACACATGTCACCCGCGCCGGCGGGGATAGCGCGGCCCCCTGCACGCCTCTTCTCCGGGTGAGACGCGGACGTGACACGTGCGGTAGACCGACGAAAGGGGAACATCATGAGCACCATCCGGGAGTTGCTGGTCGAACTCACCGGTACCACCGAGTACGCCGACACCCTCGGTGACGACGTCGACCTGGCCGGCAGCGGCATCGACTCCGGTGACCTGGTGCGGCTGGTGCTGCTCGTCGAACAGCGCACGGGCGTGGAGATCACGGCCGCGGACATGGAGACGCTGCGCACCATCGGCGATTACGAGGAGTTCCTGGCTGACCGCACCGTCGCCGGTTCTTCGGGCGGCGCGTGATGTGGCTGACCCAGCTGTTGGAGCGCAACCGCCAGTGCTTTCCTGGCCGGCTGGCCCTGGTGGACGAACGTCGGGGCGTCACCTGGGCCGAGCTGGCCGAGCGCACCACCGAACTCGCCCTGGGCCTCGCCGAGCTCGGCATCCGGCGCGGCGACCGGGTCGCCGTCCTGTCCCAGGACCGCATAGAGGTGCTGGAGAGCTACTTCGCGCTGGCCCGCCTCGGAGCCCTGTTCGTGCCGCTGAACCACAGCCTCGCCGTGCCGGAGGTGGCGGGGATCGTCGAACGCGTCGGCGCGGTGGCGGTGCTGGGCGAGTCGGAGCTCCTGGACCGGCACACCGTGCTGCCGGGCTGCGTCCGCATCCGCATGGCCTTCGACAAGCCGGCCTTCGCCGCGCTGGGTACGGTCGCCGCGCCGACCGAACTGCCTCTTCTGCCTGACTCCGATCCCGTCGCCATTCTGCACACCTCGGCGACCACCGGCCGGGCCAAGGGGGTCACCGTCGACGAGGGCTCGTTCCGTGCCATCGGCCTCGGCTGGCTGGCCGTGGCCCGCCCCGACGACCACGTCATCATGGTCAACTGCTGCCCGCTCTACCACGGCAGCATGGTCGTCTCCCTCACCTATCTCGCCGCCGGCGCGACCGTCGTCCTCCTGCCCGGCTTCACGCCCCAGAAGGCCCTCGTGGCGGTGGAAAGGCACCGTGCCACGCACGTGTGGCTGGTGCCGCAGATGCTGCGCTTCATGCTCCAAGCGAAGGCGTCCCGCAGCACCGACCTCTCCTCCCTGCGCGAGGTGCTCTACGGCGCCGCCCCGATGCCCCTCGACGTCTATGCCGACGCCGTCGCCCGCCTGGGCTGCGGCTTCCGACAGGTGTACGGCATGACGGAAGTCGGCGGCCCCTTTGTGACCCTCGGTCCCGAGGAGCATCCCGCGCCCGGCGACGTGACTGCGCGCATCCCCTGCGGGCGGGTCATCCCGGGGATGTCGGCGCGGGCCGTCGGCAAGGAGGGCAGGGAAGTGCCGCGCGGAGAGATCGGGGAGATCGTCGTCCTCGGACCTGGCTTGATGCAGGGCTACTGGGACGACTCCGCTGCCACCGAGGAGGTCTTCCTCGACGGTTGGGCGCGCACGGGGGACCTCGGGTTCATCGACGAGGACGGCCGCATCCACTTGGTGGACCGCAGCAAGGACCTGATCATCCGGGCCGGGCAGAACGTCTACCCGTCCGAGATCGAACGGGTCCTGATGAGCCATCCGGCGGTTCGGGACGCGGCGGTCGTGGGCCTTGCGGACGAGGATTACGGCGAGGTTCCACTGGCGTACGTCGTCGCCGAGGACGGCATCGGCGACCGCGAACTCCTGGCCCACCTGGGCGAGAACCTCGCCCCCTACAAGCGGCCCCGGCGGATCGAGTTCATCGAGCAGGTGCCGCGCAATCCGGCCGGCAAGATCATCAAGAAGCTGCTGCGCGACCGTATCTGACGGGCCCGGCACGGAGGCCGCCGCACCAGAGGCCCGCGGAGCCCTTGGACCCGCGCCGACCGATGCGCGGGTCCGGGCCCGACGCCGTTCACCGGCGCTCCGGTTGAGGTCCGGGAGGCCGGTCGAGGCATCCCCGCGACGCGAATCCGCCCCGTTTTCGGGCGGCCGGGCTCGCCTCCCGACCGGACCGGCTGACGAGAGGGGGGAACGGGGCCGCAGCGGCAAGGGACGACAGGGCCGCCTCCAGCTGCCGGGCCCCTCACGTACCGTCATTCCTCCGCGTTGACCAGCACCGCCATGTTGCCCGCTGGATGCCGGTTCTCTCGAAGGAGCTGGTGAGCCAGCCCGATCTCCTCGAACCCGAACGTCCGGGACAGACAAGGGTCGATCGCGCCCTGGTCGATCAGCCGGGTCACCTCGCGTGCCTCCCGCAGGCTGGCGACGTGCGAGCCCTGCAGCCGCTTCTGCCGCATCCACAGGAACCGCAGGTCGATGTCGCCGTTGTAGCCGGTCGTACCGCCGCAGATGACCACCATGCCCGCGTTGTCGCACAGGTACATCGAGGTCGGGATGGTGTCGGCCCCCGAGTGCTCCAGCACGATCCGCGGGGCGCGGCGCTCGCCGAGCACCTCCCAGAAGCGGCGACCGAAGGCACGTGCCCCCGACAGCCATGCGCTCATCGCCTGCTCGTCCGAGGTGTCCGGCAAGCGCCCCCAGTGGTCGAAATCCCGTCGGTCGATGCAGCCTTGGGCGCCCAGCTGCATGCAGAACTCGCGGCGCTCCTCGCTGGAGACGACGGCTACCGGAATGCCACCGGCGTGCCGCACCAACTGGATGGCGATGCTGCCGAGCCCGCCGGCGCCACCCCAGATCAGTACCGGGTCCCCGGGCCGCACGGTGTGCGGGTGCCAACCGAACAACTGGCGGTAGGCGGTCGCCGCCGTCGCCATGTAGCAGGACGCCGCGGCCCAGGACAGCCGGGCCGGCTTGGGGTGGCACATGTAGTCGTCGACGACCGCGAACTGGGCGAACGAGCCGTAGTTCTCCTCATACCCCCACACCCGCAGTGACGAGGAGGTGACCGGGTCGGCGCCGAGCCGGATGTCCTCGGCGGACTCGTCCCAGCGGCAGGCCAGGGCGACCACCTCATCGCCGGGTTTCACCCCGCGCGCGCCCTCCCCGACGGCCCACACGATGCCCGACAGGTCGGAGCCCCCGATGTGGAAGTCCTCCGTGGCGCCCGACTTCTGCCGGGCGGCGATCACGTCCAGTGGTGAACCCAGGGCCGCCCACACGTTGTTGTAATTGACACCGGCGGCCATCACCTTGATCAGCACCTGGCCCGGCTGTACGGGCGGCACGTCCACCACCTCGGTCCGGAAGGCGTTGATCGGCTCGCCGTAGCGCTCCTGCCGGATGAGCGAGGCGTACATCCTCTGGGGCGACGTGCCGAGTTCCGGGGCGTCGCCGAGGTCGAACAGGTCCTTGGACAAGGCAGATCTCCTGAACGTTCGGTCGGGGAGGCGAGAAGGAGGGGGCGGACTCACACGGACAGGGAGCGCAGGGACTTGGCCAGCACCGCGCCGATCACGGCCATGGGCTCAGGCTCGGTCATCTCGTAATGGCCGCAGGGCACAGCGTGGTCGGTGAGCGTGCCGTCGACGTACGGCCGCCAGGCACCGGCCTTGTCCGGCGCGAGCGCGAGGTCGCCCCCGTCGGTGCACGGGTCCTGGGTGGCGCTGAAGAACAGTACGTCGCCGTGGAAGACACCGGGCCGGAACTGCGGCACGATGCGCAGACTGTTGCGCATCACGTCGGCGATCGCGGCTGCCTCGGCACGGGTCACGGGCGACGGGACCTCGCCGGTGTGCTCGGGGATGCTCCGCAGCACGGTGGCGACGTCGGGTACCTCGCCGGCCGGCAGCCCGGCCACCCGCATGAGCAGCGCCGCGACCTGATGTTCCGCCTGCGCCGGGTCATGGACAGTGCCCTGGGTCTGCGGCGCATCGAGCATGGCGAGCACCTCAACCTGCTCACCCTGTTCCTGGAGGGCGCAGGCCATCGCGTGTGCCACAAACCCGCCATAGGACCACCCCAACAAGCGGTAGGGACCACAGGGCTGAACCTGGTGGACCAACTCCACGTACGACGCCACCATCGCCTGTGCGTCCGGCGCGGGCGCCCCGGCGCCGTCGAGGCCGTGCGCCTGGATCCCCAACACCGGTTGGTTAATGCCGAGATGAGGAAGCAGCCCGCTGTAGCGCCAGGCCACCCCCGCCCCCGGATGGACGCAGAACAGCGGGGGAGCGTCGCCCTCGGCGCGCAGCGGCAGCAGCGGGCGCAGCGCCTCAGGGGCCGCGTCACGCTCCCCGGTACCGGCCAGGAGCCCGGAGACCGTGGGTGTGGCGATCAGCGCGGCTGCGGGCACGTCCAGCACCCCGGCCGAACGGAGCCGGCCGGCCAGGAGCACAGCCCGCATGGAATCGCCGCCCAGGTCGAAGAAGTTGTCGTCGACGCCGATGCCCTCGATGCCGAGCGCCTCCTCCCACAGCCGGGTGACCGCCTGCTCCTGTGGACTGCGGGGCGCCCGGTGCTCGGTGGCCAGGTGCGGACGCGGCAGCCGCACGACGCCGGAGTCCGCGAGGGGCTCCCGCACACCGGAGCCGGAGCCGGAGCGGGCGCCGGGGGCGTCGATCCAGTACCGGCGCCGGTCGAAGGCGTACCCGGGCAGTGCTACCCGCCGAGAATGCGGCTCCCTGTCCTGCGGGAGGGCGGCATCCACCCCGGCGGCCCACAGGCGGCCCAGCGCCCCGGTGAGGACGAAACCGTCGGGGCCGTCGGCCTTGGCGTGCCGCATGGTGGTGACCGTCACCGGCTCCTCGTCCTCCAGCGCGGCACGCGCCAGCTTGGTCAGACTGTCACCGGGACCGATCTCGACCAGCACCGGTCGACCGCGCTCCCACAGCGCGCCGACACCGTCGGCGAAGCGGACCGTGCGACGCGTGTGGTTCACCCAGTGGCGTACGTCCGTGGCCTGGGCATCGGTGACCCAGGTACCGGTGACGTTGGTGACGTACGGGAGGGTCGGCGGTCGCAGACGCAGGGTCCGCAGCTGGGCGGCGAAAGTGTCCAGGATCGGGTCGAGGACGTGGGAGTGCGCGGCGGCCGGCATCCGCAGTCGTCGGAACGGCACCCCCCGGCGGGAGAGTTCTGCCTCAAGCCGGTCCACCGCGCCGGCCTGCCCGGCGACCGTGCAGGCGGCCGGTCCGTTCACAGCGGCCAGCGACAGATCCGGGCCGAGGAGCGGCGCGAGGTCGGCCGCCGGGGCGGCGACGCCGACCGTGGCACCGCCGCAGGCGGATATGAGCCGGATGCGCTCGGCGACCACCGGCAGCATCTCGTCGAGCTCCATCACACCGGCCAGGCAGGCCGCGGTGTACTCGCCCAGCGAGTGCCCGATCAGCGCGTCCGGGTGCACCCCCGCCGCCATGAGGGTGCGGGCCAGCGCGTACTCCGTGACCAGCAGTGCCAGGAAGGCCTCGGTGCTTGCCGGCTCGACGCGCTCGAACAGTGCGGTGCGTAGATCACCCCCGGTCACCGGCCGGAGCACACGGGCGCACTGGTCCACCGCGTCGCGGTAGACCTCCTGGTCGCGGTACAGCCCGGCACCCATGCCGACGTACTGGGTGCCGCCGCCCGGCAGCAGGAACACCACCCGCGGCGGCTCGTCGGGAACCGGCGGGAGCGGCGGCTGCGGTGTGCGCAGCGCGGCGACCGCTTCGGACGTGCTGGCCGCGGTCACCGCCAACCGGTGACGCAGCACCGGGCGTTCGGTGCGCAGGGAGTACGTGACGTCGGACAGACGCAGGTCCGGCCGGTTGTCCAGATGACGGGCCAGTGCCTCGGCCTGACCGCGCAGGGCTCCAGCCGTCCGTGCGGACAGCGGGAGCACATGACGGTGCGGTGTCTCCGGTGGCCGGGGCGGATCCTGGACGGCCGGTGCCTCCTCCAGGACGACGTGGGCGTTGGTGCCGCCGACGCCGAAGGCACTGACCGCGGCCCGCCGGGGATGCCGCCGCTCCGGCCACTCCTCCAGGACGGTGGGCACCCGGAACGGCCCGGACGCGAAGTCGATGAGCGGATTGGGGACGTCGAAGTGCAGGCTGGGCGGGATCTGCCGGTGCTCCAGGGCGAGAACGGCCTTGACCAATCCGGCGACACCGGCTGCCGCGCCGAGGTGACCGATGTTGGTCTTGACCGAGCCCAGAGCGCAGAACCCGCGGCGATCGGTGCTCTGTCGGAACGCCTCGGTGAGCGCGGCCACTTCGATCGGGTCGCCTATGCGGGTGGCGGTGCCGTGTGCCTCGACCAGGTCGATGGTTCCCGCGTCGACGTCGGCCTGGGCCTGTGCGGCGAGGATCACCTCGGTCTGCCCGGCCGCACTGGGAGCGGTGAAGCCCACCTTGCGGCGGCCGTCGTTGTTGACCGCGGAACCACGGATCACCGCACGGATCCGGTCCCCGTCGGCGAGCGCGTCCTCCAGCCGTTTCAGCACCACGGCGCCGACCCCGTCCCCGGAGGAGGTCCCGGCCGCGTCGGCCGCGAACGCCCGGCAGCGGCCGTCCGGCGAGAACGGCCCGTCCGGCACGTGCCGGTAGCCGAGGAACGCCGACGGGTTGAGGGAGACCGCTCCGGCCAGCGCGAGGTCGCACCGAAGGTCGAGGAGGTCCTGGCAGGCGGTGTGCAGCGCGACCAGCGCGGTCGAACACGCCGTCTGCAGGGAGAGACTGGGCCCGGTCAGCCCCAGTTCGTACGAGACCCGGGTGGCCAGTGTGCCCAGCGAGTTGGCGGTCGCGGCGTGCACCAGGTCCACTGAGCCCGGTTGTCCGGCGTACCGGGGGTGAAGGTGCGCCGGGTAGTAGCGGCTGTCGCCAGCGCCCGCGTACACCCCCGTCACCGTCGCCTGCGCCTGGAGTACACAGCCCGCGTCCTCCAGTGCGTGGTACGCCGTCTCCAGCAGCAGACGCTGTTGCGGGTCGACGACCGCCGCTTCGGAGGGGTTGTAGCCGAAGAAACCCGCGTCGAAGAGGTCGATCCCCTCCACCACCGACACCATGCGTACCAGATCCGGGTCGTCGAGGTCGTGCGGGTCGCCGCCCGCCGCGAGGAACTCCTCGTCGGTGACGGGCCGTACCGACTCGCGGCCGGCAGCGAGGTTCTCCCAGAAGGCGTCGACGTCGTCCGCGCCTGGGAAACGCGCCGCCATCCCGATCACGGCGACGGCGGGCAGTTCCTCCTCCGGCGGGTTCGCGCTCTCATCCATCGGCTCGGTCCTTCCGTTCCTGCGCGCGCTGCCGTACGGAGCGACGGGCGCCGCGCGCCGCCCGCTGCCGCTGTGCCTGCTGCCTGGCACGGTCCAGGCCGGCCGGCGCCGTCTCCGGCCGGGGCGCGGCCACAGGGCCGCTGGCCGCGAGATGCCGGGCGAGTGCGCGCACCGTCGGATGCGCGAAAAGGTCCACCACCGTGACCGCGCGCCCCAGTTCCTGGTCGATCGCCGCCTGCGCGCCCACCAGGAGCAGGGAGTTGCCCCCCAGATCGAAAAAGTTCTCGTCACGGTCCACCCGGTCGCGGCCGAGCACGGTGCACCACACGTCGGCGAGCAGTGCTTCCAACTGCTGGAGGTCCTGGCCGTCCTCTGCGCCGGCCGACCGCTGCTGAGCAGTACCCGCGGATCTCAGCACCCGGGTACCGGCCGGCGCGCCGCGGGTCGCCGCGAGGTACAGGGCACCCAGGTCGGTGCCCTCGTCGAGGGCCACCCGCGCCGCGAGTCGGCGTACCTGCCGTACGGGGGCCACGACATGGCTGCGGACCCACGGTGCCGTCCGGTCCGCGCCGATCAACAGGTGTGGCTCGTCGAGGGAGCGCGCGAAGTCGAAGGAGCGCAGCGCCGCTGCCGGGTCCAGTACGCGGTAGCCGCGGGCCTCGGTGAGCGGGGCGAGACCGTACCCGCGGCTCATACCTCGCTCCCGCCACATGCTCCACGCCAGGCTCTGACCGGGCAGCCCGAGGCTACGCCGGTGCACGGCCAGAGCGTCGAGGAAGGCGTTGGCGGCTGCGTACGCCGCGTTCATCGCACCGCCGAAGTATCCGTTGACGGAGGAGAACAGAATGAAGGAGTCCACCGGGTGCTCCGCCGCGATCTGGTGCAGGATCAGCGCGCCCCGCACCTTCGCCTCCAGCGCCGCCCGCCAGCCGATCGGATCCAGGTCGTGCACCGGCCGCTCGTCGAAGGTGCCCGCGAGGTGCAGCACCGAGGTCAGCGGCACGCCCCAGGCCTCGGCGGCCTCCCGGACCGCGGACCGCACCTGAGCGGCGTCGGTGACGTCCGCCGCGGCGTACCGTACGTTGCCCGGTCCACCCCAGCGACCGGGCTCGCCGGACGCGGAGCGTCCGAGCAACAACACCTTCGCCCCCGGGGTCTTGAGGAGGTGCTCCGCCAGCTCCGTGCCCACACCGCCCAGGCCGCCGGTGACCAGGTGGAAGCCCGCGTCGGCCGGTGGGGTGCGCGACGGAAGCGGGTCGGGCAGCGGCGCCAGACGGCGCACGTACCGCTGTCCGTTCCGGTAGGCGACCTCCGTGTCCACGGGCGTGGACGCGGCCTCGGTGAGCAGCACGCCGGCGTCCGGCGCGCCGCCCGGAGGCAGGTCGACATGAACCGGCCGCAGCCACGGTTGTTCCTCCCGCAGCGATTTGAGCAACCCCACGGCCGTGGCATGAGTCCACCCCGGCCGGTCCTGTGCGGTGACTGCCTGTGCGCCCGACGTCGCGAACAGCAGGGGCAGGGGGCGGTGCGGGTCGTGCCGGCCGATCAACGCGCGGGCGAGGGCCAGCAAGGTCTCGGCGGGTTCCGCTGATGCGGCGGCGAGGTACAGCACGGCGTCCGGCGTACGCTCGTCACCAGCGAGCGCGTCCAGCAGTGAGCCGAAGCCGTCCGGCCCCACGCGGTACGTGGCGGCGTCGATCCGTTCGTACGCCGGCCCCTCGGCGGCCAGCGTGCACAAGCCGCCCGAGGTGCGCAGGCGTTCGACGATGTCCACGGCCGTTACCGAGTCACCGAGCACCAGGGTGTGCCTGCCCCGGGCGGGGAGGGGCGGGTGCAGGGCGTCGGCCCGCTGCCACACCGGGCGCAGGAACCAGTCGGGCAGAGTGGCCGCCGTGCCCAGCAGCAGTTGCGCCGCGCGGACCGCCTCGTCGAAGTCGCCCGCCTCGAAACTCTTGCGCAGTTTGGTGCGCTGGATCTTCCCGATCTCCGTCTTGGGGATGTCCTCGGCGACGACCGGGACGAGGAAGGCCGGGGAGACACCGTTCTCCCGGGTCACCTTGCCGCCGATCTCGCGCAGGGCCGTGGCCGGGTCTTCGCCCTCGGCGAGGCGGAAGAACAGGGCCAGTTCGTCGGTGGTTGCCGAAGGATCGCTGCGCACCGCGACCGCGGCCGTGAAACTCCGTACTACGCAGGACAGTTCCTCGACGCACGCCTCGATCTCATGGCTGTAGTGGTTGACGCCGTTGACGATGATGACGTCCTTGGCACGGCCGGTGATGTACAGCTCGCCGTCCCGGAGGAAGGCCAGGTCGCCGGTGTCGAACCAGCCGTCCCCGGTGAACGACTCGGCGTTGGCCTTCGCGTTGTCGTGGTAACCCGGGGTCACCGAGGTGCCGCGTACCTGGAGCCGCCCGACCTCACCCTCGGTGAGCAGGGTGTCCCGGTCTCCGGTGATCCTCATGGCAAAGCCGGGGTACGGCAGCCCGCAGCTGACGAACGACTCGTCGTGATCCGGGGCTTGGTCGGGAAGGACGCTGTCGGTTACCACCGAGCAGGTCTCCGACATGCCCCAGCCCGGGTGCATGACGTCCTGTGGCAGGCCGAACGGGCGCAGCACGTGCAGGAAGCGGCGCGCGGCGGAGGCCACCACCACTTCGCCCGCGTTCATCACCAGCCGCATGGGCGACAGGTCCCAGGTGCGCCCCGCGAACCGGTGGGCCTGTTCGGCGAAGAGCCCGAAGGCGAAGTTGGGCGCCCAGGTGACGGTCACCCGGTGCCGGTCGGCCAGGTCGGCCCAGCGCAGGGGGTCCTGGAGGATCCAGGAGGTGGGCGCGTGGACCTGCCGGCACCCGAGGTACACGTCGCGCAGGTGGAACATGACCACGCCGGTGACATGGTCCAGCGGGATCCAGTTGAGGCTGACGTCGTGCTGGCTGAGCCGGTTCATCGCCTCGGTCGCCGCGGAGCGGGTCAGCACACCCCGGTGGGTGACCCGCACGGCCTTGGGTAGCCCGGTGCTGCCCGAGGTCATCAGCATGAGGATCAGGTCGTCCGGCCGCGCCCGGTGCCAGTCGTGGTCCTCGGGTGCCTCGCGCAGGGCATCCGCGGTCGTCAGCCGCAGGTCCGGCCAGGCGTCGCGGTCGGCCAGTGCGCGCAGCCCGGCCGCATCGGCTGGTGAGGCGACGATCCATGGCCGGTGCAGCATCCGCCAGATGCCCTCCAGCTTGGTGACGGCGGCCGAGGGCACCGCGTAGGAACCGGGCACGGTCAGGGGCACGGCGACGAACCCGCCCAGGATGCAGCCCCACAAGACGGCCACGAAGTCCTCGGTGTCGGAACACTGCAGGATCACCTGGTCACCGGGGCGCAGACCCTGGCGGCGCAGTCCCGCCAGGACCCGGGAGGCTTCCTCGGCGAGGGAGTCGTAGCTGCGACGGGTCTCGCTGCCGTCGGCGCGCACATGCACGATCTCACCGTGCGGTCCGGCAGCAGCGGCCCGGGTGAGGGCCTGCGCCCAGGTGGACACCGAAGGCTCAGGGAGGGGGCTGCCCTCACTCAGGGCCGGGACCGAGCCGGTCGGCAGCGGTGCCTCCGGCTCCTCGTGCGCCGCCGTGCGTGCAGGACCGGTGTGGATGCGGCCCAGCTCTTCGGGAATCTCTTCCACCTGCACGGCCGCCTCACGGACGCCCGTGAGGCCGGCGAACTCCTGCTTCCAGTGAACGGCCTCGGTGCCGTCGACCAGTGGCAGGGCGCGCAGCGCGTCGCTGTCCAGGGCGCCGTCCGGAGTACGGGGCAACGCGTTGACGGCGGTGACGCGTGCTCCGGCGAACGCCTGCTCCACCTGGTCGGCGACGCCCCCGCGCCCGGGTACCACGTACAGGGCGTCCGGCGCCAGGGCGACCGCGTCACGGACCCCCGAGACACCGAGCGCTCTCGTCGCCAGGTCGTCCTGTGCCCCGGGCTGTCCGGCAGCGACGCGCGGCGGGGGAGCGGGCAGGGTGCTCACCCGCACCGCGCGGTCGGCGCACACCACCTCCAGGACCGCCGACAGCGCCTCGGTGAAACCTGCTGCGGTCTCCGCGAGGAACAGGTCCGTGGCGTATTCGACATGGAGATCGAGCCCCTTGGGCGCGCCGTGCTCGTCGCGCCGCTCGAGGACGTCGACGAAGAGATCGAATTTGGCGGTGCCGGTCGCGGTCGGCCGCAGAGCAGCGTGCTGCCCGCCGAGACGCAGCACGGCCGGCTCGTTGTTCTGCAGGGCCAACATGACCTGGAACAGGGGGTGTCGTCCAGGGTGTCGGGGCGGGTTCAGCGCGTCGACCAGCAGGTCGAACGGCAGCTCCTGGTGGTCCAGCGCAGCGAGGTCGAACCGCCGGGTGCGGGCCAGGAGTTCGGGGAAGTCCGGGTCGCCCGAGACGTCGGTGCGCAACACCAGGGTGTTGGCGATGAGCCCGATCACGTCGTCCAGCGCCGGCTCGGACCGTCCGGCCACCGGGGTGCCGATCGCCAGGTCGTCGCCCGCGCCCCAGCGGCAGAGCAGGGCCCCCACGGCGGCGTGCAGCACCATGAACAGGGTGACGTCTTCCGACTCGGCCAGTCGGAGCAGTCCGCGGTGCACAGGGGCGCCCACCGAAGCGGTCACATGGGCGCCTTCGCTTGCCCGGACGGCGGGCCGCGGCCGGTCCGCGGGCAGCGTGGTCTCGGCGGGCAGACCGGCCAGGGCCTTCCGCCAGAACGCCGTGAGTTGCGCGAGGCGCCCCGGCCCGTCGAGTGCGGCTGACAGGGCCTCGCGTTGCCAGAGCGCGTAGTCGGCGTACTGCACCGGCAGCGGCTTGCCGTGCGGGACCCGGCCTTCCCGGCGCGCCTCGTAGGCATCGCTGAGATCGTCGGCGAGGGGCCGCAGCGACCAGCCGTCGGCCGCGCTGTGGTGCAGGACGAGCAACAGGGTTCGCGTGGAGCCCGTGCCGACCAGTGCGGCCCACAGCGCGCCGTCGCGGGTCAGGTCGAAGGGGTGGCGGGCGGCGGCCGTCACCTGCGCGGCGACCTCCTCGGCCGGGCAGTCCACGATCCGTAGTTCGGGCCGGGTTCGGCCGGGCGGCAGGATCCGCTGCCGCGCCGCCTGTCCGTCGTCCACGAACACCGTCCGCAGACTCTCGTGCCGGTCCACGACGTCGGCGAGCGCCGCCCGCAGGGCCGTCACATCCACTTCGTGTTCCAGGGGCACGGCGAGCGGGATGTTGTACGTCGCTGCCGAGCCGTCCAGCCGGTTCAGGAACCACATCCGTTCCTGGGCGAAGGACAACGGAACCCGGGCGGGACGCTCCCGCGCATCCAGAGCGGGCAGCCGGGGCGCTCGGCCTGCTTCCTCAGCGAGCCGGACCGCCAGGGCGGCGGGCGTGGGTGTGTCGAAGAGCACGCTGATCGGCAGTTCCCGGCCGGTCTCGGCATGCAGTCGGGCCAGCAGGCGTACGGCGAGCAGTGAGTGTCCGCCCAGGTCGAAGAAGTTGCCGCTCACCCCCACCGCGTCGGCGGGCAGCCGCAGAACCTCGGCGAACAGGCGGCACACGAGGGCCTGTTCGGGGGTCGAAGGCCGCTGTCCGGCCGCTGCGTCGGTGAACTCCGGCTCGGGCAGTGCCCGGACATCGAGCTTGCCGTTCGCCGTGAGCGGCAGTGCGTCGAGCAGTACGCAGGCCGCCGGGACCATGTGGCCGGGTAGCCGTTCGGCCAGGTGGGTGCGCAGTTCCGCGGGGCGGGGCCGGTGTCCGTCGGCGGGAACGGCGTAGGCGACGAGCTGTGCGTCGCCGTCCGCCCCAGGGCGCGCGACCACAGCTGCCCGGGCCACCCCGGTGTGCTCGGCCAGTACGGCCTGGACCTCGCCCGGTTCGATGCGGAAGCCGCGGATCTTCACTTGCTCGTCGGCGCGCCCGACGTATTCCAGGATGCCGTCGGGCGTGCGCCGGGCGAGGTCACCCGTACGGTACATCCGGCTGCCCGGCGGCCCGAACGGGTCGTCGACGAACCGCTCGGCGGTTAGCTCCGGCCGGCCGAGGTAGCCGGGGGCGAGCCCCGCACCGGACACGTACATCTCGCCGGTGACGCCCGGTGGCACCGGCTTGCCCGCCGCGTCGAGCAGGTGGACGCACAAGTCGGCGAGCGGAGCGCCGATCACGCTGGGCCGGCGCGGATCGTCGAGGTGGGCGCGGGTCAGCCGCTGGAAGGTGACGTGCACGGTGGTCTCGGTGATCCCGTACATGTTGATCAGTTCCGGGGCGTCGAGGCCGTACCGGTCCGCCCACGGCCGCAGCCGCTGTGGCTGCAGCGCCTCGCCGCCGAACACCACGTACCGCAGCGCCGGGGCGCCCGGCTCGCCGTCCAGGTCCGCCTGCATCAGCTGCTCGAACGCGGAGGGCGTCTGGTTGAGGACCGTGACCCGTTCGGCCCGCAGCAGTGTGAGGAACTCGCGCGGCGAACGGCTGACGGAGTGCGGAACGACGACGAGCCGCCCGCCGTGCAGCAGCGGACCCCAGATCTCCCACACCGAGAAGTCGAAGGCGTAGGAGTGGAACAGCGTCCAGGTGTCGCCCTCACCGAATGCGAAGTGCTCCGCGCTGGAGGCGAACAGCCGCAGCACGTTCGCATGCGGGACCGGTACACCCTTCGGGCGGCCGGTGGAGCCCGAGGTGTGGATGATGTACGCGATGTCACCGGGGCCGGTGGGCCCGGTGCGCTCTGCGTCCGTGAGATTACCGCCCGGCCGGCCGCTGAGAGCATCGGCGGTCTGCGCGGCGTCCATGACGACGGTGGGGACGGGGAGCACGGGGAGCGTCCCCACGGTGTCCGTGTCGGTGACGAGTACCGTAGGCAGGACGTCCTCGGTGACCAGCCGCAGCCGCTCGGCGGGGTGCCCGGTGTCGAGCGGCAGATACGCGGCTCCCGTCTTCAGAACGGCGAGCAGGGCCACGACCAGCCGTATCCCACGGGGGAGGGCGAGCGCGACGACCCTGCCAGGTCCGGCGCCGCGCTCCACCAGCAGTCGCGCCAGCCGATTGGCCTCGGTGTTGAGACGGGTGTACTCCAGGCTCTCGCCCTCGAAGGTGACTGCCGGTGCGTGCGGCACCCGGGCTGCCTGTTCCTCGAAGCGCCTGGTGAGGGTGGTGGTGATGGAGTAGGTACGTGCGGGTGCGGTCTCCGGTTCCTCGCCGGGCAGCAAGAGGGCGATCTCGGCGAGCGGCAACTGCGCGGGAGCTTTTGCGAGGTGGTGCAGTACGTGCCGGAACCGCTCCAGATGTGTGTCGAGTTCACGCTGTTGGTAGACCGCGGGATTGGCGTCGAAGGCGAGCCACAGACCACCCGCCTCGGCCGCCGGCCGCACACTGATCTGCAGGTCGTCCACCGCGCCGCCGGACAGGTGGTGGGAGGTCGTGGGATGGCCGGCGAAGACCAGGTCCTCGGAGAACGGCACGATGTTCACCACCGGCCCGTGCAGGCGGCGCCCTGCGCCCAGCAGCCCGAGGTCGCGGCGCAGGAACTCGCCGCGGTACTGCTGGTGCCGCCGCAGCGCGCGCAGTTCTTCGGCCACGGTCTTGGTGAGGTCCCCGACCGAGCTGGTGGGGTGGGCGGTCACCCGCAGTGGCAGGACGTCCGAGGCCGTGCCCGGCGTACGCAGCGCCGCCGATCCCAGTCGGCTCATGGTGGCTAGGCCGAGGACCAGGTCCTCCGCGCCGGTCATGCGGTGCACATACGCCGTGATCGCGGCGACCAGCAGGTCGGTGCGGGAGACTCGCAGCCGGCCCGCGGCCGCAGCGAGTGCGTCGGTCTCGTCGGGCGTCAGGTCGTGTGTACTGCGCAGGAAGGGCGCCTCGGGTGGGGCAGAACGCCCGGCGAGCCGTACCGGATCGGGGAGTTCGGCCAACCGGGCCCCCCAATGCTCGCGGTCGCGTGCGTGCCGTTCCGAGGCGATGTAGGCGGCCTCCTCGGCCTTTAGCCGGTCCACGGGTTCGAATCCGGCCGGCTCTGGTTCGCGTCCGGCAGCCAGCGCGGTGTACGTCTCGGCGAGACGGCGGGCGACGAGCTTGTAGCTGTAGCCGTCCAGGACGATGTGATGTGCCTTCAGGAACCAGATGAACCGGTCGGCGGCCAGGGTGATCAGCGCGTGTGAGAACGGCGGGCCCGAGGTGAGGCCGACGGGTACGGTCAGGTCCTGGCGGATCCAGTCCTCGGCCGCGGTTCCCGGATCGGGTTCCGCACTGACGTCGACCCGGTGCAGCGGCCAGTCGTCCGGAGCCGCGGCCTGCGCGCAGCGCGGGCCGTCGGGGGTATCGGTGAAGCGCAACGCAAAGGTGTCGGCCTCGGCGACGGTGCGGCGCAGCGCGGCCTCGAACAGGCTGGGGTCGATGGGGCCGTGGATCTCCACGTACTCCCCCGTGTTGTAGGCGGCGGCCTGCGGCGCGAGCCGCCCGGCGAACCAGAGACCCTCCTGCGCAGCCGACAGCGGCCGACGTTCGTGCTCGTGGACTGACATGGCACCAACCCTCAATGGCGAGCGGTTTCACACGAATCACTGGGTAGTACCGGCTGAGCGCCGGATAGCGGACGCACCGACAAGGCGGTGAATGCAGCGGGAAAGCCGAGATGCGCAGGGGGAGAGTGGGAAACACCCAAGCGGGGGAACGCCTGGATAGGGGAACGATCACCATCCGCCGCCTCACTTTGCATGACCGGGAGCGGGCCAGTCAAGGCGTTCCGGTCAGGTCCGAATGCCTTCGGGAGAATTCAAGGGAAAGAGCCCGTGCCTTCTCCGGCAGTGTTTACCGGTGGCGTGAATTGATTTAGGACATCCTTCGCCGAGGCCTTGTTGCCAAGCACGGTCGAGCGTGCGGAGCGGTGCTCGCGGGGCCCAGGAGGGCGGGCGAGGGGACGTGGTGCCGGCAGGACAAGGGGCGCATGAGGTGCTGCGGAGCGGCAGGGGACGCCCTGTCGGCCTGGCCCCACACTCCCGCTCAGGTCCGTGCGGGGAGCCGTTTCGGGTGCGGAACCAGCGGCCGCAAGTGCACCCGTCACGACATGAATGAGTCAACTTGCTTTGTTCATCTGCCTGTTCACAGTGGCGATGTGAAAATATGCGGCCAACGGGAAGGCGGCGGACCCTCGGTGGTTGCGTCACGCCGAGGCGCGAGCAGTGCCGTACGAGCCGGTCACAGGCCCGTGACGGGACCTCATCGCCCGGCGCGCGCGATCGCCGGGGGAGGCTTCGGTGTCGGTTGACGTCGTGTGGGACGGACGGAGGGGTGGGCCGAGCGGTTCCTTCGGCAGGTGGCGGGCTGTCGTGTTGAACGCGGACAGCGGTAGGAATCCGCACCGAACGCGGAATTGTGGCGAGCGAACGTTTTCCGGACCGACGGGTGACGCGGCCGGTACCGGGCAGTCAGGCAAGGAGTGCTCCGGCTGACTTCCGCTCTGTGAATAGTGTTTGTCCGATCAGGCCTGTCTCGCGGCACGCCCGTCCGGCGTGCGCAGGGAATTCCGAAAGAAAGCACAAAGAAACCGCCGGCCGACCCCTCCCGGTGCGCGAGCCGGCGGACAGAAAGGCTGTGTGCATGCGACGCGAGCTCTGCCCCGTGGAAAATCTGTACGTAGCCCAGAGAAGCAGGGCCGTGGTGTCCTGCGCCCTGGACGGGCCCGTCGACACCGCGACGCTGGCCGCGGCGTTCGACAGCATCACGGCCGAGGGGCCGACCTTGCTCACCCGGATCGTCCCCGCCGGCTCCGGCCACGCCCTCGCGCTCCTGCCCGAGGACGACCGACCGCGGCTGCGTACACGGACCGGCGGGGAGGAGGCGTACACGCAGGAGCTCAACGACCCTTTGCCGGTGGGCGGTCCGCTGGCCCGCGCCACCCTCGTCAGCACCCCGGAAGGGGAACGTCACCTCTTCGTCCTGGTCATCGACCACGTCATCACCGATGGCCACAGCGCCATCGCCCTGCTCAACGCCGTGTGGGACCGGTACCGGGAGTACGCCGGGCCTGCCCGGGCGGACCGAACCGCCTCCGGGCCGGTCTCTGCCCTCCCGGCGCCCGTCAGCACCCTGCTCCCGGTCACTGACCCGCAGGTCACCGCCGGGTACCTGCAACGCCGGATCGACGACACCCGCGGCCCGGTGGAACTCCTCGCCTATGACGTGCCCACCGCCGGCGACGGCTCGCGCGAGCCGCACCGCATCGAGGTCCAGCGGCTGCTCCTGGACACCGGAGAGACCGGCCGGTTGCGCCGGCTGGCCCGTACCGCCGGTGTGTCCGTGCACGGCCTGGTCGGCGCCGCCGTCCTGATCGCGGCCCGGAGCCGACTCGACGGCACCGGCCCGCGCGCCCTGCGGTGCTTGTCCCCTGTAGACCTGCGCTCGCGCCTCACACCACCGCTGTCCCCGGACGTCATGGTCGCCGCGGTCACTGCCCACCTGAGCGCGGTGGAGGTGAGCGACGACAGTGATCCGCTGGAACTGGCCCGCCAAGTGGGCCTAGGGCTCCGGAACTTCCTTGACCGAGGCGATCACTTCCAGGAGATGCGGATCATGCCGGACGCCCCCCGGTATCCCGCGCTCCAACTCGGCACGGTCATCGTCACGAACATGGGCGTGGTGCCCGGGCCCCGGCTCCCCGATGGCCTGCGCATGACGGACATCCGCTTGGTGCCGGCCCGCGAGCACTACTTCCCCCAGGCCGGTCGGAGCCCCCTCATGGCCTGTGTCGTCTCCTTCGACGGGTGCCTCGCCATTGAGTTCCCGCACCACACCGCTTGCTTCAGCCCGGCGTTCACGGCGGAGCTGCGCGACGACGTCCGCGCCACGCTCCTCGCCCTCGCCGGCGAGGAGCAGCCCGTCCCCGTGGCCACGGCCTGACGCCTGCGGCAGCGGGCCGGCCTGCCACCGGCCCGCTCTGCACGCCGCCTGTCACCGGCCGCTCGCCGCTCGCACGGGAGCCGCTCGCGTACCACGTACCGGGCCTCCCTCCGCCAAGGAGCACCCCCACGATGAAACCCGAGAACGAACCCCGTGCCCGTGTCGCCGCGCTGGTGGACCGAGCCCAGGCCGGCGACCACCGGGCGATGAACGACCTGCTCACCGAGATCACGCCGTATGTCGCCCGGGTGTGCTTCTCCATCGCCGGTGACAACGGCTCCGACGCCGTCCAGGAGGCGCTGCTGGCCATCTACCGCGGCCTCGGGTCACTACGCGAACCCGCCGCTTTCTACGGCTGGATCCGTGCCGTCACCACCCGCGAGGCCGTCCGGACCGCCAAGCGGTTGCGCGATGAGGCGGCCAGCCTGCAGGTGGACTCCGGGCCGTTGGAGAACCCCCTGGACGCCGTGCACATCAACGATGTTCTCGACCGGCTCTCGGAACCGCACCGCCAGGTCCTCGCACTGCGGTTCTACGGCCTCAATGAGGACGAGATGGCAAGGACGCTGTCACTGCCCGTGGGCACCGTCCGCTCCCGCCTCTACCGGGCTCGCCGGCGATTCCAGGAGGCCTGGCAGCCGCACGCCGCCTGAGGGGGCGGCTCGGGCCGGCGAGCATACCGGGGCACCCCGTCCTGATCGTTCTCGGCTCAAGCTCACCCGCGGCCCGGTCGGCTCCCAGCACCGGGACGGGTCCCGCGCGCCCCCTCCCTCGTCGTCAGCCACCTGTAGCCCGCACAACACCGTCCGCCACCTGCCTGCGCGCACAGCCGCGCGCAGCAGCTTGAAGGAGGCTGGGCCGGTGGTCCCTGGGGAAAGAGGCCGGATGGCCCTGGAGCCCTCTTCGAGTCAATGCCCAGACTGGTGCGGGCAGGCTCCGGTGCCGCGGGGGCTGGTGTCCCCCTGACGCGGCGCGCGGTGCCGGGAGTCACCGGGGCGAGAGGAACCAGTCGCGTGAACGACCTGAACGACGCACACGTTTCCTGCGGGGTCGCGGAGCGGAGCACGGCATACCCAGGATCGCGCCGGTCTCTGCTCGTGGAACGTGGCGAGGCACTGCGGCTGCTGGGCAGTGTCTCGCTGGGGCGCATCGTCTTCACGCGGCGCGCGTTGCCCGCGATCCGGCCGGTCAACCACATTCTGGACGGCGGAGACATCATCGTGCGCACGCACGAGTGGACCGCCCTGGCCACCCGCATGCGCACCGGTGCCGGGTGTGGGGTGGTCGTGGCGTACGAGGCGGACGACATCGACCCGGTCACCCATCTGGGCTGGAGCGTGGTGGCCGTCGGATACGTGTACCCGGTCACCGGCCGGGAGGATCTCAACCGCTACAGTCGGCTGTTGCAGCCCTGGGTGGAACAACCCATGGACTGCGCGGTGAGGATCCGTCCCGAGGAGATAACCGGTCTCCGGCTCGTTGCCTGAGCGATCGTTGCGGCCCCGCCGTTCGAAGCGCCCTCCTACGGGACCGTCAGGCCCTACGGCCACCGGACTCGGGCGGTCCCGCCCGGTCGGTAGCGAGCCCCGCCACCGCCCCTCAGCGCTGGTCAGGAACCGTGCTCCAACATCTACTTCCCCGCGCCGACTTCCCGCGGGGCGCAGCTTCGCACTGCCGCGCAGCCCTCCCGACATCCGGTGACCGGCCCCCCTGCAACAGCCGCTTCGCCGCCGCTTCGAATGTGGACCGGCAGGTGGTGCAGCCCCGCCGGCCAGCGGGTCGGCGTGCCCGGACCCGGTCCGGCACCCGTCGGGTCCGTGGCTGTCCTTCGGCGCAGACCCACCCCTTCCCCACACATCAGCGAGGCAGAACACCTCTCATGACGCATCACGGCACCATCCATTCACGCCACGCCGCAAACGGGCTCCAGAAGAGCGGACCACAGCGGCCGGCCCCTTCGCAGACGGAGGCCGGGGCCGGACCCGCCTTCGCCTGGCTCCTGATCGTCACCGGTGCGCTGGGAGCACTGGCCTCTTTCGTCATCACCATCGACAAACTTCAGCTGCTGCAGGACCCGACCTTCTCGCCGTCGTGCAACCTGAGCCCGGTGCTGTCCTGCACGAGCGTGATGAGCAGTGATCAGGCCGCCCTCTTCGGCTTCCCCAACCCGCTACTCGGTCTGCTCCTCTATCCCGCGGTCATCACCATCGGGTGCGCGCTGTTGGCGGGTGCCCGCCTGCGCCGCTGGTTCTGGCTCGGTCTCAACCTCGTCACGCTGCTCGGCGTGGGCTTCTGCATGTGGTTGATGGCCCAGGCCCTGTACGAGATCGGCACACTCTGCCTGTGGTGCTGCCTCACCTGGGCGGTGACCATCGCACAGTTCTGGTACGTGACCGCCCGTAATCTGGCGCAGGGCGTCCTCACCGCGCCGCGGGCCGTGGTTGCCTGGACCCGGGAGTTCCGCTGGGTTGTGCCCGTCACTTGGTACCTGACCATCGTGATGCTGATCGCCACCCGTTTCTGGTCCTACTGGCGAACCCTCATCTGATCCCGACGGCGTCCAGCGAGGGTCCCGAAGTCGGGCATGCTGACGGTGAAGCGCATCCCAGCAGGATGCACACCGGTCGAGCGGGCCGATCGAGGGAACCCAGGGGAGGCATGCTCGCGCTGGCCTTCCTGACCGCCATCGCCGCCGACGCGGCACCGAAGCGGTCCACCGGTCCGCACCGCCCGGCTCGCGACAGCGAACCGATCTCCTTGACCGTCCCGGAGATCCGCCACCTGTGCGCCCTTGTCCTCGGCCCGCCGACCGTGACAGCTGCCAGACTGCTGCACTGGTCGATCTGGCGCAGACACCACCAGGCAACAGCCCGACGCAGCCGCTACCGACGGCGATCCATCCACGAGCCTGCTGGATAGATCATGAAACCGCACTGGAGTACTCACTGGGCGTGCGCCGATCGCCGTCCAGGGCGGCAAGCCTGGGGCGGCACGGTCCCACGGCCCCCGGGAGCCCTCCGCATCCACCACCACACCCCGTCGTTGACCCTGAATGGCTTCAGCACCCTGGACGTCGCCGCGTTGGCGTACACGACCGATCCCACTCATGTCACCGTCCGGAACGCCACTCCCTGGAATGATCTTTCCCCGTAACGGATCACGACGTTGTGTGATCGTTCAGATGGTGCGGTCGTACTCGAGCTGGAGCAGGACGAGGGCTGCGGCGGCGATCTTCGTGATGCGGCTGGGGTCGAGGCTGACTCTGCGCAGGGCTTTTCCGTAGCGGAAACATCGCGATCACAGAGAGCGACCGGCGCCTACGGGGAAAGACTCGCTGGCACCGCTGGCGCACCCGCCACCAAGTCCGCGCCCGGGCCAGCCACTACCGCACCCGCGCAGCCCGCGCTCACTCACCGTGAAACCACCGGCTGGAGTACTAGTCGAGCGGGGCCGCTAGCGGCTGGTAAGTAGGCGCCGACGGCCTGGTAAGTGGGCTGGTAAGTGGTGACGGTTTAGTCAGGCGCTGGTAAGTGGCTCCGGTGGTCGGTAAGTAGGGCTGGTGAGTGAGAGTCGGTTGCTACTGGTAAGCAGAGCCGATCGTGTCGTGTCGGTTCAGTTCTCGGCGGACCGGGTCGAGCGGGCGTACTCGGTGGGCGTCTGGCCGTAACGCTTCTTAAAGGCCCGGATGAAGTGGCTGCGGTCCGCGAACTGCCAGTGAGCGGCCAGTTCGGAGACGCTCAGACGGTTGGACCGCGTGGTGAGAGCGAGCCGGGCCTCTTCGAGCCGGCGGTCGCGGATGTAGGCGCTCACAGACTCTCCGGTCGCGGCGAACGCCCGGTGCAGGGTGCGTAAGGAGACGTTGAGCTCGTGCGCCAGGGTTGCCGGAGAAAGCTCGGGCTCGGCGAGCCGACTGTCCGCGAGGCTCTTCGCGGCCTGGGCGAGCACGGGGGCCAGCCGGGGTTCCGTGTCGTCGAACCGGCGCATCGCCACCGCCTTGGCCAGCTCGATCAGGGTGCCGTGGGCGGCTCGTACACCGGCCGGGCTGAGGTCGGGCATGGTGTCGTGGACCATGTCCGCGTGGGCCACCAGCAGGCGCACCTCCGGCGTGTCCGCCGGGCCGGTGACGCTCCGGTTTCCGAGCAGTGGGGTGAGCATCGCGGCGGGCAGGACGACGATCTTCGCTGCGGTGTGGGGTGCCGTCTGGACGCGCAATGGCTGCCCGAAGCGCTGGAGGAGGAACTGCCCGGCCGCCACGGCGTGTTCACCGCGATCGGGCGAGCCGTCCAACGTCCACACCCCGCGCCGCACCACGTGCAGCCGCACCAAGTCCCCCATGCCGCCCGGGGTGAGCGCGGTCCAAACCGCCGACGCCCCGTCGATATCGGTGATCGCCACGTCGCGCAACCTGGTGGCGCGGGCCTTGACGCGGAAGTCACCGATTGTGGCCGGGCTGAACGTCGGTTGCGGGAAGCCGTCACCGAAATGCCTCTCCCAAGCACGCAGGAAGGCATCGGTTCCTCGCGGCACGGCACCCGGGACGCGGGTGTCCAGGGAGAAAGCCCTGATCATCCCGTCGACCTCCGCTCCAGTGCGCTGTCCAGCGCCGACCGGCCTGCATCGGCCGCTGCCGCAGTTCCCGACCGTGGCACTGATGTTCCATCAGAACGTCGCTGTGGTTCACAGCTTGTCATGTATCGATCTTCCTAAACTGGCGGATGCAGGACAACCCTTCGGACCGGCATCGCCTTCGACCTCAGCGCGCCCACGGACTTTGCACAACCAGGGCGATCAACCCCGCCCCCGCCCCCGCCCCCGCCCCCCACCCCCACCGAGGAGCACGCCGATGAACGCTCCGGTCGGATCGCGGCCTGCCGTGAATGCGGGTTGCGCCACCGCGTTCGCCGTCGGCCTCCTGGCCACCGGCTGCTCCGCGGGCCTGGCCAGCGGTGCGGGGGCTGCGACGTTGACCCCGCCGGTCATCCCGGCCTCTGCGGCAGCGCCGGTCACCGGGTACGACGGGCTGATGGGGCTGCCACTGTCCGCCTACGGCACCCCCGTGCAGGACGACGACCTGCGGTTCCGGGCGCAGAAGGCGCTGGTCGTCCGCTGTATGAAAAGCCGGGGCACGCGAGCTACTCCGGCCAGAACGTGATCCAGTTCCCCCTGAAGACCCAGGAAGACAAAGACGAAGAGGAGTCAGGCATGGTGAACACGGAAGAGCCGAAGGCGGATGCCGCGAGTAACGCGCAGACCCCAACCCGGGCTTCGGTCCGCAGACGTTTCGCTCGTCGCGGATGGGGGGCGGCTCTCGTTGCCGGGCTGTCCCTGGTGGTCTCGCTGATGAGCACGACCCCCGCGTCCGCTTACGTCGGGACGAATTTCCTGCGCAACTGGGCAACCGGGCGCTGCATGAGTCTCCAAGACGGATACCTGCACACGTCTCCTTGTGACGATAAGAATTATTACCAGTTCTGGGAGCCGATCTTCATCCGTCACGATGACTATGACGTAGTCACCCTGCGGAACCTGGGAACCAACACGTGCCTGAGCGTAGAGGACGGGGGCTATCTGGGGCACCCTTCGTGCAGCACTACCAGCAACCACCAGTGGTTTAAGGCTAGGGGGACGGGCTGGGACAAGGTTGAGTTCCTGAGCCTCTACTGGTGGACCTGTGTAGACAGCAATGCACTCGGAAACATGTACACACTTGGGTGCAACGGCGGTGGAAACCAGAAGTGGAAGCTGGGCTACTGAATCTTTCCCAGTAAGCGTCCGCCGCTCGCTGCGATCGCGATGCTTGCGCTGCGGCCCGCGCGGTCCCCAAGTCCGGGCAAACATAAGGCACTTGATAGGAATGATCTTGCGACAGATTCTCCTGACCGAGGGGCGTCACGTGTCGACACCAGTGGGGATGCATGAGATTCCCTCACAGTCTCGGATCCATCCCTTGCCTTTCAGGATCCATCCGCCTGGTACAGAAGTGCAGAAAATCAGAAACAAGGTGCATGCACGAGTCGCCCATTCCTTCCATGAATGTGAAGCCGTAGGCCGCCACGGCACCTGTACAGCAACTACCCTCGTTGCATTGCCGCACCCTTTAAACGTTTGGGAATGTGGCGGTTCGATGAATCCTCGACATTACGCTAGCCTCGCGTACGCCATTCATCCCTCCACGAGCAAGGGTAATAATACGTGAAACGGACATTAAAGAGGACGCTTCAGGTTGCGCTGACGACATTCGTTGCCACAGCCACCATGGGGGTGTTCGCGACGAGCGCAAGCGCCGGTGATAACACCTGGATCAGCAACAAGGCCGGTTTTTGCATCACCGCCTCCGGTGGAGGCACCACGTATGGCACTCTGTGCGGCTGGGGTAACAGGGGACAGTTGTGGGATCGGGTCGGGTCCCAAATCAAGTTGGCTTACACGAATGAGTGCCTCGATAGCGATCGCCACGGAATCACGGGCAATGTTTACTGGGGGCAATGCAACGGCGGCAATTTCCAGAACTGGGACTACGTCGACGTGGGCGGTGGCTGGGTTACCGTACAGGACCGGGAGACCAAGCTTTATCTGGTTATGACTCCGCAGTGGGGCACTGGGATTCAGAAGGTGTGGACTAGTGATCGCAACGACGACTACGCTTGGAGTTTCTACGGTGGCGAGTAGTCGTCGCGCACGGCTTCAGCCTCGGTCCACCGCGTGAATTCTGATCACGGGTGTCGGGCGGGTTCCTGATGTTTGTTCGGAATGCGGGCAGCGGTGCCAGTGAGTCTTTCCCCGTAGGCGCCGGTCGCTCTCTGTGATCGCGATGTTTCCGCTACGGCCCGTGCGGTCCCCAAGTCCGGGCAGGCGTAAGGCCCCTGGTAGGAACGATCTTGCGACGGATTGTTCTGACCGAGGGGCCTCACGTGTCGACCAGTATCACCTATACCGCGGTGCTCGATGTGAAGCGGTCCACCGCCGAGCACCTGGCCCTGCTGCTGCGCGACCACCGCATCGCGGCCGGAACCCGCAGGGGCAGGCGGGCGCTGGGGTGCTTCCGGCAGGCAGTGCTCGTCCTGCGCTGGTTCATCGACAACGCCCGCCTTTCCCAACTCGCCCGCGACAATGGCCTGTCGGTCTCCACCGCATACCGCTACCTGCATGAGGGACTGACCGTTCTGGCAGCCGAGGCGCCGGATCCTGCGACTGCGCTGGAACGCGCGAAGGCGGCCGGCTTGACGCACCTGAACCTCGACGGCACCGTCATCCGCACCGATCGCGTCGCCGCCCCCGGCCCCAACGGCGCGGACCTGTGGTGGTCCGGGAAACACCGGCATCACGGTGGGAACGTGCAGGTCATCTCCACCCCGGACGGCTGGCCGATCTGGGTCTCACCGGTCCGTCCGGGCAGGGAGCACGACACCACCTGCGCCCGCCACCACGGTCTGATCGACGCCCTCAACCGCACAGCTGCCGAACTGGACATGCCGACCCTCGTCGACCTCGGCTACGAGAACGTCGGCGACGGCTTCCGCCACCCGCACAAGAAGCCCGCCGGAGGCGGGCTGACCGAGGCCCAGCAGACCTACAACAAGGTCATCCGCGGCATCCACGGCGTCTGCGAGCGTGCCAGCTCCCTGCTCAAGACCACCTTCAAAGCCCTGCGCAGAGTCAGCCTCGACCCCAGCCGCATCACGAAGATCGCCGCCGCAGCCCTCGTCCTGCTCCAGCTCGAGTACGACCGCACCATCTGAACGATCACACAACGTCGTGCTCCGTTACGGGGAAAGACTCAATGACTGGCGGCATCTCAACCCGTGGTGAAATGTCGTACCGTGACGTCTTCTTTGCTACGACTCGCTCCCTCTCCCACGGTTCCTGCCCTGGTCGACGCCTTGTTCGGCCCACGATTCGAGCAACTGCACCAGCCATGGGCAAAGTTGTTCGGCACCGACGCCTTCCGATGGCAGGAGGGCCTGAACAAGTCCCAGCGGGCCGCACTGTCGTACGACCGGTTGCGGATCGTCAACGAATCCCTTGTCTCGCCCGAGGAATTGGTTGGTGACATTCGGGCGCTGACCAGCCTGCACGAGTGGTCGGCGCAGGTGGACGGCGGTCTGACGACCTTGGCGGGCATCCATTACAACCTGTTTCTCGGCAGTCTCATGGACCACGAATCCCGTCCCGAGGAGCTGAGCGACCTGTTGATGATGCGGCGTACAGGAACCTTTCTGTGCACCGAACTCGCCCATGGCAACAGTGCGGTTCAGCTGGAGACCACCGCCACCCACGAGGCGACGTCCGGGGAGTTCGTGTTGCACACCCCGAATCCGGGTGCGCAGAAGTTCATGCCGAACACCAGCCTGACCGGTGGCCCCAAGACCGCCGTGGTCGCCGCTCGTCTGATCATCGCGGGCCGCGACGAGGGCGTTTTCCTGTTCCTGGTGCCCCTGAGCGACGAACACGGTTTCCGTGAGGGGGTACGGGCACGTCGACTGCCGGAGAAGACCGGCTCGCCGGTGGACCACTGCCTGACCTCCTTCGACCGGGTGCGCCTTCCGTCGAACGCGCTGCTGGGAGGCGCCCACGGCCGGGTGTCGGAGGACGGGGTTTTCAGCAGCGAGGTGGGCAGCCGACGCCTGAGGTTCCTGACCGGCATCAGCAGGGTGACGGCCGGAAAACTGTGCATGAGCGCGGCCGGTGTCGGCGCCTCGCGTCTCGCACTGGCTCTGGCGACCCGCTACGCCCACACCCGCCACACCGCGGGGCTGACTCCGGGGCGCAAGGTTCCGCTGTTCGCCTACCGAGGCCATCACGCACGGTTGTTGGAGGCCACGGCCACCCTGTACGCCGCGACGCTGTGGCACCGGGAGGTCGTCGAGCGCTGGACCCGGCACGACGAGAACGACCGGGAGGAGTGCGAGCGACTGGTCGCGGTGGCGAAGGGCTGGATCACCTGGCAGGCCAGGGATGTGATGACGGAGTGCCGGGAGCGCTGCGGGGCACAGGGCCTGTTCCTGCTGAACGGCATCGCCGGCATGCCCGCCGCCAACGAGGGCACCATCACCGCCGAGGGGGACAACCTGGTGGTATGGACCAAGGCCGCCGGGGAAATGATCATTGGGCACACGCCGCCGGAGGCCTCCGATATCGCCCCGGCGGGCCAGAGCCCCGGCGATTCCGCCTTCCTTCAGGAACTGCTGGGCGATGTCGAACGGATCTGGCTGTCCCAAGCCCGCGCCCAACTGCGCGGCGGACCGCCCCGCGACCCGATGGGCCGCTGGAACGGTGCGACCGGTGCGGCTCTCGAAGCCGTCGGCGCCTTCGCCCGCCGGCAGGCGGGTCAGGCCCTGTATACAGCGGCCGTCCAGGCCGAGGACGCCGAGGCCGGCCGCCTGCTGGGTCTGCTGCACCGGTTGTTCGCGCTGCGCCACGTCAGCGCCCACAGCGGAGTTCTGTTGGCCCAGGAGCGGATGACCGCTGCCCAGGTCCGGGCGCTCACCGAGGAGATGGACCGGGTGGTGGGAAAACTCGTCCCGCACGCGCTCACACTCACTGAGGGGTTCGCCATCCCTGAATCGACCCTGGAGTCCTTCCCTCTGGGGAGAAACGATTACCTCGACGCGTTCGAGCGGTGCGTAGGACAGGATTGAAGCGCCGGGACCGGTCCGGCGGACCCCGTCGGACCGGGACACCCCGGACTCGGACAGGCGAACCACATGGCCCCGGCCCCGTATACGAGCCCGTCACGGGGGCGCTGGCTGCCCGCGCCCTGGCCACTTTGCTGGTCGCTCTGGCCAGCATGATCACGACACGGCTCCAGGGTCGGAGGCGGTCACACCGTGGCTGAGCTTCGGTGCTGGACACGCCTCAGGGCTATCCGCCCAACTCCCTGCGCCTGAGGCATGCCACGAATCCGGCCCAACTCGCCCGCGGTCACCCCCCGATCAAGCTGACCGTCTCGGAGATCCGACACCTACTCGCCGCCGTCTTCAACACGCCAGCCATGTCAACGGCCAGGCTGCTGCACTGGTCCGACTGGCGGCGAGAACACCAGGCGACAGCCCGCCGCAGCCACTACCGACGACACTCCGCCGACGAACCGACTGGATCGATCACAAAACCGCACTGGAGTACGAGGCCGATGTGTCATCCGGTTCCTGAAACCACCTGCCAGGGTGACAATCCCGACAGCGAAACTCGTGGGAAACATGTTCGCTCTGCGTCCGTGAGTCGGCAGGGTGGTCGACGCGTCCCGAGGGGAGCCGCGTGGGGGCACGTAGCGGATCCGTCTCGGACCACCTCGACCACACCATGACCATCATCGCTGTACGAGATGGGGGAAAGATGAGTTTATTCCGCCGCATCACCGGTTCGCTGCTCGCCACTGGCGCGCTGTTGTTCGCCGGTGCGCTGCCCGCGCACGCCGCGCCAGCAGACACCGGTACCGCGGCCGGAGCGACCTTGGCCACCGCAACCGCGACGCGGGTCGGCCCGGTGCGCATCACCGTCCAGGGGTTCGGCTCCGGCCCGGACAACATCGCCTACCAGATGGCCTTCGCCACCGCCTACGGCCAGGCCGGCCGATACGGCTTCTCCTCCGGCCAGTGCCGGGTCACCTTCGGCCCAGTGCATCTCCTGGAACTGCCCAGCGGATACGGGGAATGGGCACTGGAACTCACCTGTGCCGGTGAGCCGGCCGTGAAGTCCGCGACCCGCGACCTCACCCGTTACAACGACGGCAAGACCGACCACCGCAGCACCACCTGGAACGTGCCTTCGGCATTCAAGGAGGAAGGCGTCCTCGGCAAGCTCTACATGAAACCGGTGGCGGGCACCCGGCCGTTGTACATGTGCCAGGTCGGCAAGGACACCTTCACCTCGCAGGACGTCAACTGTGAGGGCCAGCGGTATGTGACGCGTCTGGGCTGGATCTACGCCAGCAAACCCTCCGGCGTGTCCACCCGGCCGATCCGGCGCTGCACCGTCCTGGGCAGCGGCGAGCACTTCGACTCCATCAACATGCAGTGCGAGGGCCAGCACCAGGAGGGCATTCTGGGCTACGCGCTCACCTGACCGGTCACGGGCGTACCGGGTCGTCCGGTGCGCTGTGACCGCGGACACCGTCCGGCGGCACGGGTTCTCGTGCCGTCGGACGCACGCACCACAGCAGTCACTCCGGCGGGCTGGAGGCACTGCGCGGTCACGGTGCTTCCCCTTCCGGGCTGATCTCCTCCCCCGTACCCGGCCGTGACCAGGGTCACGGCCGGACGAGCCGGTTCGACACGGGGCCTTCCGGTCGCGCGGCGCCGCACGCCGCACTTGTCACCACTTGTCACCGGGGGGAGAGCCGTACCCTCGTCGCCGGGTCCGGGGAACGCGTGATGCGGGCGAGGCGGCAGTGCGGTCCACCGTGAACGGGCGGGCAGCGACGGGCGCGACCCTGCTCAGATCTCCTGCTCGGCCCAGACCGTCTTGCCGCTCGGCGTATACCGTGTGCCCCAGCGGCGGGTGAGCTGGGCGACCAGGAGAAGACCGCGTCCGCTCTCGTCCAGCGCCCGTGACCGCTTCCTGTGGGGTGTCGTACTGCTGGCGTCGGACACCTCGCACATGAGTACCGTGTCACGGATCAGACGCAGGGTCAGCGGGGGGCGGGCGTAGCGGATCGCATTGGTGACCAGTTCGCTGGCCACGAGTTCCGTGGTGAACGACAGGTCTTCCAGTCCCCAACGTGACAACCGTTCGGTGACGAGGTGCCGGACCCGCGACACCTCCGCAGGATCGGCTGCGACGTCCCAGGTGGCGACGGAGGAGGCGGAGAGCGCCCGGGTACGCGCCAGCAGGAGCACTGCGTCGTCCTCGTGGTTGCCCGGTGACAGACCGCGCAGTACGTCGTCACAGCGGCTTTCCAGCGACGTCACCGGTCCGCTGAGCAGGTCGCCGAGTAGCCGCAGACCATCGTCGAGGTCACGGCCCACGGAGTGCGGCAAGCCATCGGTGTAGAGAGCAATGATGCTGCCCCGGGGCAGTTCGAGGCCCGTGCTCTCGAAGGGGAGCCCGCCGACGCCCAGTGGCGGACCGTTCGGCAGATCAGGGAAGAGCACCGCGCCGTCGGGCGAGATGATGGCCGGTGGCGGATGTCCGGCACGGGCCATGGTGCAGTACCGGGACACCGGGTCGTACACCGCGTAGAGGCAGGTGGCTCCGGCGACCGGAGTGTGCTGTGCGGACGTCCCGTGCGCGGCCGGTTCCCCGTCGAGGCGGAGAACGAGGTCGTCGAGATGGGTCAGCAGCTCGTCCGGGGGGACGTCGATGTCGGCCAGGGTCAGGGCCGCGGTGCGCAGTCGCCCCATGGTTGCGGACGCCTCGATGCCGTGCCCCACCACATCTCCCACCATCAGGCCCACGCGCGCGCCTGACAGGGGGATGACGTCGAACCAGTCACCTCCGACCCCCGCGGTGGATTCTGCCGGGATGTAGCGCGTGGCGACGTCCGCCGCCGAGAGCCGTGCGTCGTGGCGCGGGAGCAGACTGTGCTGCAGGGCCAGGGACGTGTCGTGCTCGCGTGCGTAGCGGCGGGCGTTGTCGATGGCGAGCGCGGCCCGGGTGGTGATCTCCTGCGCGAGCTGGACGTCGTCCGTGTCGAAGGCGTCCGGTGTGCGGTGGCGTATGTAGTGCACGACACCGAGCCGAGTGCCGCGGGCGAGCAGCGGTGCGGTGATCAGGGAGTGGACTCGGTGAACCCGCAGGATCTCGGCGTGGTGGGGATCGGCGTCGAGCCATCGACGGACGTCGCGGTCGTCGGTCCAGTGCACCGATGGTGTGTCTGCCGTCAGTGTCTGTGTCACGGGTGAGAGCGGATGGTGCCGGGACACCTGACCCGGCCGTACCGCGGACTCCGGGCATTCCTTCAGGACGGAGTCCTGGGCGACACGGAGCAACGCAGGCTCGTCGTGCCTGCCGGGGGAGGCGCCGGAGCGCAGGACGTCCTCGAACAGGTCGACGGCGGCGAAGTCGGAGAAATGGCCGATGGCCACCCGTGTCAACTCACGCGCGGTCTCGGTCACGTCCAGGGACGTTCCCAGACGGACACTCGCGGCGTTCATGACCGCGAGCCGCTGCCGCGTACGGTACTGACCCGTGATGTCCAGGGCGGAGACAGTCGTCCGGCACGCCCGCTGCGGCGGGGTGTGCCCGGCCAGCCGGGACAGAGCAACCGGCAGGCCGGACAACGAGGTGATGACCGCGTCTGCCTGCGCCAGGTCGTCCCGGCCGGGCGCAGGCGGCGCCTCACCGCGGAGCATCCACACGGCGCGCAGCCCCGCTCGCCTCGCACCTCGGACGTCGGCGTCGAGCCGGTTGCCGACGTGGACGGTGTGCTCGGCCGCGACGCCGAGCTGCTGGAGCACGGTGCGGAAGGCCTCCTCGGCCGGCTTCTCGGCGGAGTCTTGACCACCGAGGACGATCGCGTCGAACAAGGGTGCCAGACCGTCGCGCCGCAACGCGTCCCGCACCTGAGGCGGCGAGTTGGACAGGATCCCGAGCCGGTAATCGACGGCCAGCGCATGCAGCACCGGTGCCACATCGGGATACAGGGACTCGACCGGATAGGCCCAGTGCCTGGCGATGCGAGCGCGCAGCACGGAGACGTCACCGCCGGGCAGGAACCTGCGGGCGAACGCGGTACGCAGGCCGGCCCCGCCCTTGCGCTCCGCCTCGTACAGCGACCAGAACTCGCTCTCGTCGAACTCGCCCGCCAGTTCGTGCACCGCACGGTACAGGGCCTCGACGAAGCGTTCGTCGTCGTAGATCGACCCTCCGATGTCGAACACCACCGCGTCCACCCGGCCGGTCCTCGCGCCGGTGTGATGCACGCCGTGGTCTGTGGCGGTGTCGACGTCCACGATGAGCCTTCCGGACACGGGCCGCTCCGTCACCCTCATCGTGGCACCGCGTTCTGCCGGGCGCGAACCGCCCGGCACCGGTCCGCCGTCCGGTGAGTGCCCGGGACCCCGGGCCTCGCGAACCCGGGGAAAGGCCGTCGGCCACCGGCCCTCCCGGCTGAGGACCGTTCGGTCGAACCGGACCCGCCCGAGGGCGGTGGAGCGTTCCCGCCGGTACCGTTCGCCTAAGGTGTGCCGCCGGTTCCCGTGCGGCCGGCGAGAACCTCTGGATTGGCGCAGTGGGCGAGCGGTTCGCCCCGCAGGTACCGGAGCGTTTCCGCGGCGCAGATCCGGGCGGCCTGGTGCGCGGTCTGCTTGCTGGCCCCCGCGAGATGGGGGGTCATGACCACGCCGGGGGTGTGCAGCAACCGTGAGCCTGCCGGGACGGGCTCCTCAGGGAAGACGTCGAAGGCCGCGGCGAACAGGTGACCCCGGTCGAGGGCGTCACACACCGCCTCGTAGTCGAGCAGCCCGCCGCGCGCGCAGTTGACGATCACGGAGCCCGTGGGCATGGCGGCGATCTGCTCGGCGCCGATCATGCCCCGGTTCTCCGCTGTCAGCCGAGCATGCAGGGACAGGACCCGGGAGCGCGCCAGGAGCTCGTCCAGGCTCACGTTCTCCGGCGCGTCGTCGGTATCCGGGCGTAGGTACGGGTCGTGGACCAGGACGTGGGCGCCGAACCCCCGGAGGATACGGGCGACGCGGTGCCCGATGGCGCCGTAGCCGACGAGCCCCACGGTGGTGCCTGCCAGCTCCAGGCCGACCTCGTCGTACTGGTAGTAGTCGCCCCGCCAGATCCCCCGCACCAGTTCGTGGTGGGTGTGCGGGATGCGGCGCACGGCGGCCAGCAGCATGGCGACGGTGTGCTCGGCGGTGGCGGTCGCGTTCCGGCCCGGGGCGAAGGTCACGGCCACCCCGTGCTCCGTGGCGGCCTCCAGGTTGGCGTTGACCGGTCCGCCCCGCCCGACGGCGAACAGCCCGAGGTCCGGGCAAGCTTGGAGGACCCGGCGGGTGAGGGGAGCCATCTGGGTCACGCAGATCCGTGCGCCCCGCAGGGCCTCGATGAGCTGTTCCTCCGTGCCGGACGCCTCGTGTACCTCGCCGACGTCGCCGAACGGCTCGACGGGCCAGGGCAGGTGCAGTTCGCGGATCTCCAGTTCCCCGCGTGGCCCGCGGTGTTCGGCGCCCAGTGCGTCGGCGAGCAGGCTGGCGCGGACGAAGTGGTCGCCTGCGGCGAGGATCGTAACGGTCACGGGGTCTCCTCCTCGGGGCCGACAGCCGGTGCCGGAAAGTCGGCGAATGCTTCGGCAGGGGTGTTGAACTGCAGCAGCGCTGCCCGGTCCGCACCCTGGAAGCGGACCTCGGTGATCGCGCAGTTGCGCATCAGGGGAAACAGCCGCCGGTACTCCGACAGCGGTACGCCGGTCAGACGGCACAGGAGCAGCCGGTTGAGCGTGCTGTGGCCGACGACCAGGACCCGTCCGTCCGGGTGGCGGCGGTTGATCTCCCTCAGGCACGCCAGTCCCCGTTCGACGGCGTCGGCGGGACGTTCCCCGTCCGGCAGGTGATGGCCCGAAGGGTCGGAGTGAAAGGCGGCCAGCCGCCCGGGGAACGCCTCGCGCATCTCGGCCGTGGTCAGTCCCTCGCCACGCCCGAAGTCGATCTCCCTGAGCCTGGGATCCTCCCGTGGCTCCAGACCGATGGCTTCGGCGACGGGCCTGGCGGTGTCGCGGGCACGCAGGAGCGGGGAGACCCACAGGGCGTCGGGGCGGGCCCGCTTCGCCCAGGCTGCGAGCTGCTCGGCCTGCTCGTGTCCGCGCGGGGTGAGCGGGATGTCGCTGCGGCCGGTGTACCGGTTCTCGGCGTGCCAGATCGTCTCTCCGTGGCGGACGAGTACGAGATCGGTCACAGGTGGACTCTCCTTCGTGCGTGATCGGCGACGGCCGCGGGCAGCCAACCGCGCTCTTCCAGCGCGGCGACCAGCCTGAGATGGCTCTCCAGCAGACGTTGCGTGTGTCTGGGCCGCGGTTCGACCACGGTGCGCAGCCGCACCATGTCGCGGGCGGCGGTGGTGAGCGGGGCGGCGGTGCCCGCGCGGGCGAGAACCGCCATGCCCAGCGCTGCCTCGGCGTTGTCCGGCAGCCCGACCGGGCGGGCGAGGACGTCGGCGCGTAGCTGGCACCAGTACCGGCTGCGCGCCCCGCCGCCGGTGAGGGTCACGGGGCCGTCGAGAGGTGCGCCGAGCAGACCGAGGTAGTCGAAGCACAAGCGCTCGACGAAGGCGACCCCCTGCAGCAGCGAGGCGTGGTAGTCGGCCTCCACCGAGCCGTGCAGGTCCCCCAGCGTGAACCCCTCGGCCTCCGGGGCGAGGAAGGGGAAGCGTTCTCCCCTGGAAGCCAGGGGGTAGGTCACCAGACTGGACGGCTCGTACCGTTCGGCCCGGGCATCGAGCGGCGCGAGGTTCCGCCCGGGAAACGCACGGGAGAGCACCCCCGCGCCGGTGCTGGACGCGCCGCCCGGCAGCCAGTTCCCGTTCGGGGCGCGGTGCGAATACACCACACCCAGGGGGTCGTGCAGACGGCGCGGGGTCACCCCCTTGAGGACGAGGGTCGTCCCGAGCACCGAGTTCCATGCGCCGGGCTCCAGGGCACCGGCACTGATCTGTGCCGCGCAGCCGTCGGTCATGCCGGCGACCAGGGGGGTGCCTTCGGGGATGCCGGTGGCCTCGGCGGCCTGTGCGCACACGGCCCCGAGCACCGTGCCGGGCCGTACGACGTCCGGCAGCAGTGTCACCGGAACCCGCAGTTCCTCGAAGAGCGCGGTGGGCCACGTCTCGTGCTCCGTGTCGTAACCCGTCTTGAGAGCGTGACTGGAGTCCGCGGCCACTGGGCCGCCGGTGAGCCGCTCACCGATGTAGTCCGCCTGGTGGACCAGCCGGGCCCCGGTGGGGACGCGGGGGTGGCAGCCGAGCAGCCACAGCAGCTTGGGCAGCGCCCAGGAGGGCTGCGGACGGTGGCCGAGCCGCCCCCATGGAGCGGCGACCGCTTCGGCGGCCAGGGACGCCTCCTCGACGGCGCGTGAGTCGTCGTACATCAGGCCCGGTGTCAGGGCACGTCCGGTGTGGTCGGCGAGCAGGATCGTGCCGGAGGTGGCGCACACCGCCACACCGCGCACCGGGGCACCGGCCAGACCGTCGAGCGCGCGGCGGCACGCGGTGCGTACCGCGCTCCACCACTGCTCGGGGTCCTGTTCGTGCCGGGGCCCGTCACGGTGGCTGCGTAGCTGCTCGGCACCGGAACCGCGGGTGCCGCCCGCCGCGTCGACGGCGAGCACGCGGACGCTCTGGGTGCCCAGGTCGATGCCCAGCCACACCTCGGGGAGGTCGTTCGGCTCAGCCATTTTGGTCTCCGGCGGACGTCGTAGTGGCCGGGGGAGTCGTAGCGGCCGGGGAAAGGGATGTGTCGGGTGTGGCCGGGGAGCCGGCGAGGATCCGCCAACCCGTGGCCGAGAGGTCACGGAGGGTGAGGAACGTGTCGAAGTGGGAGGCGTAGAACCTGCTGCGTTCCTCATCCGGTTCGTCGGCCGCCCGGATCCGTACATAGCGGTGGGCGGCGGTGGTGATGTCGGGTTCCGCGCCGAGGCTCACCAGACCGCTCAGGAAGGCACCCTTGGCGCCGACCTCGCTGTCAGCGGACCGCACGGTGCGTAGCCCGGTGACGTCGGCGATGAGTCGGCACCACGCGTCGCTGGCCGCGCCGCCTCCGCACAGGCGTAGCTCGTCGGTCGCGGCGCTGGAGGCGGTCAGACAGTCACGGATCACCATGGTGAGCCCTTCGAGGACGGCCCGGGCGACGTCACACGGTTGGTGGTCCAGGCTCATGCCCCAGAAGGTGCCGCGGGCGTGCGGGTCGAGGAAGGGGGCGCGTTCACCGGCCGGCGAGAGGTAGGGCAGGAAGACCAGGCCACGGGCGCCCGGCGGGCTCTGGACGGCGAGCTCACCGAGCTCTGCCGGTGTGTCCAGCCCCAGCGTTCGCACCGCCCAGGTGATCACTTCGGTGCCCGCCAGAGTGGGGAAGGCGCGAAGGAGACGGCCGTGCGAGTCCTGGACGATGGTCAGCCCGGCGGGCTCGCCCGTGGTGTCGGGACGCTCGCGCACCACTTCGGTGCACAAGGTGGTGCCCAGAATGGTGCAGGCCTGGCCCGGGGCGGTGGCGCCGACCCCGGTCGCCGTCGAGACGATGTCGTACGGGGCCATCACCACGGGCAGCCCGGCCGGCAACCCCAACTCGGCCGCGGTCCGGGCGGTGAGGTCTCCGACCCGATGCCCGTTGCCCCGCACCGGCGGCAGCAGCTGTTCCGCCCAGTCCAGGCCGAAGAGCGTGCGGATCTCGGGGGAGTAGCGCCGGGTGCGGGGGTCGAGGAAGGGCGCCGAGGCATCCGATTCGTCGACGGCCGTCAGACCGGTGAAACGAAGGAAGAGCCACCCGCCGCAGTACAAGGACGTGGAGGAGCGGGCCAGACGGTCCGGATCGTGTGCGGCCAACCAGGCGAGGATGGCGTTGGGCAGTCCGGGGAACGTGAGCGACCCGGTACGGCGGAACGCCTCGTCGAGGATCCCGGAGGCCCGCCAGCCCTCGACGACGGGGGCGGCGCGCCCGTCCGACCAGAGGATCGCCGGGCCGGTCGGGTCGCCCTTGTCGTCGACGAGCCAGCAGCCGTCGCCCTGTGCGGTGAACGCGATGAAGCGCACGTTGTCCACGACGTGGCGCCGGGCCGACCGGATGGTGGTCACGACGGCCTCCCACACCGCGGTCATGTCCTGCTCGGCCCAGCCGGGCCGAGGACGCTGCACCGAGGTGGCCTGGCGCGCGACCGCCACCTCGGTGCCCTCGTCGTCCAGGACAACTGTCTTGATCATGGAAGTGCCGACGTCGACCGCGAGCACTGACATGGGGATGGCTCCTTGTCTCAGCGTGCCACTGAGTGAAGGGGGGACGTGCGCGCCGCTGCGCGGCGGCGAGTCCTCCGGTGGGCAAGTTGTCCCACCCCTCCAGCTTGACCGGCCGGACGGGCGTTCGGCGGGTGGCGGTCCCCCCCGGCCGGACCGGTCCGCCTGGTTGAGGGACCGCAGTCGGGGGCGGTTCCCGGTGGCCGTGAGCGCGGCCGGCCGGGCCGTCGGTCCCTCAACCGCGTCCGTGTGAGACGCGCGACCTGCGGGCGACCGAGTCCAGCGCTACCGCGAGGAGCAGGACGGCCCCGGTGACAGCGAAGCGGTAGGCGGAGTTCAGGCTGAGCAGCGTCAGACCGCTGGAGATGGACTGGATGACCGTGATGCCGAGCAAGGCCGAGAAGGCTGTGCCCCGGCCGCCGAAGAGGCTCGCGCCGCCGATGACCGCCGCGGCGATGGCGTTCAGGTTCACGTCGCCCCCACCACTGCTCTGGTTCGCCGAGGCCAAGCGGGCGGCGGCGAGGACCCCGCCCAACGCCGCCAGCGTGGTGCAGCCGACCAGGGCAGCCGTGTACACCCGCCGGACGTTGATGCCGGCCCGGCGCGCCGCCTCGGCGTTGCCGCCGACGGCGTACAGGGCACGACCCCACTTGGTGCGGCTCAGGACGTAGTGCACGCTGACCACGAGGGCGACGAAGGCGACGTACATCCACCCGATGCCCCTGGCCCGGTTGAGATACCAGACTGCGAACTCCAGCAGTGCCAGCAGTGCACCCGACCGCAGGGCGATCAGCCGCAGCGGGTGGGCGGACAGGCCCTCCCGGGAACGCTCCCTGGCATGGGCGCGACCGCTGAGGAAGTGCCCGGTCGCCGCGCCCAGGGCGAGGAGGTAGGAGAGCCACGCGGGGGCGTAAGCGGTCTGCGCGAAGTGGACCAGGGTGGAGTCGAAGGGGATGTTGATGGAGCCGCGGTCACCCAGGACACCGAGCTGGATGCCGAGGAAACTGAGCAGCCCCGCCAGGGTGATCACGAAGGTGGGCACCCCGAGCCGGTTGAACACCTGGGCGTAGAACCAGCCGATCAGTGCCCCCGAGGTGAGGGCGGCGAGCACGGCCACGGGCCAGGGCCAGCCTTGGTTGACGAACAAGACAGCCATGCCGGCCGCGGCCAGACCGCTGACGGAGCCGACCGACAAGTCGATCTGGCCCACGAGTAGCACACAGACTATTCCGAGGGCCATGACGCCCACCGGAACGCTCTCCATGGCGAGGTTGCCCAGGTTGGCGCTGGAGAGGAAGGTCGGGTTGGACGTGTCGAGTACCGTCCAGATGATGATCAGTCCGGCGACCACGGGGAAGGCGACCAGGTCTCCGGAGCGGAGGCGGTCGACGAGTCCGCGGGCCGTCCCCCGGACGCCGCCGCGGACCTGCAGCCGTTCGTCGCGCAGGTCGACGGCGACGGGCCGGATGTCGGTGGTGGCGTTGTTCATGGGGTCACCTCTCCGGTGTGGGCCGGGGCCGTGGCGCGGGTCGCGGCCCGACGGGCCACCACGTTGTCGGTCGCTCCCGTGATGGCCGCGATGACGTCCTCCGCGGTCACGGAGGCCACGTCGAAGACGCCGTTGTTGCGGCCCAGGCGGAGGACGGCCACGCGGTCCGCGACCGCTTTCACATCAGCCATGTTGTGGCTGATCATGATCACGCCGAGGCCGCGCTCACGCAGGCGTTCGATCAGGTTGAGGACCTCAGCGGTCTGGGCGACGCCGAGGGCTGCGGTGGGCTCGTCGAGGATGACGACCCTGGGATCCCCCAGGAGCGACCGCGCAATGGCGATGGTCTGGCGCTGGCCTCCCGACAGGGACGCGACCGGGGTGTGCAGGCTGGGGATCTTCGCGGAGAGCTGGCCGAGGAGTTCCCAGGACCGGGTCTCCATCTCCACCTCGGCGAGGCGGTGGGGGCGCACCTCGCGGCCGAGGAACAGGTTCTGGATGACGTTGAGGTTCTCGCACAGTGCGAGGTCCTGGTAGACGGTGGCGATGCCCAGTTTCTGGGCGGCGCTCGGGCTGGGGAGGGTGACCGGGCGCCCCTGGAAGGAGATGGTGCCGCCGGCGTCCGGGACGTGGACGCCCGCGAGCACCTTGACCAGGGTGGACTTGCCGGCGCCGTTGTCCCCGACCAGGGCCACGATCTCGCCAGCGTGGACGTCGAGGTCGATGTCGGTGAGGGCGGCGACCGCGCCGAAGGTCTTGCTGATCCCGCGCAGGGACAGCGTGGGTGCCAGGGCGCCTGCGGCGGCTGCGGTTATGGGCATGGGCCTGCCTCGCATGGGTCTGGGCCTGCCAGACCGCCCCCGCCGGGCGGTCTGGCAGGACGGGAGGATGACTAGTGGATGCCGGCCTTGCGGCAGGCCTTGGCATAGGCAGGGGTACAGATCTGGGAGACCTTGAAGGGGCCGTTCTTGATCAGGACCTGGTCGAGGTTGTCCACGGTGACCACCGTCGGATCGAACAGCCGGGCTGGTGTGTCGAAGAGTGTCGTCTGCGCGGCAGGGGCCTTGCCCTGGGCGAACGCGTAGGCGATCTCGGCCGCTGCCTCCGCCACGGTCTTGATGGGCTTGGAGATGGTGTTGTACTGCTCTCCCGCGACGATGCGCTGCGCGGCGGCGAGCTCGGCGTCGTTGCCCGTGACGGGAGGCACAGTGTCGACGCCGGCGGCCTTGAAGGCGGCTATCGTGCCGCCGGCCGTGCCGTCGTTGGCCGCGACCACTCCCGCGATCTTGCTCCCGTACTGGGTGATTTTGCTGCTGACCCAGTTCTGCGCCTTGGTCGGGTCCCAGCCGGGGGCGTCGTACTCGTCGAGCAACGTGAGGCCACTCGGGTCGACGGCCTTGTGAATGCCCTTCTTGATCAGGCCTGCCGCGGCGTCGGTGGGGGAGCCGTTCACCTCAAGCAGCCCGCCCTTGGCGCCCTTCTGCTTCAGGTGCTCCACGAGGGACTGGGCGATCATCTGGCCGATCTTCTCGTTGTCGAACGAGACGTAGTAGTCGGCCTTGCCGCCCGGTATGGGACGGTCATAGGCGATCACGGGCACGTTCTGTGCCTTGGCGTTGCCGACGATGGTCGCCGCGGCCGCTGAGTCGACCGGATCGATCACCAGCGCCTTGACGCCCTGCGCGAGCGCGGAGTCGGCCTGTCTCTGCTGCGTCGCCGGGTCGGCCTTCGCGTTGGCGTACACCACTTCGCAGGTGGCACAGAGTGAGGTGAGCTTCGCCTCGAACAGCGGCTTGTCGAACAGTTCGTATCGGGTGGAGGCGATGTCCGGCATCAGGAAGGCGATCTTCGTCTTCTCCTTGCCGGAGTTCGACGTGCCGCCGCTACACGCGGTCAGGGTGGCGAGGGCGGCGACCGCCGTCGCGCAGGTGGCTGCCTTCAGTGCACGGTGCTTGAACATCGGGTTCTCCTTCGCCGCCGCCGGAGCGGCTGGGGCGTGGCCGGGGCGCGGCACATGGCGTGCGGGCCGTGGGGAGCGGTGTCTGCGGCTCCGGCCGGATGGATGACGAGCCCGCGTGGCCAGACCGGTTCCCGCCGCCTTTGTGAAGCGGGGGATGGTTGTCCGGGGAGGTCCGATGTTCGGCGGCACCACCCAGCGGGTTGTGTGAAATCTAACTCCCTGTGTGTTAAATCTGACAAGGCTTGCGAGGTTCTCTGTTATGTCTTCGCAATGCACGTCTCTGCAACCCGTCCCCGGCCAGCGGTCCGACAGGTACCTTGAGGTGCATGGATGACAAGCGATCCGTTGCGGCGGACGACACCGAACGGCCTGGTCTCGGCCTCAGCGAGCGACGCAACGTGATACGTCGTGAGGTGCTTCGCAAGGGCTTCACACGCATCGACGACCTCGCGCGTGCCCTCCAGGTCAGTGTCATGACGGTGCACCGGGACCTCGACGCCCTGGCAGAGGAGGGGTGGCTCACCAAGGTCCGGGGCGGCGCGACGGCCTCCCCCTCCGCTCTGCTGGAGGCAGGTGTGCGCGAGCGCACGGCGGCGCTCAACGCGGAGAAGGAAGCCATTGCCGCCGTTGCCGCCGAGTCCCTCCACCGGGGACAGACCGTCTTCGTCGACGAGAGCACCACGGCCCTCGCGCTCCACCCTCACCTGGCCGCAGCCGCTCCGCTCACGGTGGTGACCAACTTCTTCCCCCTCGTGCGAGTCCTCGGGGCCGCCAAGGGAATCGAAGTGATCACGCTCGGCGGCCGCTATTTCCCGCTCCAGGAGGCATGCCTCGGGTACCAGACCGCCCAGGCCATCCGGAACCTGCGGGCCGACTTGTTGTTCATGTCCACCACTGCGGTCAGTGCCGGTGCCTGCTACCACCGGTCCGAGGCGACCATCGAGGTCAAGCGGACCTTCATGCAGTGCGCCGAGCGCTCGGTACTGCTGGTCGATCACGCCAAGTTCGGCCGGCGCGCCCCCTACCTGCTCGCTCCCCTAGACGCGTTCGACCAGATCGTCACTGACTCCGGTTTGGACGGCGAGGAGGTCGCGACGCTGCGGGATGCAGGTACTGACGTGCGGATCGCTCCCGTGCCCCGCGGGTAGCCGCAGGCTCGGGTCCCGGCGAGCGGTGTGGCCCTCGAACGGGCCGGGCGAGCGGTGCGCCTGCCCGGAGAGCGACGACGCCGATGACGCAACCGGCTGCGCCGTCGGCCACGGAGCCGGCGGGGCTGGTGCCAGGGTGGGATCAGCCGTTGCCTGCTTCCCGTGCCGCGCACGTCAGCGGGATCCGGTTGCCGTACATAACCCCACGACCAACTCGCCTTGTTCGCAGTGGAGCTGGTGCCCGCGACCTGCCGTCGGGGCCCGAGCCGTATGCCGTGGGCCGCGGGTACGCTGTGCTCCCTGACAGTCGTGCCGAGAGGTGACGCCGATGCAGCAGTTTCGCTCCATAGCCGTGGCGTTCATAGCCGTGGCTGCCACCTCGCTTTCGCTGGCGGGCTGTTCCTCGGACGACGGCTCCGGGAAGAAGACTGCGGACACTCCCACAGCGGGTACCGCGGTACGGGTCACGGCTGACGCGACGGCGGCGGAGCCGTCGGATGCGGGAAGGGGCAGTGCCCATCTCACCTACAGCGGTGGCGACAGCGGGGAGTTCACCATCAAGAGCGTGGGCTGCACTGTGGTGGAAGGAAAGCTCACTGCCATCACCGCTCCGGACGTCAACGACGCGAAGGCCTCCACTCCCCCGGCATTCACTGCCGGCATCACCAGCGACGGTGCGATGGCCACGCTGGTCACCCCGGGAAAGAAGACGTACGTCCATATTGCCGCGTCCGGGATCACCAGCCGGAAGACCGGTGGCACCTGGGTCGCCACCGTGGCGGGAATGAAGCTGGGGCCGACGGATGGGGCAGGCGACTCGATCACTGTGGACGGCACCATCACCTGCGGGAAAGTGGCCGGCTCCTAGGCCGGTCCACCGTCCGTGCGGTGGGGAGCGGGGCTGTGCGTCGCTGAGGTACTGCGCGCAGGTTGCCCGAGCTGGGCCACAACGCCCAGTGGGGAGTAACCGCCTTCCCCGATCAGGATGCCCATCCGGCCGTAGCGCTCGCGGTCTGCGGTGGTCGCCAGTCCCGGCGCTACTGGGCCCTCGCGTAGACGAGTTCTGATCGTTTCGGAATGGTTGGCGGGTCAGGTATCGAGCTGCGGCGTCCAACATATGGGTCCGGCGGGCCGACCTCACACGGTTGTGGACTCGGTACGACAAGGGCCTGCAGTCCTGGGGCGATGAGCCATGGATCGCGCAGAACACCGCTGCCCTACTCGCGCTGCTCGATGGAGCCGGAATGGCGGCTCCGCCCGGCCTGATGGAGGAACTGACCCGGATCGGGACAGCAGGCGGGGAGCAGGACCCGGCCCTCACCGCGGGTGGCACCTGCCCCGACAACAACCTGCTCACCTCGGAGGGACTGCGGCTGATCGACGTCGAGGCAGCCTGCTATCAGTCGGTGTTCCTGACGGCCGCCTACTGCCGGATGCCGTTCTCGAGCTGTTGGTGTGTTTTCACTCTGCCAGCCGAGACGGCCGCGGAGATCGAGCATGCATATCGCGCGGAGGTCGCAGCGGTGTACCCGGCGCTGGCCGAGGATGAGGTGTGGCAGGCCGGAGTGCGGCAGGCCACAGCGGTCTGGACGGTGGACGCGACGGCGCGTCTGCTGCCACGCTCCGTGGTGGATAAGCCGCTTCATCGGACTCGACGCCCGGTCCCGACGAGGCGCCAGGTGTTGCGGCACCGCTGGGAGTTGGCGAGCATGCTGGAGGAGTTCCCTGCCCTCGCGGAGACCATGCGGTTGCTGCTGCGTCAGGTCGCCGGAGACTGGGAGGCGGCCCCGCTGCCGGCGTATCCCGCTTTCGGGAACCAGGGGGCGATCCGATCGTCTCAGGCGTCGATCAGCATACCGACACAGACGAACGGTACGTCGGGGGAGGATCTGCGGAGTGTTCGCCGTTTTTGTTCCCGGTGACCTGGGCCTTCGGCGTTCTCGACGTAGCGGCTGTCCCGGTACCGACTCTGTACGGGGGGCACGAACGCGCAGCACCAGCAGGTAGCGCACGTCGTTGGAGCGGTTCTCTCACTCGCTTCGGTCGGCGGCCGGTTCAGGGGAACGTGATCGTCATTGGCGGGCGAACGCTGGTTCCACCTGGATCCACGCCAGACTCATGGCCTCCGGCGACTACACCGGCGAGGGCAACGGGGACGTGATCGTCGTCTGGGCGGACGGTGGGGGCCTTTGCTGCGCGCTCTTCGGTGAGGTTCTGGCTCCACGCGATGACGTCCATGCCGAATGCGAGTCCGACCCGGGCCACCAGGCTGCCGGTCTTGCCCAGGCCGAGCAGTCCGAGCGTGCGGCCGTGCAGGTCGGATCCGACGGTGGACGGCCAGGGGCCGCCGTGGCGCAGGGCGTTGTTCTCCCGGACGGCCACATCGGCAGACAGTACGTCCTCGGCTCATCGGGCGGCGTTCTCCGCGGGGCGCGCCCCCTCCGTGGAGGTGGCGCGCCGACCCCCTGTGGATGAGGCGGGACCCCGCGGGCGAACGGAGCCCGGCTGGCAATCGCGTCACATCCCTGTACACCACAACCAGGTTGTGCTGACATGTCCATGCAATATGAATCTGCGCCTCCGGCTCCGTACCGGAGTTCACCACCCGGCTGGGACGGACTTCCACCGGACGCTCCACGGACCCCGGACGAACTGCCGTGCACAGCCGCGGCGGCCCGGCCGGTTAGGCGTGATCCACGGACGATTCCGCACCGCTCCGCGAACCTCCGAGGAGGATGGACATGAGAACCTCATCCGTGTTGGTACGTCCGCTCGTGGCCGCGGCCGGCTGCCTGGCGTTCGCCGGGCTCACGGTGACGCCCGCGTCGGCCGCCGACACCCCCGTTGCCTTCGACTGCCAGGCGAAGCCGCCGATCGTCTCGGCGCAGACCTTCGATCTCAGCGCCGGGGTCGACGCCACCGCACCCAGCACCGTCCTGTCCGGCAGTGCCTTCAACATCACCCTCGCCCCCGCGCCAATCACCGTGCCCGGCTCGGTAAACGGCTACACGGTCAAGTCGATCAAGGACATCAAGCTTCGGGCCGTAGTTCCGGCCAACGCCGCCCTGACCGGTGAGAGCCTCTCCGGAGGCTCCGGGACCGGCTCCGGTACCCCGAGCGTCGCCGTCAGCGGTGGCGACATCGTCATGACCGTACCCGGACCGATCAGCGGTGGCAGCACGTTCACGCTCCCCACCCTGACGCTGGACCTGGTCGCCGGCGCGTCCGGTGGCACGGTCGACACCCAACTCGCGGGTACCGCGTACGACAACCCCGGTCTCACCTTCACGGCCCGGGTGCCGATCCTCTTCTTCACCGCGGACGTGCCGACGTCGTGTTACTCCTCGCCCAACCCCGTCCTCAGCTCCACGGCCGTCAGCTGACGCAGATCCGCCCGGCGGCGCGAAGACGGGCCACGAGCCAGCGATCCCCGACTCGGGTCGCCGTTACGCCCGGGCCGTGTGCGCGCAGTTGCGGAGCAAGCTCGCGGATCTCCACCCCGCGTACACGACGGCACCGGAGCCGACAGCCGCTCCGGTGCCGGCAGCGCTCAGAACCAACAATGCCGGCCGGGACCTGGAGACCATCAAGGCGCTGGAAGGCACGCTGCCGACGTACGAGGAGGTCACCGAACTGCGCCGGATGCTCGGCCCGCCCGACTGCTTCCTGCGGCGTCGTCCCTCCGCCATCCTCACGATCAGACCGCACGGCCGGGCCACGCCGTGCGAAACCCTCGTCGTGACCTTTATGGCCCAGCCAAGCCGGAGCTCTTTGGACCTGGCCTCCGGACCATGACGGCATAAGGGTGGGAAGATCTTCAACCTGACGGAGGGTTCTGTTGAGTCTCACCTTCTTACTGACGGCTCTGATCGTGGTGATCACCCCCGGCACCGGGGTGGTGTACACCCTCGCCACCGGGTTGTCCCACGGCCGCCGGGCGAGCATGGTGGCCGCGCTCGGCTGCACCCTCGGCATTGTGCCCCATCTGGTGGCGACGATGACCGGTCTCGCCGCGTTGCTGCACGCCAGCGTCGTCGCCTACGAGGCGCTGAAGTACCTCGGCGTCGGTTATCTCCTGTTCATGGCGGGGGCGACGCTGCGCGACGAAGGCGCGTTGACCGTCGGGGCGGAGGACGAGCCGCGGTCGGCGGTCCGTGTGATCACCACCGGGGTGTTGACCAACCTGCTCAACCCGAAACTCACCCCCGCTGGGCCGACAAGGTCCTCCGCGGCCCCGCCACAGGACCGGCTGGACAGTTCCTAGCAGGCTCCGAGGTCCTCCCATACGCCCCACTCGCCGGTGGTGCCGGGCTCTTCGCCGGTGGTCCACCACTTGGCGCGCCAGTTGTGATCCTCGTAGGACACCGTGTCACCGCCGGTGTAGGTGCTCTCGGGGTCCCAGAGGGGCGTGGTGCAGGAGCCGGGGGTGTTGCCGCCGCCTCCGCCATCACCGGTGCCTCCGATGTTGACGTCGATGCAGGAGTAGAAGGCATTGGCAGTGTCCGCGATGTTCCAGACGGCCAGGACCTTCTGCCGGCCGGTGAAGCCGCCGAAGTTCACCTGTTGGCTGACCTCGGCGGGTGGCTGCGCGCCGTGGCCGTCGAACTCGGCGATCTTCTTGTCGCCGATGAAGTACTGCCAGTTGGCGGTGGCGTGCCGTGCCGTGAAGTGCCAGGTGAACGTCTGTGTACTGTTCACCGGTGCGACGTGCCAGCCCTTGCTGTCGTCGTCGAGTTCGGCGAATTGCGCGTTGCCGCCGCTGCAACTGTGCAGCCCTTTCGGGCCTTCGACGCTCTGCGGCTCGTATTTGATCTCGCCGCAGTTGACGACGCCAGTGGCGCACTGGTCCTGCCGGCTCGCGGGTGAGGTCACCCAGCCGTGAGCGTAGGCCGTTCCCGCAGGGAGGCTGATGGCGACCAGTGGAGCGACCAGTACTCCGATCGCGGCAGCCACCCGTCTTGATTGCATGGCCATGACACTCCAATTCTTCGACGTGTCCAAGTCTGCGCCCGCGGGGCCCGGCACTTCGGGCCGCGCGCGGCGTGTGCGCCCAGACCTTGGTCGACACTGTGGATCACCGATGGGGGTGGAAGCAGGTCTGGACCAAAAGGGAGCTTGGTCTAGACCATACTCGCGGACTGGGTCCGGTCAAGAGGTTGAGCAACGGAACTACCAAAGAAACAACCCCAGTTGGGTCATGCGCGGCATGTTCTTGCCGCGACAGGCGACGCGTCGTGCAAGAGCCGGCTCAGCGCCGGCCCGGTTTCGGGCGCCCCGCGCCGTCCGCTGTCGTATGAGAGTGCGGTGACCGTCCTGCGTCGGGGCTTGGTCGGGGAGTCGCGCGGTATGGGGGCGGCCGTTACTCCCGCGACCCGAGCCCTCCGACCAGCGCCACGGGGCCCGTTCGCCCTGGGGTGCGGGGGTGCGCTGGACTACCGACTGCCCAGCAGGACTGCTGAGGCCGCCCGAAGTTGCGCGTCCCGACACTGCGCACGCCCGAGGCCGGTGGCCGCTGGGCCTGACCGGGCGGCAGGTCGGTCCGTGTATCGAAGCCCCGCGCGGTGGCACCAGCCTCTCAGGGCAGTACGCCTAGGACGCGGCTGAGGGGCGCAAGGCGATCAGCGGCACACCCTTGCGTCGGTCCGCACCCAACGCCTCGAAGTCGGCCGGAGTGCGCGGGTCGTGGCCGACGGAGCGCATGAGGCGCTCGGCCAACTTCGGATGTGTACGGGCGTAGTCGGCCAGGGCCCGTCCGGACTCCTCTGGCGGCAGTGGTACGGCGGTACCCCGGTACTTGCGGCGCCCCACTTGGTACTCCACCTTGGGTGTGGCGAGGATGTTGCGCAGCCACTGCGAGCGCTCCCCGTAGCCCGAGGCGATCAGGTACGTGCCCGGTTCGGGAAGGCGGGCGACCACCTCCAGGACCACCTGCCGCGGCTGGCCGGACTTGCGGCCCGTGTGGGTGAGCAACACCATGCGCTGCCCCATCAGCCCTCCCAGGCCCAGGTGGTAGAGCTTGATCGGTGCACGCAGAACGGCGCGCCGCGCCCCCTTCGAGGGCGGTCCGCCTTTGAGTGGGTTGAACATGATCCGGTTCCCCTCTCGGTCTCTTTCTTCGTACGGGCGACTCTCCTCCGCGGGCCTTCTTCCGCGTGTCTCCGCGGCCCGCGGAGGTGAGTGGTTGTCAGCGTGTCCGTGGCACCAGCAGGGTGACGATCGGTTCGGCGAGGGTGGCCAGGTCGACGGAGGGGTCGAAGAGCCACTGCAGGACGCAGCCCTCGATGGCTCCGACGAGTACGGTGGCGTGCTCGTACGGCGCGACGGACGGTTCGGTGCCGTCCTCGTCCCGTGCGTCCAGCAGCGCGGCGACGGCCGCCCGGTAGTCCTGGTAGAAGGCGGCCATGTCGACCCACGCGGGTTTTCGCGCCCCCGCTGACCAGACGTCCAGCAGGACGCGGGCGAGGTCCCGTTCCCGGGTCAGCAGCGCCAGGACCGAACGCACCAGGAAAGCCAGCCGCTCCGAGGTGTCCCCGGGGTGGCGGCCGACCTCGGCGATCAGCTCCTCGGAACGGGTCGACATGCCGTCGAACGCGGCGCGTAGCAGGTCCTCGCGGCTGCTGAAGTACAGGTAGACGCTGCCCTTGGCCATGCCGGCCTCGCGGGCGATGTCCTCGATCCGGCTGTCGGCGTAGCCGTGTCGGGCGAAGACCCGCACTGCCGCGGCGAGGATCTCCCCCCGACGTGCCTCACGGTCCACCTGCCTGGGCATCGCGCACCTCCGATAATGACTGACTGGTCAGTCATTATTGCACGCTCGCCGTTGAGGAGGTGGACCGCGGGCCCGACTTCCCGCGCCGCGACGCCAGCACCGACGCTCCGGAGTCGACTACGAACACGACCACCGGGCCGATTCCGCCCTGGAGCCGGCCGTTTGGAAGATCTTCATGCATCGAGAGGGGTGCCTGGATCAGTGCGACCGGAACTGATTCCCACCGCCTCGCCAGCATCCGCTCAGCTGGTCAAAGTGCCCTGGTGGAAGTACATCCGCCACCCCGTCTCCGTCAGACGCCACACAGAACTCCGCCATGTCCGACGGGCCTGGTGGACGGCGAAGTACGTCAGGTGAACGACGTCCGGAGCGAGGGCGACTCCAGACATCTCGCTGACCCTGACCGGAGACTCCGGGGACACCGAGGCGCCGCTCGTCACCGTGAGGATCGACGCCACGTCCCAGCGGCGTCCAGAAGCCCCGATCTCGGTGAACTCCGGATCCAGAAGCTCCAGGACGCGGGCCGGAGAGGCACGCACCTCGGGGTCGAGGAGGCGCATCTCCCCATCGATGGCCGCTTGCACGGCTTGCTCACTCTCATCCGCCATGCGGAAACCCTACGGACGCCCCGTCACCAGGCACAGCGAATTGTTCACCCGACACGGCGAGGCCACGGCGGCGTCGCTGCTGCCTCATTCGTGCGTCGGCGAAGACCTGAGCGAGCCGATCACGCACCCGCACCGCCGGGCTTCCCTGCGGGAACGCCCCCGGCCGCCGCGGGGGGCAGCGCCGGAACCTCCGACAACTCCTTCCGTCGTATCCACACCCGCATTACCCCCACGGCCGCACGACGTCCGGAGCCACTGCGGTCAGGCCGTCCCGCTCTCGTGCGGCCAGGCTGTCCCGCTCCCTCGCCGAGCCCGGGCAAGGGGCGCGCGGCCGTCTGCTCTCGGCCCGCCGCACCGCGGAGACCGTCCACGCGCAGCCGAAGCGACGGGCGGGCACGGACAAGGCCACAGACAGGGGTAGGCGCCGTGGAGAGCCGCGTGAGGACGGCGCGGCCGAGCGTGCGTTCCCTGCCGCCTGGGGTGCCGGAAGTGCCAGCTGTTCCGCAAAGGTCTAGACCGCTAAGGGGAGGGAGGGGAAGATGAGGCGCACGGATGGCGCCGCGGGTGAGGAGTGACGGATGAACGAGCCGGAGCGAGTGCAACTCGCCATCACCGCCGAGCGTTCCGGCACCGCACCAGCCACGTGGGGGCAGCAGGCGATCTGGGACGCCGTCGCAGCGCTCGGTGCCGAGGCAGCCCGGTACAACGTGTCCGTGGGGTTCGCCGTGGAACCGGCCCGCCCCCGCTCTGCGGTGCTCGCCGCGCTCACCGAAGCCGTCCGGCACCACGAGGCGCTGCGCACCCGCCTGCGGGTTGGCCAGGACGAAGAGCTGGAGCAACTGCTCGACGCCGTCGGGACGGTCCCCGTCACGGTGTGCCGCTCCGCGACCGACGCCACCGGCCAGTGGGGGGAGCGGCTGCTCGCCGAACTCGCCGCCCAACGGTTCGACACCGCTGCCGCCTGGCCGATCCGGATCGGCCTCGTCGAGTCGGCCGGACTGGTGCGGCACCTGGTCATGGTGCTCTCCCACACCGCGGCCGACGGCGGTGGGCTGCGCCGCCTGGCGCGCGACGTGGCCGCTCTCCTGGACGGCGCCGCACCCGGAAGGCTCTGGGAGGCCTTCCCCGCCGTCCAGCCACTGGACGAGGCGGCCCGGCAGAAGTCCTCGCGAGGCCGCCGGCAGGACGCCGCCGCACGCCGGTACTGGCTCGCCAAGCTGCGTGACGGACCCCGCCGGATCTTCCCGGAGCGAGCGGCGCGCGACCCGGACGCACGCTATCTGCACCTCGTCCTGCACTCCCTGGCGCTCCTGCGGGCCGTCGACCACGTCGCCCGGACCCGCCGCGTCAGCATCCAGACGGTGGTGCTGGCCGCCGTCGCCCGGCAGATCAGTCTGATCGGGGGCTCCCCCGAGGTGCTGCTCCAGGTCGTGGTCAACAACCGGTTCCAGCCCGGGATGGCGCAGACCGTCACCACACTGGCCCAGGAGGCCCTCTTCCACGTCCCCCAGGCGGGCCTCGGCTTCGCTGACCTGGTGGGCCGGGTGCAGGCCGGGGCACTGGCCAGCTACCGTTGCGCGAGCTACGACAAGCGGCGCCTGGACCGCGACATCGAGGGCCTGCGAGCCGTGCTGCCGGACCTCGCGGACCACTCGTGCTTCGTCAACGACACTCGGGAGCCGGAATTGTTCCGCCCACCGGCGCCCGACCGGGTGCCGCCGCTGTCCGAGGCGCGAGAGGCCACGGTGTTGCGCTGGGGCGATGAGGTGCCGCCCCGCCCGCACCAGACGCTCGCCCTGGACGTGGTGGATGCGCCCGGCGCCATTGAGCTGGTGGTGGTCGCGGACGCGTCGCGGGTACCCCGCAGCCACATGGAGCGGCTGCTGTGCGGGGTGGAGGGGTGCATTGTCGAGGACGCCCTCGCTTCGGGCGGTGTCTGAGCGGGCTCACCCGGCCGCAACAAACTAAATGGCGTCGGGGGCCCAGAGCCGGGGGAGGGGCTGCGGGGGCACCGGGCCGGTGAGCGCCACGGCGGCGCGGTAGTCGGTGCCGTCTGCCGGACAGGCCGCGATCCAGCATTCTCCGAGCGGCCCCCGCATCAGGCCCGCTGACCCCGGCGGCGGAGCGCAGGTGCGCAGCCCCTGGGTCAGCCGGCTGCCGAAGGCCTTCACATACGCCTCCTTGCAGGCCCACATCCAGGTGTACGCCGCGCCGGCTGCACCCGCCCGGCCCTGAGCCCGCCGAATCTGCTCCGCCTCCGCTTCGGGGTAGTAGCGGCGGGACAGGCGCAGCGCGGCGGCCTCGGGCGCGGTGCGCTGCACGTCCACTCCGACGTCCGTTCCCGACGGGCCGGTGTCCGGGTTCAGCACGGCCAGCAGGGCCCAGCCGTCCCCGGTGCTGAGATTCCACCGGAGCCGGGCCCCGGCCCCGGTCAGCCGGGGTTTGCCGTTCGGCCCGAGCGTGCGTCGCAGGGTGTGCGCCGGACGCCCGAGCCGGGCGGCGAGGATCTGCCGGGTGGCGGCGTGGGCGACGGCGTACCGGGGGTCGCCCCGGGCACGCCGGGCCTCGTGCGGGTCGAGGACGGCGCGCAGCCGGTCCACGGTGCGCGGTGGCTGCCGCAGCGGGATCGACCACACCTCGATGTCGCGAGCCGTCGGCACGGGCGGTGCGGTCACCGGGGGGCCACCCACAGCATGTCCAGGTGTCCGAGCAGCGGGTCGTAGTCCACAGCGAGCAGCGTGCGCCGTTCGGCGCGCAGCCGTGGCAGCGTCTGGACCAGAGCGCTCCACAGCCCGGTGTAGGGGCTCCGGCGCCGGGCACGCAGCACCTCGGCGTCCGGCGGGCCGACGGCATCCTCGAGTCCGGCGCCGAACAGCAGCAGTGGTGCCGGACTGCTGGTCGGGGCGCGGCGCCAGGCCGCGGTGGCCTGGCCGGCGGCCTCCTCGGGGGTGCCGGCCGTGGTGGCTCCGGCCGGGGCCAGCGCGAGGCCGCTGCCGCGTTCGCACAGCAGCCCGACGGCGGTGTGCCGGTCCGGAACGGGGGTTCCGGCGGGTGGTCGGTAGTGCAGGGCCGCCTGCTCCATGACCAACACCAGGGCCCGGGAGAACCCGCCGCTCACCAGATAGGTCGGCACCAGCCGCAGGGCGCTGAACGCCCCGGCGGTGCCCTGCTCGCACAGCGCGAAGGCGAACGGCCGTCCCGGGCAGTGGGCGCTCAGGTGGACGGAGGTGGCCCGGCCGGGCTGGACGTCCGGTGCCGCGAAGACCTGGATCAGCAGGTCCACCGGGCGGTCTGCCGGAACCAGCGCGTCGATGGCGGCCTCGCCCATCTCAGCGAAGGACTGACCGCGTCCGGCGGCGAAGGCGTCCTCGTCCAGCGGCAGACCGTGGGCGCGGACCAGATCGCCGGTGAACACCCGCAGATCGGGGTCGAAGGCGGTGGGTGAGTCGCCGGCGATGTCTAGGCTCACCGCGTCGACCAGGCGAGCCGGACCGATCGCCTCCGGCGCGTCCGGCGCGTCGGCCGCAGGGGTGACGGCGCGCACGTCGTCACCCCTCGTCGATGATGTGCGCGGCGAGGAATCGGGCCAGGGCACCCACCGAGGCCAAGTCGTCCGGCCCGATGTCCTCGACGTCGATCTGGACGTCCAACTCGTCCTCGAGTTCCAGGATGAGTTCGAGGGTCAGTCCGGAGGTGAGCCCGAGTCCCTCCAACAGCGGTGTGGCGGAGGTGACGGGCTCGGTGGGTTCGCCCTTGAGGATGCGCGGCAGCAAGCGCACGATGCCGTCCTCCACCTGCCGGTCGGGGCCGGAGGCCGAGGTGTCGGGTGCTTCGGGGGCTGAGGTCTCGGTCATGCTGATCATCCCGTCTGGGGGCGGGTCCGTCGCCGGCGCACACGCCGACGGCGGACGGGAGCTGATGCGTACGAGGGGACGACGGCGTCCCGGTGGGTTTGTGGGCGGGTCAGTGCTCCAGCACCATCGCGGCGAACGTCGCGCCGAGGCCGGAGGCCGCGACCAGGTAGCGGTCACCCGGACTCAGCAGACCGCGCCGGGTGGCCGTGTGGTGGTTGAGCAGGAAGTCGGCCGCGAAGCTGTGGCCCACGGAGGCCACGTTCTCCAGCAGCACCCGGTCCATCGGATACCCGACGGCCTTGCAGATCCGGCGCCAGGAGATCCGGTTGACGTTGTGCGGGAGCAACAGGGTCACGGAGTCCCAGGTCTCTCCGGCCTGGGCCAGTGCCTCCTCCAGCACCCCGATCATGGCCGAGGGGTAGGCCCGCTGGTAGCGGTCGAGGAGGTCCCGGTCCTCCGCCAACCTTCCGTCGAACTCGCCGCGGAGATCGACGACATAGGAGAGTACCCGGTCGCGTTCCCCATCGGCACCGACCAGACAGGCCGCCGCCGTCTCACCGAAAACCGCGGTCTCCGGGACCAGTTGGGCATCCCGGGTGAAGGTCTTCTCACCCGCGACGATCAGGGCGAGGGCCTCCGGGTCCGGTTCGGCGGCCAGGAGCCGCCCCGCCACGTCCACGGCCAGCAGGGAGCCGGCACAGGCGTGATGGGTGACCGTGAACGCACGGGCGTGCTCCAGCCCCAGACGGCCGAGCAGCTCATGCGGTGGATTGGTCGGGTACGGCACCCCGACCGGCATGCTGCGGGCGTACAGCACGTAGCGGACCAGGTGTTCCCGGCCGTGCAGTGACGTCAGCTCGCGTGCCGCCTTGGTCAGGAGGTCGGTGAGATCGCCATCCGGTTCGAAGCGGACCTGATCGAGGCCGTGGAACCGGCGTAGGAGCGTACGCTGTCGCGGCGTCAGCCCCAGTCGTTCACCCACCTTCTCCACTGGTTCGACCACGGGAGGCAGGTAGGCGGCGACTCCCTTCAGTGCGGTCACCCGGGTCAGTATTCCCACTGCTCGGGGATCACACAAGATCTTCACCGTCTCTTCCTGATCGCTGCGCTGTGATGAACTCGCGTTCGACGCAGACCCGTTCACTGCTCTGGAGGCTACGTGTCCTCTTCCTCCCGTCCGCTGCGCATCCTGCTGGTGACGCCCCCGTTGACCGGCCATCTCCATCCTGCGCTGGCGCTCGCCGATGAGCTGCGCGGTCGCGGCCACACCGTTGCCTGGGCCGGGCCGGAGCCAGTGCTGCGCCCCGTCCTGGGGCCTGGCGCGGAGATCCGGCCCACCGGGTCGAGGCTGTTCCGGGAGCAGGCGGTGGGCGGGACAGCCGCGATCCGCACGCTGTGGCGGGACTTCGTCGTGCCGTACGCCCGCTTCACCCTGCCCGCACTGCGCCGGGCGGTGGGGGAGTGGCGGCCAGACGTGGTGCTGGTCGACCAGCACAGCCCGGGCGGGGCGCTGGCCGCGCATCTTCACCAGGTGCCCTGGGCGGGCTTCGCTCCTTCGTCGATGGAGCTGGGGCGACCGCCGGGGGAGCAACCGGAGCTGGCCCGGTGGCAGGAGGAACTGCTGCGCGGGCTGTGGCGACGCGCCGGACTACCCGAGGACGACTACGTGGACCCGAGGTATGCGCCGGGACTGATCCTCGCCTGCACCTCGCCGGCACTGCTGGGCGCGGCGGTACCGGGGATGCCCGCCCCCGGTGCGGACATGGAGCCGCTGCCGCCCCAGTGCGTCGCGGTGGGACCGCTGCTGACGGTGCGCCGGGAGAACGACGCCGGGTTCCCCTGGGAACGGCTGCGATCCGGTCGCCGCCGGGTACTGGTCACGCTCGGCACGCTGTCGGCGTCGGTGGCGGAGGACTTCCTGATGCGCACCAGCGCGGCACTGACCGCACTGGCCGACCGCGTCCAGGCGATCGTGGCGGCACCGCCACCGGTGCTGGACCGCATGCCGGAGGATGTGCTGGGCCTGCCGCGGGTGCCAGTGCTGGAACTGCTGCGGCGCGGCGAGGTGGATGCGGTGCTCTGCCACGGCGGCATGAACACGGTGTGCGAGGCGCTGGCTCACGGCGTTCCGCTAGTGCTGGCCCCCATCCGCCATGACCAGCCGATCACCGCGGATCGCGTCGCCTCGCTGGGCGCCGGCGTGCGGCTGGATTTCGCAGCGGCCGGCCCCGAGCGGATCGGCGCGGCGCTGCGGGCCGTTCTGGACGAGCCGGGTCCGGCTCGTGCCGCGCGACTGATGGCCAGTCACCTCGCCGGTCTGGGCGGAGCCTCCCGCGCCGCGGACCTGCTGGAGCGCTGGGCGCACTGCGCCCACGTGCCCGGCTGACGAACGCTGCCGCATTTTGGTCCAGACCATTGCCCCGGCGTGTTGCGGTCCCCTAGGGTGACGCTGGCCGAGCGGGCCGGCGGAGTCCCGCCACACCACCCCCAACCCCCTTTCACCACCGGGAGACTGGGTTGATCCTGACCACGGGGCTGCGCAAGTCCTTCACCTTCCGCCGAGGACGCGGCAAGCCGGTCCATGCCGTTCGCGGAATCGACCTGGCCGTGCAGCCGCGCGAGATCTTCGGTGTTCTCGGCCCCAACGGCGCCGGCAAGACGACGACGTTGCGGATGCTCGCCACTCTGATCCGCCCGGACGGCGGTCGCGCCGAGATCGCCGGAGTCGACCTGCTCACCGATCCCGGTGAAGTGCGTCGGCGCATCGGGTACGTGGCCCAGGGTGGCGGCACCACGGACGGGGTCAGTGCTCGCGAGGAACTCGTGATGCAGGCCCGCATGTACGGGATCGCCAAGACCGAGGCCGCCGACCGGGCCCAGGCCGCCGTTGACGCCTTCGGCCTGGCCGAGTTCGGCGACCGCCACTGTAAGACCTATTCCGGCGGACAGCGGCGGCGGGTCGATCTGGCGCTGGGCGTCATCCACCGGCCCAGGCTGCTGTTCCTCGACGAGCCCACTGTGGGCCTGGACCCGCAGAGCAGGTCTCAGGTCTGGGCCGAGGTGCGGCGCCTGCGCGACGAGGGGATGACGGTGCTGCTGTGCACCCACTACCTGGACGAGGCCGACGGGCTGTGCGACCGCGTCGGGATCGTCGACCACGGCCGCGTCGTCGCCGAGGGGACCCCCGAACAGTTGAAGAAGGAGATCTCCGGTGACGCGGTCGGCCTGACGCTGCACCCTGCGGAACTCGGCGGTGCCGAGGCCGTGCTGCGTGAACTGTCCTGGGTCAACCGCCTGGAGCGGGTTCCCGGAGCCGAGGACACTTCGGGGGAGGCCCGGGACGCGGGGGAGCTGCGCGTGTATGTCCCGGACGCGGCAGCTGCCCTGCCGCAGCTCCTGCGGGTGCTCCAGGACGCCGGTGTCGATCCGGTTCTCGTCCAACTGCGCCGGCCGAGTCTGGACGATGTCTTCCTGGCCCGCACCGGCCGTTCGCTCGACCTCGGCTGAGCGACGCCTGTGCCCCTCCCGCCGCTGCCGTTTCCGTCTCTTCCGTCACCGCACTCCGTGAGGCCACTGTGAAGTTGTCGCGGGACACCTGGCTCATCTTCCAGCGCCAGGTGCTGATCATGTGCAGGACGCCCGTCTGGATCCTGGTCGGCATCCTGCAACCCGTCTGCTACCTGCTGCTGTTCGCTCCGCTGCTCAGGGCCGCCCTGGTCACCGAGGGGGCACAGAGCCAGGCGGACGCCTACCGAGTCTACGTCCCCGGCCTGCTCACCGCACTGGCCCTGATGGGCGGCTTGTTCACCGGCTTCTCGCTGCTCGGGGAGTTGCGGGCCGGCATCATCGAAAGGTCCCGGGTGACGCCCGTCAGCCGTGCGGCACTGCTGCTGGGGCGCGCACTGCGCGAGGTGGTCGCTCTGCTGGTGCAGGCGCTGTTGGTCACGCTGCTCGCCTTGCCCTTCGGGCTGTCGGTGTCGCCGGCCCATCTGGTGCTGGCCTTCCTGCTGCTGGGACTGATCGTGCTGATGGCCTCCAGCGTCTCCTACGGGCTGGCCCTGCTGATCGGTGACGACGCCGCCCTGGGGCCGGTAGTGAACACCCTGGCGCAGCCGCTGGCCCTGCTGTCCGGCACGTTGTTGCCGATTGCCCTGGGGCCCCGGTGGCTGCGGACCGCGGCCGAGTGGAATCCGCTCTACTGGGCCGTCGAGGGTATGCGTGCGTTGTTCCGAGGCGACGCAGGTGCGCCCGCCGTGTTCAACGGCCTGCTATTGACCTCTGGGCTGGCCGCGCTGGCGGTGGCCTGGTCCGCGCGGCTGTTCGCCGTGCGGATCCGCTGAGCGAGGCCGGCACCTGTTTGCCCTGCCCGCTTGTCACCGGCCGGGAGCGGGGCCCCGGCCGGTGCGCACGGTGACGAAGGCAGCGAGCCGACCGACACCCTGCCGGATCCGGTCCGGCGTCAGATAGCTGCAGGACAGCCGAGCCAGGCGTGCACCGCCTCCTGCCGGGTAGAAGGCGGCCATCGGGGTCCACAGGACTCCGAAGTCCCGTGCGCACTCCTCCATCGCCTCGGGGTCCGCCTCGAAAGGCAGCGTCAGGACCAGGAAGAACCCGCCGGACGGTGCGTTCCAGGAGACACCGTGGATGGCCTGCCGGTCAGCGGGGAAGACCCGCTCCAACTCGCCCAGTAGCACACGCAGGTTGCCGGCGTAGAAGCGCCGCACCGGCTCCCCGGCGGCACGTAGCCGGAAGCCGCAGCGCAGCAGCATCCCGCCGATGACGGCCTGGCTCAGGGCCGAAGTGTTCACCGTGGTCATGGATTTGAGCCGAGCCAGTTCGTCGGCGAGCCTTCCGGCCGCACCGCTCCGGCCGGTCACCCGTTGATCGGCGACCACGTAGCCGAGGCGTGCGCCGGGGAAGCAGGTCTTGGCGTACGACCCGATGTGGACCACTCTGCGCCGGGTGTCCAGTGCCTTCAGCGTCGGCCGGGACCGGTCGTCGAGGGAGAAGAAACCATAGGGGTCGTCCTCGATCAGCAGTAGGTCCAGATCCTCGGCCAGGTCCAGCAGCCGTCGCCGCGCGGCCACCGGCAGCGACGCCCCCGACGGGTTGGCGAAGTCCGGGACGAGGTAGCAGGCCCGCGGCCGGCGGCCGGCGGCGCGCTCGGCCCGCACCGTGGCGGCCAGTGCCTCGGGGGCCATCCCGCCCGCTGCTCCTTCGGGCACCGGCACCACCGGGATGTCCAGTAGCCGGGCGGCACCGGTGATCCCGACGTAGCACGGGGAGGAGACGAGCAGCACGTCGTCGGGCCCCGCACACAGCGCGCGCAGTACCAGCAGCATGCCTTCCTGTGCGCCGACGGTGACGACGATGTCCTCGGGGTCGGCGCGGATCGCCTCGTCCGCCAGCAGTTGCCGGGCGATGAGATCGTTGATCAGGCCCTTGGTGCGGCCGTACTGGAACAGTCGAGAGCGGACGGCGTCGCCGTCGAGCCCGCAGTCCTCGCGGAGATGGGCGACGTAGGAGTCGAGCGACGCGCTGATGTCGGCCGTGTCGAAGAGCCCCTCGTAGGGGCGGCCGGGCGCGAAGGACACGGCATCGGGATAGCGCAGGGTGACCTCGTTGAGGAAGGTCATCTGGTCCAGCAGAGGATCGGCTAGGGAGCCATGCAGCTCCGCCAGCGGCAGCCCGGTGGGGGCCGGGGACGGCGTGCTCATCGGCGGGTCTCCACGCCGGCGCTGTCGAAGGCGGACCGCAGCCGCGTGGCCGCGAGTACCTGGGCGTCCCGCGCGTCGTCCAGTGTGCCGGCCATGGTGAAGAAGCCGTGCGCCATGCCCGCGAAGCGCCGCAGTCCGACGGGGACCGCGGCGGCCCGCAGCCGTTCCGCGTACCGTTCTCCTTCGGCGCGCAGCGGGTCGTACTCCGCAGTGATCACCGTGGCAGGTGGCAGCCCGGCGAGATCTGGGGCGAGCAGCGGGGAGGCCAGCGGATCGTGCCCGTCGGCGGGGTCGGCCAGATAGTGCGACCAGTACCAGTCCACCGAGTGCCGGTTGAAGAGCAGGGGATCCTCCTCATCGCCGGCCGCTGACGAAGAGGGGGGCCGGTATGCGGTGTTGGGATAGACCAGGAGCTGGTGCCGCAGTGGTGGTGCGGAGGCGTCCCGCCACAGCAGCGTCAGCGCCGCGGCCAGGTTGCCACCCGCGCTGTCCCCGCCGACCGCGAGGCGACTGGAGTCCAGGCTGTGGGCGGCGCCCCGCTCATGCAGCCAGCGGAGCGCGGCATGGCAGTCCCGCAGCCCAGCGGGAAAGGGGTGTTCGGGAGCCAGCCGATATCCCACCACGGCCACCGCGCAGCCCGCCGCGTTGGCCAGGGCCCGGGAGACGCCGTCCGCGGTGTCCAGGCAGCCCAGTGTCCAGCCCCCGCCGTAGAGGTAGAGGAGCACCGGCAGACCGGTGTCCTCGGTGGGGCGGTACAGGCGGACGACGAGCGGTCCGCCGGGCCCCGCGATCAGGTGCTCTTCCACCCGGGCGACCCGTTCGGCGGCGCCGGCCGAGGCCCGGAGCGCGGCAAGGTCCTCGGCCCGCGCCCGCTCCAGCGGGAGCCGGTACAGCGGGGGAGTGCCGGCGCGGGCACGCTCCCGCCGCAGCTGCTGCCACTGCGGGTGCAACGGGGTCACCAGTCCGCCCCGGCCCCAGGCCCGCTCGGTGCCGCGGCCTCCAGGTAGAGCGTCTCGTCCCGGCGGAAGCTGGTGTCCAGCGCCGCCACGTCCTCCCGCAGTCCTTCCCGATAGCTGCGGCGGCGGATGTCCCAGCCCTCGAAGCCGGCCGAGTCCAGGGCATGGCGCAGCTCGTCCTCGTCGTAGATCCACCGGTGTCCGAAGTGGTAGAAGATCTGGTTCAGCATGAATGCTCTGCGTTCGGGCATCGGGGGGCCCACCCGCAGGGTGCGTAGCCTGCGGCGGTGTCGGGTGAAGAACGCGCCGCGGTCGTCGAGATAGCCGCGGACGTAGCGCTCCAGGTCCGGTGTGGTCAGCCGCAGGATTCCGCCGGGCCGCAGGATTCGACGGACCTCTCGCAGCCAGGAGGTGACGGTGCCCAGCGGGACGTGCTCGACCAGATGCTCCGCGTAGACCCAGTCCACCGAGCACGCGTCGAAGGGGAGTGGGTCGCTGATGTCGAGCTGGGTGAAGTGGTGGGCCCCCTCCACCAGGTACACGGATCCGGGGGTGGTCGCGGTGTCTGGAGTGTGCAGGGGGAGCAGATCGGTGCCCAGGCCCTGTGGGTGCGCGGTACGGAAGGCGGCGAACTCGATGCCGGTGAGGCCGAGTCCGGCGAAGTCGGCGTGGCTGCGCGGTACCTGCTCGCACACCTTCTCCAGGGAGGAGCAGGAGGCCAGGTTCTCGGTGAACCGGCCCATCAGCTCGTCCAGTCCTGCGGGGTCCTCCCAGTCCCAGCCGGGGAAGGTCTGGTCGGTGGATGCGGTGGTCACCGGAGGCCTCCTGAGGTCGTGGATGCGGTGCGGGACGGCTCTCCGTGCGAAGGGGGCCAGGGGTGATCGCGTAGCGGGGGGCGTCGGCTCACCGCGGTGGGACCGAGGCCGGCGAGGCTCGGACAGCCCGACAGAGCCATGGTCTCCAGCAGTTCGGAGCGCAGCAGCCCGAGAACCTGCCCCACCCCCTCTGCCCCGGCATGGGCCAGCCCCCACAGCACCGGTCGGCCGACCAGCACGGCGCGGGCGCCGAGCGCCAGTGCGATCGCGGCATCGGCGCCGGACCGCACGCCGCCGTCGATGAGTACCGGACAGCTCTCCGGTACCGACGCCACGACCTCGGGCAGCGCCTGAAGAGCGGGCACCGCCCGGTCCAGCTGCCGCCCGCCGTGATTGGAGACCACCAGCGCGTCCACGCCGCACTCCACCGCGATCCGGGCGTCCTCGGCGGTCAGCACCCCTTTGAGGACCAGCGGCAGTCGGGTGCGCTCCCGTAGCCAGCTGAGATCGTCCCAGGTGAGCGTCGGGTCGAACTGCTCTCGGGCGTGCGCCTCGATACCGGAAGAGCCGGCCGTCGCACGGTGGGTGCGCTCGGTGAGTCCGGGATCGAGATTGACGGCGGTGACATCGGCAGGCAGGGCGAAGGCGTTGCGGACGTCGCGTCGGCGGCGGGCGACCTGCGGCGCGTCCACCGTGAGCATCAGCGCACCGAAGCCCGCGGCCTCGGCCCGGTCCACGAGCCCGGCGAGCGCGTCCCGGCGGCGCAGCCAGTACACCTGGAGCCAGCGCGGCCCGCCGGCCGAGGCGATGTCCTCCAGAGGACGGCTGGCGAACATCCCGACCACCAGCAGCGCTCCGGCCCGTGCGGTGCCCTCGGCGGTCGCGGTCTCGCCCTGGGGGTGGACCAGTCGGTGGTAGGCCATGGGGGCGACCCCGAAGGGGGAGGCCAGCGGTGTGCCCAGCAGTTCCAGTGCACAGTCCGGGTCGGCCACGTCGACCAGGACCCGTGGCCGCAGGCACAGTTCGCGGTACGCGGCCTCTCCCGCGCGCAGGGTGTGTTCGTCTCCGCTACCGCCCTCGATGAAGTCCCAGACCGGTCCGGGGAGGCGTTGGCGGGCGTGTTCTCGCAGCTCGTCGAGGGTGAGCACAGGCATGGCAGCACCGTTCTCAAGGGGCCATGACGGCCCATCAACTCGTCCTGGAGGCAACGAGCTTAGAGGCTTCAACGGAATTGGTATAGACCTTGACGGGCTCCCGGGGGCTGTGCCACGGTCGGGCACCGAGATCTGCAGGCCCCACACTCGATCTTCACTTGATGTCCCCCGATGGGCGCAGTGCGTCCGCTTGCCGCCTGGTGGTGCGCCACCACCGACATCGCGTGATCTCTGCGGGATGGAGCCGTGTTGCCTCTCAACGAACAGCTGGACTGGGTGGACCGGGTACTGCTCGCCGGTGCTGACGACACCCCTTGCCTCTCCCTCGACGAGCCGCTGACCCGAGGCACCCTGCGCGACCGGGTCGCCCACCGGCGCTGCGAACTCGACGCCGTCGGACTCGTTCCCGGTACCACCGTGGCGCTCCGCATGCCGCCGGGCCTCGACTTGGTCACCACCCTGCTCGCCGTGTGGGGTGGCGGTGGCCAGGCCCTGCTCCTTGACCACCGCCTCACCGACGCCGAGGTGGCCCGGGCCCGCGAACTGCTGCGGCCCCAACTGCTCGTTGCCCCCGGCAGCCATCTGCCGCGGGACCTGCGCGATCCGCCCCGAGACAGCACGGCGCTCGCCGCGGTCCCGCTGGCCGACGGGCGCCCCGCCGCCACCGCGCACTGCGTCGTCCAGCTGAGCTCGGGATCGACCGGATACCCCAAGGCCATCGCCCGCACCGCTGCCGACCTGGAACGCGAACTCGACTGCTACGCCCGGCTCCCCGAGTACCCCGCCGAAGGGCACCGGATCGTCCTGCTGTCCTCGCTCGTCCACGTCCTCGGTCTCGTCGGCGGTCTGCTGCACAGCCTGCACGCCGGCGCCGAACTCGTGGTCCCCGCCCGGATCACACCACTCGCCGTCCTCGACGCCGTTGCCCGCCGGGACGCACCGACCACCGTGCTGGGCGTGCCCTTCCACGCCGAGCTCCTCGCCGGCCGTGCGGACCCGCCCCGGCCACCCGGGCTCCAGCGCATGATCGTGGCCGGGGAACCCACCCGCCCTGGTCTGGCGCAGGCCTTCACCGAGCGCTACGGAGTGCCCCTGGGCACCATGTACGGCATGACCGAGACCGGGGTCATCGCCACCGATCTCACCGGCCGTCACCACCCCTGGCTGGCCCCCGTACACGGCATGCGCCCCACCCTGGCGGAAGGGGAGCTTCACCTCGCCATGCCGGCCTCGCCCTACCTGGGCCGCACCGCACCAGAGCGGTGGTCCGACGGGCTCCTGCACACCCGCGACGCCGCGTCGATCGATCCCGCCACGGGACGCCTGGCCGTCCACGGACGCCGCGACTCCCAGGTGTCGATCGGCGGCCTGAAGGTCGACCTCACGGAGGTCGAACAGACCCTGACCGCCCTGCCCGGCGTGCACGAGGCCGTCGTCCTGTTCACCGAGGGGGCCATCGAGGCCTATGTCGCCGGCCCCGGCAGCGACCCCGACAGGGTGCGGGAACTGCTGGCCGCCCGGCTCGCCGGATACAAACTGCCGCGTCGGCTCACCGCACTGCCGGCGCTGCCCCGCACCACCACCGGGAAGCTGCGACGCAGTCCGGAAACCCTGCGCGCCCACGCCGCCGCCCTCTGACGCGCGCCCCAGACCCGCGGGGGCGTCCGGCCGGGCCAGACACCAGCCGCGGCGCTCCCGCGCTCCACTCGCCTCCCCAGCCACAGGAGCAGCCATGCACGAAAAGATCCGCACCTTCGTCGTCTCCGCCCTGGCGGCGATGAACTACGACGTCTCCGACGTCACCGGAGACACCGACCTGGGTCCCGCGGGCCTGGACCTCGAATCCCTCGCCCTCGCCGACCTGGCGGTACAGGTCGAAGAGGAGTTCGCGATCCGCTTCGAGCTCGACGACATGGAGAGCACCGCCCTGATGACCCTGGACGAGTTCACCTCCGAGGTCGCCGGGCGCATCGCCAGAAACGGCCAGGTCGCGAGCGCCTCATGACCCCGGTGACCCGTGACGAGATCGTCGCGCTCCTGGCCCGCTACGGGGAACGAAGCCCCGAAGAGGTCGGCGAGCACCTGGGTTCGCTCGAACTGACCTGGTTGCTCGCCCAGCTTGAGGAGTCCCGCGGTGCCGAGCTGGACCCGGCGGACCACCGGATCGACGGGATCCGCACGGTGGACGACGCCGCCTGCGTCCTCACCGAGGTCCTGCGGGAGGCCGCGGCACCATGACCAGGGTCCAGATCACCGGGCTGGCGGTCCGCAGCGCGGCCGGAGAGGGCCTCGCCCCCCTGCACCGCCGGACGGTGGCCGGCCGCGCGCTGTTCCGACCCCTCGACCGCTTCCCCCGGTCCGGCCCGCCGGCCGCCGTGCTCGACGGCGACCCCGACCTGGGGACGGCACTGGCGGAGGTGGTCGACCAGGCTCGCGCCGACGCCGGCTACCCCCCGGACGCCCCGCTGTTCCTCGCCCTTCACGCCGACCGCCGCACCGCTACCGTGGTGCGGACCGTCGACCCCGCGGCCCGCGTCTACACCGGCGCCTGTGTGGCCGCCTCCACCGCCCTGATCGACGCCGCCTCGGCCATCGCGGCCGGGCGCCACCGCCAGATCGTCGTCGCCGCCGGATACCTGGTGGAGCCGCGGACCTACGCCCTGTTCGAAGCCGGCCGGGCGCTCGCACGTGACGGCGCGGCCCGACCGTTCAGCCGCGCCCGCAGCGGACTGCTGCTCGGTGACGCGCTGGTGGCGGTGGTCCTGGAGGACGCGCGGTCCGCCACGGCACGCGGCGCCCGTTCCCATGCCCGCCTGGCCGGTTGGGGACGGGCGGGAGACGCCCACCACGTCTGCCGGCCCGATCCCGATGGCGCCGGCCTGGCCCGCGCGGCCCGCACCGCCCTCGGCCGCGCCGCACTTCGCCCCGAACACCTCGACTACGTCAACGCCAACGGCGCCGGCTCCGCGCTCAGCGACCGGTCCGAGGCCGCTGCGCTGCACACGCTCTTCGGCCCGCCCCGCCCCGGTCGCCGCCGCCCCCCCCGCCCACCGATCGGCGCCACCAAATCCGTCCATGGCCACGCCCTGGAGGCATCCGCGCTGCTTGAACTCGCCGTCACCGTCGCCGCACTCCACCCCCCGGACGGCGGCGACGCGTCGGACCGGCTGCCTGCCACCGCAGGCTGGCTCGGCCTCGACGAGGACTGCGGCATCCGGCCCCTGCACCCCGACGACCCGGCTCCCGACCGCCCGCCGCGGTGCGCTCTCACCCTGAACGCTGCATTCGGCGGAGCCAACACCGCGCTGGTGGTCGCCGTATGACGCCGCACCTACCCACGCCCGACGCTCCGCCCGACCGTGCCACCGTGGCCGAGCCGTACCTGCTCGCCCACGGTCGCTGGACCGCGGACGGCGACGGACCACCGCCCGCCGTGGCGGGGTTCACCGGATCCCCCTTCAACCCGTCCATTGCCCTGGCGGCCGAGCGTTGCCTGCGCCAGCACCTGCGTGGGCCCCTCGCCGACGACGGCCCCGTGGTCGCCGTCGTCCTGGTCAGCGTCACCGGCGACCTGGACACCGACCGCGTGGTGGCCGAGGCCCTGGACACCGGCCGCCGCGTGCCGCCGCTGCTGTTCTTCCAGTCCAACCCCAACGCCGTGCTCGGCCACATAGCAGCCCGATGGAAGCTGCGGGGCCCCGTCATCTCCCTGGGCGCCGGGCACGGCGCCCCGAGCGCCACAGCCGCCGCGCTGCTGGACGACGGTGAGGCCGAACTCGTCCTGCTGTTGACCGCCGAACCCGGCGTGTCCACGGCCTCCCTCTACACCCATGCCCATCCTGAGAACGGAACGGCCTTCAGTTGACTTCCCCCTTCCGCGGCCTGCGCGCCGCACTCGCCGCCGACCCGGCCGTCGGGGCTGGAAACGTGCTGACCACTCGTGTCGAACGGGATCTCCACCCCGATGCCCCCGCGCTCACCTTCGACACCCCCGTCGACGGCCTGCCGGCCTGGCAGCCGCTGTCCGTGCGGCGGCTCGACCACGCCGTCCGTATCCGTGCCTCTGCCCTGCACGAGCTCGGGATCCGCCGCCGCGACCCCGTCGCGGTTCAGGCGTCAAACGCCTCGGACAACATCCTCGGCTTCCTCGCGCTGACCCGGCTCGGCGCCATTCCCGCCCTGGTCAACCCCTTGCTGGACGGCCCGCTCACGGCCCGCTACCTCGCCGAGCGCCTGGGACCCGGCGTCCGGCTGCTGGCGGACGCCGAACACCTCAACGCCCTCACCGGTCACCGGCACACCCCACTTGCCGACATCCGCTCGCTCGTCGCCGGCGACCCCGACACGGCGCCCACGCCCTACCGCCACTGGGGTGGTGATCCGATCGCCATCACCCACTCCTCGGGCACCACCGGGCTGCCCAAGGCCGTGGTCCATTCCCACGACAGCCTCTACGCCGCCATCCGCCACCGGCTCAGACTGCCCCGCCCCCAGGGTTCGCACCGGATGCTCAGCGCGCTGCCCTCCCCGCACGCCGCCACCCTGATCGCGGTCAACCTCGCCCTCAGCTTCGGCTCGGAACTCCTCCCGCTCTCCCGGCAGACCGGCCCCGACGTGTTGGACTCCATCGAGCGCTGGCGCCCCGCCAGTGTCTACGGTTTCGCGACCACCTGGACCGACCTCGCACGCCACGACCTCAGCGCCCGTGACCTGGACTCCGTCGCCCTGTGGTGGAACACCGGAGACTGCGCCCACGAAACCCACATCCGGCGCCTGGTGAACGCCGGTACCCGGGAGCAGGCCACACGCGACGGCCGCGTCCGGATCCCCGGATCGGTCTTCGTCGACGGGCTGGGCTCCACCGAGATGGGCCACTCCCACTTCTTCATCAGCCACTCCGCGGACTCCTCCCGCTACGGCCGCTGCGTGGGCCGCCCGCACGCCTTCGTCGACTGTGCCGTCCTCGGGCCCGACGGCGACGAACTGCCCCCCGGCGAGGTGGGCGAACTCGGCACCCGGTCCCCGACGCTCGCCCTGGGCTACTGGAACGACTCCGAGACGACGTACCGCACCCGGGTGCGGGGCTACTTCCTGACCGGCGACCTGATGTACCGGGACGAGGAGGGCTACTACTACCACGTGGACCGGGCGGTCGACTCCGTCGACCTGCCCGGCGGCCAGCGCCTGCACACCGCGCTCTGCGAGGAACACGTCCTGGCCGCCTGCCCCGAGGTGCTGGACTGCACGGTCGTTGCCGTGCGCAGCGGGGATCGGACCACCACCGATGTGCTGCTCCAGCTCGCCCCGGGCGCCGCTCCATCGGATGACCGCGCACCCGCGATCCGCGACGCACTCGGCCCCGACGTCGCGGCCACCCTCCGCGACATCCTGGTCGTGGCCGACGAGGAACTCCCGCTCGGCCCCACCGGGAAGGTCCGCAAAATGCTGCTGCGCGAACGGCACCTCGCCCGGACGGCCGCCGCATGACCACCGTGCACCACACCGCCGCGGTCACCGGGATCGGACTGTTCACCCCGCTCGGCCGCACACCGACCGAGGTCCACGCCGCCCTGCTGGCCGGGTGCGGTGGCATCACCGCACCGCCCGAGGGACACCCGGTCCACGGCTGGCTCGACCACGCTGGAATCGCCCCGCCCCTTGACGCCACCGAGGTACTCCCGCCCCGGGAGACGCGCTGCGTGGACCGCTTCGTCCTGCTTGCCCTGGCCGCAGCCGCGGACGCCCTCGCCGACGCCGGCCTCACCGTCGGACGCGACGTCCACGCCGAACGGTGCGCCGTGGTACTGGGCACTGGAGGCGGCGGACTGGAGACCTTCGAGGAGTACGCCCACCGCAGAGAGGCCCGCGGGCGCCCCGCGGTCAGCCCGTACCTGCTGCCCGGCATGCTGTTCAACATGGCTGCGGCCCGCGTGGCCATCGCACACGGCATCCGGGGCTACAGCGGCGCACCGGTGACGGCCTGCGCCGCCGGAGCGCAGGCCGTCACGGAGGGACTCCGGCTGATCGCCGCCGGACAGGCCGATGTCGTGGTGTGCGGCGGCAGCGAGACCCCGCTGCACCCCACCATCGCCTCCGCGTTCACCAACTCCCGCGCCCTCGCCTCCCGCTGGGACGACCCCGGGATGGCATCCCGTCCCTTCGACGCCCGCCGCAACGGATTCGTGCTCGGGGAGGGTAGCGGCGTACTGGTCCTGGAGCGCCCGGACCACGCCCGGGCCCGCGGCGCCACCGGCTACGCCGAGCTCATCGGCTGGGGTGCCTCCACCGACGCCCACCACCCCACCATGCCCCGACCGGACGGCGAGGGCGCCGCGGCCGCCATGCGCGCCGCACTCCGCTCCGCCCGCCTCACCCCCGCGGACATCACCCATGTCAACGCGCACGGCACCGGCACCCGACTCGGGGACACTGCCGAGGCGACCGCGCTGCGCGAGGTGTTCCCCGGCAACGGCCCGAGCGTCACCTCCACCAAGGGCGCCACCGGCCATCTGCTCGGTGCCTCCGGAGCGGTCGAGGCAGCGTTCTGCGCTCTCGCCGTCGCCGGGCACGCCGTGCCGGCGACCCGCAACCTCGACGTCCCCGATCCCGCCTGCCGACTCGACCACGTCACCACCGCCCGCACCGGCCCACAGACCGCGGTCCTCTCCAACTCCTTCGCCTTCGGCGGACACAACATCAGCCTCGTGTTCGCGCCGCCGGGCATCCCGGGCCGTGACATCTCCCCTGGAGTGACCCCATGACCGTCAACGGCATCGCCTACCTCGAATTCCACTGCGAGGACGCCCGCAAGTACGCCGCACAACTCCGCGACGGCTACGGATTCACCGTCGCAGCCGCCCCCGGCCGGCACCCCGAGGACCTGACCCGGGTCATCGCCCGCCAGGGCGACATCACCCTGGTGCTGACCTCCGCAGCGGCTCCGGACCACCCCGTCAACACCTTCGTGGCCCGCCACGGGGACGGCGTGGCGGTGCTCGCCCTGCGGTGCGACGACGCAGAGGACGCGACCGAGCAGGCCCGGGCCGCCGTTGCACGTGGTGCCACCGCCACCGGGGACACCGGCATCGAGGGCTTCGGCGACCTCACGCTGCGTTTCGTCGGCGCGGACGACCCGCTGCTCAGCGGCCCGGAACCGGCCCCCGGCGGGCCACTGCGAGAGATCGACCACCTGGCCGTCTGCCTGCCGGCGGGCACCCTGCACCCGGCCGTCCGCCACAGCGTCGGCGTCCTGGGATTCCGGATCATCTTCCGCGAATACCTGGAGGTCGGCGACCAGGCCATGGACTCCACGGTGGTGCAGAGCCCGTGCGGCGGCATCACCCTCACCCTCATCGAACCGGATCCCACCCGGGAGCCGGGTCAGATCGACCGGTTTCTGGAGGCCCACGGCGGCGCCGGCGTCCAGCACCTCGCCTACCGCACTGACGACATCGCCGGCGCCGTCCGCGCCCTCACCGCGCGGGACGTCGCCTTCCTGACGACCCCGGGCGCCTACTACGACTCCCTCGCCGACCGGCTGGGCGCCACCGGAATCCCGGTCGGGACGCTGCGCGAGCTCGATCTGCTGGTCGATCAGGACCACGGCGGCCAACTGTTCCAGATCTTCACCCGGTCCACCCACCCCAGGAACACCTTCTTCCAGGAGCTCATCGAACGCCGCGGGGCCGACACCTTCGGCTCGGCGAACATCAAGGCGCTGTACGAGGCAGTCGAGCGCGAGCGCGGCGACCTGTGACACCCGCCCCCGTCGTCCCGCCTCCGCGCGAAGGAGCATCCATGCACACCACCGCACCTGATTCCGCACCGTTCGCGCTGACTGCCGGGGAGAGCGTCCGGCTCCCCAGCGAGCCGGACGTCCTCCGCTACGCCGACCAGGGATGGTTCCTCTCACAGCGGATCTTCACCGACGCCGAACTCGACGCGCTGCAAGAGGCGAGCGGACGCCACTACGCCGGTCACCGCGACCGGGAGTTGCCAACCCGCCCGCCCCATCTGGCGGCCTGGCAGCCCTCCGACGGGCCGGTGCAGCGGCACAACGACTACATCCACTACGAGAGCAACGCCATCGGCGCCCTCCTGCGCAAGCCCCTGCTCGGCGCCGTCGCGGCCCGGCTGGCCCGTGTTCGGGAGATCCGGGTGTTCCAGGCGACCCTCATCTACAAGCCCCCGGTGGCGGACGAGCCGAGCAACGTGGTGCCCTGGCACTTCGACAAGCACTACTGGCAGACCTGCACCTCGGATCGCATGCTCACCGCCTTCGTCCCGTTCCACGACTGCACCGTGGAGATGGGCACCATCACCATGGTCGACGGTAGCCACCGGTGGCAGGAGGCTCCCGGCGGCGACGACTCCACCCGCCACTTCGCCGCCCGTGACCCGGGCGAGTTGGAGCGACTGCTGGAGGCGAACGCCGAGTTCAACGGCGCCCGTGTGCACCGGACCACCGTGGAGATTCCCCGTGGCCACGTCAGTTTCCACCACTGTCGCACCTACCACGGCAGCGGACCCAACCGGTCCGACCGTCCCCGACGCGCCGTCTCCCTCCATCTGCAGGACGGTGACAACCGCTACCGCCGCTTCACGCGCCCGGACGGCGAGCCCGTCGTCTACAACCACGACGCCGTGGTTCGCCGCACCCCCGAGGGACAGCCCGACTACGCCGACCCGGATTTCTGCCCCGTGCTGTGGCGGGACGCATGACCGGCACCGTTCCACCACTCGCCACCCCGGCGGCCCGCTACCGCATGATGCGACTGATCCGGGAGTTCGACACGCTGGCACTGGAATGGGAGCGGAGCGGCACCATCCCCGGTGGCGTCCACCCCTGTATCGGCCAGGAGGCGGTGGCCGTCGGTACCTGTGCCGCGCTACGCCCGAACGACCGGATCACCAGCACTCACCGCGGCCACGGCCACGTCCTGGCGAAGGGCGCCGACCCGGCCCGCCTGCTCGCCGAACTCGCCGGCCGGGCAACCGGACTCAACCGGGGGCGCGGCGGATCCATGCATGCCGCCGACCTCTCGCTGGGCATCCTGGGAGCCAACGGCATGGTGGGCGCCGGAGCCGCCATCGCCGCCGGGGCGGCCTGGGCGGCCCGCCGCCGGGGGCAGGACACCGTGGTTATCTCCTTCTTCGGCGACGGCGCCCTCAACCAGGGCGTCCTGCTGGAGTCCCTCAACCTGGCCGCACTCCACCGCGCTCCGGTCGTGTTCGTCTGCGAGAACAACGGCTACGCCACCACCCTCGCCGCCGCCGAGGGCATCGCCGGCAGCGCCACCGGCCGGGCGGCGGCTTTCGGGATCCCGGCCGTCACCGTCGACGGCATGGACGTCGACGCGGTGCGGACCGCCGTGGCCGAGGCGGTGGCCCGCGCCCGGGCCGGTGCGGGCCCCGGCTTCGTGGAGTGCCTGACCTACCGGTTCGAAGGACATCACACCATGGAGCGCCGGTTGCGGCTGTGCTACCGGACCTCCGAAGAGGTGGACTCCTGGCGAGCCCGCGACCCACTGGACCGGGCCCGCCCCGGGCCGGAGGAGGCCGACTCCATCGACGTCGAGGTGGCCGGCATCCTCCGGCGGGCGGCCGACTGGGCGCTGGAGCAAGAACGTCCGGACCCGGCGACCGCAGGCGCGTACACGTACGCAGGCGGCCCCGCCCCCCGCCCCGGAGTGCCCGCATGACGTGGCTCTCCTACACCAAGGCACTGAACCGGGCACTGGCGGACGCGATGACCGAGGACGACTCCGTCTGCGTCCTGGGCGAGGACGTGAGGGCGGGCATGGCCGGACCGACCCTCGGGCTGCACCGGCGTTTCGGAGGCGAACGGGTACTCGACATGCCCTTGTCGGAACAGGCGTTCACCTCCTTCGCGATCGGTGCGGCCCTATCCGGCATGCGCCCCGTCGTCGAGTTCCAGATCCCCTCCCTGCTCTTCCTCGTGTTCGAACAAATCGTCAACCAAGCCCACAAATTCCGGCTGATGACCGGCGGCCAGGCCAGCATCCCGGTCACCTTCCTGGTTCCCGGATCGGGATCCCGCACCGGCTGGGCGGGCCAGCACTCCGACCACCCCTACAGCCTGTTCGCGCACGCCGGTGTGAAGACGGCCGTACCGGCCACCCCGACCGACGCCTACGGGCTGCTGCGGTCGGCGATCGCGGAGGACGATCCGGTCGTGCTGTTCGCCCCCGCCGGCGCCATGGCCGCCCGGGACGACGTCGTCGGCACCCCGCCACCGGTTCCACTGGGCAGCGGCCGCATCCACCGCACGGGCACCGACGTCACGGTGGTGGCCGTGGGCCACTTGGTCGCCCACGCGCTGAGCGTCGCCGACGAGCTCGACGGCGAACTGTCCGCGGAAGTGCTCGATCCTCGCACCGTGCACCCCGTCGACTGGGAACTGCTGCGCGCCTCGCTGCGCCGCACCGGCCGGCTCGTCGTCTATGACGACGCCAACCGCGCTTGCGGCTTCGCCGCCGAAGTGCTGGCGGCTGCGGGCGAGGAGGCCGTGCTGCTGGCGCCGCCGCGGCGGGTCACCCGACCGGACGGCGCAGTCCTGCCCTTCGCACCCGAACTCGACGCCGCCCTCCAGCCTCAGCCCGGCCAATTACGCGACGCGCTGCGCGCCGTCATGAGGTGACCGAAAGGCGTCTGCGCCCCATCCGACGCCGCAAACCACAAGGAGCACCCTGCTGTGACCACCGTCACCGGCCGCTACCACGGGGCGAGCCGCCCCGTCGCGCACGTGACACGCCGCTCGCCGCTGGGATGGGGCAGGCGGAGGGCGCGCTGCGGAACGGGACGCGACGTGGCCACTGGAGGGTGCAGCGCTCCAGGCAATCCGTGTGTGATCACCCCGAAGGGCGAGGACGGCGGTGTCCCCGCGGCCAGCGTGATCGAGCGCTGACCGGCGCCGGCACCGCAGTGCTTCAGAGTGTGCCGGTCGTCTCCTGCCCGGACGCGCTGCCCGCGAGCCACTGCTCCCATCCCAGATTGAAGTCGGCGTAGCCGTTGGCGGCCGAGGCCTTGGCACGGGACGAGCCGGTGATGGTGACGGGGTCCCCCTGCTTGACCTGGCCGTAGAACCACTTGGCGTCCGGCTTGGACAGGTGCACGCAGCCGTGCGATCCGCGGGCGCTGCCGCTGCCCGGAGTGGGGTCGCCGTTCGAGTAGTGCACGTACGTGCCGGATTGGGTCAGGTGGACGTCCCAGGGCAGGGTCAAGTCGTAGTAGTTGGGGCTGCCCTTGTCGCAGCTGATGTGGACGCTGCAGGAGGTCATGTGGACCTTCTCCTGCTTGTCGATGACGGCCATCGTGCCGTTCCACGTCGGATACTGCGCGCTGCCCGCATTGATCGGCAGGGTGCGCACCAGTCTGCCGTTTCGGGTGACCTTCATGGTGTGACCGGTCACCGAGACCTGCGCGCGTACGTCGTCGCCGATCTTGAAGGTGTGCGTGTAGTTGTGCACGCCGTAGCGTCCGTTGCCGTTGCGGACGCCTGTCAAGTCGGCGTCGATCCTCACCGTCGTGCCGGAGGGCCAGTACGCCTTCGGCCGCCAGTCGGCGCGTCTGTCCGTGAGCCAGTGCCAGGCGCCGACCACCGGCTGCGATGCGCTCACCTTCATATGCTTCTCCACCGTGGCCCGTGCCTTTGCCGCCACCGGGTTGGTGAAGACCACCGAGACCGGCATGGCCACCCCGACCGTGGTTCCCGTCTGCGGGGTGATCGTCTCCAACAGCATCGGCGGGCCCGCGGGCTTCGTCGGTGAGGGAGAGGCGCTCGCACTCGGCTTGCCCGACGCCTTGGAGTCGTCCCCGCTCGCCTTGTCAGTTCCGCCCCCGCCGCAGCCGCTCGCACCCACCAGCACCACAGCCGTGACGAGTGCGATTCCTATGCCGCCCCTGCGCCGTTCCACGAACTGCCCCGCTCCCTCGACCTTCGGCCCTAACGGCCCTCACCTCCCGTCAGACAGCGACGGAGTGGGCCGCGGTTGCGTGGGCCGCGCAAAACGTGTCTCAAACTTCGGATGCGTACCGCCGGATCGGGGTTGTTGAGCGGCGCGACATCGTCGCCTCGCACTTCCACAGCGCGCCAGACCCGGTGTAAACGGGGCGGCGATGGGGGCCACCTGGGTGGCTGGTCTGTCGGTCGGTGGCCACATCGACGAGGTCATGAACGGCACGCCCGGCGCCACTCAGTCCACCGTCGATGAACTGCGCGCTCTCGGCGCCCGCTTGTCAATCGGCGGGGCTGTGCGGTCGTACGGGCTGCCTTGCCCGCGCCGGCCTGGTTGGAAGGCTGGGGAGGCCGACCGGAGGGCTACTGCCGCCGCATCGTGATCGACGCGGTGCGGTACGTGGTGGATGACGGGACCAAGCGGGCGAACAGGGTCGAGGACCGCACAGCCCTTGTGCGAGCAGGGCGGGTGAACTGACGGGGGCTCGGGCGAGGTTAGGATCCCCCCATAGATCGGTGTATTCAGCATTCATCTCATTGGGGGGGCTCTTGTCGCAGGAACATGTGAATCGCCGGAGCATGCTGCGTGGGTGCGGTGGGATCGGGCTCGCCGCGTTCGGCCTGGGCTGCGGAGCGGGAACGGCGTCCGCGGCGGTGTCCGCCTCACCGCGCTTCGATCTGACCAAGCCCTCGTACGACCTGTTCCGGCACAAGCGGCTGCACGACGTCACCGTGCAACAGGGCTTCGCCTTCGACGGCATCAACAAGCGCCTGTTCGTGGCGCAGCGGCGGAACGGCACCGACACCAAGGCCGGCGACCTGTGCATCACCCAGTTGGACTTCGCCGGCAACTACGTCTCGTACATGCACCTCAGTGGCTTCGGCCACGGCGTGGCGTTCGGTGTGGAGCCGCGTGGTACCGAGAGCTGGCTGTGGACCGAGGTCGATGCGAACGCGAACGGATACGGCACCCGGCTCGCCCGCTTTAAGTTCGTGAAGGGTGGTTCGCTGTCCCATGCGTCGTCAGCCATCGCCAAGTACAGCCCCGTGCCGGGAGCCGTCGAGTACACCTGCTCCATCGACCCGGTCCACGAGAACTTGGTCCTCCGTCACCACAAGTACGGCGCGAAGCACATTGCGGTCTACGCCATGGCGGACGCGAAGGCAGGAGACTTCAGCCGCCCCAAGGCCTACTTCAAGCAGCCGTCGATTCCGGGCACCATGCAGGGTTACACGGCCTATGGCCAATACCTTTACTGCCTGACGGGCAATGCGTACTCCGCGAGCAATCCCGCGCCGGGCAACGCTCACCTGGTCAGCGTGAACCTGAACGCGGGCGTGATCGCGCAGGGGCCGGTCCTGACCAAGGCGGGCGGCACGCTCGAATTCCGTGAGCCCGAGGGTCTGGCGGTCTACCGCACGGATGCCGGGCAGTCCCGCCTCTTCCTCGGATTCGCCTCGGGCGCCGCAGGTAACCGGCGCTCGAACCTCTTCTACAAGAACGTCCTGCTCTGATGGCGGATCAGATCACAGTGGGTCGGTTCGCGGACGCCGGTTGCTCATCGGGAAGTAGCAAACTATGATCTCCGGTGCATTCGAACGCGTGTCCGGTTGAGATCGGACACAGCAGCTAGTCATGCGGGGGGACCCATGCACAAGCGCCTCACCGCGGCCTGCCCTGACCAAGGAGAGCCGATGAAGCACACAATGAAGTTGACCGCCAAGGCGATGACGGCCGTTGCGGCCGCATCCGGACTCGTCATCGGCATGAGCGGCCAGGCCGCCGCCTCCACCAGCGTGGTGATGACAGCGTATTACGGCGGCTACGTGGCCGGCACCGGCTACTTCAACGCCGATCCGTCCGGCTCCATCCCCGGCGACGCGATCCGGGCCTGCGACACCAGGGCGGACGGCGTGGGCATCGAGGTCCGTATGGACATCCAGCCGAGCGGCGCCTGGCACACGGACCGTATCGCCAGCACCCGGGGCCACAAGTCGAGCTACTGCTCCCCCTGGAAGAGCGGCAACATCACCGAGGAGACCACGGTGGCCCTCAAGATCTGCGCGGTCAAGGGGACCTGGGAAGACTGCTCCCCGGTGGTCTACGGCAAGGCGTGAGTCAACGGCGGCACCGCTCGCCGTGACAACGTCGGCGTGGCCCCGGACCTAGTCCGGGGCCACGCCGGCCGTCGTTCAACGTCTCTGTTGCGGCCCCTGCCGAACCGCCCTGGGGTTGGTGACTCGCGGGTGGCGGTCCACGGAGTAGAACGTCCGTCAGCGGTTGACTCGCGGGTACCTGCTTGAAACCGCCGGGCGACTTGATCCGGTCACGGATCGACTAGGTTGCCGACTTCACGGTCAAGTCACCGTTCCTTGTCGACAGGTCCAGGCGGTACTTGCCTGACGGGTCATTCTTGAACGCCACGTTCTTGTCGCCGTTGGAGTCGTTCACCGAGATCCGGTACCCGGCAGGTGGTGTGGTGACCGTGAGGTCGCCGTTGGTCGTAAGAGCTCTGATGTCCTGTGGGATGGCCGACTGGATCGTCACCTCGCCGTTGGACGTCTGCGCGTCGATGCCGCCGCCCTTGACGTCCCTGACGTTGACGACGCCGTTGGACGTGCGCAGTTTTGCAGGGCCTGTGGCGTTCGTCACCGCGATCTGACCGTTGCTTGTGTGCACATCGACCGTGCCCACATTGGTCAGTGTGAGCCCCCCGTTGGTCGTGCGTCCCGACACCGGAAGACCAGCAGGCACTTTGACGACGTAGTCGACGCCACAGTTCTTGCCGCAGCCGGACAGCACCAGGACACCGTCCCTGACGCGGAAGGACGGGGCACTCGGCTTGTCACCGTGGTAGTTGACCCTGCGGTGTACGGAGATTGTGGAGGCGTCGGCCGAAGTATCTACCTTCACGCCGCCGTTCCTCATGTCGAGACGGATCGAGGCAACTCTCTCAGACACCTTGGTATTGTCCTCGAAGGTCTTCTGGCCGAGGGCCGAGCACGCGGACAGCCCGCAGACTGTGAGAGCGGCAAGAGCCGTTGCTGTGAGAATACGCGTCTGCGGTCGTTGCATGAAAGTTCCCCCGTATGAGACGAGTTGAAGCGGCGATCAGTCACCGCGATCCTATGCAGCCGCTCTCCCGTGTTCACTGAGGGAAACCCCCCAATGCCGGGACTGGGTCGTCCTTGACGGCTGTTGCGGAGGGAGCTTGCGCCCGGACCCTCCCGCGTCCGGCTCCGATGGCGGCACCGCGGCCTCCTGAGCGGGGAATCCTGGCCGGCGGTTGGCAAGATCGCGTGACGGGCTCGACGGTCGCCGACCATCTGTTCGCCCACGGCTTCGGCCAGCGGGATGCGGGAGACACTGACGACGGCGCGCCGGTTCCCGGGGGCGGTGGCAGCGGGGGCCGGCTCCGCTGCCGGTCGTGCCGCCCCTGTCCGGTGCCTCGACTACACCGGCACGCTTCGTCAGCCCATCACCCCTGCGGACGGACGTCGAGCTCACGCGCGGTGTGGACACAGGCCGCGGCGAAGACATCCCGGAAGCGGGGCAAGGCGGGGCACCCGGCCAGGGGCTGCCATCCGACGGGGCGTGCCGGTGCCCACCGGCCCGCACACCTTTACGTCCGCGACGGTCACAGGTACTGGGTGGCCAGGAACTGAACGGCCAGGCTGGTGGCGGACACCACCAGCCACAGGCAACCCCCGAGCAGCAGGGGGGCGGGACCGGTCCGGCGCAGTCTGGAAGGTTCGGTGGACAGGCCGATCGCGGACAGCGCGACGGTGATCAGGAAGACGGCGAGCACGCTGAGCGGGCCGTGAGAGTCGGACGGGACGAGACCGGCCGTGTTCGCGGCGGCCAGGATGAGGAACCCGAGGAGGAACCACGGCACCAGCCTGCCGACGCGCACCCGGCTGGTCAGACCCCGCCCCGAACCCGCCGCGCCGGCGTGCCCGTCTGCCGTCCGCGCGCGACGGCGGACGAGAGCGGCGAGGCCCAGGCAGACCGGGATGATCAGCAGCGTGCGGGCCAGCTTGACCACCACCGCGTAGTCGGCCGCGGGGCCCCCATAGGTGGTAGCGGCGGCGACCACCGACGACATGTCGTTGACGGCGGTTCCAGCGAACAGGCCAAAGGCGTGCTGGCCCATGCCCAGCAGATGCCCGAGGGCGGGGAAGGCTAGCACTGCGGCCACGTTGAAGACGAAGATCGTGGAGACGGCATAGGCCACCTCCGCCTCGGCCGCGCCGATAACTGGCGTGACCGCGGCAATCGCGGAGGCGCCGCAGATGCCGGTGCCCACACCGATCAGGGTGCGCAAGTCGCCGACGACACCCAGGCGGCGTCCGATCCCGTACGCCGCCGCCAGACAGACCGCGAGGGTCACGATCATCACCGGCAGCGAGGCGGCACCGACCCGCAGCACCCGGCCCAGGGACAGCTGCGCGCCCAGTACCACCACCGCGGCCTGGAGTACTCCGCGCCCGGCGAAGGCGATGCCGGGCCGCATCCGCTCCCCGGGCCGCACTGCGAGTGCCACCAGCACACCCAGCACGATCGCGCTCACCGGAGCACCGACGACGGGAACCAGTCGGCCCAGCGCGGTCGCGACGAGGGCGACACCGACGGCGAGGGCCAGCCCAGGCAGACGGGCGGCAAACCCGGAGAACTGGGCCCTGATGGCGCCGCCGGGTCCTCGGGCGGTGGCAATGCGGGCCGGGCGGGTGGTCCCTGACCGGGAGGGTTGGGCGTCCTTCATGATCACCACTTTGGGCAGCCCCGCGCCCGCCTTGTAGCCCCTGATCGAGCAGAAGCTCATAGCCCTAGCGCATGACTCACTCATACGCTGCCGCTGTGACAGATTCTTCCGTGACCCGTTCCCGTGCCGTGGGCCTCCCGCTACGCACGCCCGACCTGGAGTCGCTGCGGCTCCTCGTCCTCGTGGCCGACCTGGGTAGCCTGGGCCGAGCGGCCGAGCGGCTGCGGATCTCCCAGCCGTCCGCCAGCCGTCGGCTGTCCACGCTGGAACGCGGTCTGGGACTGGTTCTGGTCGACCGGACCCGCCGGGGCTCCCGGCTGACACTGGTGGGGCAGACGGTCGTCGGACACGCCCGGCGGGTCCTGGACGAACTCGACGAACTGCTTGTCGGGGCCGGCAGGCTGCGCGACCGGCGGGAGGCCGAACTGCGCGTCGCAGCCAGCCTGACCATCGCGGAGTACCTGCTGCCGGCCTGGATCAGCGAGCTGCGCGGCCGGCGGCCGGAGCTGTACATCGGGCTGCAGGTGACCAACAGCGAGCAGGTGCCCGAGTTGGTCGAGTCCGGCGAGGCCGACATCGGGTTCATCGAAGGGCCGCGCCTGTCCCGCGCGATGTCCACACAGCTGGTGGCCGAGGACCGGCTCGTCGTCGTGGTCGACCCCGCTCACCCGTGGGCACGGCGACACGAGCCACTGTCGGCACGGGAACTGTCCCGCGCACCGTTGGTGCTGCGGGAGAGCGGATCCGGCACACGGCAGACCCTGGACCGTGCCCTTCACCTGGCAGGCTGTGAGCGCGTCCGACCCCTGGTGGAGCTCGGATCGACGGCCGCCGTCCGCGGCGCGGTGATCGCCGGCACCGGACCGTCCGTCCTGAGCGAGCTGGCCGTCGGCGGGGACATCGCCGACGGCCGGCTGATCGGTGTCGATGTCGCAGGCGTCGACCTCACGCGCGATCTGCGCGCGGTCTGGCCGATGGGGCGACGCCTGGTGGGTCCGGCGGCGGAGCTGGTCACAGTGGCCCGCCGAGCGGTCACCGGGGACCGACCGACCCGTGGCCGGGACCGGTCCGCTCCCGCGGAGCCAGCGCCCCCCAGCCCCTGGGTGGCAGCTCGGTCGGTCTAAGGGGCGGCGGCGAGTCGACGGACACGGGTCCGGGAGGAGTCGGGCCGAGTGTAGAAGTGCCGCTCCGGCTCGTCCTTACCGCGACCGCAGGTAGTAGAAAGGAAGCATGGGAAGACAGGCGGTCGTCGCGCTCTATGTGTTCGCGCTGGTAGCCGTCGTGGTCGGCGTGGACGTTCTGTTCTTCAGGCACCAGTTCTGGGGGCGGCTGATGGTGAACGTCGGCATCGTCCTGGTGTTCGTGGCCTTCTATGTGAGGTTCCTCAAGCGTTCATGAGGGACGAGATCACTGCACGCAAAGACCCTGGGGCCGGACCGACGTGCCGTGTGCGCCGTATTCCAGGAACCTTCGAAATTCCAGGAACCCTCGAAGCTGCGGGACGCCTTCGAGGGTCTGGTGATCGGCCGACCGAAGCTCCAGCGCCGGAGACCTGAACGGCGGGGTCGGTCACCAGTTCGCCAGTCACCCTCCGATTGCATCCGCACGGGAAGGCGGACGTGCAAGACGGATTGAGTGGTACTTATACCGGGCGAGTATCGTTGCTGTTCATGGAGCTGCGCACGCTGCGCTATTTCGTGGCCGTCGCCGAGGACCTCCACTTCGGCAGGGCTGCTGCCCGACTGCACATGAGCCAGCCGCCGCTGAGCCGGGCGATCAAACAGCTGGAGGCCGACGTCGGTGCTGCGCTGTTCCACCGCTCCGCCTCAGGTGTCACCCTCACCCCGGCCGGGGTGGTGCTGCTGGAGCAGGCGCGTGCCCTGCTCGACCAGGCCGACCGGGCACGGGTGCGCGTGGCCGCCGTGACCGGCGCCACGACCCTCACCGTCGGCATCCTGGGAGACGGCACCGACCCAGGTGCCACACGGCTGGCCGCCGCATACCGCCGACAGCACCCGGATATCGAGATCCGCGTCCGTGAAACCGGCCTGACGGATCCCACCTGCGGGCTGCGCACCGGACGCGTTGACATCGCCCTGACCCGAGCCCCGTTCGACGAGACGGGCTTGACGGTGCAGGAGCTACGGGTCGACCCGGTGGGCGCCGTGCTGCGCGCCGACGATCCGCTGGCCCGTCGTGGCCGCCTTGAGCTGGCCGACCTCGCCGACCGGAGCTGGTTCCAGTTCCCGGACGGCACGGACCCCGTCTGGCAGTCGTACTGGAACGGCGGCGAGCCCCGTGAGGGCCCGGTCGTGCGCGCCGTTCAGGAGTGTCTGCAGGCCGTGCTCTGGAACGGCACGGTCGGTATGGCCCCGCTCGGACACAGCCCACCCGGGGAACTGGCCGTGATACCCGTGATGGACATGGCGCCGAGCCGTGTGGTGGCGGCGTGGAACCAGGGCGACGCAAACCCGCTGATCCAGTCGTTCGCCCGGACGGCCACGGCCGCCTACCGGACTTCCTGCGCCTGGCCCAGGGCGTGACACTGCGGCCCGCGGATCCCGCTGAATCGCAGCCGGCGGGGCGAAGGGAGGGCGTGCGGGCCCGCGAGTTCGCAGACCCGGTGACCTCCGGGCGGCGGCAACTCGGCGCTCCCCCGCCGATCACGGACACGTGCGGACAAGTCCCTGGCCGAAGGCACGCCCTGCCTGATCGGGGCCTTGCTCCGCCGCTGGAGAACGGGCGCTGCGGCATCTGCACCGTCGGCCGGTCCTGCACCTCAACGGTTTCGGCATCGGGACCGGACGTGGGACCGAACCCGGATGGCGTGCCGCTCCGCGCCTTCAGTTCCCGCGCCGTGGCCTGCACTTCACCTGATGCGAGTTCCCCGGCCGCTGACACGGACGCGCGGGTCACCCGCGCGCAGTATCACCGTGAGCTCGCCTGGGCGGCCCAGGTCCTCGCCCTGATGCAGGGTGAGGACGGAGTCCTGGGGGACTAGGCCGAGTTCACGGGCGTACGCACCTGATGTCCCGGAGCAGCCGTTGACCGCGATGCCGAGCCCGACACTAGACCCTGGGCAACAGCGGCTCGATCACCGCCATAGCTCGTCATCGACGGGACAACGGTCGGTGCGGGTCTCACACTGCACACGGATGAACAGTTCCCCGTGGCGTGCACGTGTGACAGCGAACGTTGGTGGTTTGCCACCGGCGGAGACAATGGTCAGTGGCCGCCGCTTGGGGGCTCGCAGCCGGTGCCGTCGGGATAGCCACCGAAGGCGTCCGCCTCGGTGGAGTTTCTGCTCATCGTGCCCTCCACACACCAGGGAGAGACGCCAATGTCGATGAGGAAGTCGATCCCCGTAGGCCCGTCCTGGTACGCCTGCACCTTCCCGGCGGAGTAGCCGAGCTTGGTGAGCGCGTCGCGGACGCTGTTCGGGGCGAAGTCGCCGCGCCTGCGTAGCGGTTCGAGTGCATTCTTGACGCGTCCGACGGCAGTGAGTCCGTCGCAACGGCTCTGGCCGTGGAGCGGGATGGGAACTCTGAAGCCGTGGTTTTCGGCGTAGTGGTCGGTCGGAGGCACGGTTGAGTTGGGGGTAGTGGCGGCCGCGGGCGCCGTTGGCTTGGGGCTCTCGCCGGGGCAGGGGAAGTCCACTGGTGTACTCGGCGTCGACATCCCGGTCGGAGTCGGGTACGAACGCCGGTACGCGTCGGCGGTATCCCCTGCCCGCTGGGTTCCGCACCCCGTTGCCAGCAGGACCAACACCGACAACGGCAGCAGGCCGAGTCGGGCTTTCGTCTTCCTCTGCGTCGTCATCCCGCGATCCTTCCCCCGCAGGTCGGTGGGTGTCATGAGTCCTTGTACTCATCTGGCGAAAGGTGACCGCTCCGAGAGGGCCAGCGGGGAACCATCCGGCGTAACGGGCGCAGCCAATCGTCCTTGTGCTTCAGGCGTGTTGCTTCGGCGTGGTGCCGAGCGCAGTGGTCATGGGGTGCAGCAGCGTCAGGACGGTGCAGAACTGGTTGTCCATCAGGACATCGAGTGTGGCCGGCGAGGCGGTGTTCGCCGCGGTGTTCCCAGGTCGGCTGTTGGTCTGGTCTGCCGGTCCCGGCTGTGTCGGGGAGAGCGGTGGTGTGGGGCATAAGAACTCCGGAAGGGAGCGTCTGGTTGCCACCACGTCGTTTGCGTGGGGAACGATCGGCCGATGCGCCACCCAGTCCGGGACGGACGCCGACGGCGAGGGCCTCGTCGACGGCGGGGATCGCGGTCTCCAGGCCGAACTGTGCGTCGGAAGTCGGAGCGAGGGCCACGGTGGTGCCCGTTTCCCCTATCGTCTTCCATGCCTCGGAGGTCAGTCCGGTGCAGTGGATGAGGGTGACGTCGGGGCTGAGAATGCCCTCCTTGGCCCAACGCAGGACCGCCTCGGAGGAAGACGTACCGAAGACGGCGTCCGTGCTGACTCCGATACCCAACTCCCGTGCAACATGGGCGAGGCCAGGGCCGTAGGCGAGCGCCGGTCCTGCGATCTCTTCCGTGGCCAAGGTTGCCAGGCGCAGCGTGAGTAACTGGTCGTCGCTGCTGAAGTACTGGTCCTTGAGACGGGCCAGGTCGCCGGGCCACTGCCGGTCCCACTCGCCGAAGTGCGGACCCATGGAGGCGTGCACGCCGCGGATGCCCGTGTCGACGAGGGCCTCGATGGCCGCGTCGGAGTGTTCGCGGGTGCGGGAGTTGTGGGAGAAGTCGAGCATCGTCGTGATGCCGCTGTCGATCGCGGTCAGGGCGGCTAGTCGGGTGCCGACGTACATGTCCTCGGGCCGGTAGGCCGGGGCGTAGCCGGCCAACGTGGCCATGACGTAGCCGCCGAGGTCGTCGACGTCCGGCATGATCCGGCGCAGTTGGGCCTCCCAAGCGTGCCGGTGGGTGTCGACGAACCCGGGGGTGAGGATCGCGTCGGCGGCCACGGCGTCACCCGCGTCGAGATCGCGGCCGACGGCGGTGATCGTGTCACCCTCGACGAGGAGGTCTCCGTCGTCGATGACGCCGATTTCGGAGTCCATGGTGACGATGGTCGCCCCGGTGAACAGGACGCGCCGTTGGTCTGCGGCCGACGCCGGAACTCTTCAAGCATGGCGGCGCTGGTGGGGGCGTTGACGTTCATGAAGGTCTTCTTCCGATAAGGGGCGGACAGGGCCGGGAGGATGGGGCGTCCGCTGGCGAGGGCGGGAGGGCGGGGCGGGGGAGATGTAGAGGACGGCGTCTGCGGCTGTTCGGATCCTCGGGGGTGTTGCCCGGGGCCAGCGGGTTGACGTACAGGGGCGGAGCTTGTCAGTGACGACCACCCGCGGAACCGTGCCGGTCGTCTTCAAGTGCCGACTGAAGAACTGGCTTGCTGACGCGGGGGCCCGGCGCGGAGGTACAGCTACCCGCAGTGGGAGATGTTCTCGACCGGGTACCGGCGCCAGTTGTACGACGGCGACGTGTCCTGCACGGCCCCCGTCCTCCAGCCTGATCAACCCCAAGATCATCCCGCGGCTTGGTCCACATAACGACCCTCATCGGGGATGCTCGACGATCGGGCGCTTCGAAACCGAAGTCGATCAATTGAGCAGCAGAGGGATCCCGTCGTACGCAGAAACATCGTGGGAAGGAACGATGTGCATGGTGCCCGCCAGGGCAATCATACGGAGCATGTCCTCACGCACCAGCTGGGGATCAGTATCGGCGAGCATACGCATCATGAGTGGCCGCTCAGCTCGATGCACGATGGCATCAAGTTGCCAAGTCAGGTCGCCGATGAAGGCATACCGTTGACCGCTCGGCAGGGCGACGAAGGTGATCACTGAGCCAGTCGTGTGACCTCTGGCAGGGACGACGACGACTGAGCCATCGCCATACACGTCGTAGCTCGACGGGAAACCTAGATAAGGTCCGCCCCTGAATTCGTATTGGTGAATCCTGTGACTGCCGGAGATCTCGCGGAACACTCGTCCGCCTTTGCTCTGGCCTGCATATTGCAGTTCACCCTCATTAATCCAGATCGGAAGCTGGAGATCGTCGAGACCACTTACGTGATCCCAGTGAGAGTGCGTCACCAACACGCCATGAAGACAGCTTTGGTCGTAGTCGTTGGCCTTAAATTGCTCGCTCACGGTGTTCCCCAACTGGTGAGGAGCGCGTTCAATCCTCGGGAGAGCCTGTATATGCGCATCAACCTGGGAGCCGAAGCCGGCGTCGATCAATAGGTCTCCCTGCGGGTGCTGAATCAGGACCGACGTCGCGGCGAAAGGACGCTTGTCGCGGAACGAGCCGCCCTTGAACGCGAAGATTGCCCTGGTTTCGTAGGTTCCCGTGGGCAATTGGTACAAAGCCATGTCGGATGGCGGTGCGGCTTCAGGGAGGGGTTCCACCCAGGCAGAAGGGATGGGAAGAGGTGACATGCGGGTATCGTCCGGCACCATCAATCCGAGTGTCCAATACCTGTGTGGAAGGTCCGATACCCACCGGGTATCGGACCTTCCACATGGCCCGAGATGTCAGCTGGGGTCAGGAAGATGAACGCAAGCGGATCGTTGCTGATGTGTCGCAACAGAGAGAGACGGCATCGAAAATGGAGATTTTCCCCATCTCCGGGACGATTCCGGTGGAATCCCGTTTACTGGCCAGATGATGCCCGGAATGAAGATGGTGTGCCCCTGATCTACGGCTTCCACATGGGCCGGATGAACCACTGTGGCCAGTTCTACCAGTCGGCGTTGTATCCCTTCCTGGCGTGCATCAACACCTATTTGGCGCGATGTATCCGCCGGAAGCGCAAGCCGCTCGCGGGGCTGAGGAAAGCCGACGCCGCTCGATGGCTCTGACGCAGGCCGTGCGGAGCTCGGGGCGGCCCTCGGCTATCAGTCTCCAACAGGCTCCGTCCCCGGTGCTGCACCGCGCCGTCTACGCGGTGTTGGGCTTCAACTGGTCCCACCCGGCTCGCCGGCGTCTGGCCGACCAGACGCGGATGGCCGGGCCGACCGAGGCCCCGGTGGGCTCGGCTGATCGGTTGGTCCTGCCTCAGCGTCAACAGTGCGGCGGTGTATGCGGTGCGGCGACCGGATGCTGCTCGACTCCGGCCAGGACCGCTCCGGTGCGCATAGCGCAAGGACGACCGCCTTGACCAGCGCCGCGCGGTCGTGGCCGCAGTCGACGCCAGGAAGCCCAGCGCTGCTGCTGGGCGGCGGGCGGCCACCGCCCAGCAGCTGCACCAAGACGTGACGGCCAGGACGACGGCCTTTTTCTCCTCACGCCCGGGCCGTCGCCGACTTGCTTTCCACGGCGATCACTCTTGAAGAGGGGGTTGGGGAAGAGGCCGGACCGCCGGAGGATCGGGCGTCCTGCCGTCGGGCGCCCGGTGGCTGTCAGTGGTCGGCGGGCCACCAGCTTTCGATGAGCAGGCGTGCAAGAGCGGCGGCGGCTCCGTGGAGCAGGCCTCGCCGGATCTGCTCTGCTGCGCTGATGTGGTGCTCCTGCTCTGCTGGGCGCTGCTGCTGGGGCGTGGGACGGGTATGGGGCTCGGTCATTGCGGTCTCCGTCGTTCGTGTCTGCGCGGGGGTGCCATGCGCGGCACCTCCGCAGGCGTAGGGCGTGCAGGCCCCTTTGCGGGCCACGACCAGGCTGGAAGTGCCGCGGTGTGGTGCGTAACTGAGACAGGCTGGTGCGGGTGGGGGGAAAATCGCCGCAGGGGATCAGACAGGGGGAGACAGATGGCCGATGGCGCGCTTGAGCCTGGTGGTGCTGGAGGACGGGACTCCAGGGCCGAGTTCGGCCGGCATATACGGGGTCTGTTCGACAGCTGCGGGCTGTCGTTGCGTCAGTTCACCCAGAAGCACGGCTTCAGTCATTCCGCGATCGCGCGGTACTTGAGCGGGGAACGCTTGCCGCGCAAAGCATTTTTGGACGCGTTGTTGGGTGAGCGCGGTACCGGCGACGTGGTGCCGGCCACCGCGGAGGTGCGGCAGCTGACGTTTTCTTTGTACCGCGCAGCGCTGGAGGCCAGTGGCAGCAGCATTCTGTTGGAGCTGTACGAGCTGGAAGTCCGGCTTGAGTCGCTGCGGGCCGAGCTGGACCAGGTGCATGCAGCACAGGTCCGTGACCTTGCCGAGGGCCGTGCACGCGGCGAAGCCGATGCTGGAGTGCCAGGGCAGGACAGCACGGAAAGCAGGGAGGTCGCGCTGGCGCACCGGCGGACGGTACTGCTGGCCGAGCTGGATCATGTGCGCCACGAGATCAGCCGGCGGGAGAACACCCCGGCGGCGCAGGAACATGCGGCGCAGTTTCCCCCCATCCCGCCCCGGCGTCCCTGGGGGGAGACACCACCGTCTCCCCCGGGGAGCACCACCCGGAAAAGCGGCGGCGGGCCCGGCACCAGCACCAGGGCACCGTGGGCCGTCGCCGGATTCGTCGTGCTGACTGCGGCGGTCTTCTTCGGCATGTGGATCGGCCGACCCTCTACGCCACCAGGATCGCCGACGGCTTCCCTGGACTCCGGTCCGTCCGGCGTGGCCTCTTCGGCCCCGGCCCACGCCGGAAACGGACACGAACCCAAGGTCATCGCCTCGACCAGGGTAGTGATCCCCCGAGGCCAGGCCGTCGACGCCGACAGCCGCTTCGCGACACTGTGGAGCTTCGGGTATGAGTACGGGGACTTCCAGGTCAGCAATGACCCTGCACAGGATTCGATGTTCACCGGCAACGGGTACGCCTCGCTGGCACTGTCCAAAGCCGCCGATTGGCCCACCTGCGGCCTCGCCGAAGGCTTCGAGAACCAAACCGTGACGGCAGCCTCCCTGGACACCGGAGCAACACTGTGCGGCATCACCAGCGAAGGCAACCGCTGCGCCCTGACGGTCGAGACCGTCCGGTCCGACTCACGCGGCGTGCGGAGTGTCACGGTCAGGTTCACCACCTGGGACGCCAGCCGACCGTGACCAGTGGGCGGGAGCGCCCATCCAGCCAGGCGCCGCGAGAAGCGGCCCACGAACGATCCTGAGCCGGGCCAGGAGCGGTACTTCCCGTTGGTAGCGAACCACCTGCGTCGATCCGGGCCCATCGCAGCAGGCCGATTTCGTCGTAGTGCCGCAGCGTCCGGGCGGTCGCGCCCGGCACCCGGGCGACCTCCGCGATCGGCCGCTTCGTCGGCGGCGGCATCGGCACCGGCGGAATCAACAACCACCTCATCATCCGAGGCAGCGCGATCCGGGGCAACGTCGGCGGCTCGTTCGGCGGCGGTATCTTCATCGACGGTTCGGAGAACTCGGTCGACATGTCCGGAGGCACGCTGAGCGACAACACCGCCACCTCGGGCGCCGGTTTCTTCGGCGGGGCCGGCGACACCCCGGTCAAATTGACAGCTGTGACCATCGCCCGCAATCACGCCACTGGTGCTTACGGCGGCGCCGGCATCCTCAACGAGTCCGCCCTGACGATGACCGGCGGATCCCTGAGAGACAACGCCGCACCAGTGGGTCCCGGCGGAGGGGTGCACAGCCTTCAGGGCTCCGCCACTTTGGTCGGCGTCACCGTGACGGGGAACTCCGCGACAGAGGGCGGCGGCGTCTACAAGGACTCGGGAACGGCCACCGCGCTCGGAGGTGTCTTCGCCAATAGCAGTCCCGACAACTGCGCGCCCTCGGGCGCCGTGACCGGTTGCTCCAACTGAAACAGTCGCGGTGCAGGCGAGAGAGGCCGGGTGGCAACACGTTGACCTCAAGCCGGCACCACCGGGAGGTCTGCCACAGCGCGGGAGAGGCAGGCGGTGCCGTAACCGTTGTCCATGACGATCAGAATTCGGGATCGTCCGGCCGCCAGTGGCCGACCTGACCAACCGGATCAGCACGTGCCGGAGTTGTCAGGCGGTGACCCGGGTGGCGTCGGCCCGGGTGGCGTCGTCCGCCCAGCCCAGACGGACCGCGTTTCGTCTCCACTGACCAGTCCGGCTGAGACAGCAAGTGCGTCGGACCGGACCAATCGAGATGGGGATCGGTCCGGCCCGAGACCTTGTACGCGGTCAGCGAGATCGCGATTTACCGCTGCGTACCGGCGGACGGCAGGGTGAGCCGCTGTCCCGGCCGGATCAGGTCCGGGTCCGGGCCGATGACGCTTCGGTTGGCTGCGTAGAGTCGCTGCCAGCCGCCGGTTACTGCAGCCCGTAGTGCGATACCGGACAACGTGTCGCCCTGGACCACGGTGTACGTCCGGCCCAAGGGATGGCCGTTACCACCCTGCGAGCGGGAGGTGGGCGCGGTGTGCCGAGGAGCGCTGGGGCGTTTGACCGGCTCGCTCCGCCCGCCGCGCCGCGTGAGATGCGCCCGTACCGAGCAGACCGGCCATGCTCCGGGGCCCTGCCGGGCGAGCACCGCCTCCGCCACGGTGATCTGCTCCGCCCGGCTCGCCAGATCGGCCCGGGGCGCGTACACGGACCCGCCGTACGCCACCCACGTCTGCTGTGTGAACTGCAGTCCGCCGAAAAAGCCGTTGCCGGTGTTGATGCTCCAGTTGCCCCCGCTCTCGCAGCGGGCGACCCGGTCCCAGGTGGTGTTGGAGGCCGCGTGGCCGACGGACGGTGTGAGGAGCGGCAGAACGATGCCGAAGCTGCCGAGGGCGAGGGCGGTGCGGAGCGACGGCAGGAGCCGTGGGGACGCGGTGCGGCGGTGCCGCGGTCGTGCGGTCATAGGCCTTCCTCTCCACTGCGGTTCTCGCTCACCGGGGATCCCGGCGGGCTGTAGGAAGTACGGCAGTGACGCCCGGCCGCGAACAAGGCGCGAAGAGCTCACGCAGCGTCGTGCGCCGTCACATGCCACCACGCATGGGGTGACGACCCGTCAGTTCTACGTGGGTACGGTCACGCAAGTGGGCAGGGGAGCACGGAAGCCGAACGCATGCGCGTCAAACGGCTCTGCCCCGCCGGAGGCAGGGCCGCAGGGGCGGCGCACGCCTACGGCAGGTTGGGGTCACTCCGCCCGGATGCGGCGGCCCGGATGGCATCGTCGCGGTACCTGGCACTGCGGCGAACGGGCCAGGAGGCGCACACAACGCCCGGGCGTGCGATGATCCGCGTCTTGGCCACCGCAAGGAAGTGGACCCAGACGGTTTCTGCCTCGGTGGTCGGGGAGCGCCGCCTGGGCGGGTTCGGCGACGAGCAGGTCATGCGGATCACCATGCTCCAGGCACGACTCGGCCGGCGGACCAGCCGGATCCGGACGACGCACGGAGGCGGGCTGCCGCGGCGTTCATGCTCGGGTTGCGCAGCCCGAGTTCACGTCCGGCCCGGACGATGTCAGTCGGCTCGATGAGACGTGGCCGACCGCCGAAGCGCGTCATCCGGGTACCGCTGCACGTTGGTTACCCCGGCCAACTGAGCTGAGGCTAACGTCGAGTGAGGTGCGGGTAATCGTCACGGCTCTCTCGGCTCGGCCCCCTTTAGGGTCTCGGGGCTTCGCTGCGAGTCGATTTCAGACGTCGGCGCAGGCGCTCATGGCACTCGGCGATGAGTCGCGTTGCGCGGAGCGACACCTCGCACTTTCAGGGGATTCGATACGTTCTGTCAGTGGGTGAGCTCACCGCGTTACATTCCGGTCTTCCGTGCACGACTTTCTCGTACTGTGCACCTAGATTCCCCGTCATTACATGAACACTTCACGTGTCCACACATTATCTTCATGGGATCATTGAGCGGCTACTATGAGCCATCCCGGATGGCATACGTGGCCCCTCGATGCTTGCTTCCGCGTCCATGGGGGGACAGACATGAGCATCCGCATCGTTGTGGCCGGAGAGCACGCATTGTCCGTTGAGGTGATGGCGAAGTTCCTGGACACCGTGGCCGACTTCTCGGTGGTCGGGGCTGCGAAGCAGCGCGACGAACTGCTGCCGACGGTGGCGCGGTTAGAGCCGGCAGTCGCGGTGGTCGAGACGGGCACCGTGGACGAAGACGTGCTGGCCATCCTGGGGCAGTTGCGTAGGACGCAGCCGCAGTGTGGGGTGGCCCTGATATCGAGTCAGTCCTCGCCGAACTCCACCGACCAGGCGATCCGCGCCGGGGTGCTGAGCGTGGTGTCCTTGCAGGTCGAACTACCCTATCTGATAGGGGCGATACGTGGGGCTGCGGTCGGCTGTCTGACTATGGACCCTGGTCTCTTGGTCTCCCAGCCGGTGTCGCTGCACTGTCCGCTGAGCGCCCGGGAGGCCGATGTGCTCCGGCTGACCGCCTCGGGCGCCTCGCTCAAGGAGATCGCCCGGGATCTCTATCTGGCGGTCGGCACGGTGCGGAACCTTGCGTCGACTGCCATCCGTAAACTCCAGGCCCGCAACCGCTTCGACGCGGCCCGCATCGCCATGGAACAGCGTTGGTTGTGAGACGGGCGGGGCCGGGCTACGACGCCGCCTGTGCAGTGGACGGCTCCCCTATCGCTCCCGCCGCCACCGCCTCCGCGTCGTGTCCGTAGAGCCATTCCATGGCCCGCAGCCCCGCCAGACCGTGTGGATCCGCGGCGGCGCCGGTCCGGTGGAGGCGGCCCGGGCCGGGGGAGCCCCGGTGATGCAGGAAACGGGTGGCCTCGCGCGCGCCGCGCTGGATCAACCTGGTGCGGGGCAGGCGAAGTTCCTGGTAGCGGCGCAGCGCTGTCGGTGCGTCGGCCTCGGCGGTCCGGCCCAGGCACACGGCCAGGGTGACCGCGTCCTCGATCGCCTGGTTCGCGCCCTGGGCCAGGAAGGGCAGCATGGGGTGGGCTGCGTCGCCCAGGAGGGCCACCCGGGGGGTCACCCAGCCGGGCAGGCTCTCGCGGTCGTGCAGGGGCCAGCGGCGTACCGTGTCGGCGGCGGCGATGAGGCGGGTGACCGTCGGGTTCCAGCCCCGGTAGGCGGCGGTCAGTTCGGCCGAGTCGCCCTCGGCGGTCCAGGACTCCTCGCCCGCCGCGCCCGCGGGGACAGTGGCGGTGAAGCTGACTTCGCGTCCTGCGGAGACCGGGTAGCAGACCAGGTGGCGCCCGGGGCCGGGCCAGACGCGGATCTCTGGGTCGCCGGCCGCCCAGGGGAGCCGGTCGGCCGGGACCAGACCGCGGTAGACGCTGCTGCCGGAGAACACCGGCGCGTCACCGGCCAGCCGGGCCCGGACCACGGAGTGGACCCCGTCCGCGCCGATCACCACGTCGGCCCGGTGGCGGGCGCCGGAGGCGAAGGCGAGGTGTACTCCGTCGGGGTTCTCCGTCAAGGCAGTCAGCCGGTGCCCGGTACGAAGCGGTCCGGCGCCGAGCGCCTCCCGCAGTACGCGGTGCAGTTGGGCCCGGTGAACTGTGTAGTAGGGGGCGTTGTAGCCGCGGAGGCAGGCGGCGCCGAGTGCGGTGGTGGCCAGCGGGCGGTCGTCGTCCCAGCCGCGTATCCGCAGCGCACGGGGGAGGACCGCGATGGCGCGGAGCGCTTCGGCGACGCCGAGGCGGTGCAGCAGCCGGGTGGCGTTGGGCGCGAGCTGGAGTCCGGCTCCGACTTCGGCCGGTCGTGGGCTCCGCTCGAAGACGGTGCACTCCACCCCCTCGCGCCGGAGGGCGAGGGCCAGGGTCAGCCCCGCGATACCGCCGCCGATCACCGCCACGGCGGACGCGTGGTCCGGGATGGCGGTGGGAGGTTGCGGGGTGCCGTGGTTGCTGGTCACTGCTCGCGGCAGAACTCGTCGATGGGGTAGCCGACGTGCCGGTCGGCCTCGGGTACGTACCCCAGCAGCGTGTCGCCCGGTGCGAGTTCGGTGCAGTTCAGCACCACGCCGCCCGGGCCCAGCACCCGTACGTGCCAGTCGTCCTGGAGGATGAGGTTGACCCGTACCCCTTCCGGTGACACCGCGTCGACTGAGATCAGCGGTCTGGTCTCGACCTTGATCCGGCCCACCGGCACCACGCGGGTCCGTCCGCCTGCGTCCACCGCCAGTGCCGCGGCGCCCGCGTGCAGTTCGCTGAGGTAGTTGGTGCGACCGTGCGGCGCGACCACGTACGAGTGGACGGCGCCGGCGTTCACCCGGAAGGGGCGGGTCGGCATGTAGGGCAGGGGGTGCGTCTCACTGACGCACAGCACCATGCCCTTGGAGTAGGAGCCGATCAGCAGCCCCTCGCTCTCGCCGAGTTGGCTACAGGTGTCCACGCAGGCCCGCTCACCCATGCCGATGTGCGTCGTCGCGGTGACGGTCAGTTCGGTCAGCGTCAGTTCGCCGGCCGAGGAGTGGGCCGCCTCCACCAGCGCGGTGGCGTCGCCCACGGAGTGGCCGGGCATCATCACGCCGTCCGAGCCGAGCTCGAGTACCCCGAAGGTGATCGCCGCCTCCTCGGGGCTGGCGGCGGTGGTCACGATCGCGCCCTTGGAGCCGGTGGCGGCGGCGATGACGATCTCCAGCGGGATCTTGGTCGGGTCGCGGAAGTCGAGGACGCTCCAGCGCTCGGTCCGCGCCGCGTGGCACGCCTCCTCCAGGCTCGTGGCGTCGGTGATCTCCACCAGGCGCCCGAACTCCACCTCGGGGTGGGCCCGTTCTAGCTCGGCGCGGGCGGTGAAGCCGGGCGGCAGGATGACGATGTCGGCCGCGCCGGGGAAGCGCTCGTCGCGCCACCAGCCGTCGCCGCCCGGCAGCAGCACCCTACGGACGGTGGGTGGGAGGTCGGCCAGGGTCTGCAGGTCACCGGCGACGATGCCGTCCGTCCGCTGGTGCAGGGCCTCCTCGATGACCGCGGGTCCGGCGGCACCGGCGCCACGAATATCAAGCCAGCACAGCTTCTGTCCGTTCATCACACTGCCCTTCTGTGTCGTCAGCCTTGTGCAGCCGGGGCTCGCCGTGCACGATGGCGGCCACCTGGGCGGCCATCCGGCGGGGATCAGTGGCCTGGAAGATGTTGCGCCCCATCGCGACCCCGGCGGCGCCGCCGAGCAGGGCGTCCCTGACGAACGCCAGCGCGTCGGTGCCCGAACCGAAGCGCGGGCCGCCCGCGCACAGCAGCGGGATCGGGCAGGCGGAGACCACGTCACGCATCTCGGCCACGCTCCCCGCGTACGGGGCCTTGACCACGTCAGCGCCGAGGTCGGCGGCGAGCGTCGCCGCGTGCACCACCAGCTCCGGGGCCTGCGGATTGCTGATGCCGGGGCCGCGCGGGTAGACCATCGCAAGCAGGGGGAGGTTCCAGCGGTCGCACAGGTCCGCCACCCGGCCCAGGTCCCCGATCTGCTGCCGCTCGTCCGCCGAGCCCATGTTGATGTGGACGCTCACCGCATCGGCGCCGAGCCGCAGCGCGTCCCCCACCGCGGTCACCAGGTACTTCGCCTCCGAGTCCGGGGCGTGCCGAGTGCTCGCACTGAGGTGCACGATGAGCGACATGCCGGCGAAGCGGGACGGGCTGATGTGCCGCAGTACGCCCTTGTGGACGACCACGGCATCGACACCGCCCGCGGCCAGCTGGCCGGTGAGGCGGTCGATGGTGCTGCCGCGAGGCACCACCGGGCCGTCGGTGATGGAGTGGTCCAGCGGGGTGATCAAGAGTCGGCCGTCCCCGTGACGGAACAGCCTACCGAGCCGCATCTCACGGGCGAAATGCAGACAGGACGTCATACCGCTCCCCTCTCCTCGATGCTTTCCCGCACGCCGACTTCGCTGTCCGCCGCCTGCGCGAGGCCGCGGAGATACCGCACATCGGGCTTGCCGCTGTCGTTCAGCGGCAGCTCCGGCCACCGGCTGATGTGGACCGGCACATGGGCCGAGTCCAGCCGCGCCCCGACATGAGCCCGCAGCCGGGCGTCGTCGCCCTCGCTCCCCGGGTACAGGGACACCGCCGCGTGCACCCGCTCCACCCGGTCGTGGTCCCGCACCCCGAACACCACCGCCTGCCGCACGGCCGGATACTCCGTCAGGACCCGTTCCACGGCGACCGGATGCACCTTCTGCCCGCCGCTCTTGATGACCTGGCCCAGGCGGCCGGTCAGCCGGAGCCTGCCGTACACATCGAGGTGGCCGAGGTCACCGGTACGCAGCCAGCCGTCCGGGGTGCTGCCCTCCGCCGGGTCGAGGCCGAGGTAGCCGTCCATGACCGTCGCGGACCGCACGCACACCTCGCCGCTCGCGCCCCGGGGGACGTCCCTCCCGGTCTCCGGGTCGCGCAGGCGCAGCCCGACCCAGGGGAACGGCCGGCCCACAGACCCCAGCAGCTCCGTTTCCTGGTGGTCCAGCTGGTCCAGGCCGCAGATGCCGCCCGCCTCGGAGGAGCCGTACAGCTGGGACAGCGGCCCTTCGAACCAGCGCAGCGCCTCGGCGATCCGGTGCGGCGCGGCCGGGGTCCCGCTGTACACCACTCGGCGCAGCGCGGACAGGTCCAGCCGGCCGCCGACGGAGAGCCGTTCAGCGAGCCGGTAGAGGTGCGGCACCGCCAGGTACGTGTCCGTCACGTCGAGACGGCCGAAGGCGTCCAGCACCTCGTCGGCGTCGAAGTGCTCGTGCAGCACCGCGCAGCCGCCCGCCGCGAGCACCGCGTCCACCATGGAGCCCACCGTGTGGCTGACCGGGGTGACGGCCAGGATGCGACCGGGGCCGCCAGGGCCGGGGGCGGCCGGGTAGATGCCGACCGTCGCGTTCCAGGTGCGGTAGCTCTGGACAATGCCCTTGGGCAGCCCGGTCGTCCCGCTGGTGAAGGTGACCCGGGCACGCGCTTCGGGGTCGTAGGGCGCCATCTCGTCCGGGCCGAAACCCGTGTCCTCGGCCACCTTGGCCAGGGCGCTGTCCGCCTGGGGGGCGGTGCTGCCCGGGGCGGGCAGTACCAGGCCGCGCAGAGCGGGCGACACCAGTGCGGCCGCGCGTACGGCCGTGGTCTCGTCGGCGACCAGGAGACGGCTGCCGGTGTCCCGCAGCACCTCGGCCTGGACCTCGGGTGGGAGCATCTCGGCGTCGCTGCGGGGGTTGGCCGCGCGGACCGACACCACGGCCGCGCCCAGCAGATGCGCGGAGTACCGCGCGAAGAGCGCCGTGGGGTGGTTGGCCGCCGTGAGGAGGGCGACCGTGCCGCCAGGGGTGATACCGGAGTCACGCAGTGCGGCAGCCGTGTCGAGGACGGACGACAGGCTCTCCCGCGCGGTGAGGCAGTGCCCCGACCAGTACACCGCCGGAGCGTCCGGATGTTCCGTCCAGGTGTGCAGCAGGCGGAAGGCATAGTGCTCGTGCCGCGCCCAGGACAGGGGTATCCGCACAGGGGGACCAACGCTCATAGGGCTCCTCTCCGGGAGGTGCGTCGGAACGGTCCCGCGTACCGGCACGGAAGACGGGCCGGTACGCGAGCACCTGCGATCAGCAGCAGCAGCAGGTGGAGGAGGAGGACGAGCAGCAGAGGCTGGCCGACGTCGACTCGGCGGCGACGCTCATGCTGGACGAGCTCGCGCCCATCTCCGGCAGGCCCACGCTGTCGGAGACCTCCAGCACCTCCAACTCGGCGATGTCGAAGGAGGCGAAGAGGTCGCCGGCCGGGGTCTCGTTCGCAAGAGTGCTCATGTAGGGGTCCCTTCCCTTGCTCGTGCAGAGGGCTTCGATGACGCGCTGATGCTGGCAGCCGGGGGTCGGCCGGGACAACGGCTGCCCGGGTCGCCCTGACATTCATCACGTTCTTTCCCGGAGGGGGTTCCGCGGGGCTGTCCGGCGTGGAACGAGGGCTAGCGTGACCACGTTTCCGGTCTTCCCGGGAAGGGAGAGAAAGTTGAACGCTGCGCCGCCCCCGGCCTCGCAAGAGGCCCCCGCCGATGTGCTCGTCGTCGGGTTCGGCCCGGTCGGCCAGGTGTTGTCGATCCTGCTCGCCCAGCGCGGATGGCAGGTCACGGTCGTCGAACGATGGCCCCGGCCGTACCCGATGCCCCGAGCCGTCGCCTTCGACGCCGACGCCGCCCGCATCCTCGACGCAGCGGGGGTGGGCCCCCACCTGAGCACGTTCGGGGAGCCCTCCGAGGACTACGTGGTCGTCGATGCCGCGGGCCGCACCCTGCTCCGTATCGGGCTGGGCCACGACCCCGCACACCGCTGGCCCGCCTCCACCTCCATGTACCAGCCGGGCCTGGAGGAGGCATTGGAGCGGCGCGCCCAGCGGATCCCGAACCTGCGGCTGCTGCGCGGCCATGAGGCGGTCCGGCTGGCCGCCCGGGACACCGGTGCGGACCTCACGGTGCGCCGTGCGGCCGGCGGCCCGGAGCGGGTGCTGCGGGCACGCTGGGTCGTCGGGTGCGACGGTGCCAACAGCATGGTGCGCGAGGCGATGGGGGCCGAGCTGAGCGACGGGGACTTCGCGCTGGACTGGATGGCCTGCGATGTGACACCGCACCGCGCGGCTGACTTCCCGCCGTGCAATGTGCAGATCGCCGACCCCGCGCGCCCCCGGGTGGCGGTCTCGGCCGGGCCGGGGCACCGCCGCTGGGAGTTCATGCGGCTACCGGGCGAGTTCCCCGACACGTTCGGTACCGCCGAGAACGCCTGGCGGCTGCTCGGGCTGTTCGGTGTCGAACCGGGCACCGCCACGCTGGAACGCCACGCCGTCTACACCCTCACCGCCCGTAACGCGGACCGCTGGCGGGCCGGGCGGGTGCTGCTCGCCGGGGACGCCGCCCACCAGATGCCGCCGTTCGCCGGACAGGGCATGTGCTCCGGCCTACGCGACGCCGAAGACATGGCGTGGAAGCTGGACCGGGTGCTGGCCGGTGCCGCGCGTCCGGAGGTGCTGGACAGTTACGAGGCCGAGCGCCGCCCACACACCCAGGCCAGCATCGACCGGTCGGTGGCGCTCGGCCGGATGATCTGCCTGACCGATCCGGTCGCCGCAGCACACCGCGACAACGCGATGGCGGTCCGGCCGGACGCAGACGTCGCCCGCCCGGCACAGCCCGGCGTCCACGCCCCGGAAGGGGGCCTGTACCACCGCGGGGACGACGGCACGCCGGGCCCCGGTGCCGGGCTGCCGGTGCCGCCGTCGGTGCTCGGGGCCGCCGGGCACCTTGGCCCGGACCCGGTACTGCTGACGGCTGACGATCCCGCCGCGCTGCACGGCTTCGGCCTGCCCGCGTGCGCGGAGCGCTGGCGACTGCGGCTGCGCCGGCTGCGGCCCGGGGACGCCGTCGACGACCTGCTGCGGGCCTGGCTGGAGTCGCTCGGCGCGACGGCGGCCGTCATCCGCCCGGACTGCCGGGTCTACGGCCTCGCCCGGAACCCGGCGGAGACCGAGGCCCTGCTGCGGGAGCTGGCCGACCGCTACGCGCCGTCCCTGGAGCCGCGGTGCCGGGTCAGTGGAAGCGCTGGCCCTCGTCGCGCCGGTACGCGTACACCGACAGCACGGCCAGGAGCACCGTCCACACGATGAAGGAGACGGCCGCGACCGGGTTCAAGTGGTAGTCGCCCACGGCCGCCCACATCAGCTCGGCGGCGCCCCGAGTCGGGGTGAAGGGCGCGATCGTCTCGATGAACCCGGGCGCCTGGCCTGCCCCGGAGAACAGTCCACCGGCGAAGGCGAGCGGGAAGAACGTCAGCTGGACAACCGTCAACGCCGCCCGGATCGGCAGCAGATAGCCGATCGCCAACCCCATCAGGGTGAACGGGATCGACACAAGCACCACCACGACCAGGCCGGTCAGAAAGCCCAGGAGCGTGGTGGTGGCCTCCGTCGCCACGGCGGCGATGACCAGCAGCGGGATCATCGACAGCAGCATCGTGAGCAGCCCGGACAGCAGCCGCCCCGCGAACTTCGCACCCGGCCCGCTGGGCAGGGTGCGGGTGTAGAGGTCCCACGGGTGCTGGCGCTCCTCCGCCACACCGATGCCGTGCCCGAAAAGGTTGCTGATCATGGTCGTGAAGACCACCATCGCCGCCGTCGCGTAGGTCGCGCCCACGGGGTCGTCGCCGGCGGCCGGGACGACGAAGAACAGCATCGACGCGCTCGGGAAGAACGCCGTGCCCACCAGCGCGATCGGGATGCGCATGGTCCGCAGCAACTGGTAGCGCGCGTGCATCAGGGTCATTCGGACCTGGGTGCGCAGGGCCGCGCGCATCCCCTGGTCCGGTTCCGCCGCGCCGGGCAGCAGGCCGGCGGGCGCCTCATCGGAACTGCTTGCCGTCTCCGGCGTGCTTATCGCCACGGGCCGCTTCCCCACTGTGTCGTCGCCGCGGGCGCGCCGGCCGGGGTGTCGTCGGCCCCGGTCTCGTCCGCGAGGGTGAGGAACGCCTCTTCCAGCGTCGCCGAGCGGACTTCCAGTCCGGAGAACGGCGCCCGGCTGTTGACCAGATCGCGCACCAGCGCGTCGGCGTCGGGGGTCAGCAGATGCACTCGGCCGTCGACGCGTTCGGAGCTGAGGATGCCGGGCAGCGGGGGCACCTCGTCGGCCAGCAGGCTGACACGCTGGGCGTGCACCAGCCCGCGTAGCGCGTCCACCGTGTCGTCGGCGGCGACCCGGCCTCGGGTGAGCACCACCACACGGTTGGCCAAGTGCTCGATCTCCTCCAGATAGTGGCTGGTCAGCAGCACGGTGCCGCCCTCGCTGTGGAAGGCGCGGATCACCTCCCACAGGGTGCGGCGGGTCTCCACGTCGAGGCCGGTGGTGGGTTCGTCGAGGAACACCATGCGGGGCCGCCCCACGAAGGCCAGGGCCACTGCCAGGCGGCGCTTCTCGCCGCCGGAGAGCCCGCCGGTCTGGCGGCGCTCCTTGTCCAGCAGGCCGAAGCGGTCCAGGAGTTCGCCCCGGGGGACCGGGTTCTCGTAGTGGGCGGCGGCGAAGTCGGCCACCTCACCGACCCGGAGTGTGGGCGGCAGCCCGGTCTCCTGCGGGGTCACCCCGATGAGCCTGCGGTGCACGGGCCTGCGCGGGTCGCCGCCGAACAGCTCGCAGTGGCCCGAGGACGGCCGCCGCAGCCCGACGAGCAGGCTGAGCAGCGTGGACTTGCCCGCGCCGTTGGGCCCCAGCAGGCCGACCAGTTCGCCGGCGCGGACCTCCAGGTCGATCGGGTGCAGCGCGGTCTTGCCGTCGTAGGACCGGGACATCCCCACGGTCCGGACGGGCACCGGCGGTGCGTCGACGAACGGTGCGGCCGGAGGGTCCGCTGCGGTGAGCAGGGTTCGTGCCATCAGTGCTCCTTGGGTGCCGGCTGCGGAACGGCGTCGGCGGTGCCGGGCTCCGCGAGCGGGAAGAGGTGGACCAGCCGGGCATAGGTCTGCAGTTCCTCGGCCATGGTCAGCCCGAGCCGGTTGTGCAGCATGTGGACGTGGGAGAAGAAGACCTCCCCGGGGTGTTCGGCGGTGCCTTCCGTACGGGCCCGGTCGGCCAGGTCGCAGAGCAGGGTGTGCCAGGACCCGAACGGGCCGTGCTGGGCCGGGTCCACGGCGGGCGGTGCGGTGGCGGGGCGCTTTCCGGGGCCCGCGCCGGATCCGCACAGCCGGTCCAACTGCTCGGTGGAGAGCCGGAATCCGGCCCCCACCATCTGCCGAAGCGCGTCCAGTCCGCGCGCGTAGAACATGGCCTGGTCGGTCGGGCCGCCCAGCGCCGTACCGGCGGACATGGCCGCCCGCAGTGCCATCGCCGAACGCGACCGCGAGTCGGGCAGCCGGGGTAGGAAGGCGCGTACCAGTTCGCTGGAGAGCTGGAACAGCCGCTCGGTGGCGGGCATCAGGGCGGGACCGCCGTACCGTTCCGTCTCCGGCACATAGGCGTCCTGGTACACGCCCGGGTCCCGGGGGCCGGCCAGCCGGGCGCCGCGGTGCGGTTCCTCCAGCACGGACAGCTGCCGGGCGTGCCTCAGATACGCGTCCTGGTCGATGGGCTCCTCGCCCTCCTGGAGCCGGGCCGCGCGGCCGAGCCGGTCCTGGAGCAGCCGTTCGGTGCGCGCCGTCTCGGAGGCGGTCAGCCCTGCGAGCCGCAGCCGCAGGTGCGGCCCGTGCTGCCAGTAGCGGATGAAAAACCAGGGGCGGTCGGGGAACAGATCCACCGCGGGGCCGATCACCTCGGTGATCACCCTGTCGTGCGCGGACCGCGCCATGGAGCCGAGATGAAGGTGCCAGGAACGCCACCGGGCCGCGGGGCCCAGTTCACGGGAGGCCGGTGCCTCGGGGGTCAGCCAGCGTGCTGTCCGGGACGCCGTGCTCCCGGTGGTGGGGGACTGCACCGTTGTCGTCTCCATTCTCTAGTCACTGCCGGAGGTCGAGCAGCGGGCCGCTGAACCGCGACGTCCCGCTGATCACTGCGAGTACGACCATCTCGTCGGCCGGCAGCCCGAGGATGCGGCGTGCGGGCGCCTCGCGGAACGCCCGGACCGGGCGCGCGTAGAGGCCCGCCGATGCAGCTGCCAGGGTCAGTCCGTGCACGGCCCAGCCGCAGGTGTACTGCGCCGCCGTCCAGGCAGTGGTGCCGAGCTCCCCGGCCAGTTCCCGCGGCCGGAACGACAGGAACCACAGCACCGACGCGTGCCGCACGTCGCACCCGTTGCCCGGTGCGAGCGGGTAGCCGTAGATCTCCTCCAATCGGGCCGGCACGCCGGGGTCGGTGGCGCGCGGTGTGTACGCCGCCGGGGTCACCTCGTACACCCCGTCGGCGTGGCCCGCCACTGCCTGGGTGACGGCGGTGACCCGTAGCGCCCCGGCCGCAGCCGGCAGCCCGGCATACGGCGGGGGCGTCAGCAGCCAGTCGCGCGCGGTGTCCAGCACCCCGCCCGGTACGGGGCGCGGCCGGGCGTTGTTCCCGAACAAGCCGCGCGGCATCCGGCCCGAGGTGCGGCGCCACAGCACCTCCGCCCAGGACAGGCCGGTGTCCGGCGTGCCGGGCGGGATGGCCGTGTCCACCGGGGCCGGGGCGGCGGGGAACCGCTGGGCGCGGTTCATCTCCACCACATCGGCCATCACCGCGTCCGGCACGGCCTCGGCCGGAGCCGGGTCGTGGCCTGGACCGATCGGGGCGGTGCCGGCCAGCTCGACCACCAAGGGCAGGGTCCACTCCCAGCTGGGCGTCAGGCCGAACTCCGCCAGCCGTTCCCGGGCGCCGGGCCCGGGAAACCGCACCCGGGCCGCAACCCCCAGCAGTTGGAGGGCGATGCACACCGCGCGCAGCGCGATGCCGAGCTCCAGCTGCACCAGGGAGCCCCGGTACCAGCGGTACGTGGCGGGCAGCCGGGTGAAACGCCCGGTCAGCAGCACCTCCCGCGCCGACGAGGGCGCGGACGAGGCGCCGGACAAGCCGGCCAGCGCCCGCCGGTACGGGTCGAACACCTGCCGCCTGCCCCGGTCGTTGACGAGGACCTGCACCGGGAACTTGGCGCGCACCGAGGCATAGCCCCGGTGGTCGTTGAACGGATTCTCCGGCTCGCGTCGCTGTACCCCGAACGCCGCGACCAGCGCGTGCGCCAGCGCCCGGTCCTCCGGCACGCCGGTGATCCGGCCCGCCGGGAACGGGGCGTCCTCCAGGAGCTCGACCGTCCCCGGGGGCAGCACGGTGAGGTCGTCGAGCCGGGCGGTGCCGGGTAGCCGGGGGGCCACCGGCAGCGCGGAGACCGGCACACCGGACGGCGGCTCGGCGTCCGGGGGCATCGGCGGCACCGTGGGCCGGTCGGCCCCGGCGGCGAACAGGTACCACATCCGGTCGCGGGCCATGGTGTCCGCGTCCTCCGGCACCGGGCCCGCCTCTTGCGGTGCGAAGGCTTCCGGTACGTTCACAGCTGCCTCCGCGGTCACGGGAACGGGTGGGGGTCGTAGGGCGCCGTGCGGTGTTCCGCCGGGGTGCCGGCGAGCGCGGCCGCCAGCCGGGGGAGACCGGCCAGCCGCTGCTGGGGCTGGCCGAAGCACATCGGCGTGATGCCGGGCACGACCGCCTTGGCCACCGCGAGCCCCAGGTCCCGGTGTTCGACGGTGGACTGATCCACCGTCAGGATACGTTCGAGGCCGGCGTCCGCGAAGAGCCCCACGGTGAAGTCCAGTGCCCGGCGCACATCGTCGCCCGCCGCGTCCCGCAACCGGTGTGGCCAGGCCGGAAATGCGTCCCGCAGGGCGACCGCGGGCCCGCCGAGCACCGAGGTGACGCGGGACAGTGCCTCCGGCAGCGAGTACAGCTTCAGGTGGTCGTGCAACTGGTCCACCAGCCACGGGTCGGCGAACATCGGCTCGATGTCCTCACGGGTCCAGGTCACCGGGTCGGTGACCAGCTGCGTCAGCTCCCACAGGGCGGTGCGCGCCACGACCACCGGGTCGGAGCCGGAGCCGGCGGCGGAGAAGCAGGCGGGGAAGGGCCGTTCCCGGTTCACCGCGAGCGACCAGATGACCGGGAGGTCGATGTCGTCGGTCGCCACCAGCAGATGGACGTCGAAGCCGTGTGCACCGATCAGGTCCAGCAGCCGCCGCGAGGCCGGATCGGCGACGGAGGAGAGCGCGATCGTCGGCAGCGGGGCCGCCCGGTGCCAGGCATTGAGGAAGGCGTCCCGCTCCGCCAGTTCGAACAGCGAATGCAGCACTGCCTCCTCCGGCGTCGAGCCCAGGGCGCAGCCGCTGGAGGAGTCGTGGAAGTGGAAGGTCCGCTCGCGCGAGTCGCTGCGCCGCACCGTGTCGTATGCCCGCCGGAACCTGTGGTCGTACTGGTAGAAGCCGATCTCCGCCGGGACCAGCAGCGACGGCCCGCCGTGCAGGTCCCGGGCCCACACCCAGTCCATCGGGGTGTCCGGGGTGTACGGCGTGACCCGGCTGGCGGGATGCGCCAGTTGCTCCTCGGTGTACTGGCCGAGGGTGCCGGGGTCCACCGCCCGGTCGGCGACCTCGCGGTAGCTGACCGGACCGACGACGGCCGCCTCGTGGGGGAAGCCGCCCAGCCGTTCGTACGCCTCCAGAATGGCGACCGGCTCCGCGTCGGCGAAGGTTCCCGCGCGGGCGAAGCCCATGGCCAGCGAGTCCGGCAGCGACGCCAGGCTCATGGCGTACGGGGGCAGTGCCTCCCGCACGACCCGGTCGACCGGCCCGAACCGGGGGTCCACCGTCTGTGCCCGGAGCCGGCCGGGCGTGAGCAGCCGGGCTCCGTCCGCGCCACGCGTCGGCCCGTCCGGGCCGGCGGGTATCCGGCGCGGCGCCAGCGGGGCGGGCGGGGCCAGGACGAGCCCGTCCGGGTCGGCTGCACAGACCCGGCAGCGGGCGCTGCGCCGTACCAGATGGCGGCGCGAGGAAGGCCCGCCGAGCGCGTACAGCTCGCCGGTCTCCAGCGGGCGTTCGTCCAAGTTCCGGAGGGCGGGGGCCAGCATTTCCAGGAGGAACGGGCGGCGCATCGCGGGGCGGGAGACCGGCCGCAGGGGGTCGGCCGCCAGAGGATGGCCGGCGACCACCCGGGAGCGCAGCTCCGCGCAGCCCGCGCAGCCGCCTTCCGCGCCGGGGACCCAGTAGGGACCGATCAGCACCTCGCCGCCGAACAGCCGGACCGACAGATGTGCCCGGCCGGCGGCGGACGCGGCGTCCACCCGCGCCTGCTCCCAGTCCGCGTTCCAGCCGCGGTTGAGGGAGAGCGTGCCGGGCAGGGCGGCGGCCAGCGGGCGCAGCGCTTCCGCCCACTCTCCGGCGGCGGGCCGGGCGAGGTCAGGACCGGTCAGCACCGCCGCGTCCGGGCCGGGGACGGGGGGCGGCGGGGCGGGGGCTGTCATGATCTCACCGGGCATGTACGGGCTCCTCGGCGTGCGCCAGGGGTTCGGGGGAAGCCAGGTGGGCGGGGCCCGGGGCGGGGTTCAGTGAGACCGGGCCGAAGAAGACCGGCAGGGTGCCGAGCACCGGGTCGGAACGGAGCGGCGTCCCCGTCGGCTCCCCGGGAAGGACGCCTGCCTCGGCGCGGGCGGCGATCTGCGCGCGTAGCCGCGCCAGCGCCTTTGGCCCTGCCGTGCGCACGGCCCCGGTGTGCACGTCCGCGACGTCGGCGCCGGGCCGCAGCTGGTCCGCGATGCGGCGGGCCAGCACCGTACCGAGGCAACCGTGCACGGCCTCGTCCACGGTCGGTCCCCATCCGTGCCCGTACAGCTCTTCGGTCTCGGCGTGCACCGCTCGGGCCAGCGCCCAGCCGACGCCGGGTACTTCCAGCAGCCGCACCGCCACCGGGAGGCCGTGCTCCTCGGCCAGGGCGCGTCGCACCACCTGACTACCAGGCAGCAGGCGCTCGGGGACCTGCCGTTCGCTCGGTACGGCGTGCTCCGTCAGCAGCCGGAGTGCGCCGTCCAGCAGCCACAGCTCCTCGGTGGTCCCTGCAGCGCCCACCGCCGACGCGCTGTCCGGTCCGGCCAGTCGGCGCAGTGCGTCGAGGGCGACCGCGACGGTGGCGCCCTGCTGGTCTCCGGCCCAGCTGATGACTCCGGCCCCCGGGCGGCCGGGCAGCCTCGCCTCGCGCAGGGCCAGCGGGAGCTGCGGCAGGTCGCCGCCCTCGGTCAGCTCCAGAAGCCCGGTCCAGGGCGCGGGCAGCGGGGCGACGACACCCTGCAGCGCCGGGTCGGCCGTCGAGGCGTTCCCGGCCTTTGCCGAAGCCGGGGCGGGCTCCGTCGCCTCGTCACCCGCCGCCGTACGCAGTACGTCCGCGGACAGATCCTCCCCGTGCACGACATGCGCACTGCCCGGGGTACCGACACCGGCCAGCACCTCGAACACTAGCTGTCCGGCCAGGGCCCCCGCCAGCGCGTCGGCGCCGGGTCGGGGCGCGGACCCGGTCTCCTGGGCCGTGGCCCAGTCCTCGGCACGGGCTGCCAGCGCGTTGGCGGTGTCCGCGCCGGACCCGCCGGTCACCACCGGGCCGACCAGTGCGGTGGAGCCGAGCCGTACGGGCACTAGCGGTACGCCGTCGGGGAGCCCGAGAAGCGGGACGGCGTCGGCGGCACCGGTGCCCTCGGCGCACCAGATCACCGCGTTCACGCCGTTGGCGGTGTCCGCGCCGTCCACTCCGTCCGTGAGCAGCGTGGCGCCCAGCCGCCGGGCGGTGGCCACCGCGTCGTGCGGGTCGGTGGGGGCGAGCACCAGCCGCCCCACGCCCGCCCTCGCCAGCCCGCGCGCCGCGGGCAGCACGGCCGCGCAAGGGCCGTACAGCAGGACCCGGGCCGAGCGCAGCACGGCGAACGCGGCGTACGGGTCGTCGCTGAACGCCTCCAGGTGGGCGAGCGCTTCGCTGAAGTGCTCCCGGGTCTCCGCGTCCGGTGCGGCGGCGCTGAACCGTCCGGGGTCCAGCAGCAGGTCACGGGCGCGCAGTTCGTCGGTGAGCCTCCGCACGGCGGGGCGGGCCCGCTCGGAGCCGAGGGCCGTCACCATCTCGTCCTCCGTGGTGCCCGTCTCCAGCAGGGGGACGCAGACGTCCGCCACCGTGAGCAGTACCTTGGGCCCCAGGACGACGAACTGGGTGTGCGGCCCGCTGAAATAGACGCCTCCCGAGACCGGTGCGTAGTGAAGATACGGCCGTGACCTCATCGTCATGCGGTCTTTCCTCCGTAGGTGAAGGGGGCGCCGGCGGTCCGGGCGATCTCGACCACCCATTCCGCCGCGTGCCGGGAGTCCGCCACGGCGGGCAGGGCCTCTTCGAGGTAGCCGGGGCTCCGCCGGTCCATGAGCCGGGGCAGTACACGTACGCTCACGGCGCTCTCCAGGTCGGTGTACTGGGGTTTCTGCCGCTTCCGGTGCTCCTCGGCGCCGAAGCCGAGCGCGGCGGCGGCCTGGAGCGCCTCGGTTCCGTAGGTGGCCTCCAGCGGTGTCTTGAGGACCACTTCGGCGGGTGCGCCGTGCCGGGTGCGCCAGAGGGCGAGCGCCCGGAGCCGGTCGGTCTCTTCCCGGCCGGCGGTGACGGCCTCGGCGAGTTCGGCCCCGCCGTACCAGCGCCGCCGGGCCAGCACCGCCCGCCCCACCACGACCCGGGGGCAGGCCCGGGTGGTGGTGCCCGGACCGCCCGCCGACGCCTGCCAGTCGCCGACGAAGTCCTCCATCAGACGCCCGCCGCTGACCAGCCAGGCCGCGATGCGCACCGGGACGGGCAGGAATTCGGGGTGTCCGCTGCCCAGGGTCAGCACCCGCAGATCGCGGCCCTCCGCGTCGCGGACGCACAGCGCGTCGGTGGCTGGGTCGTGGGCGAGGCGCAGGGCGGACCAGCCGTCGGCGTCGATGCCGTCCGGCAGGACCTGGGCGTGCGCGTTGACGTTCAGCCGGTGCAGCCCGCGGTCTTCGGCGACCTGCCGACCGTCCGCCCCGTATTGCCGCCGCAGCCGCTCCGCCAGATACGGCAGGGCCCGGCCGCCCAGCTCTCGGTCGGCTCCGAGGAACCGGCCGTAGAGCATGCCGTGCCCGGCGTAGGCGTCGTTGAAGACGAGCCGGTCCCGCCAGGGCTGCACGAGGACCCCGTACGCCAGCGGGTCCTGCCGGAAGCGGTCCGGCAGTCCGGCGACCAGACCGCGGGTCTCCCGCGCGGACAGCATCACCTCCCGGGCGTCGGGCCCGGCGGCCGTGAGGATGTCCCGCATCCGGGCCAGGACGTCCAGCCGCAGCTGGTGCAGCCGGCCGAGGGAGCCGTCGGCCGGGCCGCTGTCCTGCGGGATGTCGCCGTCCAGCGAACCGCCCCGCCGGTACACCTCGGCGGCGATCCGTTCGGCGTGCTCGACGAGCGGTACCTCGGCTCCCGCCCCGTACCGCTCCACGAAGATCGCGGAGAGCACCGCGCGGATGTCGTGCAGCCGGTCGAAGACGGAGAGGAGTTCCACGACCGCCGCCATGTCGTCGAGGGCGGCGCCCCAGGGGGCGGTGTCCACCGCCAGGGGCGGCAGTACGTAGTCCTCCTCGACCAGTACCTGCGCGGGCCGGGCGGCACGGTGGCTGAGGTCGGCGAGCGTGCCGCGCAGTCGGGTGAGCACGGTGCCCCGCTGCTCGGCCGGGGCCGCGCCGACCTCAGGGAGCAGTCGGTCCACCTCCGCCAGCAGCGGGGCACCGGGCCAGCCGGGGCGGTCGAGCATCGTGCCCAAGGGCAGTGTGCCGTCCTCCGGGCCGTCGCTGAGGCAGAGGATGCCCGCGCGTACGGCACCGCGCACGGCGGTCAGCGCGTCCTCGGTCGGGCAGCGCAACTCCCCGGCCACCTCCGCCACGACGGCGGACACCTGCCTGGCACCCAGGGCGACGGCGTTGACCAGCGGACGCACCGGTCCCGCGACCGGGACGGAGAGTCGACGGATGACATCCCCGGCGGGCTGAAGGAACATCAGCTTCTCGCGCCCTGGCCCGAACTCCGACGTCGGCGGCAGCTGTACCCAGTCCTCGGAGCCCAGCGGCCGGTCCGGGGCGGCCTCGAACCGGAGCCCGCCGAGAATGTAGTGCAGCATGATCCGGTCGAGTCCGACGACCGGGACCGCGCCGACGGGCGTCACGTCACCGAGCGCGACGCCCTGTGGACCGGGAAGGGCCAGTCCCACTGCGGTGAACCGGGAGAGCGGACTGGTACGGACCATGGCGCGGGTGACGTACTGGACCAGGCCGCGTTCGGACTTCCGCAGCCGGGCGGACAGCTTCCCGCCGCCCTCCAGGGCGGCCCGGTAGCGGTCGGCGCCGGCGGCCACCTCCGGGGCGACCAGGGCGAGCGAGCGCCTCAGGTCGTCATCGGCGAGGAGTCCGGCCAGCCGCTTCCGTTCCCGGTCCGCGGCCTGCGGGTACTCCCGGTCCAGCGCTTCCCGCAGACTGTCCCGCGCGTCGCGGGCCGCCCGCCAGCGGGTCATCGCGGGCACTGGATCGTCCTCGGTGCGCGGCACGCGGTCGTTGTGGACGTCCCGGCGCAGCGCGATCAGCGGGCCGCGCTCGCCGGGGTCGGCGGTTGCGCCGATGAGTTGGTGCAGCTCCGCGGAGCAGACCTCCGCGGTGGCCTCGACCTCGTTCTCCGCGGCGCACACCGCGTCCAGCAGCGCGGCCAGTACGGAGTCCGCCAGACGTGTCCGGGGCAGCGGGTTGACGCGCAGCATCCACAGCGGCTCACCGGCGGGGGCGTCCTCGCCGGTACACCGGGGCCTCACGCGGCGGACCCGGCGGGCCGGCCGGCCGCCGCCCGGGACAGGCGGTCGCTCCAGGATTCCCCCAGCACCTCGTCCACGGTCTCCGCGATGGCGTAACACAGGTAGTAGCGGTGCAGCGGGGCCACGTCGAGCAGCAGGAGCTGTTGGTAGAACAGGTTGATCAACAGCCGGTACGAGGCGAACCAGTTGGTGGTGCCTGCCAGCGCCCCGGAGGCGTTCACGGCCGCGTGGAAGTCGCTGCCCCGCTGGCCGCTGACGTCTTCCTGGCCGGGCGGTCCCATCGTGCGCTCGTCGAAGCCGCCTTCCCGCTCCTCCAGTGTCCGCAGGGTCAGCGCCTCCTGCGCGACGGCCGAGTCGAAGACCCCCATGCAGTACTGGAACGCCTGACGCCAGCGGGCCGCCGAGGGGCTGCAGGTGTCCTCCAGCGTCTGCTGCACCAGGGCCCGCAGCAGCGGTGCATCGCCCGCGAGACGGCGCGCGAAGGCCGGCCGTACGTCCTTGCGGGGCGCCGCCCAGGAGAGGAACGCCTCGGCGTGACTGCGCAGCGAGAACACCCCGAACGGGATGCCGGAGTGGTGGGCCGCCGCCAGCGCGACCATTGCTTCGGCCACCCGGGTCGGCAGCGTGCCCGTCCCCGAGGTGGCCTCCGCGACCACCGCCGTCAACGGCCGGTTGATCCGGGTCAGCGCCAGGTCGCACAGGGCGTTCAGCGGCTCCGGCCAGGTCGCGGTCCGCGTGGCGTTCAGCCATTCGAGCCGGCCGTGCGGGTGCATCGGCAGATAGGGCGGCTCGACCCGTTCCAGCCTGCCGAACTCCCGAGCGCGGGCGAGGTATTCCTCCTCGCTCTGCTGCTTCTCCGGCGCCAGCGGCCCCGCGTCCAGCTTCGCCGCGAGGTCGTCCCAGGGCAGCACTGCACCCCCTTCGCCCCCGGCCGGCCGGGCCACCAGGTCCACGTGCGGTCCGTGCAGCCACCCCCGCCGCACATACAGCACCGGTGCGTTCAGTTCCTCGTCGAGCACCCGGACGGCCGGAAGGACGGCGCCGGCCAGCCACTCGGGATTGATGCCCCCTCGGGTGTAGAGCCGGACTCCGGTGGTGCCGCCTGGGGCACGGGCCGGAACTGCAACGGAGTCGGAATCCAGGTTCAAGCTGTGTCACCTGCCGTGATCGGGGCGGTCGGGGCGAGCCGCCGCCGATCCTGCGTCGCCGCCCGGGGAGCGGACAACGGCAAGGAGAGCCCGGCTGACATGCGTCATACGTTTGATGACACTGATCACTGACAGCGGATGAGGTATTGACGGCCGCGCGACCGGCCCGCATAGGACCGACCGAATGCGCCACGACGGCGGGTGCCGGGCCGTGCGGGAGTCATGGGCCATCGGGGACGAACGCAGCACCGACCTTCAGCAGGCTGCCCCCGTCGCTGACACCTGGCTTGCCCGAGTGATGTGGGAGTGCCGTGGTCACGTTGTGGTCGACGGTGCACGGCGGGTCATCCGATCAGCGCCCCGGTGGTGGGCAACCTGTTGCACCCGATGGGTTTCAGCCGAACTGGGCATTGCGGTTCGGGACTTGACTACCGGCACGGGTTTTGGCCATGCCCAAGACCTGCACCGGCATGGTCGAGTCCCTGCGTGTGCTGCGGATCACCCGCTCCACCGCCGTCAGGGCCCGCTGTGCGGTTCTGCAGGTGCTGCGCTGCCAGATTCTCTCCGCACCTGAGGAACTCCGCGACCGGTTACGGAACCTGACGCGCACGAGGCTCGTTTGCACCTGCGCCGCCTGGCGGCCGGACGCGGACGCCTTCCGCGACCCCGTCTCGGCCACCCGTATCGCGATCAAGCCCCTGAGCGCCGCTCCCTGGAGCCCAACGACGAGGTCGCCGCCCTCGACGCGAGGATCGAGCCTCTGGTCCGCGAGCTGGCACCCTCGCTGCTGGAACGGACCGGCTTCGGCATCGAGAACACCACCCAGCTCCTGGTCACCTGCAGCGACCACCCGCAGCGGGTCATCTACGGGGCCCGCTGCGCCAAGGCGTGCGGCGTCGCCCCGCTGCACGCCTCTTCTGGGAAGGCCCAGCGCCACCGGCCCAACCGCGGTGGCGACCGCCAGACCAACTCCGCCCTCCACGCGGCGGTGGTCTGCCGCCTGCACTACGACGAAGCCGGACCCGGAGAACCGGGAACGCGCGGTAAACGCGGAGGCCCGGTGCGAACGGTCCGTGAACTGTTGCCTGAAGGGCTTGTGGAGGTTCCTACACGGCGGCACTGTCCTCATGGACATGACCAGCCCACCCTTCAGTGTCAGGAGACCTGATGCACAGCCGACCTCGGCTCGTATCGGCCGCCGCCGTCCTCGGCGTCGCCGCCGGTCTGACCGCCGCGACACCGGCGCAGGCCGCCTCTGTTCCCACTCCCGACCACGTGGTGGTCGTGATCGAGGAGAACCACTCCTACGGGGACGTCATCGGGGACACCACCGACGCCCCGTACCTCAACTCCCTCGCCACGCAGGGCGCCGACTTCACCGACTCGCACGCGATCACGCACCCGAGCCAGCCGAACTACTACGACCTGTTCTCAGGCGGCAACCAGGGGATCACCAGCGACTCGTGCGTCACCCCGGGGTTCTCCTCCGCGGCGAACCTCGGCTCGGAGCTGCTGGAAGCCGGCAAGTCCTTCGCCAGCTACAACGAATCGCTCCCGTCACAGGGCTGGACCGGCTGCACATCGGGCGCGTACGCACGCAAGCACAACCCGTGGTTCGGCTTCTCCAACGTGCCGACCTCCACCGCGCACACCTTCGGTCAGTTCCCGACGGACTACGCGACGCTGCCGGACGTCTCGTTCGTGATCCCGAACCTCGACGACGACATGCACGACGGCACCGTGAAGCAGGGCGACACCTGGCTGAAGAACAACCTCGGCGCGTACGCGACCTGGGCGAAGAGCCACAACAGCCTGCTCGCGGTGACGTGGGACGAGGACGACGGCAGCACCTCTAATCAGATCCCGACCATCTTCTACGGCGCCGGGGTCAAGGCGGGCGACTACAGCGAAACGATCAACCACTACAACGTGCTGCGTACGCTGGAGGACGCCTACGGCCTAGCCGCCACCGGCAACGCCTCCTCCGCCACGCCGATCACCGACATCTGGTCGACGCAGACCGGCAACACCGTTACGGTCACCGACCCCGGGAATCAGTCCACCACTGCCGGCAGCGCTGCGCGTCTCCAGATCAAGGCCACCGACTCGGCCGGCGCGGCGCTCACCTACAGCGCCACGGGCCTCCCGGCCGGACTGACCACCGACTCGTCCACGGGCCTGATCTCCGGCACCCCGACCACCGCCGGGACCAGCGACGTCACCGTGACCGCCAAGGACTCCACCGGCGCCTCGGGCAGCGTCTCCTTCACCTGGACGGTCACCAGTCCGCCCGGAGGCGGCTGCACCGCGCAGCAACTCCTCGGCAACCCCGGCTTCGAGACCGGCAGCGCCGCGCCCTGGACCGCTACCTCCGGCGTGATCAGCAACGCCTCCAGCCAGACGCCGCATTCCGGCAGTTGGTACGCCTGGCTGGACGGCTACGGGTCCACCCACACCGATACCCTCGCCCAGACGGTGACCATCCCCGCCGGATGCACCGCCGGCTACTCGTTCTGGCTGCACGTCGACACCTCGGAGACGACCACTTCCAGAGCGTACGACACCCTTACGGCCCAGGTGCTCGACGGCTCCGGGAAGGTGCTGGGCACCCTCGCCACATACTCGAACCTCGACGCCGCGAACGGCTACACGCAGCGCACCTTCGACCTGACGCCCTACGCCGGGCAGACGGTGACGCTGGAGTTCACCGGCTCCGAGGACTCCTCCCTCCAGACCAGCTTCGTCATCGACGACACGGCACTGGACCTCTCCTGAGGAGGGTCGGGGACTGGCGCGGTGGCTTCGGCTCCGTTTCCAGTCCCCGCCGCTTCGAACCGTACCTGCGGTTCTCCCGCATACGGCTTTCCGACATCGTTCACCGCCTGGCATGCGCCGTCGCCCTGCGTACGGTTCCGGTAAGGCGGTAGACCCGGAGCCGGGTGGTCCACCCGTAGGTGAAACGGGTGGACCAGTTCCGACACCACAGGCCGTGTTGTCGCTTGGCGCGGATCGCCCGCCGTTCGTGGACGTAGCCGTTGACCGCGTTGAACGTCCGCCCGGAGTTCCCGTTGCGGAAGTACGCTCCCCAGTCCCGCAGCACGGGGTTGAGAAGCTGTTGTCTTTTCGATCTTGAGGGGTGCGCGTCGAACGGGAGTCCCGATCGGGTGGTCGCGGGGTGTTGGGTGCATACGAACAGGGCCTCCTGAACAGCTCGTTGGTGTCGAATCACCGAGCAGCAGGAGGCCCTGGTGCAGCAGTCTTGCGTGCCGATGGCTGGGCAGTCCAGTGCGGTCACCTGGGAGTGTGACTGTCTGGCTCACCGGTTCGGAAATGCCGCCGACAATGGGACGCGTGAGCGGCGGTATCCGACGGACATGACGGACGCGGAGTGGGCCAGGGTCCTGCCGCTGCTGCCGGTGCCGGGCTGGATGCGCGGCCGGGGCGGCCGGCCGGAGGCGTATTGCCACCGGGTCATGCTCGATGCGATCCGGTATCTCGTGGACAACGGGATCAAGTGGCGGGCGATGCCTGCCGACTTCCCGCCGTGGGACCGCATCTACGCATTCTTCCGCCGCTGGCGTGACCACGCCCTGGTCAAGGAGTTCCACGACCGGTTGCGCGCGAGAGTCCGCGAGGAGCTGGGGCGGGACGCGCAGCCGACGGCCGGGGTGATCGACTCGCAGTCCGTCAAGGCGGACGCCGTCGTCGGCGCGGACAGCCGGGGCTTCGACGGTGGCAAGCTCGTCAACGGCCGCAAGCGGCATGTCGTGGTCGACACCCTCGGCCTGCTGCTGGGCGTGATGGTCACCGCCGCGGATGTCGGCGACCGCACCGCTGCCCAGGTGCTGCTCGGGCAGGTCGCCGACGCCCACCACCGGCTGGAACTGCTCTGGGCTGATGGCGGCTACACCGGCAGCCTCGTCGAGCACTGCCTGGCCACGTTCGCCCTGGTCCTGGCGATCGTCAAACGCAGCGACGACCAGAAGGGGTTCGTGGTGCTGCCCAAGCGGTGGATCGTCGAGCGCCTCTTCGCCCACCTGATGCGAAGCCGCCGCCTGGTGCGCGACTTCGAGCGCCGCACCACCAGCGCGGAGGCGATGGTCTACTGGTCGATGACCGGGCTCATGACCCGCCGCCTGGCCCGCTCACGCCTGCCGCGAGGGTGAACCGGCCCGGCTGCTGCTCGGCCAGCCAGCCGCGGGCCACCAGGCGTTTCGCCTTCGACCGCAGGGCCTCCACCCGCGCCGGCACCACGTCCATGCCGAACACGGCGGCCATCTCCTGGCAGCTCAAAGGGCCTTGATGGAGCCGGGCCCGGTCCGCGAGCGCCGTGAGGATGCGCTGGTAGTCCACCGACAGCACCGACCAGGCCAGCCCCTGGCGCCACACCGGCACCTGTGACTTCGACTTCGCCGCATCCCCAGGCGTCGACGGCACCTGCGCATCCCGCGGATCCGCGGTGACTTCCGCCTCGGCGGCGGCACCGTCGTCCGGAGCCAGCACCGTATCGACCCGCCTGCGAGCGATCGCCCACTCCTGCCATTCCAGCTCGGCCGCGGCCAGCTCGGCCTGGATGCGGTCGGCCTCCTCCCGCAGCCCGTCGACTCGACGCCGAGCGGCGACCTCGTGCTGTTCCAGCAGCCCAACAACTGACGGCATCCGCGACCTCCCGGGGAACGACGACCCGACAGGCCACCACTCCCACGGAACCACCGGTCCTATCCCCGACCAGCGGAAACGCGCCGATCACGTCCGGAAAGACAACACCTTCTGAGGTCAGCGACCACGGCGCACAGCGGTTGTTCAGTCTTCTCAATGACGGTGGCTGCACGGACTTTGTCCCGCAGCACCCGCATCGCTCCGGCCGGGGGCCACCGCTGCGAGTAGTGCGTGCCCCGCCCTTTCCACGACTCCACCTTCCGGTGGTGGAAGCCGAGGAACCCGAAGCCCTGCCCGCCCTGGATGAGGCAGGTGATGCCGGACCTCTCCGGGCGCAACCGCAGCCCGAGCCGGTCCGGTACCTCCGTCGCCGACAGCTGGGCCTGCTCGGCTCGTTGTCTGGTCGGCGACAGGACGACGACGTACTCGCAGTACCTCACCAGTACCCCCAGCCGGCGGCCCTCGACCTTCCATGCCTCGTTGAGGACGTGCAAGGTGATGTTCGCCAGCAGAGGTGAGATCGGTGAGCCCTGCCCGGTCCACCCCAGTCGGAGAGGTCACCCCGCCCTCCAAGACTCCCATCCGCAGCCATGCCCGGACCACCGATGCCGCGCTGGGTGGCCCTCCCGTCCGTATTGAGTTGTCCGTACGGCGTCTGTACTGCGAGAACTCCCACTACCCAAAGGGCACGTTCGCCGAACAGATCGACGGCCTCACCGTTCGCCACCAACGGCGCACGCCCTTGTCGTAGCGCCGCCATGTGGCTGTCGAGCGTCCGGGTCCGTTCCGGTGTCGCGGTCGGCTTGGGCGAGGAGCCGTTCCCATGTGCGGGTGGATCCGCCGTGCTGGTCGGCGAGCGTGGCCGCGAGGCGGGTGCGGGGGGTGTCCTCGGCGGTTTTGAGTGCTGCGGTGGCGGTGCGCAGACGGGGGTCGCCTTCGTAGGCGTGGGCCTTGCGGAGCTTGCTCTCTTTGCCTGGGGGGCGCCCGCCTCCTTTTCCTTGCCGGGTGGGGGTGTTGCGGCGGTCCTCGATGTCTCGGCGGGCCCAGAGGCGGAGGCTGTAGACGGTGGTGCCCGCCGGGAGGTAGCCCTGGGTCGCGTAGGCGCGAACGGTGCTCGCCGCGACGCCGAGCACGGCGGCGGCCTCCTCGTCGTTGAGACGGTCGTCGGGGTGTTCTCCGGTGGGCAGAGCGGGGATGGGGCGCCCGTCGATGTAGGCCTGGGCCTGGGCGAGGTCGTACACCAGTACGCGGCTGCTGGGGAAGAGAGCCGGCACACGCTGCCGGAGGGCGGGGGCGTCGCGACGCCGCCACGTGGCGATGGGTACTCCGGCCTGCTGGGCGATGTCGGATTCGTTGATCACGGGGCGGTTGCGGGGGATCACGGGGGGAGGGTTTCTCTCGGGTGTTCCGGTGGGGCGGGCTACGCTGGTGGGGCTTCTTCGGTCGGCGGTGACGTTGGCGTAGATGTTGGTCAGGGGCCGGTGGTGTGCCGGGCTGCTTCTCGCTAGTGGCTCTCCGCTGGCCCCTTGGCTGTCTGCTCCTTCCAGCGGCGGACATCTCGCGGGCCGCGGAGCCTGACCACCTGAACGCCGAGTTCGGCCGTCTCGGCGACCTGGCGGACGTAGCGGGGGCGGTTCGCCCGGTATTTGCGGATGGCGTTGCGGAGCAGGGATCGGCGGGCGAAAAACGCCTTGGACCAAGTCAGGCGCCTGGCTTGTGCGCTGTCCTCTCGCCCTGAGAGCTGACGCAGACTGCGACGGATGATCCGGTACAAGATCAGGGGTAGTGGGAAGTCGAGCCAGACCAATATGTCGGCCCGGTGCCATACGACGTCGGCGAGCTTGGAGAAGTTGCCTTCGACGATCCATCCGTCGGTACGGGTGATCTCTCCTGCCTGCCGCCGGAACTCCTCCAGCGGCAGCGGCCCGTTTGGGGTGAACAGCAGGTCGTCAAGGTCGGTGTGGGGTTGGTCCAGCTCTGCGGAGAGCCACCGGGCCAGGGTGGACTTTCCCGTAGCCGGCGCTCCGAACAGGGCGATCTTCGGCATGTGTGTCTTTCCCCCCCACAGGTAGTCGACATGCGAAACTTTACAGCATTCGAAACCGCCCTTGGGGCGGCCGGCGCATCACACCAGTAGCCGTCGCGGGCGGTCAGAAGAAGACCCCGCACCGCAGCAGCACATTCGCGTACGGCTGTGCCTCGCCCGTCCGCACGACGAGCCGGGCGCCTGCCGATAGCTCCTTCAGCCTCTCGTGGGGGACGAGGGCCAGGTCGGGAAAGCATCCGGTGAGCAGTGCCGAAGCCGCTGGGTTGGCGTCCCGTATCTCCGTCGCTGCCGTCGCGCCCTCGATGACCAGCTCGGACAGGAGCCCGTCCAGAACTTCGGCGAAGGACGGCACTCCGGCCCGGAAGGCGAGGTCCACGACCCGAGGGCCGTCGGGTATCGGCATGCCCGCGTCGCAGACCAGCACCTCGTCACTGTGCCCCAGCTCGGCCAAGGCCCCCGAGAGATGGCGGTTGAGGATCCCTGCCTTCTTCACAGTGCGGCCACTTCTTGCGCCGTCGGGAACGACTCCTGGGCACCCCGTTTCGTCACCGCCGCTGCCCCGACGCGCGCTGCGTACGCTGCTGCCTCCGCCAGGGTCGCGTCGGCGCTCAGTTTCCAGGCCAGTGCGGCCGTGAAGGAGTCGCCGGCACCCGTCGTGTCCACGGCCTTGACCTTCACCGACGGGATCCGTTGGACACCTGCCGAGGATGCTGCCAGCGCGCCCCGCGAACCCAGCGTCACGACCACCGACTTCGGCCCCATGGCCAGCAGCGCCCGGGCCCAGTCCTCCGGTTCCACGCTGGCGTACGTGTCGCCGAGGATCACCTTCGCTTCGTGCTCGTTGACGATCAACGGATCGCAGGCCACGAGGATTTCGGCGAGAAGCGGGCGAGGCGGAGAGGGGTTGAAGACGAAGCGGCTGCCGGGCGCCAGGTTGCGGATGACCTCCACAACCGCCTCCAGCGGGATCTCCAGCTGTGCCGACACCACCCGGGCGACACGGAAGAGGCCGGCCGCCGCCCGGATGTCCTTTGGCATCAGTCGGCGGTTCGCGCCCGGTGACACCACGATGCTGTTGTCGCCGGACGAATCCACGGTAATCAGCGCGACGCCGGTCGGCTCCCCGCCCACCAGCACGCCCGCCGTGTCGACGCCAGCCGCCCGCTGCGAGTCGAGCAGCAGCTGGCCGTACGCGTCGTCGCCGACCCGGGCCAACAAGGCCGTACGGGCCCCGAGTCGTGCGGCCGCCACGGCCTGGTTCGCGCCCTTGCCGCCGGGGTGGACGGCCAGGTCGGAGCCGAGGACCGTCTCACCGACCCCGGGCCTGCGCTCGATGCCGATCACCAGGTCGGCGTTGGCCGAACCCACGACCAGCAGGTCGTAGTCGTACATGAACTGTCCCCTGTACAGGTGAGTTGGAGCCGCACGACGGCCGGTCGCACCGTGTGCGGGTCATGCCGGGGTGGCCGGACGGTGTCCCGCCCGGCCACCATGCCGTGTCAGCCGCTGAACGTGTCCGCGTTCTCAGCCGTGACCACCTTCACCGGCACCTTGACCGTCTTCTGGACCTTTTCGCCGTTCGCGGCCTTGACCGCGTTCTGCACCGCGAGCTTGCCGAGTTCCTTCGGCTGCTGTGCGACGGACGCGTACAGGGTGCCGTCCTTGACCGCCGTGAGGCCGTCCGGCGTGCCGTCGAAGCCGATCACCGCGACTGACGTGCCGGCCCTGCTGCCCAGTGCCTTGATCGCGCCGAGTGCCATCTCGTCGTTCTCGGCGAAGACGCCGGTCACGTCGGGGTGCGCCTGGAGGAGGTTGGTCATGACGTCCAAGCCCTTGGTGCGGTCGAAGTCCGCGGGTTGCTTGGCGAGGATCTCGATGCCCGGGTAGGCCTTGAGGCCCTCGGTGAAGCCCTGGCCGCGTTCACGGCTGGCGGATGTTCCCGCGGTGCCCTGCAGGATGACGATCTTCCCCTTGCCGCCCAACTTCTCGGCCAGGGACTTCGCGGCGAGCTGTCCTCCCTCGATGTTGTCGGAGGCGACGGTGGTGGCGAGGTCGGCGCCGTTGACCGTGCGGTCGGCGGCGACGACCGGTATGCCGGCCTTGCCGGCTGCCTTCACCGACGGCGCGGCAGCATCCGAGTCCACGGGGTTGATGATGATCGACTTCACGTTCTGGCCGGTGAAGTTCTGCAGTTGGTTGGCCTGCTGCGACGCGTCGTTCTGTGCGTCGGTCACTGTCAGGGCGACGCCCTCGGCCTTGGCCTCCGCTTCGGCGCCCTTCTTGAGCTGCACGAAGAACGGGTTGTTGAGTGTCGATAGCGACATGCCGATCTTGGTGGCGCCGGAACCGCTGTCTCCGGAGGCTGAGTTGCAGGCGGTGGCGGTGAGAGCGAGGGCTGCGACGGTTGCGGCGACGACGGCGAGATTCTTCGTACCCATGGTTGCTTCCTTGCAGTGGGCGGGGCGGGGATCGGGGGGAGTTCAGGAGGCGCGGCGGCGCAGCGTGTCCAGCAGGACGGCGAGCGCGATGACCGCGCCGATGACGACCTGCTGCCAGAACGCGGAAACGGACAGCAGATTGAGGCCGTTGCGCAGTACGGCCAGGATGAGGGCGCCGATGAAGGTACCCGAGGCCCTGCCGAGGCCGCCGGAGAGGCTGGCGCCACCGATGACGACAGCGGCGATGGCGTCGAGTTCGTACCCGAGGGCGGCCTGTGGCTGCGCGGAGACCAGGCGGGAGGCGAGCAGGATGCCCGCGACGGCCGCGAAGGCGCCGGACAGCGCGTAGATGGCGAGCTTCTGCTTCTTCACGCGCAGCCCGGACAGCCGCGCCGCCTCCTCGTTGCCGCCGATCGCGTACATGGAGCGGCCGATGTACGTACGGGACAGGATCACGGCGGTGATCAGGCCCATTGCCACCATGACCAGCACGGGCACCGGCAGCCAGCCGCCGAGGGTGTTGCCGAGTGCGGACACCGAGTCGGGGAAGGCGATCGGGCTGCCCTGCGAGATGACCAGCGCCAGGCCACGGCCCACCGAGAGCATCGCGAGCGTGGCGATGAAGGGTGGCAGCTTGCCGTAGGAGATCAGTGTGCCGTTGACGAGCCCGCACGCGACACCGGTGCCGAGAGCCAGGAACACGGCCAGCCAGACCGGCAGCCCCTGGGAGGTCGCGGTCCAGGCGAGGACGGTCGCGGCCAGCGCGGCCACCGAGCCGACCGACAGATCGATGCCGGCGGAGACGATGACGAAGGTCACGCCGAAGGCCAGGATCGCGGTCACGGCGGCCTGCACACCGACGTTGAGCAGGTTCTGGGTGGTCAAAAAGTCGCCTGAAAGCAGCGACATGGCCACGACCAGCACGATGAGGGCGCTGAGCGCGCCGTTGTCGAGCAGGACCCGACGGACCGCGGTGGCGCTTCCCACGCCGGGGCTGGGCTTGAGCGTGTCAGTCGTCACGGCCGGCCTCCACTTCTTCCTTCATTGGTGTTGCGGTGACGGCAAGTGCCATGACCGTGTCCTGGGTCGCCTCGTGCGCGGGAAGTTCGCCCGCGATCCGGCCCTGATTCATGACCAGCACCCGGTCGCTCATGCCGAGCACTTCCGGCAGATCGCTGGAGATCATCAGCACCGCTTGGCCCGCGGCGGTCAGTTCGTTGATGAGCTGGTAGATCTCGACCTTGGCGGCTACATCGATGCCTCGGGTCGGTTCGTCGAGGATCAGCACCTTGGTGTCGGCGAGGAGCCACTTGCCGATGACGACCTTCTGCTGGTTGCCGCCGGACAAGGTGCGCACATGCTGGCCGAGGCCCGCCATCCGCACGCCGAGTTGCCCGGCGATCCGGGCGGCGGCGGTGCGCTGAGCCCGGCGGTCCACCCAGCCGACACGACTGGCCGCGCGCAGCGTGACCAGACCGAGGTTCTCCTGCACGGAGGCGTCGAGGACCAGCCCCTGGCCCTTGCGGTCTTCGGGTACCAGGCCGATCCCGGCCGCGGTGGCGGCGTTGACGTCATGGCGGGGCAGGCGGCGGCCGGCGACCTCGACCGTCCCCGCGTCGTAGGGATCGGCGCCGAAGATCGCCCGGGCGACCTCCGTGCGGCCCGCGCCGACCAGGCCGGCGATGCCGACGACCTCGCCGGCCCGCACCTCGAAGCCGACGTTGTGGAAGACGCCGTCGCGGGTCAGGCCGGACACCGAGAGCAGGGGTGCTCCGGGGCCGGCCGACTCACGCGGATACTGCTGCTCGATGGACCGGCCCACCATGAGCCGTACGAGTTCGTTCTGCGGGGTGGAGGCGGGCACCTGGCCGACGCTCCTGCCGTCGCGGAGCACGGTTACCCGGTCGCCGAGGGCGGCGATCTCCTCCAGATGGTGGGTGATGAAGATGATGCCGACGCCCTCCTCGCGCAGCCTGCGCACGATCTGGAAGAGCTTCTCCACCTCCTCGGAGGTGAGCACAGCGGTCGGCTCGTCCATGATCAGGACGCGGGCTTCCAGGTTCAGCGCCTTGGCGATCTCCACCATCTGGAGCCGGGCGATGCCCAGTTCGCGCACCCTGGCTCTCGGGGAAACGCGGATGCCGACCCGGTCGAGGAGCCGTGCTGCATCCGCCTCCATCCGCTTGCGGTCGATCAAGCCGAAGCGGCGCGGCTGGCGGCCGAGGAAGATGTTCTCGGCGACGGTGAGGTCCGGGACGAGATTGAACTCCTGGTAGATCGTGGCGATGCCGAGACGTTCGGCGTCCTGGGCACCGTGGATACGGACCGCCTGCCCTCCGGCGAAGATGCGGCCGGAGTCCGGTCGGTAGGCACCGGAGAGCATCTTGATCAGGGTGCTCTTGCCGGCACCGTTCTCACCGAGCAGCACATGCACCTCGCCGCGGCGCAGGTCGAAGTCGACGCCGTCGAGCGCGACCACACCGGGGAAGGTCTTCCCTATGCCTTCGATTCGCAGCAACTCGTCCGGGTTGCTCACGGTGTGCTCCTTCGGGATTGGGAGGGCTCGCCGCACGAGCGGCGTACGACGAGGCGGGCGGGGAGGGTGACGGACGTGGACGGCCGCCCCTCGATGCGATCGACCAGGGCCCGTACGGCAGCCCGGCCCAGCTCACCCGTCGGCTGGGCGATCGCGGTGATCGGCGGATCGGTGTGCACGAACCACGGGACATCGTCGAAGGCCGCGAGGGCGATGTCGTGGGGGACACGCATCCCCCGTGCGCGGATCGCGTCCAGGGCACCGAGCGTCATCAGGTTGTCCGCGGCGAAGACCACCTCGGGCGGCTCGGGCAGCCGGAGGAACTCCTCGGTGACCCGCCGTCCGCTCTCGGCCTGGAAGTCCCCCTGGCCGATGTAGGAGTCCGGCAGTTCGATGCCATACGCGCGCAGGGCCTCTCTGAAGGCCCCCACGCGTTCCTGGCCGGTCGTGGTCGCCGCTGGACCTGCGATGATCGCGAGCCGCCGGTGCCCGAGCCCGTGCAAATGCGCCACGAGGTCCCGTACGGCGGCCCGTCCGTCCGTCCGTATGACTGGCACGTCGACACCCGGGATCCACCGGTCGACGAACACCATCGGCGTCCCCGCGCGCGCGGCCTCCAGCATTAGCGGCGAGCCGCCGTCGGTGGGGGAGACCAACAGGCCGTCGATACGGCGGTCCAGCAGGGTGCGTACATGGTGGTCCTGGAGGTCGGGCCGCTCGTCGGCGTTGCCGATGATCACGCTGTAGCCGAGCGCGCGTGCCTCCTCCTCGACGGAGCGGGCCAGCTCGGTGAAGTACGGGTTGAGTACGTCGCTGATGACCAGGCCGAGGGCGTGGGTCTGGTCGGTGCGTAGCGACCGGGCGACGGCGTTCGGACGGTAGCCCAGCGCCTCGACGGCGGTCAGCACGCGCGTGCGTGCGTCCGCGCTGACCGACGGGTGGTCGTTCAGGACGCGCGACACCGTGGCGACGGACACCCCTGCCTCGGCAGCGACGTCCTTAATGCTTGCCATCGCGGCTCCGCCCCCTCATGGAATCGATTACATCGTCGTGTTGCAGGAGGGATTGAAATCGATTACACAGGGCCGATGCAAGGGGCCGGAGACTGGCCGAAATCTAATCGTGACTGAAGGGTGTCCGGCTCCGTCAGGGGCACGTGATGGTCGTGTGACGGGGTGGTGGGATGGCAGCGGGTGGGTGTCAGCCGGTTATGGGAAGGGATGCCCGGAACATCCGGAACGACCAGTCAGGAGAGCGCAGGGCTGCGGGCAGCGGGTCGGCGGATCAAGCTGCTGGACCAGGAGAACGAGGTCCTGCGACGGGCCGCAGCCCAGCTGTCGCAGGCGCATCTGCCGGGAAGGGATCTACCCGTTCGTGAAGGAGTTGACCGGGGACGGGGTGCCCGTCACGGTTGCGTGCCGGGTGCTGAAGCTCGCCAGACGGCCCTACCACCGCCGGCTTGACCAGCCGGTGACCGACGCCATGCTGGAGGAGGCGTATCGCACGAACATGCTGCTCGACGCGCACCGTGACGACCCGTAGTTCGGCTGCCGCTTCCTGGCCGACGAAGCGCGCGGCGGCGGGGCCATGATGGCGGACTGGACTGCGTGGCGGATCTGCCGGGACAACCGCTGGTGGAGCGTGTTCGGCAAGAAGCGCGGCAAGGGCAGGAAGGCCGGGCCCGCTGGTGCACGACGACCTGGTCCGCCGTGTCCGCGCTGCCCCAGTGGCAGTCGCAGTTATGCTCGTCGGGGTGGGCGGTCATCCCCCGGAAGGTGACTGCCAGGCCATCTATTGCGGCGTCGAGGCGAAGTCGGGCGCGGGATCGGTCGAGGTTCATCATGGACGTTCGCCTTCGAGGACTCCGGGAGTTGGCACCGCCCGAAGATCGCTAACTTACCGGGGCAGGCCCCAGCCCGCCATCAAGATCACAGCGTCCCATGCAGGGCGGGCAGGTCGTCTGCGAGGACGCGGTCCATCCATGCGGGCAGTTCCTCGCCCCGTAGATCGCGCATCATGTCGGCGAAGTCGCCAACGTGGCGTCGAGGCGCGGGCAGGCGGCCCGGATCTCTTTCAGCAGGGTCGGTACAACGGTTCCTGAGGTTGCGAGGGGAGGTCACCGAGCGTCCTCCAGGTCGCCGACCTGAGACGTGCCCGCCGTGTCGCTCCCAGACAGGGCAGCACTCAGGGCGCCGCGCCGTCGGATACCCAACTTGCGGTAGCTGTGGGTCAGATGGGTCTCCACGGTGCGCCGGGCCAGATGCAGCAGATCCGCGATCTCCGTGTTGGTGCGTCCCTCCGCGGCCAGTTCGGCGATACGACGCTCGCTGTCGGTGAGCGCGGCGGCGCCGGTCCGTGTCGCCGCACGTCGCGCGCCGCCCACCCGCAGCGCCTCCTCCGCCAGGTCCCGCAGTCTTACGGCTCCGTGGCGTTCGGCGAGCACGGCCGCCTCCCGCAGGATGTCGCGGGCACGCGAGGACTCCCCCGAGGCGGTCAGCTGACGGCCCAGGGCCAGCAGCGCCGCAACGAGCTCCGGTCCGGCGGGGCCGTCCCGCAGCAGTCGTACCGCCTCCTGACCCAGTTCCAGACCGCGGCGCCCGCCGGTCGCGGTGCCGAGCACGCGCAGCGCCCGGCCCACGGTGCGGGGGGTGTTCCACACCCGGGCCAGACGCAGTTCCTCCGCGGCCAGGGCGAGCGCCTCCCGCGACACGCCCAGCGCCAGATGGCATTCGGCGGCGGCCGTGCGCCAGGGAGTGACGACCGGGCTGAAGGCTTCGCGGGCCGACTCGCGCCGACCGCACTCCAGGAAGTCGTGCAGCGCTCCCGCCGGGTCGCCGTTCGCGGCGCGCAGCCGCCCGCGTGCGTACAGGAACCGGTTCAGCTCCCAGGACTCCGGCGCCGTCCGCAAGTCGAAGGTGTCGGAAAGGTGTTCGGCCTCAAGGGCTCGACCCGTCTCCACGAGAGCGGTCACCGCGTGCGCATGGGCGTTGGTCGGGGTCGCGGAGACGGGCGGCGGATCGGCCAGGAGGGTCGCGTAGTCGGCCCGTGCCGCGACGATGTCCATCCGGGTGTTGAGCAGCGCCTCGTGCATGGGGTGCAGAACGTCGGGCCGCTGTCCGGCCAGGCCGCGCTCCACCAGCAGTTCGGCCTCGTCGAGTTCGTCGGCCCACAGGGCGACCACGGCGGCCGTCCCCAGCAGGTACGGCTCGGACAGCGGGTCGGTCGGTTCCGCCAGCAGACCGCGCAGGCGCAGCATCGCGTCCTTCGCCGACCTCAGCCCCGCCGTGACCGAGTACTTCACCAGGAACGCGTGACCGGCCGCGCTGATCGACACCGGCGAGTGCTCGGCCACGTCGGCCAGCCGCTCGTACGCCTCCTGCCGCACCGCCTGGTCCTTGTCGGACAGTTGCAGGCACGCCTGCCGCAGGATGCGCACCAGGTCCGGACGGTCGGCGAGCCCGTCGTAGAGGGAGCGCAGCACCTCGACCGCCGCGCGGGTCCTGCCCCGCCCGGTCAGCGCGGTCCCCAGGGCGACCGCGGCACGCACTCGTTCCTGCGGCGGACCAGGCAGCCGCAGGGCCTCGGTCAGCCTCAGGATCGCGGCCGAGGACCCGGGCACCGCGTACTCCAGTGACCCCAGCTCGGTCAGCAGACGCTGTCTGACCTCATCGGAGAGGGGCTCGTTCAGGGCGCGGCGCAGGAAGGCCACCGCGTCCTCGATCTGCCCCTCATGCAACGCCAGCGAAGCGGCGTCCTGAAGCACCGGCAGTGCCCAGGGCGCGTTCACCGCGTCGATGAGTAGTAGTTGACGGGCGACAAGGTCGCTGGAGGCACCGTGGTGGAGCATCATCTCGGCGGTCGTCCGGTGCGCGGCGCGCCGTCGGGCCGCGGGCACACCGGTGAGCACTGCGTCCCGCAGCAGCGGATGGGCGTAGCGGGCGCGGCCCATGTCGTCGGTGCGCAGCAGCCCGAGGCAGGTCATCGCGGTGATCCAGCCCGTGACCCGGGCCGGGTCGGCGTCGGAGAGTTCGGCGAGGAGGGAGGGTATGTGGACGGCCGAGTGGCCCCCCGTGCCGGGGGCGGGTTTGTGGTTCCAGCCCTCGTCCAGGATCGCCAGCGTCCGCGCCACCTCTGCTGTGCCCGGCCCGGCGCAGTCCAGCCACCACTGCACGGCCGCCGGAAACGCGCCTGGGTACAGCGCCGCCGAGGTGTCCGGCACGACGGGATGGCTTCCGTCAGAGAGGTCGTCCAACAGGGCGCGCAGCAGCAGGGGGTTGCCCGCGCCGGCCCGTACACAGTCCGCGATCCAGGAGTTGTCGGCGTCCGGGAAGGCCGAGCGGACGGCCGCCACCGCCGAGTCGTCCGACAGCGGGGTCAGGGTGTGGGTGGTGACGAGGGCGGGGGAGAGGGAGTGGGCGAGGCCGGGTGCGGGCGGATCCACGTCGTACTGGCTGCGTTCGGTGGCCACCAGGACGATGGGCAGCCGGTCTATGAGCCGGACGGTTTCCACCAGCCAGCGGCGGGAGGCCGGATCGGCCAGGTGTACATCGTCCACGGTGATCAGCAGTGGCGACTCCTCGGCGTACGAGCGCAACGTCCGCCACAGCCCGGCGCCGATCACCCGCTCGTCGCCGTCTAAGGGCAGATCGGCGAACACCGCGAGGGGGCCGAGGAGTTGCAGGATCGCGGCGAAGGGGACCGCGGCGTCGCCGACGTAGCAGCGTGCGCGCAGTACGCGCATGCCGTCCTCGGCGGCGGCCTCCAGGACCGTGGTGCGGCCCGTGCCGGTGGCACCGCGCAGCAGGACCAGACGGCCGGCGCCCGCACGAGCGCGCTCGGTCGCGGTGGCCAACAGCCGTGCCGCTTCCCGTAGTGCACATGCCGGTCGGGCCATACCTGCCTCCTTGTATGGACATGAACGTCCTCACCCACCATGACGGGGGCTCGACCGATATCGATGTCATGCCCATACCGTGAGAAGGGCCACCGTGATCACTTAACTGTACGAGGAACCGGAATGCCGGTCCCTGCATCACGAATCTCGGTGTCGTGGTTCCGGACCACCGATCTCGTGGTCCGTGTCGTGGTGCTCCACGATTGTGCTGGTCACGGCGCCACACGAGGGTGGACAACCTTCGCCCGCCTCTGACCCCACAGAAGTGGCGGGCTCGCGGACAGGGGATAAAGTGCTCAACTCAATCCGGACCACACATGCCGGCACGGCGGACGGCACCACCGTGTCGGCGGCCCGGGTGCCCGTGACGGTGTACGCCGGGGACCCGATCTCGCGCGAGGGGGCCATGGCCCAGCTGCGCCGCTACCCGGACATGGAACTGCGGGACGCGTCGGCCGCCGGCTCCGGCACGGTGACCCTCTTCATCAGCGACACGCTGGACGAGACCACCCTCACCCGGCTGCGCAAGGTGGTGCGCAACCAGGGTGCCCGGGCCGTCCTCGTGGTGGGCGCACTGCGCGAGGACGAGTTGCTCGATGTGATCGAGTGCGGAATCGGTGCCATCGTGTGGCGCCACGAGGCGACGGCCGCCCGCCTGGAGCAGGCCGTACGCGCGGCCGCCCGCGGTGACGGAGACCTGCCCGCGGACCTGCTCGGACGGCTCATCAGCCAGGTGAGCTCCCTGCACCGGGACTCCGCCGGACGCCCCGGTGTCGCCGCCCCAGGGCTCACACCGCGGGAGGCGGACGTGTTGCGGCTGGTCGCTGACGGCTTCGACACCGCGGAGATCGCGCGGAAGATGACATACTCCGAACGCACGGTCAAGAACGTCATCCACGGGCTGACCGCGCGGCTGCACCTGCGCAACCGGGCCCACGCCGTGGCCCACGCCGTCAGGGCGGGCTACATCTGATCCGCCGCTGACCGAAGGGGCGGCGCGCGCCGCTTCCGGCGCGCGGTCCGCCCCGAGGTGGCCCGAGGCGGCCTGAGGCGGTCCGGGCACGTCAGCGAGGTCGGCGCGACGGCGGGGCTGTGGGGCCGGCCGGGATCCGGAGTGCCGACCACAGCGTGATCCGCGAGGACGAGCAGGCGCGGGGGCCTGCCGTCGAGCCGTGCCCCGACCCGCGACCGGCCGTGCGGCGCCGCGGACCCGTCGGCGGAACCTGCTCGATCGTCGCACGGCATCCATGAGGTCGAGCGGGCCCGCCGACACGGCCGTGCCGTCGTGAACGACGAACGGGACGTCGTGGTGACAGCGGAGCCGGCCGCCGCGCTGACGGGACTGCCGCGCCCTCGTGACTCGGGCACGGGACAGGCGGACAATGAATTCCCGTACGCATAGGTGACGTTGACGGGACAGCTCCTGAAGGGGAGTCATCCTCCGTGTGCCGTAGAGGCGTTGCTTGAGTAGCTCTGCCCTCCCGATCGCCTTCGCGTACGGCCGTGCGGCGCCGGAGTTCCCGGGAGGGCGCCGACCGGGCCCGCCCCGGGCGGCGGTCTCTGCGAAGGCTCTCCCGGTACCCCGCACATGGTGGTCCTGGCGGCGGGGCCGCTCGTCGGCTGCCTCCTGCACTCGTCCCCCGCCACGGAGCCGTCGCGGCCTGAACGGACCGGGCGGGGCGGCCTCGTCGGCTTCCGGATCGGTCTCCCCTTCCGCGCGGTTCCGGGTCATGCGGAACGTCCTGCGAGGGTCTCGCGGTGGCGTACGGGCACGTGCCGGACCGCGTCGGCCCGAGGGGAGATCCCCGCTCGACAGCCGCGGGTTCCGTGCGCCGATGCGCGAGTCGCGAGGCGGGACCGCGCACGACCCGCCCCGGATCCCCCTCGCAGGTGGTCGGAATGGTATCGACGGTGCGGGGTAACGAACCTGACGGAGCGTGACCGACCGGACAGGATTCTGCGGCGTCACCTCGATCACCGCACCCAGGACCGGGACCCGGTGCGTTGCCCCTGCGGCACGTGTACGTGCACCGACTTGCCCGAGAAGTCCGTACGGACGGACATTGTTGGCGATCCCGATCCGCGTAAGAATCGCTGCACCGCGATCACAGCGCGTGGCTGGTAACGCTTCAACGCGGGATTCTCCTTCGGCGGTCGAACACAGGACGACCCGCATGCCGAGCGGATCCGCGTAATGGCTCTGCCGGTTCGATCAAACCTAGGTAGGTGATGATGAACCCGGATTTCTACTCGCGGGTTGCTGACGAGTTCGGCGAATACACCAGCGGGGATCTGCGTACCGACGTCTTCCCGGACGGTGATCCGGAGGCCGTGTTCGACGAGCTGGCGAGGGGCCTGGGCGGTCCCGGTGCCCGACTGGTCGATGTCGGCTGTGCCGACGGGCGCAACCTCCTGAGGATCGCCCCGGCGTTCGGCAGCGTGCTCGGCATCGACATGTCCGCGTCCATGCGGGACTCCGCAGAGCGCAAGCGCGCCGAGGCGGGCCTGGGCGACGTCAGGTTCGAGCTGCGCGACGCTTCGCGTACCGGCCTTCCCGACGGCGAGGCCGACGTCCTCACGTGCCGGCGTGGGCCGTTGTTCCCGGGGGAGTTCCGCAGGGTGCTCAAGCCCGGCGGTCATCTGATCTACATGGGCATCGGCGAGACGGACGTCCGCGAGCTGAAGGAGACCTTCGGCCGGGGCCAGCTCTACGGCCGCTGGGACGGCAGGCCGGTGATGGACGAAGTGGTCGAGGAGCTCACCGCCGCCGGCTTCGCGGTGGTGCTGGAGAAGGCTTTCCGGACCGAGGAGTTCTACCACTCGCCGGTCGAGCTCGACAGGTTCCTGCGCCAGGTGCCGATCTTCGAGGACTACGACACGGTGGCGGACCGGGTTCCGTTCGAGCGCTATGCGGCGTCGGCAGGCAGCGACCGTGGTGTCCGGCTCGACCGGCACTGGTTCGTGGTCCAGGCACGGAGGACGACATGACAATCTTCGACGATCTCGATTCCGAGGTTCGCAGCTACAGCCGGATGTGGCCGGTCGTGTTCGACCGGGCGGAAGGCAGCCGGCTGTTCTCCGAGGACGGTCGGCCCTACCTGGACTTCTTCGCGGGCGCCGGCGCGCTCAACTACGGTCACAACAACGCCTTCCTCAAGCAGGCCCTGCTGGACTACATCGCCCGGGACGGCGTCTCGCATGCGCTGGACATGTTCACCGTGGCGAGGCGGGACTTCCTCCAGGCCTTCCAGGACCTTGTCCTGACACCGCGGGGGCTGCCGTACAAGACGGTGTTCCCCGGTCCGGGCGGTGCGAACGCGGTCGAGGCGGCTCTGAAGCTCGCCCGACGGGTGACCGGACGGCAGTCGGTGGTGAGCTTCACCAACTCCTTCCACGGAATGACCCTCGGAGCCCTCGCGGTCAGCGGCAACAGGGCGAAGCGTGCGGCCGCCGGTGTGGATCTGACCCTGACGACCCCGATGCCCTACGACGGCTACCCGGGCATTGGGGAGTCCGGCCCGCGCCATCTCGACCGGCTGCTGTCGGACGGGGGCAGCGGCCTGGACCGGCCCGCCGCCATCATCGTGGAGACCGTGCAGGGCGAGGGTGGGCTGAGGTCCGCCGACGCGGACTGGCTGCGCGACCTCGTCGAGGTGTGCACACGGCACGAGGTGCTGCTCATCGTGGACGACGTGCAGATGGGCTGCGGCCGTACGGGATCCTTCTTCAGCTTCGAGGACGCCGGGATCACGCCCGACATGGTGTGTCTGTCCAAGTCCATCGGTGGCTTCGGCCTTCCTCTGGCACTCACCCTCATCCGGTCGGAGCTGGACGTCTGGAAGCCGGGCGACCACAGTGGCACGTTCCGCGGTGTCAGCGGTTCCTTCGTGACCGGTGCCCAGGCACTGCGCTCGTTCTGGAGCGACGGGACGCTGGAGAAGTCCACCCGCGAACGAGGGCAGCGGATCGCGGCGTCCCTGGCCGCCATCGCCATCGAGCACCCCGAGGCGGGTCTGGAGGTGCGGGGCCGGGGATTCGCGGCCGGACTGCGCTTCGCCACGCCCGGAGCGGCCCGCGCGGTGTGCGTCGCGGCCTTCGAGGAGGGGCTGCTCATGGAGACCTCCGGTGCGGCCGGCGACGTGGTGAAGCTGCTGCCCCCGCTGACCATCAGCGACGACGACCTGGACGAGGGTCTCGACATCATCCGTACGTGCGTGGGCCCGGTACTCGCGCGGAGCAAGTGAGAGGCCACGGCTGTGCCAGGCAAGATTCCCGAAGTCGACCTTGAGGCGTGGCGCACGGCGTCCGACACCGAACGCGCCTCCATCACAGCGGAGTTGGACACCGCGCTGCGCGGCACCGGAATGTTCCTCGTGTCCGGGCACGGTGTGCCCGAAGCCGTGATGGACGACTTCCGGGCCACCGCCAAGCGCTTCTTCGCCCTGCGCAAGGAGGTCAAGGCCCAGTACGCTATCGAGGCCGCGTACGACGGCGGATGGCTCGAAATGCATCCACCCGGTGGGGTCGGGGTGCCGGTGAGCGAGGGCGAGGAGGCCCCCAGCGCGCCGGACCTACACGAGTCGTTCTACGTGGGGCCCGCCCATCGTACCGGCGACGAGCGGCGCGACCGCCTCAACTACCCGGCGAACCGCTGGCCGGCCGAGCTGCCCGAGTTGAGGGCGGCCGCGGATGCGTACACGACGCACATGGCGCGGGTGGTGGAGCAGGTCAACCAGCTGCTCGCCGTCACCCTGGGCCTGCCGGAGGACTTCTTCACCTCGCGGGCGCGGATGGCGACGTGGACGCAGAACGCCAGCTGGTACCCCTCGTACGCGAGCATCGGGCAGGTCGCCCGCGGACAGTTCCGCAACGGGCCGCACACCGATCTGGGTACCGTCACGCTGCTGAGCCGGCAGCGAGGCGTGGGCGGACTGCAGGCGTGGAACGAGGAGGACGGCTGGTTCTCGCCGCCGTACAGCCCGGGCTCGCTCGTCGTCAACCTCGGTGACCTGATGGAACTGTGGACCGACGGGCGCTGGCGGGCGCTGAAGCACCGTGTGCTGCCCCCCAGCCCGGCGGCTCCCGACGAGGAACTGCTGTCGTTGGTCTTCTTCTTCGAGACCGACCCCGACACGCTGATCGAGCCCCTGGCCGCTCCGGCCGGTGGTGGCCGAGGACTGCCGCCGGCATACGCGCGGCGGACGGTCCTGGAGAAGCTCGGCGTCTCGCCCGACTCGGTGGAGGTGGCCTGAGACATGAGCAGAATCGTTGCCGTTGTGTCCGGTGGCATCGACTCGGTCACCATGGCGCATCACCTCGCGACCGCGGGCCACGAGCTCCATGTACTGGCTGTCGACTACGGTCAGCGCCACCGCAAGGAACTCGAGTTCGCCGCGGCCGTAGCGGAGCGGCTCGGCGCGCCGTACGAGCAGGTCGATCTGCGCTCGCTGCGCAGCGTCATGCGCGGATCCTCGCTGACGGATCCGTCCGTCAGCGTGCCGCGCCCCGACCGGCCGGTCGGCGGGAACCCCAACATCGTGCCGAACCGCAACGCCGTGCTGTTGTCGGTGGCGTTCGCGCTGGCGGTCACCGTGCGGGCCGACGCCGTCGCCTTCGGCGTCATGGCCGAGGACGTGGGCCCGTCCGACACCTCCCCGGAGTTCCTGCGGCTGTTCCTTGAGATGGAGCGCGTGGCGACCAAGGGTTCGCTCGCGCCCGAGGTCGAACTGCTGGCTCCGCTGATCGAACTGCCGAAGACCGGAGTCATCGCCCTCGGCCAGAGGCTCGGCGTGCCCTGGGACAAGACCTGGACGTGCTTCCGCGGTGAGGACATCCACTGCGGTGCGTGTGCGGCGTGCGTGGAGAGACGCGGAGCGTTCGCGGATCTCGGCATCACGGACCCGACGGACTATCGCGAAGCGCTGACACCGCGGTGACCGGCGCCGACCGCCGCACCGGTGGCTTCGACACGAAGGGGGGCGGTGCCGGGTGGAAACGGAACTCGTAGTCAATGAGATCTTCGGTCCTACCGTCCAGGGCGAGGGCCGATCCATGGGCCGCAGATGCGCGTTCCTGCGACTTGGCGGCTGCAACCTGTCGTGCACGTGGTGCGACACGCCCTACACATGGGACTGGACCGGGGCGGGCGACTCCGGGGTCGCGTACGACCCCCGCAAGGAGCTGCACCGCCGTTCCGTCCGCGAGGTGGCCGAGGAGCTCCTCGCGTTCGGTGTCGGGCTGATCGTCATCTCCGGCGGGGAGCCGCTCGGTCAGCAGAACCGACTGATCCCGCTGGTCGAGCTGCTCACGGCACGAGGCCTGGAGATCGAGATCGAGACCAACGGCACGCACGCCCCGGATCCGGCCCTGGTGGCCGCCAAAGTCCGTTTCAACGTCTCCCCGAAGCTGGCCCACTCGGGCGACTCGGTCGAACGGCGGATCGTGCCGAGCGCGCTGAGGAGCCTCGCGGTCACGGAAGGCACCACGTTCAAATTCGTCTGCCGCAACACCGACGACCTGGACGAAGTGGGCGCGCTGGTCGAGGAGTTCACCCTCGGTTCGGTTTGGATCATGCCCAAGGGGCAGACCGGGGCCGAGATCAGCCGGCACATGGCCGGGCTGGCCGACGCGGTGATCGCACGGGGCTGGAATCTCACAACACGCCTGCACACCTTGTTGTGGGGCGACACGCGGGGTGTTTGAACGCGTGGCTGAAACAAGCGGAAAGGTGAATCGGGGACATGACGCTGCGCATCACGAAGAAGTTCGAGTTCTCTGCCAGCCATCAGCTCTCCGGTCTGGCGGAGGGACATCAGTGTGGTCGGCTGCACGGCCACAACTACGTCATCGAGCTGGAGCTGAGCGCCGACCGGACTGAACTGACGCGGACGGGTTTCGTGCGTGACTACGGCGAGTTGGCCTCCTTCAAGGCGTGGCTCGACCGGACGCTCGACCACCGGCACCTCAACGACCTGGTGGACGACAACCCCACCGCCGAGAACCTGGCGGTGTGGCTCTACGAACGGTGGTCGAAGGAGTTCCCGGAGCTGACATCCGTGCGAATCTCCGAAACCCCCAAGACCTGGGCCGAGTACCGGCCCTGAGGACCCCGGTCGGCTGGTGATGGCCAGCCGACCGTTCAGAATTCGAACAACGGCCGTGCCGGTTGGTCTGGAAAGGTGCCTGAATGTCTGTAACGACCTGGGTGCAGGAGGGTGACGTCGACTCGGAGGAGCCGCGCGAGGAAGACCCCTTGGTCGGACTCGCCCGGCAGCTCCTGAAGGAGATCGGGGAGAACCCCGATCGGGACGGACTGCGCGATACGCCGACGCGGTTCGCCCGCTGGTGGCGCGAATTCATCAACTACGAGCCGGGTTCGGTCGGCACCCTGTTCGAGTCGGTCGACACCAAGCAACTGGTGATCGTCTCGGACATTCAGGTCTGGTCGCTCTGCGAGCACCACCTGCTGCCGTTCAACTGCTCGGTGACGATCGCCTACCGGCCGACCGACCGCCTGCTGGGCCTGTCGAAGTTCGCCCGGATCGCCCATCGGCACGCGCACAAGCTCCAGGTTCAGGAGCGGCTGGTCTCCGAGATTGCCGAGGACATCGCACAGCTCAGCGGGGCGGAGGACGTGGCCGTCATCGCCAGGGGCGAGCACCTGTGCATGACGATGCGCGGCATCAAGGCGGCCGCTCAGATGACCTCGACCGCCTACCGCGGGGCCTTCGGCGAGGACGCGGCGCTGCGGGCCGAGATGTTCAACCTGCTGCGCCCCTGAGACCGATCCGCATTCCCTGAGAGAGACCTGTCCGGGGCCGTAGCCACGGCCCTGTCTGTCATACCGATCCGGGGCCGCCGTCGCGGCCCCGTACCGGGTCGCAGCTGCGGCCCCGAGGAGCACGTGCCATGGAAACACCATCGGTGTCAGGAATCGGCCGGATCACCACTCGGTCCTCGGGACGGGAGACGCCGATGACCCTGCGCCTCGAACCGGCCGTCGCCGCCGATGAGTCGACCCAGCTGGACACCCCGGTGGGGCTCCGTCAGGGCTGGGCCGACGACGGCGGGAGCGGGGCCACATCCTTCGGGCGGCGACTGCGCGACCTGCGACTGCGCAACGGACTGTCCCAACAGCAGTTGGCGCGCTGCAGCAGCCTCAGCGTTCGCGCGATACGCGATCTGGAGAACGGTAGGGTGCGGCACCCCAGGGCGGACTCCCTGCGTCTGCTCGCCGACGCCCTCGGCCTCAGTGCTCCCCAGATGACACGGCTCGTGAACGACCATTCGCTCGGCTTCCCGCCGGGGTCGACCGAGCCGGCCGTGAGCGGCCCGTTCATCGGCCGAGAACAGGAGGTCGCGGCGCTGACGGCGATGCTCGGCGCCGAGAACCACCGTCTGGTCACGATCATCGGGATCGAGGGCGTCGGCAAGACGCGGCTCGCACGGGAGGTGGCGCACGCACTCGAGACGACCGGGCGCACCACGGTCCACTGGCTGTCCCTGGACGACGACCAGCTCCGAAACCGCGGCGGGGCACCGGTGGTGGCTGCGGCGCGACCCACGTGGTCGCGCGAGGGCGTGAACTTCTGGCGCCACAGCCGTCGGCGCCTCGCCGATACCATCGGGGACTCGGACAGCCTCCTCGTCCTCGACGGGGCCTGGCCGGGGGACGAGTCGGCGGACCTCGCGGCCGACCTCGCGGCCGCATGCCCCGGGCTGCGGATTCTCGTCACGACGAGAGAGCCCGGCGAGATGCCCCTCGACACCTTCTTCCCTCTAGCGCCGCTTCCGGTGCCCCCGTCCGACGCCGAGACGGCGGACCTGGACGAGGTGGCGTCGGTGGCGCTGCTGCTGGCCCAGACGAAGCGCGTTCAGCCGGCCTTCCGCCCCGACGACGGCATGCTCGCGGACGTCGTCCGGATCTGCCGAGCGCTCGACGGCCTTCCCGCCGCTCTCGAGTCCGCTGCCCACTGGACTCTGGTCTACTCCCTGCGGCAGCTCGCCCACCAGCTCACCACCGATCCGCTCACCGTCGCGCGACGACCCCACGGCGGCCATCGACGACCGGACGCCTACGCGTCGGTCCACCGGACCGTCGCCGCGCTGAGCGGCCGCCAACGGGACCTGGTGGCGACCATGTCCCGCCGGTCGTCACGGGAGTCGGGCGGCTACTGGTCGGTGCCGGAGGTGGCGGCCACGATGGGTCTGACGGCCGCGGAATGCGCCGACGACATCTACCACCTCGTCATTCTGGGCCTCCTTCGCCGCATCGACCATCACGACGTGGCGATGTTCAGGGTGCTCAACATCGTCAGCCTGGCCGGACAGAGCGCGATCTCCGGACAGCAAGCCATCACCGGACAGAACGCGGCAGCGTGATCCGGATACATCAGGAAGGATGAGACAGTGCGACTCTGCACTCTTCGCACCGAGACCGGTGAGGACGTCGGGGTGTCGGTGCCTGGCGGAATCGCCACACTGAGTGTCATCAACGCCACCGTGACAACCAGCTACGGCCCCACCCTGCTGGACGTCATCCGCAAGGGCGAGGCTGCCGAGCTCGCGGCCGCGGTCGCCTCGCTGCCGGACCTCGGTGTGCCGGCCGCCCGCGACGAGCCGGAGTTCGGGCCGATCTACCGGTACCCGCCGAAGTTGTGGGGTGTGGGCCTGAACTACGTGCGCCACGCCGACGACCTCGGAGTCCGCCAGCCGACCGACGCCCCCGGCTCCTACCTGCGGCCGTCCTCCACGGTGATCGGGTACGGCGACGACATCCTGCTCCCCGGCCAGTCGCAGCGCGTCACCGCCGAAGCCGAGCTGGGCGTGGTCATCGGAACCACCTGCCGCGACGTCGCGCCCGAGAACGCCTCGTCCGTCGTCTTCGGCTACACCACGGTGCTGGACATGACCGCCGAGGACGCGATCCGGGTCAACGCCCGCCACATTCCCTGGGCGAAGGCGTTCGACACCTTCTGCAGCCTCGGCCCCTGGATCGTCACCCCGGACGAGATACCCGACCTCTCCGCCGTGCGGATCTCCACCGTCGTCAACGGCCGGACGATCGCGTCCAACCAGGTGTCCGCGATGATGTACGACCCCCACTGGCAGGTCGGTTACTTCTCCGGCGGGATGGTTCTCGAAGCCGGATCGGTGATTGCCACGGGGACCCCGGGCGCCGGTGTCATCCAGGACGGGGACACCGTGGAAGCACGTGTCGAGGGCGTCGGCGACCTTCGCAACACCGTCAGGCTGGACCCCGGGGCTTCGGCGTAGTCGCTTTCGGTCCCGCTGGTGACCGGACGACGCCCGGGAGCGCCGGGGATGCCGGCTCGGCGGGGTCGGATCCCCGGCGGCCCGCGTCCCGGGCGCCCGTGGGCGGGACACGGGCCGACATGGACACGCTCGCCGGTCTGTGAACCGTCGAGTCCGCCCCTGTCAGCCTCCGGCTCCCGGTGGCACCGCCGTCGGATCGACGGGGTCGGGTGTGATCTCCAACCTGACCGTCTCTCGGGCGAGGGCAATGGTGCGCAGTACGGCCGCTCTGTCCGGGCCGTGCACCGAGGCGCTGACGGGGATGCACAGGCTGTGGTCGGTGATCGGCACATGGTCCCCGGGCCTGAACCCCGCGAGCACGTCGGCGACGCCTGGCAGGGCACCCAGTTCGTCCAGGCCGTGGACGGCCACCAGGGTGCCGGGCGCGTCGTCGTTGCGGATGACGACGGAGCCGAGCACGGCTGTGAAGTTGTGGTCCCCGTCGATTACGCCCGGACGGCGGCCGAGGAAGCACTCCACGGCGTCGTGGAACGGCCGCAGGTCGGAGTGCCTCGACCACATCGTCACCGCGGGCCCGCCCGAGAAGCGGGCCGCGAGCTCGATCAGATAGACGTCGTCCCCGTCACCGCTGCACTTGACCTCGATGTGTCCCGGTCCCTGACGGATGCCGAACGCGTCGAGCGCCTGCCGGCAAAACCGTTCCACCCGGCCGTGGTCGGGATGGCTGTCATCGATCTGGACGATGTCCCACAGGGGAAAGTCGTAGTCGCGGTCGTCGGGCCGTCGGTACTCCCAGATGTCGATCAGCCGGTGCTCACCGTCGGAGCTGCAGAAGTTCACGGCGTACTCGCGTCCGCGTACGTAGCGCTCCACCAGCCATTCGGTGACTGGCTGACCGGACGGGTCGACCGTCCACACCTTGCCCGTCTCGTCCAGGTCCGCAGCGTCGCTGATGACCGAAACGCCGTAGGATCCGGTTCCCATCGTCTGCTTCACGATGACGGGAAAGCCGATGCCCCGTGCGGCCGCCGCCACCTCACCGGGGGAGTGGACCAGCCGGAACTCCGGGACGCGGACCTGCGTTCGCACGGCCCTGTGCCGCATCGCCACCTTGTTCCGCCGCGCCCAGCCCAGATCGGGGTCGTTGCCGGGCAGGCCGAGCCGTGCCGCGATCTCGTCGGCCACGTGGAGGCTCGTCCCGCTGGCGGGGACGACGGCCCGTACGTCGAACCCGGTTGCACGGACCCGCCGGACGGCGTCCTCCGCGTCGCCGACCCGGAGCGACATCGCGTCGTCGAGGTCGGCCTGCCGCATGGCGCGTGCGGACAGGCCTGTGAACAGCGAGAGCGCGTCGAAACCGAGATCGCTGATGGCGGTTCGGTATGCGCGTCCATTCCCGGTGTCACAGGGGTCGATCAGCAGGATCACTGGGGCTTTCGGTTCCACGGAAACTCTTCTCGGGCCGGGTATGCGAACGGTCAGGGGCGGGGGAGGGCGGACAGCTCCGTGCGAGGCGTCACCGGAGCTCTCGGTGACGACGACTAGCGCGCGGCCATGGTGCTGGCCGCCTCCAGCACCATGGCCTCTGCGGGGTGGACCCGGTCGATTTCGGCGACCGCAGCCATCAGCTCGAAGACGTCGACATTCGCCGTCTTCGCGCACCTGCTGATCAGCGGGAAGAAGCTGGAATGGGTTCGGGTGATGCCGCCGACGAGCTGGTACGTGCGATCGTCGTGCAGTCGCTCCAGGGGGCGGATGACGGACTCGCTCAGCTCCGCGAGCGCCCGGAAGTCGTACGTGGTGCGACGGCCCTGGGCGTGGAGGGCCGCCCCGAATGTCTCGGTGACGGTGTTGCCGGCCCCGCGGCCGATGCCGTCGAGCGTCGTGTCGACGAACCGTGCGCCGCTCGTCGCCGCCACGAGCGAGTTGGCGTTGGCCAGGCTCAGGTTGTCGTGTCCGTGGAAGCCCAGCGGAACCGTCACCGACTGCCCGACCTTCTCGAAGAGCTCGCCTACCTCCGACGGCAGGTATCCACCCACCGAGTCGACGAGGTAGACGGTGTCGGCGCCGTACTCCGCGCAGCGCCGGACCGCCTCCGTGACACCGTCGGCGCCGAGCACGTTCGTCTTCATGAGGTTGGCGAACGCCGTGATGCCGAGATCCTTGGCGAGGGCGATGAAGGCCTCGGCCGGTGCGACATCGGTGATGTCCACTCCGACCCGGACGAACCGCATGCCGGCGGCCACGGCCTGCCTGAGGTGATCCAGCTCGGCGATGCCCGGAATGCAGAACATCCCCCAACTCGCACTCGACAGTGCCTCGGACGCGATGCCGAAGCACCGGGCGTCGGAGACCCGAGTGGGATGAGGCGTGCACTCGGCGGCGTTGAGACCCAGCCCGTGGCCCAGCTCGATGAACCGGACACCTGCCTCCTCAAGACCGGTCAGGACACTTCTGATCGCGCCTTCGGTGAACTGGAAGTCCACGGCATAACTACCGTCACGAAGCGTGCAGTCCAGGATTTCGACGGTGGATGATCGCCGGTCCTTGGCGGCCATCGGCAATGTCTCTGACATTGAACACCTCAAGCAGAGGAAGATATGGGTGAAGCGCTGCGTCGACACTCATCGAGGAGCGCATATTCGCCGGCGGCAGAAGCCCGGCAGAAAGGGGAGCGCGATTCCGGGTCCAACTGCTCCTCCGGCGGCGTGGAATGCGGTAGGCGACACGGAAGCCTGGGACGGGAAGACGATGTCCTTGACGGCCGCGACGCCGCCGCGCGCGGTGCCCGGCACGGGGCGGCCGGGTGCGGCGGAACGCACCCGGCCACGCCTCGGCCCGCAGTCCGGCGGTCGCCGGACCCGGTGCGCCGCGCACCCCAGGTCGGTGAGGTGGCGAGGACGCCGGTCCGGTCTTCAAGGACGTCCCGTCCTTCAGTCCAGCACCGCCAGCGCCCGCGCGGGCGCCCCGTCGCCACCGTGGACGTTGAGAACGCCGACGAACAGCGTGCACCAGTGGTCCGAGATTTCCCTGAGCACCAGGTTCTCCACGAGCAGCGTGCCTGCTCCCAGGAGTGTGCGGTGCACGTCGTAGGGGAAGTCCGGCTGACGCATGCTCATCGGTATCTCGGGGCTCATCGTGTCCATGCCGATGAGCCGAAGGCCCTTGGCCACGGCCCATTCGGCCGCGTCGACCGTGAGGTAGGGGTGCCTGTCGACATAGGCCGGCTCACTGTAGCGGTCGTCCCAGCCGGTGCGGATCAACAGCGCGTCACCGGGTTCGAGGTCGACGGCGGCCTTCAGGTCGGCTGCCGTGATCGGTTCGGCGCCCTCCCGAGGTACCTCAAGGCAGTACGCCCGACCGACCAGCGCCGACGGCGACACCTGGTCCAGCGTGGCGCCGTCCTCGACGAAGTGCGAGGGGGCGTCCACATGGGTGCCGATATGCGTCGGGATGTCCAGTCGCATGACCCGCATCCGGTGTTCCTCCCACGTGCTGGTGGGCGTGAACTTGGGTGCCGGGATGGTGCGCGCGTGCGGCATGCCCGATTCCAGCGGGTGCGAGAGATCAACGGTACGTGGCATGCGGTGCGCTCTCCTTCGTATTGACGATCTTGCTGTGCGCCGCGGTGTGGCGCGGCGCGTGAACTTCGCTCGAGTCAGTTGGCACGTTCGGCCTTCTCGACGCCGTAGATGCGGCGCAGCCGGCGGCTGGAGCCGGTCTCCTGGAACGGCCGTCGGCCGTGGAGCATCCGTCCGTTGTCCCACAGCAGGCCGACGCCACGTTCCAGCAGCACGCACTTCGCGTCCTCCGCCGCGACGGCGGAGACCTTGTCGAACGCGTCCATGGCCGCGACGAGTTCGGGCGGCACGGGCGTGTTCTCCGTGGCGAATGCCTGCTCGATGTACATGCGGACATAACGCAGTACGTAGCCGCCCGCCGTGTGCGTCAGGACGGGTTGACGCTTGATCCTGACGCCCGCCATCTGGTCCTTGACGTCGAAGGGCACGGGCTTGCTCAGTTCGGCGACGTGCGCGGGGTCGAGCTGCTCGACCAGCGCGTTGACGTCCATCAGCAGGGTTTTCCCGCCCGTCGCCGCGGACAGGCCGAACAGGAACGCGGCGTCGGGCAGCCGCGGCAGCAGGGTGCCGTCGGTGTGATAGTTGCCCGTCTTGTTCGAATTCGAGTAGTGACTAGTCTCCGAGGCCCCGGCCCTCACCTCGACGGGATAGATGAGTTCGCCGGAGCTGTACTGCGGAATCGGCTGGAAGAGTGCCGTGAAGAAGTTCCAGTACAGGGTGCAGACGTCGTGGTCGCCGAGTCCCCGCGGGTCCACCCGCACGACGGCGCTGCCCGCGTCCCCGCGGATGGCCGACCGTATTCCGTCACGCAGCGCCAGGATCTCCGCGTCGGTCGTCGCGAGGGCCTCCGTCGGCCAGTCGTCGAGAGCCGCGTCCTGGTCTACCTCCCGCGACAGCAGTGTCGCGATCGCCGAGTTGGGGATCGTGAATTCCTTTGCCATCCTGACTTTCCATTTCTGTGACGAGAGCGACCCGAGGGAGGTTCCACGCTTCGGGCCGGGATGTCGCGTGGTCGGGGCGGAACAGGTCGACCACCACGCCGGGTGGACTCGCCCGCAATTCCGGTCGGCGCTGGCGCGTGTGCGCGTCGCTCACGCGTCGAGTGGCCATTTCCTGTAGTGGCCGGACGGTACTTGCAGCACGTCACGTTCGACCAGCTGCCAGTCGCTTCGCACGGGCGGTTCCGCGGTCCTGCGGCGTTCGCTCATGCGGCTACGATGGAAGTCGATCACGTCGGCACTGAATGTGAGCCGACCCGTGTTCAGGTAGCGCACCGCGCCCTGGACGTCCCGAGCCGTCAGTACCTCGCCACGGTTGTAGACGCTGGGCGAGAAGGGAATGTCCAGGTGGCCGAGCGCGAACGCCTTCACCACGCCGTCCGTGAGGCTGCCGCCGCCGGCCGTCAGGACACTCTCGAGGATCTGGTCCACCTCGGCCCGCAGGACGGTCGCCTCCTCGCGTACCGTCCGCTCGTCCACCTCGACGCCATCCGCCTCGAGCGCGCCCAGGCGGCTCAGGTGCAAGCCCTCCTGGTTGTCGGACACCGAGGGAATGGTGGTCGCCTCGACCGGAGTCTTGGTGATCAGCCGAGACGCGCCGGACAGCCGACCGGTGGTCGCCGAGGCCACGATCAACTGCGCCGCCCGCGCGCGTTCCGGTGGAAACGCCGCCATGTGCTGCTGGAACACGATGTTGACCTGAACCCCTGGATATCCCAGGTTGGCCAGATACTTCTGCCCCAGCTCGCGCAGGACCCTGATCGCCGCGATGTCCTGTGACCGATGGCCCTGCTCGGCGTACCCGAGCGAAACCGAGCCCACGCCCTGGCCGGCCGCCAGCATGGCCTCGATCACGTTGACGACGATCGCCAGGCTCGGGGGGATCAGGACCGCGGTGAGGGTGCCGAAGAACTCACGGTCGATCACCACGCCGAACTTCTCGCGGTAGAGGCCGACCAGCCGGTCGACGTACTGCCACCGCCTGAGCGACTGGGCCAGCGAGTACTCCTTGAAGTAGGGAATGTTGTACGTGATCGCGCCACCCTCGAAGCCGGTGACGCCACCGGCGCACGAGATCTCGGCGAGGAGTCGTGGGTCGCGTGTGCTGTGCCGGGTCTGCAGCGGCGCCCGCACCTCTGTGATCATCTGTCGGAGAACGTCGACCCCGTGGTTCACCATGGGAAAACCGTTGAGCGTGGAGGTGCCGCGCTCCCGGCTCTCCGCGATCCCGTCGGCGGCCTTCTGGTACTCGTTGTTCCTGGTGAGGGAGTCGATCTGGTAGGACAGCACGTCCGCGCCGGCCCGGCGCAGGGCCGTGAACGCCGTGCGCTGCGCGGCGGCGAGCGCCACGCCCGAGCGCGGTTGCACCAGGAACGGCCGTTCCGCCCGGGGGCGCGGCGCGTGCGCCTGTGCGAACGACGGCTGCCGCAGGAGGAACGCCGCGTTGTCCGCCAAGTCCCTCGCGCGCGCGCCGGTCGGCCAGGACTCCAGCACCCCGGTTCGCTGCTGTCGCAGCTCGGTCATGGTGAGCCGCTGGTCGGGCGGCGCCGTGCCGGGGTGGGTGGGCCACCGGGGAGCGGCGGGTTTGCCGCGCACCGGGGCAGGCCTGGTCAGCAGGTCCTCGTCCAGGACCGAGAGAACCGTCGGGATGTCGACGTACGTCGGGAACACTCGTCGAAAGCCCAGACGACGCGCTTCACCGGTTATCCGTTCCGCGCTGCCCACGTCGAGGTTTCCGCCGGCGTACCAGAGCGCATCGATGCCCGGGTACTTGAGCGTCAGGTCCGGGAACTTTCTCAGGTAGTGGCGCAGATGGCCGTCCATGCACGAGATCATGACGACATCCGCGTCCGCCGCGTTCTCGAAGAAGTCCTCCAGGTTGTTCTGCGTGCCCATAAAGTGGATCGAATGGCCTGCCTCGTTGATGGCGTGCTTCAGCAGAGTGAGACCCACCGAATGAGCGTCGGCACCGATCCCGCCGAGCACGATCGTTCTTGGTGTCGGCAATCTCATGGCTTTCTCCGTTACCTTTGGGCAGTGCGTGAGCGGCGAAGCCAGTTGCCGACCTGAGTAATACCAGGGCGTCACTCGCGCTCGGCGACAGGTGCGGTGAAGTGATCCCGTTTCAGGGTCGCCTCCACACCGAGTTCCCCGGACACTGCTCGTACTGCGGTGATGTCTCCGATAGTGGATACCTCAAGCGGCGGAGTGCGGGGCAAGCGTTGCGTCGAGACTAGGTCATGAAGTGCGCATTGAGCAGCGGCAGAAGCCCGGCAGAAGCTCGGCAGAATCGTGCGCATTGCCTGACTCAAGCTGCCTCTCCGGGCGGCTGGTCGCGTCTTGCGGCATACGGCAAGCGGCGTGTACGAATTGAGCTGTACGAATCTGCGGGAGCTTCGAGATGGTTGTGCAGAAGGGTAATTCGATGGGCAGCATCCTCAGTCAGAGCCAGGTCGATTTCTACCGTGAGAACGGATTCTGCGTCGTTGACGGGATGTTCGACAGCGAGCTGGTGGAGAAGGCCCGCTCCGTCGTGGACGGCCTGCTCTCCTTTGCCGACCTCGCCAGTGTGGCCGAGGCGGAGCCGGAGGACGGGTCCAAAGCCCGGCGCATCTGGGCCCCGACGTCACGGGACGAGCTCTTCGCAGGCATCGCGCAGGACACCCGGCTCCTCGACGCGGTGGAGCAACTGATCGGTCCCGACATCGTGCTGCAGTACTCGAAGCTCAACGTGAAGCCGCCGCGCGTGGGCAGCGTCGTCGAGTGGCACCAGGACTTCGCGTTCTACCCCCACACGAACACCGATCTGGTCGCCACGCTGATCTACCTCGACGACGCGACCCGGGAGAATGCCTGTCTGCGCGTCGTCGCCGGTTCCCACCGGCACGGCCTCTTCAAGCACGAGTCGGGAGGCCACTTCGTGGGCAAGGTCTCGTCGCCGGCACAAGTGGGCCTGGAGGACTCGGCGATCACCGACTGCGAGGGGTCCGCGGGCTCGGTGGTGTTCATCCACCCCCTGCTCCTGCACTCGTCGGAGAAGAACCTCTCCGACATGTACCGCCGCGTCTTCATCCCCTCCTACCGCGCGGCCGACGCCCTGCCCATCTACTACGGTCCGCACGCCGCGCACAACGAGCCGACCGCGAAGGTCGTGCGCGGCAGCGCGTCCAGGGCCGTACGCGGCGAGGCCGGCCTCTGGCAGCTTCCGATCGCGCAGGCGGAGTTCAACTCCCTGTACCAGATCCAGGAAGGCTCCCACGTGAGCGACGGGACAAAGTCGTCGACCGGATACTTCTCCCACGAGGAAGGTACGGAAGGTACGGCGACCGCCACGATGTGAGCCGCAGGTACTGCCGCCAACGACGGTAGGTGGAAAAGGAGGTGGCGGCCGATCCCGGTACACGCCGTAGTGCCGGGCCGGTCTCCAGCCTGTCCGGTGACCGTCTGCGGTGTGCGCGCGGCACCACCACGGCTCCGTGTGCGCCTACGTGACGACCGTGCATCCGTCTCCGGTGGGAGTCGGTACGGGACGCGACCGCTCCCCACGATCGCGGAGACATGGGCGACCCGCGGGCCGAGGGGAGTCCCCGCGCTCACCGGATTGAACGCCATGGCCGGGCCACCGGCGTAGACCCTCGGCAAGTAACCGGTCGAGAGAAACCGTTGGGAAGGGCCCGGCGGCGCGGGCAGTCGGCCACCCCGACCCTCCGCATCGAGAGACACCAAGGAGCAATCATGACCGGCCCACTGAGCGGGACACCCGCTGTTGTGCTGATGGATCCCGTCGGGGCGAGCATCAACTTCAAACCCCAGGTGGCCGAGCGCGGAATGGCCGTGATCTCCGTCTACACGATGCCCCGGGAGTACATCCAGACCCGCTGGCCCGACCACACCCTGGGTGACACTGTCAGCCTCTACGCCGCGGAACTCGACGAGATCCGGGCGAGACTCGCCGAGTTGGACGCCGACATCCGCGCGGTGGTCCCCGCCTTCGACGTCGCGGTCGACAAGGCGGACACGCTGGCCGAGGAACTCGGTCTGCCCGGCAACGGTGCGCGGCTCGCCGCCGCCCGGCGGGACAAGTCCGAGATGCGGGAGGCCGCCGCGCGGTCGGGCGTACGCATTCCCCGCTACGAGTTGGTCGAGGACCCGAGTGACATCGCCCGTGCCGCGCACGCCGTGGGCTTCCCCGCGTTCGTCAAGCAGACGGCCGGGGCCGCGTCGCACGGCACCCGCTTGCTGAGCGGGCCCGGGGACGCCGAGGACCTCTCATCCCTGCACCGCACCGACCACTTCGGACGGCCGGTGCAGGCCTGGCTGGTCGAGCAGTACGTGCGCGGCCGGGAACTGGGCGTGAACTGCGTCTCGCACGACGGCGAGCACCATGTGGTGGACATCTGGGAGTACCGGCAGCCCGACGACCGGGACTACTCGTTCCCCTACTGGGACTGGGCGCAGATACCCCAGGACGATCCCGACTGGCAGACCGCCGTCGACTACGTGCGCCAGGTGCTCGACGCGTTCGACGTGCATCTCGGCCCCAGTCACACCGAGATCAAGATTTCGGGCGGTGACGCCTACCTCATCGAACTGGGCGCCCGTCTGCCCGCCTACCCCATGATCGACGCGTGGATCGCGCACAGCGACCTCGACCCGCACCGCCAGACCCTGGTGTGCCGACTGGGCGAGGTACCGAAGATCGTGAAGGCGCCGGTGCGGCACGACCGCCTCAGTGGCGCCAACGCCATCCGCAACGACGGGCCGGCCGGCCGGCTGGTGGAGATCCGCGGCCTGGACACAGTGGAGCGACTGCCCGGCGTGGACAAGCTGGTGGTGGCCTACCAGCAGGGCGACGTGGTGCCGACGACCGACAGCATGAGGACCATTCCGGTCAGGGTGAGTGTCTCCGCGCCGGACCACGCGACGCTGGTCGAGCGGTTGACGGCGGTCCGCGAGAGCGTCCAGCTGGTGATGGAACCGGTCGGCCGGCACCGATGAGCGTCCTGGCCTCGTACCGGCAGTTGCGGTACCTGCCGAAGTTCGGCCCGACCCTGGTCGCGGCGGTCGCGGGGAAGTTGAAGCCGGGGGTGTCCTCGCTCGCCCTGCTGCTGGAGGTCGCGCACTACCGGGGCCTGGGCCAGGCGGCCGTGGCCGTCTCGGTGACCGCGCTAGCCGGTGTGACCCTCCCGCTGAGGGGCAGGCTCATGGACCGACATGGCTACACCCACGGGATGGCGCCCGCGCTCATGGTGTACCTGATGTCGCTCGCTGTCCTGGTGCTGAACGAGCACGTGCGCGGACCGTTCGCCGTCACGCTGGCCGTCGCGTTCGTCTCGGGGACATCGGCGCCGCCCATCCAGACCGCGACCCGGCTGATCTGGCAGGACATGACGACGGACGCCCTCCGCACGACCGCTCTGTCGCTGGACACCATGCTGACGGACCTCGGGTTCATCGTCGGTCCGACGATCGCCGCCTTCCTGGTGGTGACCGTGGCGCCCTGGGCCGGAGTGGCTGCGTCCGCGCTGCTGTGCACGGTCGCCACCCTCCTGTTGCTCCTGCGCGGAGTGCCGCGCCGGTCCGGGCCGCCGCGGCAGACCGAGCGTCACTGGCTGGGACCGCTGCGCAGCCGTGCGGTGCGCAGGACGATGGCGGCGGCGGTGTTCTTTTTTCTCGGGGTCCGCGCGATCGAGCTGGCCTTTCCCGTCTGGGCGCAGCGGCACGGCATGTCGCTGATGAGCGGCGTGCTCCTGAGCTGTATGTCAGTGGGGAGCGTGGCCGGAGGGCTCGTTCTCGGGGCGCTACCCGCCCGGTGGTCCGCCAGGGCCACCCTGCCCGTCACCCTGGTCGTCCTGTGCGTGGGGACCCTGCTGGTGGCGGCGGCCAGCTTCACCGGGACGGCGGTCCTGGCGGTGACCGCGGCGCTGATGGGCGTCGCGCTGGGGCCCAGCTTCGTGGCCCTGTGGGCGACGGCCGGCGAGCTGACTCCGGCGAACACAGCGGCGGAGACCATGGCTTGGAACAGCTCGTTCATGTCGCTGGGAGGAGCCGTCGGGGCCGCGCTCGGCAGTGTGGTGGCCCGGGTATCCGGACCTGGCGGGCTGCTGGTGTTCGCGGCGCTGGCACTGGCGACCGGCGCCGGCCTGGCGCACCTCGCCCTGATCGCCGCACCGGCGGAGCGGGAAAGCACGCCCGGTGTCGGCACTCGGGCCGACAGGAAGGCGACGACACTGTGACGCGCCAGCGGGTGGCTCTACTGAGCCATGTCGGCTACGACGCCTACCGGTATGCCGACGGCAGTCCCTTCTTCCCGAGGGACGAGTTCGACGTCACCCTGTTCGCCCGACCCCGTGACATCGCCCGGTTGGCTCCCGGACAGGTGAGCCGCTGTGTCCCCGTGGACATCGATGCGTCCCCGGAGTCCGTGCTGTCGGCCGCGCTGGCCGGGGAGCGCGATTTCGATCGGGTGGTGGCGACCCAGGAGCGGCTGCTCCTGCCCGCGGCGCGGCTGCGCGAGGCCCTGGGCGTCGCCGGAACCGGGACGAGGCACACGCTGCTCCTCCGCGACAAGGTGGCGATGAAGCGCCACTTCGCCGCGCACGGCATCCGGGTGCCGGAGTTCACGGAGATCTCAGAGCCTCTTCAGGCGGCGGAACTGCTGGACAGGTTCTGCAGGATCGTGGTCAAGCCGGTGCACGGTGCCGGTTCCATGGACGTGCACATCGTCCGCGACCGCAACGAGCTGATCCGCCTCCAGCGCACCGGATTCGCGGGCACGGACCGTTACGAGGCCGAGGAGTTCATCGCGGGCCGTCAGTTCCACATCGACAGCGTCGTCGACGACGGAGTCCCCGTCGCCGTCTCCGTCTCGCAGTACCTGGACTCGCACGAGACGTTCCCGCTGGGCGGGCAGATAAGGTCGCACACCCTGGACGAGGGCCCCGACCGCGAGTCGCTCCTTGCGTTCAACCGCCAGGTGCTCGGCTGCATCCCTTGGTTCAGCGGCGCGACACACCTGGAGGCGTTCCTCGATGCCGGCGGGAACCCGGTCTTCTGCGAACTGGGTGGCCGGCCGGGCGGCGCCGGGACGGAAGCCGCCTTCCAGTACCGACACGGGGTCTCGTTGCTCCTCGCCAGCGTCCTGCCGCAGCTGGGGCGCCGCGTTCCCGCGGGCCACGAGCGGTCGGAGGGGCCCGCGACCGGCTGGTCCATGATCTACCCGCCGATGCCGGGCCGCTTTTGCGGCTACCACACGCTTCCGCGGCGCGACTGGTTGCTGCAACTCACCACGCCCTACCGTCCGGGTGACCTCGTCGGGCGGCCCAGGCGGTCGACGGACGCGATCGCGATCGCGACCGTCCACGGCGCGGACGCGCGTGAGGTGGTCAACCGGCTAGCGGAGGTCAAGAACGGGATCACGGTGTCCATCACCGCGGAGTGACTGGCCCGAGACACCTACTGGGAACCGTCACGGCGGCGTACCGACGGAGAGTGAGCATGACGGTGGGGAACGCCATGGCGGACCGTGTGACGCATGAGTTCGTGCGACGCTGCGAGCGCGCCGAGCGGTACCGGCGGACGATGTCCACCACACGGACACCTCCGTCGTTCCATGCCGCCTACGACGTGGTGTCCCGGCCCTTCTTCGGCGGCCGGGACGCCATGGCATCCCTGGGCCTCGACGCCAGGGACCCGTTCGGCATCGTCGTGTCGCTGCCCGATCGGTTGTTCGGCGGGGACCTCGGCACGTAGTGCTCGGCCATCGGGATGGACGAGGAACGCACGGCGCTGATCACCCGATCGCGTCACGCGGGGCCTCCCACGCCCGGGCGTGCGGACCTGGACCGGGTCGGATCGGCTTTCAAACTGCTGGAGTTCAACGTCAACACGGGGCTGGGCGGCGCGGACACGTCGGAGGTACACCGCGCCCTCATGGCGTCGGAGCCGTTCGCCGGATTCGCGGCGGAGTTCGGCCTCGACTACACGGACACCACGGCGTCGAGAGGCGGCCTGCTGCGCCGTGTGGCCTCGTACCCGGCGGACCGGTCTGTTCCCTGCGACGGCGGGTGAGGGCGAGCCCATGACGCGCGAGGGGCGTCAGCGGGAGGTGCCCGCCGGCCTCGCCTCGTGCCGCACCGCACGGGCCGCCCGCAGGAAGGCGTCGTTCTCAGCCGGTGTTCCCACGGAGGCGCGCAGCCGACGCGGTACACCGTTGTCGCGGATCAGGACTCCGTGGTCTAGTAGGGCCTGCCAGGCCCGACGGGTGTCGTCGAACGGGCCGAACTGTACGAAAGACGCGTCGGATTCGTCGACGTCGTAGCCGATTTCCCTCAACTCGACCACGATCCGGCGGCGTTCGTACCTGAGCCGTTCCACGTAGCCCAACAGCGTGTCGGAATGTTCGAGCGCCACCATGGCGAGTGCCTGGGTCACGGTCGACAAGTGGTAGGGCAGCCGGACGAGTTGCACCGCGTCGACCACGCCGGGATCGGCGACCAGATAGCCCACGCGCAGCCCCGCAGCGCCGAAGGCCTTGGACATCGTACGGGTGACCACCAGGTGGGGGCGGCCTTCGACCAGTGGTACCAGGGACGGCCGGTCGGAGAACTCCCCGTACGCCTCGTCCACGACGACCATGCACGGACGGGCCCGCTGCGCCGCGTCGTACAACTCCAGCACGGCCTCGGCGGGGATTGCGGCCCCGGTCGGATTGTTCGGAGAGGTGATGAGGACGAGGTGGGGCCGCTGCTCGGCGAGGATGTCGCGCGCGGCGCGCAGATCGATGTCGAAGCGCTCGTCCCGCATGCAGGGGACCCACGTCGTACCGCTGTTACGGGCGATCAGCGCGTGCATCGTGTACGACGGCTCGAAGCCGAGGGCGCGACGGTCGGGGCCGCCGAACGCCTGGAACAACTGCTGGAGCACCTCGTTCGACCCGTTGGCGGCCCACACCTGCCGGGCGCCCACCGGGTGACCGGTGGCACGGGTCACGTACCCGGCCAGCCCGGCCCTCAGTTCCCGTGCGTCGCGGTCCGGATAACGGTTGAGGCCGCCCGCGACCTCGCGTACCCGTTCCGCCATCGCTCGCACCAGCGGCTCCGGCAGCGGGTAGGGGTTCTCGTTGACGTTCAGCGATATCGGAGCCTCCAGCGCGGGAGCGCCGTAAGGGGTCTGGCCGCGCAGCTCGCTCCGGACGGGAAGATCATCGATACGGGTCACCGGGAGCGCACTTTCTGGTCGAGGAATTCGAGGACGAGTGGGCCGGCGAGCTCGCGGCACTCCTCGAAGTAGGCGTGCCGGGCGCCCTGGATCAGCTCCAGCCGGGAGCCCGGGATACGGGCGGCCAGCAGCGGCGCGTTGGCGGTGGGATTGAGCAGATCGTCGGTGCCGTGCAGCACCAGGGTCGGGGCGAGGACGCCGGGCAGCGCGTCCCACGCGTCGTGCCCGTCGCTCGCGACCAGGTGCCCGCGCCGGGCATGCGCCGGCATGCTCCGGTCGCCGAGCGTGCGGTAGGGGCCCGGGTGCGTTGCGAGCCAGGCCGGGGTGTACATCAGCTCCAGCAGGGCCTGTCGCGCCTCGGCCGGATCGGACCGGATCAGTGACCTGCGGACGCCGTCGCCGCGGTCGATGCCGTGCCGCCCCCCGGCCGAGGTGCAGCCGAGCACCAGGGCACGTACCCGACAGGGGTGGCGGACGGCCAGCCACTGGGCGACGCGCCCGCCCATGGACGTGCCGTACACGTCCGCCCGGTCCACGTCCAGTTCGTCGAGGACCGCGACCACGTCGTCGGCGAAGCGCTCGGTGGAGTAGGACAGTTGAGGCTTGTCGCTGTCGCCCGTGCCCCGGTAGTCGATGGTGACCGTACTCCGGGAGCCTGAGAAGTCGCCGCGGACACCGTCCCACCAGTGGTGGTCGTTCGCCTGGCCGGCGAGTAGGACGAGCGGGGGACCGTCCCCACGGACCTGGTAGGCGATGCGGATTCCGTCCGAGGCTCTGGCATGCGGCACGGTGGTTCCTTTCGAGGGTGGCACGACGCTGCGCCGCCGCCGCACATCGGCGGGCCTCACCGGTGCGGGAGTGCGGGGGACCGGGCGACATCCGGATGCAGGTCGATGCCCTGGCGCGCTCCGCGAACGTGCGGAGGCGCGCTGTCGTCCGGGTGGGCGCCCGGATCCGGCGTCCGCACGCGGTGCCGAGCACACCCTTGTCGAAGGCTTCGTCCGCGACACGACAGCCGCTCTCCCGGTGGGGCCCGCCCCGGCTCCGGGTGAGGATGATTCCCATGCCTGGCTTCCGGGTCGCTCGGTCCGTCGGTCGGGCGAGGTGAGCTCCGCGGCTCGTCGCCGTGCCACTGTCGCACCCCGGCGACGGGCATCACAAGGGAGAACGGGGGGCGCCCGGAGGCACCTTCGCACGCCAACTGCCGGGTGCCTGCCGCCCCTTCTGCCGCCCGGCGCAGGGGACCCGCGCCGGGGCGGGTCGTCTGCCGCGCGGCGAGCCAGGTGTCAGCACCACCCGGCCACGCCCACCTGCGCGATCAGTGTCGACCGCGGTCGACGTCCTCGGTGGTGGCCCGTACACGGGTCAAGGCATGGGTTCCTCGCGTACTCCTTTCCGTCTCGCTTGCCGGACCCGCACGACAGAGCAGCCTCGCGTGTGCGCGGGAGTTCCGCTACCGCACCCGTTCCCCGGTCAGGTCGACCGCGTTCAGCGACATCGTGGACGGCGCCGGGCGCGGTGGCGACCAGGTGGAGACGCTGCACACCGGCGGTGTCGCCGTCCGACGCCTCCCGGCAGGCGCAGGGCTGGTCCTCGAAGCCGGCGAACGGACCTTGTCTCCGAGGAATGGACACCTGTTCGTGTCGTTATGCGGCAAGCGTCAGGGTAGCTGCATGCTGTTCGTAGGCGATCGGCGCCTGCTGTCCGTTCGCCGAGTGTCGTCGGCGGGTGTTGTAGCGGCTGGTCCAGCGGAAGTCCGCCAGGCGGCAGGCGCGGGCCCCGTCGAAGCGGCGGGCGCCACGGAGCGTTTCGCGTTTGAGGGTCGCGTTGAACAATCAGCCAGGGCGTTGTCCGCGCTGGTACCGACCGCACCCATGGACTGCTTCACTCCCAACTCGACACATATGCCGGCGAAATCATGGGAGCTGTACTGGGCTCCGTGATCGCTGTGGAAGACGGCGCCGGCGAGGCTGCCGCGGACCCGGGCGGTGGCCCGGAGCGCGTCGGTGACCAGCGAGGTGCGCATGTGTTCCAGGGCGGTTTCAAAGTCCCGGTGATCACGTGAGTGCGCAGGTCGCGACGGTATGACGATGCGCGGTCGGCCCGGTCCGTACGCAACGAAGCTCCGGTTGATGCCGGTGACCGATCAAGTCGCCCGCACCGCCCGGAGCTTCGATGTGCCGTCAGTCTGCCACCGTCTGCCTGATCAAGTCGCCCACCCGTCAGCACCGGTTGATCGGACCGCTGGCCCTGCGGCTGCGGACCTTGGCCGACCCCCGGCATCGGCGCGGGAAGCGTCACTCGTTCGTGAGCGTGCTGCTGGTGGCCTGCTCGGCGGTGCTGACCGGAGCCCGTTCCTTCGCCGCGATCGGCCAGTGGGCAGCGAGCGCCCCGCAGGACACGCTCGCCCGGCTCGGCGCCCGCGCCACGACGGTCTTGAACGTGCGCATCGCGCCGAGTGCGGCGACCATCCGCCGCGTCCTGAACGCCGCCTGCCCCGGCGGGCTCGCCGACCTGCTCGGATCCGATCCGGCTGGGGCGGACACCCTCGCGGTGGATGGCAAGAGCGCCCGCGGCTCGCGCCACGGCGAGATCCCGGCCGCCCATCTGCTGGCCGCGATCACCGGCGCCGGCCTGACCGTCACCCAACTGCGGGTCCCCGGCAAGACGAACGAAATCACCTGCTTTGACGCCTTGCTGGCGCCCTACGACCTGACCGGCGTCACGGTCTCCGCGGATGCCCTGCACTGCCAGCGCGATCACGCCCGGTTCCTCGTCGAGGAGAAGAAGGCGCACTACGCCTTCACCGTGAAGCGCAACCAGAAGAACCTGCACCGCCAACTCGCCACCCTGCCCTGGGAGAAGGCGAGTGCGAAGTTCTACGACCGCACCGATGCCCACGGACGCCTGGAGACCCGCGTCGTGCAGGCCCTGACCATCACCGACCTCGGCGTCGACTTCCCCCACGCGGTCCAGGTCGCGAAGATCGTCCGGCACCGCACTCAGCGCAAGACCGGCAAACGCAGCCGCGAGACGGTCTACGTCATCACGGACCTGGCCAGCCGCGAAGCCTCCCCCGAGCGCATCGCGAAGATCGTCCGTTCGCAGTGGATCATCGAGAACCGTCTCCACTTCGTCCGAGACACCGCCTTCGCCGAGGACGCCTCCACGGTCCGAACCGGACACGGCCTGGACAACATGGCCACCCTCCGCAGCTTCGCGATCAACACACTGCGAGCCTCCGGCCACGCGAACATCGCGGCCGGACTCCGCGAGATGTCCTACGACGGCTTCCGCCGACCACTGGACCTCCTCGGCCTTGCCTGACCAGCGCTCCCACGCAAGATCAAAAGACTTTGCAACAGCCCGAGCGACACCCTGAGCGGGATTGACCGGGGTCGTGCCGTACCGCTCGAAACCAGCCACCAGCACTTTCACCACCGGCCTCGCCCCCTCTCGGCTCGGTGGCAGGCGACTCCAACCGGTGTTCCCAGCGTAAAGCGGTCACCGCAGCGACGCACCCCAACCCCGTAGCCGGACAATCGGGGCGGCCGTTCTGCCTGCGCTGTGGGTCTGCCAGCGTGAATGAGGAGAAGTAAGAATCCGACAGCTTCAAGGCGAGATGACAGCAATACTCAGTCCGGCGCGCTTCGGCCGGCGGGCTCGGTGACAAAACCCTGCCTTGGTCACACCTATCGTGCTTAGCTTGTTCTTTTTCTTCTGGTCTCGAACAACGTCCCGAACGGGGTCACTCACCAAGGGGTTCGCCGGACGTGGGGGTGGCCTTCGCCTGATCCTGTGCTCCGACCAAGGAGTGCACGTGACCGAGACGAAGGCCGTACCGGCGAGTCCGGTGCATCATGATGTCCGGCAGGAAGCGTTCGCGGAAGCGTCACGCTTCCGGGCCGAGTTCTACGAGTGTCTGACCGCCCGGCGTGACGAACTGTTCGAACTGACACGGCAGCTGTAGTTCCAACGTCTGTGCTGGTCAGCAGCTCGTGAGGGTGGATGCGGGCATGGGTACGGCCACCATGATCATGAACGTTTGTGACGACGTATCAAGAGCAGGTGGCCGTGGAGGTCACGATAGCCCAGGCGGTCTGGGACCGGGTTCTCGAGGCGGCGATGAAGGCGATCGCAGACTGTTTCGCACGGCCTGAGGCCCGCTCGACGGCGGCGGAGATGATCACGGGCTTGTTGACGGAGGTGGACACCCGGAACTGCTGGACCCTGGCTCAGGCGCTGGGGCACCCAGGCCCCCACCGGCTGCAGCACCTGCTGTCCCGCGCGCGGTTTGACCACGACCGGGCCCGGGAGGAGATCGCCCGTCTGGTGGTGCGGGAACTCGCAGGTCAGGACGTGGTGCTGGTCGCGGACGAGACCGGGGACGCGAAGTCCTCGACCGGCTGCGTGGGCGCCGGCCGCCAGTACTCCGGCGCGATCAGGGGCGTCGGGCTCTGCCAGGTCGCCGTGCACCTGGCCGCGGTGACCGACTCGGCGCGGGTGGTCATCGACCGGGCCCTTTACCTCCCGAAGGACTGGGCCGCGGACGAGGAACGCCGCGACGCGGCCGGCGTCCCGGAGGAGGTCATGTTCGCGACCAAGCCCGAGCAGAGCATCGCGATGGTCAAGAACGCGCTCGAGCTGGGTGTCCGGGCACGCTGGTTCGCCGGCGACGAGGTCTACTCGGGCCGCGAACTCCGCAAGGCCATGCGGGAGTTCGGACTCGGCTACACAGTCGGTGTCTCCCACACGCATACGGTCACCGACGGCGCGGGCCGCAGGCAGAGCGCCCGACAGATGATCGGCAGGGTGCTGCCGCACCGATGGATGCGCATGCGCACCGGATACGGCACCAAGGGAACCCGCGAGTACGACTGGGCCTGGGCGGACGTCCGAGCCGACGACAGCCCGGACGGACACGAAGACGACGGCGTCAGTGTTCTGGTCGCCCGCCGGCACCGCTACACCGGCGAGATCTCCTTCTACCGATGCTGGGCCCCCAGGAACGTCACCCTGGCCCAGCTGGTGGAGGTGATCTGCCGCAGGTGGCGGATCGAGGAGACCTTCCAGCTCGGCAAGACCTTCGCCGGCCTCGACGAGGGGCAGGTGACCTGCTGGAACTCCTGGATGCGGTGGTCGCTATTCTCGCTCATCGCGTCCGCCGTCCTGGCCCTCACCGCCGCCACGGTCGGCCCTTCCGCCCCAGCCCGTCTCATCCCGTTGACCTGCCCCGAACTCGTCCGTCTCCTCAGGGCGTTCGTCCTCACGCCACCCGTCCGGGACGCGGAACACGTCCTGCACTGGATGGCCTGGCGCCGCCGCCATCAAGCCGCCGCGCAATCCTGTCACCAGCGCCGACACGCTCTCAACGACCAACCATGATCGGAACTACAGCTGCCGTGACTGACCGACGCGCTGCTGTGCGCTGACGGGCCGGTCGTCTCGGCCGTGGATCTGACGCTGGTGCCCGAGCGCCGCCGTGGGCACGGCGGGTAGGCAGCCATGGCGGCGTCCTGCCGCGGATCGTGGACGAGATCTGCGAACGCGGTGGCCTGGAGGCCTTGGTACAGGCAGCGCGGGAGCGTGAGGACTGGTTCTGCGCTGCGGGCGCGGTGCGGGAGCTGTGCGAGGTGGGAGAGTTCGGGCGGGCTTGGACGGTGGTGGAACCGTTCGCGGCCACCCGTTGGCAGCCGGCGGTGCGGGTGGGCGCGGACGTCCTGTTGCGGTGGGGCCGCGTCGACCAGGCGTTGGAGTTGGCGCGTCCGCAGGGGCCGCAGGAGAACGCGGTCGACGCGTTGCGGGACTATGCCGAGGTGCTGGTTCGGGTTGGGCGGGTGGAGGAGGCGATCGGCGCACTCGGCCCGCAGCTCCGCGGCGGGCGGGTGCTGGGGGGCCTGGTGGAGATGACCGAAGGCCAGGGGTGCGACGAGCGGGTGTTGGAGCTGCTGGCCCCGATCGCCGAGGAGTTCCGGCGCGACCCGAAACAGTCCGGCGTCTGTGACCTCTGGGAGATCCTTCCCGCATAGGGGCTCGCGTAATGGAACGGTCCGGCCGCGTGGACGAGGCGATCCGGCTGCTCGGTGCGGACGTGGCCGCACGTCGCTATGGGCCGCAGAACAACGTGGAGTCCTATGCAGAGTTGCTGGCCCGACACGGTCGGATCGAGGAACTGCGCGAACTCGCCGACTCCCAGAGCAGACTGTCGTGACTCCGTACGTGAGGGTGCTGGAGCACGCAGGGCGGGTCGGAGGCGGAGTCCTATCTGCGTGGCCTCATCGCCGCCGTGCATCCGGGCTGGTACGAGAACGTGCTGATGGAACTGCTCATCCGCCAGGGCAGGTTCGACGACGCCATCAAGGCGGTGGAGCACACGTTCGACGACCTCTATGACGGAAACCTTCTCCAGGCGGCCTTGATCCTTCTCGCCGAACAGGGCCAGCACGGCACAGCGCTTGGACTCACGGAAGGACGCAGCCCCGAGTTCCTCGCGGAGAACGAGGTGTTCTGGCTTCGTTCCAACCGGTGGTGGCTGAGGGGAGAGTCGGGACCTGCCCGGGAAGCGATCGCCGAGGTCGAGGCCGTGCCGGTCGGCGAGGTGGACGACCGCGAGCTGACCATCGCGTGGCTGCTCGCCCAGGACGGGTGCGTCGAGGAGGCCATCGCCCGTCTGCGTCCGCTGCCTGGCAAGCGGGCCGCAACCGACCTGGCCGAACTGCTGGTCTGGCAGCACCGCTTCTCCGAGGCTATCGCCGTCATCCCCGACGTGGCCGCGCAGCGGGAGGAGGAACGGCGTTTTGGGACCAGGGGGCAAGAAGCCGCTTCGCCCGACGCCGACTACCCGTGGACCGCCCCGACTACCACACTCGGGGATTGACACCCCACCAATCGGCACGAACACGTGGACGCAGGAGAAGGGAAGGCATTCGCGAATGACCTGGCGTACCCGCAGCTGCTTGCCCTCTTCGCGGCCTCGAACCGGTCGAAGGGCGACCAAGGCCCGGACGAGTGGCAGCCGCCGCCCAAATCGTACTGGTGCACCCATGTCTGTGCATGGGTGTCGGTGAAGTCCACCTACGAGCGTCGGTGAACGAGAAGACCACGCTCACCGACATGCCGGGCAGCCGTTGCCCATGAACGCTCGCCCCGCAGCCGGAGCAGCTCGTGAGCAAGGTGAAGACCGGACCCGGCGTCGCGATGACGGACGAGGTCAGTGTCATCACCGGTGACCGCACCGTCACAACCCGGCTGATGTCCGACGGGCGTGCCGGCACCGCCATCCAGTAGACGGACGCAGACGAGTGGCACGCCCTCACAGGGGGCTCCGTTCCGGCGCCGCTGGAAGGCTTGGCCGCCTTGCACGAGCAGATCCTGGAACGGGTCCGCCACGGCGGCGGTGCCGAAGCCCCGCGCTGAACGGGCGACAACGGGCGAAGCCGTTCAGGGTGCACCGGCTGGTTCACTGCCGCGAAGTCGGCACATCGGCCTGAGCGGATGCGACGGTGCCCCCGCGTGGCTGTCTGCGTGCGGGGGCGCTGTCTGCGTGGTGGGTGGTGGTTAGTTGTCGGGGGCGAGGGTGGTCAGGTCGATGGTGTTGGTGATGGTTTTGTAGGCGTCGGTGGTGAGGTTGATGTGGTCGCCGGTGTCGAAGTCGTTGGGGGCGGTGTCGGTGTTGAGGATCAGGGGTGTGGGGTCTGCGGCGCTGGTGGGGTCGGGGGTGGCGACGGCTTGTTCGGCGTCGAGGTAGGTGACGGTGGGGGTGCTGAAGTCGACTTGGTCGGTGATCCAGGTGTTGGTGGTGACGCGGTTGGTGTCTGCGTCGGTGGTGCAGGGGGCGTAGCCGTGGCAGGGGGTGAGAGTGGTGAAGATGACTTTGATGCCCCAGCCGCGTAGCTGGTTCATGAGGTTGCCGTAGGCCTGTTCGAGTTTGGTGTCGTCGGTGCCCGTGATGATGTCTTTGAGGCCTTCGTCGACGATGACCGTGCTGATGCCGGGCAGTGCGAGGACGTCTCGATCCAGGCGGGTGAGCACGGCCGGTCCGCCTTGGCTGGTCTGTTCGTTGGTGAGGCGGTTGTTCTCGATGCCGGATGAGACGACGCCGTAGTGGGGGAGGCCTTGGTCGTTGGTTCGGAGAGCGGCGGTGAGGTCGTCGGCGATCCGTGGCACGTTGAGGGGCTTGGTCCCTGCGGCGAAGGGGTCGGTGAGGTTGTCGCCGAGTACGGTGATGGTGGGCTGGTTACCGCTGGTGGTGACGTCGATCCCGGTGAGGATGTCGGTGAACCAGCCCCATTGCACGCCGGTGCCGGTGAAGGCGGTGGTGGTGGTGTCGGTGGTGTGGTCGCCGGAGCCGACGGCGCTGACGTACTGGGTGGCTGCGCTTGTCCAGCTGTGTTGTACGAGGTAGGGCACGTCATTGTCCAGGTGGAGGCTGACCATGATGCGCTTGCCGGGTGTGGCGGCGTAGTCGGTGGGGTCGCTGTAGACCTCGCCTCCGACCGGGATGGTGACGGTTTTGCTGCCGCCGTTGAAGGTGAGGTCGGCGGGTGTCGTTGTGGGGGCGGCGCCGGAGGATTGGGTGGCGATGGTGGTGTGGTCGATGGTCAGCGGTGTGCGGCCGAGGGCGTTGGAGAGCCGAATACGGACGCGGGAGCCGGCGACGCTGGGGTCGGCCGTGATGCGGAAGGTCTGGTCCTTGTAGTCGGTGCCCTCGTAGTTGAACGCGCCCTCGTTGGGGGAGCTCCACGCGCCCGTCCACTTCGCGCTGTTGGGGGCGGTGGTGGTGTCGCGGACGGCCATGCCGAACAGGTGGAGTCCGGGGACGTCCTGGCGGGCGGCGTCGCTGAGGTCGGGCAGGGTGACGGAGCTGATCTGGGCGTCGGGTTTGAGGGGGACAGCGAAGGCGTAGATGTTGGTGCTGCGGGTCTCTTGGGTGCCGCTGGTGTGGTTGCGGTGGGGGAGGGTGACGGCGGCCAGGGCGTTGGAGCCGTAGACCCAGTCGGGGACGGTCAGGTGGTAGGCGGAGGCGGTGCCGTCGGCGTAGGTGACGGAGCCGTAGGGGCCGCCAGCCCGGCAGTCTTCGTACTGTCCGTTGCCGAGGGTGCACTCGGTGCCGCTGACGGAGGTGCCGTCGGGGACGGCGGGGCTGGAGTAGTCGTCGGCGGCGTGCTGGGAGCTGACGAATCCGTAGGTGGAGAACCCGAGGAAGACCAGGGCTTTGCCGCTGCCGTTCGTCTGGATGGTCTGGTTGGCGGCCATGACGTTGTCGCCGGATGCGGAGGCGAAGTCGGGCAGGGTGAAGGTGGCGCCGTCCACGGTGATCTTGCCGCCGGGCTGCCAGCCGGCTGCCTTGAGGTCCTGCAGGGACATGGTGGCGCCGACTCCGTCGGCGTCGGCGGCCGCCTGGTCGCTGTCGTCGGTGACGGCGGTGTTGTTGAACGCGTCCTTGAGGCTGGTGTAGGTCTTGCCTGCGTGGCCGAGGGCGGTGAACTGGTACTGCTGCTGGGTGGAGACGTTCCCGGCGGAGTCGACAGCGTAGACGTACAGGGTGTGTGTTCCGGGAGCGGTCGGTGTGACGGAGATCGTCGCGGCGTTGTGGGAGGCCGTGGCCACCTCGGAGGAGGGGGTGTTGGAGGTGGGCGGGCTGACGTCGAGACGGTAGAGGAACTTGGCCGCGCTGTTGGTGCTGAGGGTGAAATGGCCCGGGGTGCCGGCGGGAGTGATGCCGGGGGAGTCCTCGGGATATGTTCCGTCTTCGTCCTTGACGGTGGGCGCGGCGGGTGCGGTGAGGTCGATGGTGAAATGGCAGCTGGATGAGGTGGGGCTGGTGTCCTTGCCGTCGCTGGAGCGGACGTTCCAGCCCACGGTGTCACCGGTCTTCAGCCCGCTCATGAAACTGGAGGACAACTGCTTGGGAGCGTTCGACCCGCTGGAGACGGCGGCGCTGGTAGTCGTGGTGGAACTGCCGCCGTTGACCCAGTACGTGTAGGTCGCCGCCAGGGCGTCCCTGTCCCCGTCGCTGACCGTGGCGTTGAGCGTCGGTGGTGTGGTGGCCAGGGTCTTGCCGATGACCGGGTACGGGGCGGTGGTGCCGCAGCCGACCGAGTGGCTGCCGAACTTGGCGGCCAGACTACCCGGCTTGCCGGGGACGTGGTTGTACTCGATCGACATCGACGGGTTGTTCGCGAAGCGTTTGAAGTAGGCGCCGTTGCTGCTGCCGTCGTGGCTGTTGACCAGGGCGAAGGTCCAGCTGGAGTCGTGTGTGGCGGCCTTCTTGGCGATGGCGGAGGTGACGGAGAAGCCGCCGGAGGGTTCGCTGCTGCAGGCGGGACCGAAGCTCTTGGCTGCCAGGTAGCTTGACAGGCCGGGTTTGTTGTTCCAGGTAGTGCCGGATCCGATGGCGTCGGTGAGGTACAGCTTGATGCTGGAGGAGAGGCTGCAGCTGGCCGAGTAGTTCTCCTTGGCATTGACCGTGGCGGAGACGATGTGGGTGCCCCAGACGGTGGAGGGGATGCCGAGCTGGAAGTAGGAGCGCTCGATCCCGATGCAGCCGGACCAGCTGTTGTAGCCGACGCCAGGGTCACCGTACTGGGTGGAGTCGTAGTTCTTCGCCGTCGGGCAGCCCTGTTGGGTCTCGACGTAGTGCTGCTTCCTGCCAGACGCGTAGTGCGGGTTCCAGGTGGGGTCGATGTAGACCGGGTAGTGGGTGGTCGAACCGGCGAGCAGCTCCTGGTCTGGTGTCAGGGACAGGGTGCTGCCGGTGACGTCGTCGGAGACCCGGGACACCCGGGCGCCGATGCCGGGCCCGGAGGCGCCGTTCCGACCTTCGTTGTCGGCGGACGCGGAGCCGGCCGCCTCGCCGGGGGCGGCGAGCAGTTGGGTGCTGGTGCCGCTGGTGGAGGAGTCCCACATCATGGGCTGGGGCGCGCTGAACATCACCTGTCCCGCCGGCGTGGCGGCCTGCAGGTTGTCGTGGCCGTCGTCGGACACTCTCACGCCGGTGGCGTGTGTGGTGAGTTCCAGCGTGGCCAGGGCAGGGTTGGAGGCGGCTTCGGCGGTCTTGACGACGATCAGTTCGGAGAACCCGCCGAGGGTGTTGGCCGTGAGCTGGAGGTCCACGTCCTTGAGGACGTCGGGGTAGGTGATGGTGGCGCCGGACATGGTCGGCTTGGGCAGTGCCTGGGGCCAGGAGAAGGCCAGCTTCGCCGTGCCGCTGGTCATGGAAACCAGAGGAGTGTTGCCGCCGCCGGAGAAGGTCAGGGGTTCGGCCGCTGCTTTGGGGCTGTAGCTGCCGTCGCCGTTCTGCTGGAGGGTGGCGTCGACGGGCACCCACGCGTCGTTCTTGCGGACGCGTTCGGGCAGCAGGCTGGTGGTCCAGGTGACGGTGCCTGAGGGGTTGGCCTGGACGGTGTCGGTCTCGCTGGTCAGCGCCTCCACCTTCACGGGGATACCGGTGGAGGCCGCCTTGCTCTGAGCTGCTGCAAGCGCCGCCTGCTGGCCCTTGGTCAGTCCTGAGTCGTCCGCGGCACGCGTGGTGCCCAGGGGGCCGACCGGGTGGCCTTCGGGGAGGGCAGGGGCCGGCGTGGAGACCGGTGGCGTACCGCCCGCGTCCGCTGCGGCGGACAGAGCGGGCGCCACAGACAGTACCAGTGCGCCCACAGCGGCCGTGACCAAAAAACGGCTCGGTATTCGCGATTTCCTTTTGGGTGATCTGTTCGCGTGGCGTGGGCGGAAAACGCCGGACATCTGTCCCCCATGGTGCGTCCGATGAGAAAAGAGCCGATAGGCGCGAGGAGGCTATCCGCGATTGCGTCACACGGACAACCGGTGGCTGAAAATCTGTCTGCTTCGTCGCGTAACGCATGTGTGGTATGCGCAACTTGTCGGTGATCTGATGTGTTGGGGGATTCCTTGGACTGGCGGGTGATCTCATGGGTGTATTCAAGCCAGGTATGGCATTTATTGACTGTTCCAGGTGTTGCTCATGGTGATCTCTATGCGTAATCCATACTGTGGGGGCCCTGTGAAATCTGGCTTCACGCTGATCGAATATCCCTTCGGTAGTCACGCTGAATTGGGGGGTCAGAGGTGCGTCGGAATTCGCTGTGGCGGATTTACGGAAGAGCGATGCGGGTGCGGAGGGTCCCCGGGTTCTGGATCGCCTTCATCACCGCACTCGGGCTTCTGGCCGGGCTGGTCAATGCTCAGGCCGCACTCGCCGCAGACCACCGGCCCAATTACCTCGTCAAGGCGAAGAAGGAACACTCCGTTCCGGTGACGCCCGTCAAGGGCAAGGGCCATGCCGGGCCGCGGATGGCCCGCTGGAGCCCGGGCAAGGCACGCAGAACCTGGCCCGCTGCCGGCAGTGCCAATGTGGCGGTGCCGGCCCGCGGTGCCTCCGCCCTGCACGCAGGCCACCTGCCGGTGACCCTGACGGCTGCCAAGAAGGGACACCGCGCACGGCCGGGCACGAAGCTGCACGTGCGCATGCTGGGCCAGAAGGCCGCACAGAAGCTCGGACTGCGCGGCGTGGTTCTCGCCGTTCAGCCTGCCCCCAAGACCCGCGGTGGCAGCACTCACCTCAACCTGGACTACTCGGCGTTCAAGAACGCCTACGGCGGAGACTGGTCCACACGCCTTCACCTGGTGCGGCTGCCGACCTGCGCGCTGACCACTCCCAACAAGCCCGCCTGCCGTACCCAAAGCCCCTTGGCCTCCGCCAACAACACCAAGTCCCAGACGGTTTCAGCCGACGTGGCACTGCCCACCACGCGCTCCGAAAGCGGGGTCCGCAAGTCCGCCACCGCACCGTCGATGGTGCTGGCGGCGGTGGCCGGCACCGCCGGCGGCGGCGGTTCTTACGCGGCCACCTCGCTGTCCCCGTCCGGTCAATGGTCCGGCGGCGGCTCCGGCGGCGGCTTCTCCTACTCGTACCCCATCACGGTGCCCGACGTCCCCGGCAGCCTGGTCCCCAGCGTCGGCCTGAGCTACAGCTCGCAGAGCGTGGACGGACGTACCTCATCAACCAACGCCCAGTCCTCCTGGATCGGCGACGGCTGGGACTATTCACCCGGATTCGTCGAACGCTCCTATCCGTCCTGCTCCGACGACACGGCGAACGGCACCCCGAAGACCGCCGACGAGTGCTGGTCGGATGCCGCCCAGACCCTCACCCTCTCGCTCAACGGCTCGTCCAACACCCTCGTCCACGACGACAAGACGGACACCTGGCACCCGCAGGGCGACAACGGCGAGAAGATCGAGATCAAGACCGACACGGTCAACGGTGACAACGACCACGAGTACTTCGTCGTCACCACCGCCGACGGCACCCACTACTACTTCGGCCGCAACCGCCTGCCCGGCTGGGCCTCCGGCGACGCCACCACCAACTCCGTGTTCACCGCCCCGGTCTACGGCAACGACACCGGCGAACCGTGCCACGCTTCGACCTTCGCCACCTCCTGGTGCCAGCAGGGCTACCGGTGGAACCTCGACTACGTCGTCGACGCCCACGGCAACGCCATCAGCTACTGGTACACGCCCGAGACGGGCTACTACGGCCGTGACAACGCCACGACCGCCACCCCGTACACCCGCGGCGGCTACCTCGCCAAGATCCAGTACGGGCAGTTGGCGGGGAAGGTCTACGACACCACCTCGCCCGCCGCCGCGCAGGTCTTCTTCGACACCTCTGAACGCTGCCTGCCCGATGCCAACTTCGACTGCGCCGCTGCGAAGATGACGACGGCCAACGCCTCGCACTGGCCCGACGTCCCCGTCGACCAGACCTGCTCCTCGACGGGCACCTGCGACAACCACGGGCCGGCGTTCTTCACCACCAAGCGTCTGACCGGCATACGCACCCAGACCCTGGTCGGCACCGCCTACCAGGACGTCGACGCCTGGTCCCTGACCCACACCTTCCCCTCCACCGGGGACACCACCACCCCCGCGCTGTGGCTGTCGTCCATCACCCACACCGGCAAGGACGGCGGCAGCCTCGCCATGCCCCCGGTGAAATTCGCCGGACAGGCTCTCGCCAACCGGGTCGACGGCCTGGACGGCTACCAGCCGATCACCCGATACCGCCTGACCACCATCACCACCGAGTCCGGCGAAACGATCACCGTCAACTACTCCAGCCCCCAGTGCCACCGCCAGGGCACCACGGTGCTGCCCGCCAGCCAGGACGACAACACCTACCGCTGCTATCCGTCGTACTGGACCCCACCGGGCCAGTCCTCCCCGCAACTGGACTGGTTCAACAAGTTCGTCGTCAACTCCGTCACCACCCAGGACCCCACCGCGGGCGGCCTGCCCGTCCAAACGTCCTACACCTACCTCGGCGATCCGGCCTGGCACTTCAACGACGACCCGCTCACCCAGACCAAGTACCGGACCTGGAACCAATGGCGCGGTTACGGCACGGTGGAGACACGTACCGGCACCTCCCCGGGGAAGATCACGCTGCAGCGGCAGACCTACTTCCGCGGCATGGACGGCGACAAGTCGTCCTCCGGCACCCGCAGCGTCACCCTGAACGACCACGCCGGCGACGACCCCCAGAAGGACTCGGACTGGCTCGCGGGCCAGGCCTTCGAGACCGAAGGCTTCAACGGAGCCGGCGGCGCCCTGCTGTCGGACGAGATCACCGACCCCTGGAGCTCCCCGGCCACCGCCACCCAGTCCCGGACCACACAGGGCCTGGACGCGCTCGTCGCCCACCGCACCAACATCAAGCGCACCCGCGCCATCACCACCAAAGCCGACGGCACCCAGCGCACCACCGAGACCGACTACACCATCGACGACGCAACTGGCCTGCCCACGTCAGTCGACGACCGCGGCGACACCTCGACCGCGGCGGACGACAAGTGCACCCGCACCTGGTACGCCAAGGACGCCTCGGGCAACACCCTGCCCGTCCCGCGCCGGGTCCAGCAGGTCGCCGTCTCCTGCTCCACCACCCCGTCCTATCCAGGCGACCTGATCAGTGACGACCTGACCTTCTTCGACAACTCCACCGACAACACCGCGCCGCCCACCAAGGGCGACGTCACCATGGTGCAGAAGGCCGACTCCGTCACCGGCGACGGCACCGCGCACTACATCACCGCGCTGAAGAACACCTACGATTCCTACGGCCGCGAACTCACCGAAACAGATGCCGACGGCCGCACCACCACGACGGCCTACACCCCCGCCACCGGCGCCACACCGACCTCCATCAAGGTCACCCGGCCCAAGGTCACCGGCCAGTCCGCCGGATTCAGCACCACCACCGTCCTTGACCCGGGCCGCGGCCTGGACCTGAAGACCACCGACGCCGCCGGCTACTCCACCACCAGCACCTACGACCCGCTGGGCCGCCTCACCGCCGTCTGGAACCCGGGCTTCGCCACCAGCAACAACCCCAACACGAAATACAGCTACGACCTCGACCCGAAGGCCCCGTCGACGGTCACCACCCAGACCCTGCTCGACAACAACACCTACCGCACCTCCATCTCCCTCTACGACGCCATGCTGCGCCCACGGGAGACGCAGACGGCGACGGTGGACGGCGGCCGGGTCATCACCGACACCGTCTACGACAGCCACGGCTGGGCGGTGAGCAGTTCCAGCCCCTACTACAACAGCGGTGCCCCCTCCAGCACGCTGGTGGACGCGGCCGACGACCAGACCCCGTCCCAGACCGGCACGGCGTACGACGGCGCGGGCCGCGTCACCGCCTCCATCGCCTACCACTTCGCCACCGAGACCTGGCGCACCACCACCGCCTACCCCGGTTCCGACCGCGTCGACCTCACCCCTCCCAACGGCGCCACACCCACCACCACCTACACCGACGCCCGCGGCCAGACCGTCAAACTGCTGCGCTACCACGGCAGCACTCCCGCCGGGGCCGCTGACACCGTCACCTACTCCTACGACGCCGCCGGCCACCAGACCGGCCAGGACGACGGCCACGGACACACCTGGACCAGCCACTACGACCTGCTGGGCCGCCGCACCTCCCAGACCGACCCCGACACCGGCACCTCCACCTCCGCCTACGACAACGCCGGCCAGCTGCAGTCCACCACCGACAACCGCGGCAAGACCATCAGCTACAGCTACGACGAGCTGGGCCGCAAGAAGGCCGAGTACGACACCACCGGCGGCGTCGACCCCGCGCCGGGCAACGAACTCGCCACCTGGACCTACGACACCCTGAAGAAGGGCAAGCCCACCTCTTCGACCCGCTACGTGGGCGGCACCTCGGGCAGCGCCTACACCAGCAAGATCCTTCGCTACGACAGCCACGGATGGATCCAGGCCACCGAACTCGTCGTCCCCTCGGCCGAGGGAGCCCTGGCCGGCACCTACCTCCACCAGAACCGCTACAACCACACCGGCACCCTGCAGTCCTACACCGACCAGGACCCGTCCAGCGTCAAGCTCCCGAAGGAGACGGTCTCCTACACCTACGACGCCTACGACCGGCCCATCGGCGTCGGCGGCGACACCAACGGCTGGGCCTACGTCAGCGGCCTGACCTACACCGAGTTCGACGCACCCCAGCAGGTCACCTACGGCACCTCCGGCAACTTCGCCCAGCAGACCCTCAGCTACGACGACCAGACCCACCGGCTCACCGGTGACACCCTCGTCACCCAGTCCGGCGCCGCGATCGCCGACAAGACCACCTACGCCTACCAGCCCTCCGGCAACGTCACCAAGATCGCCGACAAGCTGGAGACCGGTCAGAGCGACACCCAGTGCTTCGCCTACGACTGGGCACAGCGTCTGAAAACAGCGTGGACGGCCACCGACAACTGCGCCACCACCCCCACACCCGGCGCCTCAGCCACCGTGGGTGGACCCTCCCCGTACTGGCAGAGCTGGACCTATGACGCCACCGGCGCCCGCCAGGGCCAGGTCGACCACGACCCTTCCGGCGACACCTCCCACGACACCACCGCCACCTACACCCCCTTCTCCACCCCCGGCACCAGCCACCCGGCCCACGCAGTCTCCCAGGTCGACAAGGTCACCCCAGCCGACCCCACCTCCAACACCACCAACACCTACACCTACGACAACGACGGCAACGTCACCACCCGCACCACCCGCGCCGGCACCGACACCCTCACCTACGACGACGAAGACCACCTCGCCGAACTGGCCTCCACCGGCAGCGCCGGCAACACCAAGTACCTCTACGCCGCCGACGGCAACCTGCTGATCCGCCACAGCCCGGACACCACCACCCTCTACACCGGCGACGAGGAAATCACCCTCAAGAAAGACGCCACCACCTGCGACGGCCTGCGCTACATCTCCATCGCCGGCCAAACGGTCGCCACCCACTCCTCCGACGGCCACTTCACCTACCTGGTCCCCGACCACCAGGGCACCAGCACCCTCGCCGTCGACGCCCAGACCCAGAAAACCACCCGCCGCCAGTACAAACCCTTCGGCGAGCAACGCGACCAGACCGGCACCTGGACCGCAGGCCAACGCGGATACGTCGGCGGCACCCAGGACGACAACACCGGCCTGACCAACCTCGGCGCCCGCGAATACGACCCCACCATCGGCCGGTTCCTCAGCCCCGACCCAATCCTCGCCCCCGGCTCCCCGCAGTCCTGGAACGCCTACGACTACGCCGACGACACCCCCGTCACCACCTCCGACCCCTCCGGCGCCTGCCCGTTCGTCGACTGCCCGACCCGCAACTGCCCCTACTGCCTCAACCGCACTCCCACCGACACCGATCCCCACTCACCCGCACTGCACGACCACCCGGGCTCGGGCAGCACCCCGAACAACACCAAGGCCTACGGCAGGCACTACAAGGCCGACGTCAGCAACACCGCCTCCCACGCCCGGGCGGAAGAACGCGCACTCGCACGCCAGAAGGCCACAGCCAACGCCGCGGTCGCCGCCGCGAAAAAACAAGCGTCGGGATTCAAACACCAACTGCTCAGCCTGGTCGCGGACGTCATCGGCGTCACCGACGCCTACAACTGCTTCACCAAGGGCGACGTCATGGGCTGCATCAACACCGCCCTGACCGCCGTCCCCTGGGGTAAGATCTTCAAAGCCATCAAGGTCGGCATCGAAGCCTTCAAAGTCTGGCGCGCACTCGACCGCGCCTACACCGCAGTCAAGGACGCCGAAGAAGCCGCGAAAATAGCCGACGACGCCCTGGACGCCGAACGCGCCTACCTGGAACTGGAGAAGACCGAAAGCGCCGGCACCGAAGCCGCCAGCTGCGCCGTACACAGCTTCACCGCCAGTACAGGAGTCCGCCTGGCCGACGGCTCATCCAAACCCATCAGCCACATCAAGACCGGCGACACCGTTCTCGCCACGGACCCGCAAACCGGCGTCACCGCACCGGAAAAAGTCCAGAAGGTCATCGTCACCCACACCGACCACGACTTCACCACCCTCACCCTGGACACCACCCCGGTCCGCGGACCGCCCCACACCGGCAAACAGCAGCGCCACACCCTCACCACCACTTGGCACCACCCCTTCTGGGACACCACCCGCCACCGCTGGACCGACGCCCACAACCTCACCCCCGGCACCCAACTCCGCCGCCCCGACGGCACCAACGTCACCGTCACCGCAGCCCACAACTTCCACCAGCACAAGACGACCTACGACCTCACCGTCGGCACCCTCCACACGTACTATGTGCTGGCGGGGGCGACACCGGTACTCGTTCACAACTGTGGGGACGTGTATCGCAGCGATACCCGGGATCCCAGCGAAATCTTCGATGGAGGATTCGCGCCCAAGGGAGACAATATGAATCTAGAAGAGCACGTAGCGGGTGTCTCCGGGGTCTATACCCCCGACTCTGGATTCGTGTCGACGACCACCTCGAAGTCTCACGCGTTGAGCCGGAAGGGCCACACTTACGTAATCGACTCCAGAGGTGCATCTGGAGGGATTGACGTGAACAAGAGGATCCCCGGAAATGTTCACGCAAACGAGGCAGAGATAGCTGTTCCGCGTACCATTGATTCGTGTCACATACGTGGGTGCTGGCATGAAACAACAGGAGAGTGGATCCCAAATCCGAACTATCGGGAGTGAGGCATGGAATCGCTTGAACTGCTGGCTGTAGGGCGAGGATCCTCAGTCGTTCCAGTCTCATTCGAGATCCTTGATAGCGAAGGGGCGGGCTTGAGAATGAAGTTCTCAGGTCGAGACTGGCAGCCCTTCACTGAGTCGAATCTGTTCAAGTGTCTCCTGAGTGCTCGAATCGACTTGGAGAAGGAAGATCTTCTGCTTTGCTGCCAAGGGGCGCGACCGGACGTCTTTCCCTCCGGAATGCAACAGCAGATGGATAATGGCCGCTTTGCCGCAGTCCTCTCCCGATCTGCCGAAGAGAAAGAGATTGTCGACATCTTTGCTGCGGCTGAACCATCGCAGGTGACTTCTGTGGAAGCCCAGAGAGTAGCCGTATATCAGTTCTTCAACCTGCCGATTTCTGATGCAGGCGGAGACGCGTAGAAAGGACCTGCATCGGCGTGTGACGGCAACGCTGACGGCAACAGGGCCGGACGTCGGTGCCCCCCACGAGGTCTCGTGGGGGGCACCGACGTTCGTAGAGTGGATCAGTCATCTGTTGCTGTGTGGGGCGGATGGTCGAGGCGCTTCCCCTGTAGTGCATCCCCCAGGGCGTTGATGGCTTGGCGTTGGAGCCGGAGTCGGACATGGGCGTAGACGCCGGCGGTGACGCCGATGTGAGCGTGCCCGAGGAGTTCCTTGATCACGACGAGGTCGACACCTTGTTCCAGGAGCAGGGTGGCGGTCGAGTGGCGGAGGTCGTGGAAGCGGATGCGGCGGAGTCCGGCCCGGTTGAGGAAGCTGCGGAAGCGGCGGGTGAGGTTGGCCGGGTCGAGGGGCCGTCCAGTTGGCGTGGTGAAGACGAGGCTGCTGTCCCGCCAGGCAGACCCTGCTGTCTCTCGCTCCTTGTCCTGCCGTTCCTGTTGCTTCTTGAGGGAGTGGAGGCATTCGGTGGGGAGGGCGATTCGGCGTTCGGACGCGCGGGTCTTGGTGGGCAGGTGCGTGAGGCCGCCGGTGCGGGTGCGCTGGAGTGAGTGCCGGATGCTGGCCGTTCCGGTGGTGAGGTCGAGGTCTTCCCAGTGGAGGCCGAGGAGTTCGCCCTTGCGGAGCCCGGTGCGCAGCGCGAGTTCGTACAGCGCGTGGAGCCGGTCGGCGCGGGCTGCGTCGAGGAACTGGCGAGCCTCGGCTGCGGTGAGGGGCTGGAAGCGCCTGGGCCGGGGTGCGGCGGCTTTGACGTTCCGGGCGACGTTGCGCGGCAGCTCGTCTTCGCGGACGGCGTGTTCGAGGGCGGACTTGAGGACCGAGTGCACGTAGGTCACGGTCGAAGGGGACAGCTGCTTCTGGCAGCATTCGCCGATGGCGCAGCACTCCTTCCGTTCGGTGTCCAGGCCCTGGGTGCAGCACTGGCAGGTGGTGCGGAGCCGGTCGAGGAAGGTGCGGACGTCCTTGGCGGTGAGACGTGCGATCTTCTTGGCGCCGAGGCCGGGGACGAGGTGGAGGCGGACACAGGCGGCGTAGCGGGTGTGGGTGTTCTCGCGAAGTCGGTGGACGGCGACGCTGCCGAGCCAGTACGTGAGGTAGTCGCCGACGGTGCTGTCTGCGGTGGCGACGGGCAGCCCGCGGTTGCTGTTCGCGATCTTCTCGGCGATCTTGTCGGCGGCTTCCCTCCGCGTGCTGCCGTAGACCCGGACACGTTTGCGGCTGCCGTCGGCGGCGAGGACATAGCCGGCGGCTTCCCAGCGGCCGTCCTTGCGCTGGTAGATGGTGCCTTCGCCGTTGGCGCGGGCCTTCTTGCGCTTGGGGGCGATCATTAGGCGGCCTCTTCCAGGTGGCGCTGAACGTAGTCAGCGAGGGCGTGGGCGGGGATACGGCGGGCACGGCCGATGGTCAGCGAGGCCAGGCGACGGGTGCGCAGGAGGTCGTAGAGGGCGGAGCGGCCGATCTTGAGGCGGGCCATCGCCTCGGGGACGGTGAGGAGTTCGTCGTCACGCATCGGCTGCCACCGCCTGTTCGCGCGTTGGGCCGCTGCCGATGAGGGTGGCGAGGCGTTCGAGGTCGGGGGTGAGGCCGGTGCCGTCGTAGGCCCAGTGGGCGATGACGAGGGTGGTCGAGGAGGGTATAGGGGTGTGGCGGCGGTGCCAGGCGGCTCGGGCGGCCCGGAGGGCGCCGAGGGTGCTGGAGTAGGCGCGGGTCTTGGTGGAGAAGTGGCCGCGGAAGCCGAGCATGTGGGCCCACTTGCGCAGGTTCAGGTGCTTGAGGTCGTCGCGGGCGCCGAGGGTCCAGGCGGTGCGGATCATGCGGGCGGCGTGCTCGGGTACGGACTCGCACCAGAGGTCGGTGATCCTCTTCAGCCGGTGGTCGAGGGTGCCGGTTGCGGCTTCGGTGCCCTTGGTGGCGTACTTGGCGACGTACCCGGCGACCTTGCCCTCGGTGATCGTGGTCCTGCCCTGGAAGGCCGTGGACCGGATGATCCTAGTGTCGATTTGTTCGCCGAAGGCGAAGGAGTGGGCGCGATTCTTGAGCGTGGGTCCGTCGATGTGGGTGTGGGTGGCCGCGGTCTGGATGGCATCGGCGAGGAGTTCGGGGGTGGCCCAGGCGGGCGGCGGGGTGTAGGGGCCTGCGGGGCCGTCGAGGCGGATCACGGCGTGGAAGTGGATCAGTCCGCGCTGCTGGTACTCGGCGACCTTGGCGTACGAGACGCGGACGGCCTTGTGCAGCAGGCGCTGCGGGAGACCGGCTGCGGCGGCGATGGTGCGACGCAGGTGGAGCATGAAGCGCGCCCACAGGGCCGGGGCATGGGCGTTCCACAGCACGGCGCCGGTGTAGTCGTAGCGCTCCGGGTCGAGTGGGGTGCCGAGGAGCGGGTCGCCGTTGGTGTGGGTGCGTCCGCAGCGGCAGCGGGCGGAGCCGTTGATGCGCCGCCTGTGGACGGGGCCGTACGAGGGCGCGGTGAGGGTGGCGAAGACGCGGGGGTGGGTGGCGACCTGGTCGGGGATGTTCTTGCCGCCGCGCAGGCCGGCGGCGATGAGCTGGTAGGTGTCCTGGCGGTAGAGCTCGGCGCAGGAGGGGCAGCGAGTGGTGCGGCGGTTGCCGCAGCGGACCAGGAGGTGTCCGGCGGGAAGTTCCTTGGACTTCAGTTCGCGCAGGATCTCGCCGGTGAAGGCGTCGATCTCGGTGCGCTGGCCTTCGAGCCGGATCGGCTGGGAGCAGCCGCCGAGCGAGGACAGTTGCCGTACCAGGCCGAGCAGGTCGCGGTACCCGGTGAACGTGGGCAGCGCGGCCGTGGCCGGTTCGGGGCGGGGGATTGTGGTGGTGCGGTCGTGCGGTGGCATGCTGGCGGGACCTCTCTGCACTGCGGCACACGCGTGTGCCGTGGATGGATGGGAGGGAGGCCCCGGCAGGGGCGAGGGTTTGGCGACTACACGCCCTTGCCGGGGATCACTGCGAAGCGGAACCAAGAGGCGGCAGTCACGCGACCTTGTCCAGGTCGATAGAGGCGGGCAGCTCGCGGACCTTTAGCCCTTCGGCGCACATGAGGTCGTTGATCTGCCAGCAGGCTTCGGTGGGCAGGTAGACCGAGCGCAGGCGGACGGGGGTGCACATGTCGCCGACGGAGGCGATGGACACGCCCTGGGGCATGGTGCGGTCGGCGGCGGTGATGTCCAGTTCCCGGCCGTCGGGGAAGAGGTGCAGGAAGTCCTCGACGGTGTCGACGCGGTGGCAGATCCGGGCGGACAGGTTGGTTCGTACGGCGGTGGTGAGCACGTCGGCGGAGGGCTTCTGAGTGAGCAGCCACAGCCGGATACCGAACTTGGCGCCCTGGCTGGCGATGGCCAGCAATTCGGCCTCGAAGCGTTCGCGGGCCTTGCGGTCGGGGTGGCGGGTGTAGTTCGCCACCTCGTCGATCACCACCAACAGAAGCGGCAGCTCGCGACTGAAGTCGGTGATGCGGTCGGTACGGCCGGACCAGAACAGCCGCTCCCGGCGCTGCATCTCCTCGCGCACCCAGCGCAGGATCTCGGTCGGCTCGTCGGGGTGGATGGCGTCGGAGACCTTGTAGGCGGTACGCCACCAGGGCGCGACCGCACCGAGGTTGGGGTCGATCACGATCAGACGCACGTCCCGCATGAGCGAGGCGTAGGCGAGCAGGGTGTTGACGGTGATCGATTTTCCGGAGCGGGTGAGGCCGGCGACGAGGGCGTGGGCGGAGTAGGCGAGGTTGAGCACGATGGGGGTGCCGTCCTCGTCCCAGCCGAGCAGCACATCATCGGTGGAGACGAACTGCCCCGGCCGGCAGACGGGGGAGCCGTCCGGGCCGAGCAGTGGTGAGCGGATCACCGCCTCCAGCGGCTCACGGCGGAAGCCGCGCGCGACGATCACTCCGGGCTTGGGCTGGCTGATCCGGATGCGCCGCATCCCCCACGCGTCGCACAGGCCCTCGCCGGCGTCCTGCCAGGCGCTGAGCCCGACCTGCGGCAGGGCATCGGCGGTGACGGTGACGCCGAAGGCGTCGGCGCGGGTATGCAGGCGCGGCACCAGCACACGCGGCTTGGTCGGTTGGTCCTGCGGGCCGTACTGCTGGAGCACGGTGGGGGTGGCGTCCTTGACCGACAGGCCCAGCATCGGGGCGAGCCGCTTCCAGCCCCACCGCATCCGCCGCGCCTGCCGCAGACTGACCCGGGTCTCGGCATCGGCCCGGTACCAGCGGGCGAAGCAGTACCCGGCCCAGCCCAGCAGCCCAAGCGCGACCAGCACAGCGACGGCGAGAAGCGCGAGCCCAAGGCGATTGCCGGTCATCAGGCGCCTGCCTTGGCGGTGACGGCGTCGGCGCGCAGGGAGATGCCGTGCCGGTCCTTGCCGTTGATCTCGTTTTCCCAGGCCGACGCGACAAGTCCGGTGAAGACGACCGGCAGGCCGACCTTCAGGCCCTTGCCGAGACCCGGCTCCGGGACTTTCACGGTGATCACTTCGGCGCGGCCGTTGAAGGCGAACATCACGTCCACCAGGTGCAGGTGGGCGCCGGTAGCCCGGTCGATCGCGGGCTGCTGGCCGTCGCGGTCCTTGAAGTGCGGCCGGGACTCGGAAGCCAGGATCAGCATGGCCTGGGACTGGTCGATGGGCATGGTCTTCACGGCAAACCTCCAGGTAGAAGGGGTGCAAGTCACCCGTGTGGGTGATCGCGTGCCGCAACCCTACATTCATTCCATCCAAAGTCCATCCCTATTGCGTTCCATTCGTTCGTGGGGTGGTCCATCCATACGGCGGCTACCCTGACCCCTGGGGCCGCTGAACTGGTGAAACGCGACAGGCAGCGAGCGGCCCGGGGTGGGTGGAATCGGACTGGGACCAGGGATGGACATGGCTGCTGCTGACGAAGCACGCTTGACGTTCGAACGCATCGCGGACGACCTCCGGCAGCAGATCCGGGACGGCGAACTGCGGCCCGGCCAGCTCCTGCCGACCCAGAGCCAGCTCATGCAGACCTACAAGGCATCGAGCCTGACCGTGCAGAAGGCGATCCGGCTGCTCAGGAACGAAGGCTGGGTCATCGCCCGCCAAGGGCGCGGCACTTTCGTCACGCGCTCGGCCGACTTCGAGGACGCCTTCGAGAAGGTCGCCGGCGATCTCCAGCAGCAGATCTACTCCGGCTCTCTGGCCCCCGGTGCCAGGTTGCCTGCGCGCGAGGTCCTGGCGGAGCACTACGCGGTGCCGCTCAACGTGGTCACCAACGCCATCGCCCTGCTGGCCGGCAACTTCCTCCTGCGCTTCCCCGGCGAGCTGCCTGGCGACGAGGTCTACGTACGCGACTGGGACGACCACGGCTTCGCCACCCAGCTCATCCACGGCCGCCTGGTCCGCAAGATCAGGGACGGATCACTGGCCAGGGGCGCCACGGTCACCGTGGACGAGGTGGTCGACACGATCGGCGGCGACCCGGAATCCGCAGACCAGGCCCTGACCTTCCTCGCCCTGGAGGGCAGGATGAAGAAGGCCCACCAGCGCAACGGCTCGATGGCGTATGTCGTCGTGGGGGGCGAGTTCGGCACTGAGGTACCGGTAGCGGTGCAGCCGGTGGACAAGCCGGACGAAGCGTCGGCTGCCCCGCGGAACGAGTTCCCGGCGGTGGCCGGAGTGGCGGATCTCGCCTACAAGCTGGAACGAGCCCTGGAGCGGATCGAGGAGCTGGAGGAGCGTGTCGAACGCCTCGAAGGCCGCGACACCAACTGAGGCGGGTACGTGAACGACGGCGTCCCCGAAGGCCGCAGGCTGGCTTTCGGGGACGCTTCGCGTGGATCGGTCAGGGCTGGTACTCGTAGCCGATGGTGAATCGAGGCGGCAGGCACCATTCCCCGTACTCGATGATCCCCTCCGCGTCCGACCAGCGGTGGGCGCCGGCCAGGATCGGGGAGCCGACCGGCAGCCCCAGCGCGCTCGCCTCTCGGGCATCGGCGGGACGGGCGTGCATGTCGTCGCGGGCGTGGGTGATCGTGCGCCCGGTGGCTTCCAGAACCCGGGCGGACAGTCCGTGATTGCGGCCCGGGGCGGTGTTCAGCAGGTCCGGCACGAGGGCGGCGAACGGGGCCGGGTACCAGGTCACGGCGAACACGGTCCGGGTCTTGCCCCGTCCGGCCAGCCACTCGCGCCGCACCACCTGATCCCCGGCTTCCAGGTCGAAGATCTCCGCCACGTACAGTGGCGGAATGATCAGTTCGGCGGCTGTCACCCGGCTCGTTTCGCCCTCCGCCAGGAACGACTTCACCCGCTGGACTCTGGCCAGCCGGTCCCGCGCCGACAAGGTCCAGCGCGGGTCATCGGCGACGTAGGTGCCCCGGGGGGTGGTGCGGATGAAGTTCTCCACCTGAAGGGCCTGCAAAGCTCGGGAGACAGTAGCCGCCGCGGCCTGCCACTGCCCGGCGATCTCCCGATTCGTCGGCAGCTTGGCGCCCGGCTCAAGCTCTCCCGACAGGATGCGCTCCCGGAAGTGATCCGCGATCTTCGTGAACGTCTTGGGACTGGGCATAAGGCTTGCCCCTCCGTTGAGTTGACGTGTTGTCAGTGGAGGCACACTAGTGCACTACGAACCGTAGCGGGAGCGCTTCGGCCACTCGAATACTGAACTAGAGCACCAACCTGTCAAGAGGTCGACCATGTGACGTTCGAGAGGTGGCGATGTGCATGACGGAGCCGACCAGATACTCCACCCCGCCGGTCGAACTCCCCTTGCGCCTGGAACTGGAGCCGACTCCCGTTGCAGGCTGCGCGGGCTGTGCCGAGCTGGCCAGCGTACGCGACCGGGCCCGCGTGGTCGGCGACATGACCACCGTGACCGACTGCAACGTCTACATGCGACGCCACCCGGAGGGGCACCAGTGAGCACCCGCGCTATCTACCGGCACGTCGTTCACACCATCCGCCACGCGCCCGAAGGGGGCATCACCTACGAGGCGTTCTGCGTCACCGGCGGCTGCGGAGCCGAATCCGGACCCCACCCCGAGCAGGAAGCCGCACAGGACTGGGCACTCCGCCACACCGGACGCACCGGCCACGACCTGTTCAGGCGCGTCTTCACCGACCATGCCGAGGTCACCCGAGCCGAGTAGAACCACCACCGCCAGCCGGAACAGGACCCACAACCCGCAGGCCATCGCACCAGGCCAGCAGCCCAGCCGAACGCTCAACCGACAGCCACGGCGTACCGTCGAAGCGGGATGCGTCCAAACTTTCTCTACGTCTTCAAGGCGACCCGCTGATGCGGGTCGCGCGCGGCGCGGTCGCCCACCCGGCCCGCTCTCGGCTCCGCCACCGCGGGCCGGCCAGCGACCAGGCCGCGCAGAGACAGCACAGCGGACGACCGGAAGCGCAGGGAGAGCCGGACGCGCCCGAACAGCGAACGCCAGGCCGACGGCGAGGCGACGGCGGGGAGTTGGTCGGGGCGTAGGCCCGGAGGTGGGGCCGGTCGGTTCCGTGGGCTTTACCCACCTCCCCGGGCCGGGGCCCGCGTCGGGCAAGGCCAGGGGGCCACTCGTTCAAATTCCGGGCAGGATCACGACCTGCCCGAGTTGCCGGGCCAGCGTACGGCCCCCTGACCATGCCCGACCCCAACCCGGGCAGGACACCGGCCAAAGCCCACTCCACCGCCCTCACGCGCGCAGCCGTCTGACGGCAACGCCGACGGCAACAGGGGCGCACAGCACGGCACTTCCACGTACACCTACGGACAGGCCGGAATTCGCTGACCAGCGAAAATGCAGGTGACGGCCGCCCGGCGAGCACACGTACTATGTGCTGGCGGGGGCTACGCCGGTCCTGGTCCACAATTGCAATGGGGCGAAACTTGAGCTGACCTACAAGCCCGACTGGTCGCCGGAGCAGATTGCGGCGGCTGACGAAAAGGTCGCTGCTCTGAATGCGGCTCCGCAGCTCATTGTGACAAAGGTTCAGCGTTCGGGAAGCGCTGCCGATGTCTGGCGTCGAGCTGGAAATCAGACAGTTCCTAGAACTGACATCGACCATAAGATCGACCTGCAACTCGGCGGACTTGATGATGTCAGCAATATGTGGCCACTCGATAGTTCGGTGAACCGAAGTCTCGGGTCCCAAATATCGGCACAACTGAAGAAGTAAGGGCTGCAACCAGGCGCCCTGGTGTGCAGCATCTCGATCACAGTCAGAACATGTTAGGTGGGGCAGAGCCATGCAGTTGCGTGACTTGGACGTCTCTCACGCCGTGGTGACCAGTGCTGGCCTGTTTGGCGTCTGGCGCGCGAGCGCATTCGACCACGTCAGCGATCTGGATCAGTGGGAGGATGAGGTAGCGGAAGACTCTGCCCTCGAACGCCAGATCGCAGCCGGTGCCTTCGTGCCGATCAACATCGGAGGCAATGGGGCATTCCAGGTCGCCATGCGCGGCGTGGAAGCTCCAGGAAATCTGAGTGAACGCGAGCGGACTTATCTCCTCGTCTCTTCCGAGCCCTATCTCCTCGTCTCAGATGGAGCATTGGAACTCGGCGGGCTTGAAGCCGTAGGAAGTTACGCTGGTGCGGATAAGGTAGAGATCCCACTCGACAGCGGTAGGTATGCCGCGGTCGTCCATCTGGTGGATTGGCAAGCGGAGCCTGGTAGTCGTGGAGGTGATGGAAATCCATCTGCGGATGCCCTTCCAGACTTCATTTTGGAGATCTTCGCCGATGTCCATGGCGAGCTGAAATACCGCACTAAGGTTGAGACATTCGACCGGCCGTAGTTGAAGAATCCGTGATGCCGCAGGGGCTGCTTTGACGGCAGTGGTGACGGCAACGCCAGCGGATGAAGGAGCCCCCGACCGAGGTGTCGGGGGCTCCAGCGCGCTCGTGGTTGTCGCATCAAGCAGTCGACGGGGGGTGACCGTCCCTGAGCGCGTTGCTCAGCGTGTCGATGGCTTGGCGTTGCAGGCGGAGCCGGACGTGGGCGTAGACGCCGGCGGTGACGCCGATGTGGGCGTGTCCGAGGAGTTCCTTGATGACGACGAGGTCGACGCCCTGTTCCAGGAGCAGGGTGGCGGTCGAGTGCCGGAGGTCGTGGAAGCGGATGCGTCGAAGGCCGGCCTTGCGGAGGAGCGTGGTGAAGGTGCGGGTGAGGTTGGTCGGGTCGATCGGCCTGCCCTGGGGAGTGGTGAACACGTACCCGTTGTGCTGCCACTCGGCGCCTGCCATGTGCCGTTCACGCTGTTGCTCCTCGTGGTGGTGCTTGAGTGACTGGAGGCAGCGGGCGGGAAGGGCGATGCGGCGCTCGGAGGCCCGGGTCTTGGTGGGCAATGTGGTGAGTCCGCCCGTGCTGGTGCGCTGCAAGGTGCGGCGGACGGCAGCCGCGCCCGGTCGAAGTCGAGGTCTTCCCAGCGGAGGCCGAGGAGTTCGCCTTTGCGGAGTCCGGTGTGGAGCGCCAGTTCGAACAGGGCATGGAGCCGGTGTCCGCGCGCGGCTGTGAGGAACTGGCGGGCTTCGTCGGCGGTGAGGGGTTCGAAGCGGCGGGGGCGGGGTGTGCCGGTGCGGGCGTTTCGGGCGACGTTGCGCGGGATTTCTTCCTCGCGCACGGCGTGCTCCAGGGCGGACTTGAGCACAGAGTGGATGTAGGTCAGCGTCAGCGGAGAGAGCAGCTTGTGGCAGCACGAACCGACGGCGCAGCAACGGGGCTCGTCACGCCCCGCATCGATGCCTCGCGCGCAGCACTGGCAGGTGGTGCGGAGCTGGTTGAGCCAGGTGCGGACGTCCTTGGCGGAGAGCTTGGCGAGCTTCTTCTTGCCCAGGCCGGGGACAAGGTACCGGTCGACGCAGGCGGTGTAGCGGGTGTGGGTGTTCTCGCGGAGCTGGTGGACGGCAACGGCATCGAGCCAGTACGTCAGGTACGCGCCGACGCTGCCCTGTGCGGAGGGCACGGGCAGGCCACGATTGCTGGTGGCGATCTTCTCGGTGAGTTTGGCGAGGGCTTCCTTGCGGGTGGTGCCGTAGACGCGGACGCGGCGGCGGGTGTTGCCGGGGGCGAGGACGTATCCGGCGGCTTCCCAGCGGCGGTCCTTGCGCTGGTAGACGGTTCCGTCGCCGTTGGCGCGGGTTCGGCGGGATGCTGGGGTGTCGCGGGGCGTGGCCATCAGGCAGCTTCCTGTTCGAGGCGGGCGCAGATGAAGTCGGTGAGGGAGTGGGAGGGGATGCGGCGGGCGCGGCCGAGGGTGATCGAGGCGAGCTGCCGGGTGCGAAGCAGGTCGTAGACGGCGTAGCGGCCGAGCTGGAGGCGGGCCATGACCTGCGGCACCGTCAGCAGTTTCTCCGGCGCCCGTTCGGAGGCCGTGGTCATCCGCAGCCCCCTTCGGCCGCGAACTGCCGTGTGAGTTCTCTGCGGTGCCAGACGGCGGCGGCGAGGAGTGCGCCGCCGGGGCTGTAGCCGGTGCCGAGGTAGGTCCAGTGGCCGACGACGAGGGTGGTGTCCGGGTCGTGCTCGGGCAGCCCGGCGTGGACGCGGACCTGTTCGGTGCGCCAGGCGCGGCGGGCGTCGCGCAGCGCGCCCAGGGTGGTTCGAATATGCGCGGGACTTGGTGTCGGCGTACACGTGAACGTCCCCAGCCTCGTACGGATGAAAAGGGACAGTTGCTGATGCGGTGAGACCTGCCGCTCGGCACTCTGCTGCTTGGTCGATACGTGCGGCGGAGGGTGTCGCCGTGGGCGAAGGTCGCGGTGACCGTGTCCGCGTCCTGGGCAAGGGCGACCAATTCGTGGTCTCGTCGGACGTGGATGCCTTGTGCAGCGAGGTGCTCTTCGAAGAACCCCTCGATCGCCACTTGCGGCACGGACCGCCACGGCAAGCGGTGCCGAGCAAGGTGCGCCGGGAGCGGTATGCCGGCGAAGTGGCCGTCGGTGACCGGGTAGTCCCCGGTGGCCAGCAACGGTTCCAGCAGCCCGCGTTGGTCGAGTGCCTCCAGTGTGCGGGACTGCATGCCACCTGCCTTGGACAACTCGCTGCGCTGCGGGAGCTTGTCGGCCAGCACGGTCGACACCCCCGCCACCAGCAGCTCGTTGGCCAGTGTCATTCCGGTCGGGCCCGCGCCGACGATGAGGACGTCGGTGTCCATGGTTTCTCCTCTGGTTGTGCCGGTCAGGACCGGAGCAACGGTCCACCTGCCGCGCCACCAGAGCCAGAAACCGGGTGAGTTGCGTTGGCATCCGACATTGATTAGCTTCGCATCGGTGGAATCTGACTCCGATGAGCTGGATCGTCGACTCGTGCACGCCCTGCAGATCGACGGCCGGGCCCCGTTCAGCACCATCGCCGAGGTTCTCGGCGTGTCGGATCGCACCATCGCCCGCCGGTACGCCCGGCTACGGTCAACCGGGGCGGTGCGGGTGCTCGGCGGCATCGACCCGACCGCGTGGGGCGGGATGCTGTGGTTCCTGCGGGTGCGATGCGCACCCACCGCGTCGGTCCCGGTCGCCGAAGCGCTGGCCAGACGTCCCGACACCTCCTGGGTCAGCCTCAGCTCCGGCGGCACCGAGATCACCTGCGTGGTCCGCGCCGAGAGTGAGGCCGACAGCGAGGAGTTGCTGCTGGCCAAGCTCCCCCGTACTCCCCGCGTGGAGGGGGTGACCGCGCATTCGGTGATGCATGCCTTCTACGGAGGCCCGGACAACCTGATCGGCAAGCTCGGATCGCTGGACGAGGAGGCGATCGAGCGGCTGCGCCCGTCCCCGATGTCACACCGGCCAGGACCGGTGCGGCTCGACGACGGTGACCGCCGACTGATCGCGACGCTCGCCACCGACGGCCGGACCGGATTCGAACAGTTGGCTGCGGTGATCGGTTGGTCGGCGACGACGGTCCGACGCCGGATGACTGAGTTGCGCGAACGAGGAGTGCTGTACCTGGACCTCGACGTCGACTGGCGCATGTTCGACATGGGCAGCCGAACCCTGCTCTGGCTCTCGGTCGCTCCCGCGCATCTGGTAGAGGTCGGCCAGGCATTGGCCGAGCATCCGGAGATCGCGTTCGCCGCCGCCACGACCGGGCCTACCAACCTGTACGCGAGCGTGGTGTGTGCGAACCAGCGGGAGCTGTACCGGTACCTGACCACCCGGGTGGCCGCGCTGCCGGCCGTTGCGCACGTCGAGACGGCACCCGTGATCAGGACCGTGAAGCAGGCAGGACAGTATCGTTCAGGAGCTCTGCCGGATTGATCACTTGAGGTCGAGGGTGACCAGACGGGTGATCGAAACACGGACCTGGCCGACGCCGACCGGCGGGTCAGACGTCCCGACCCCTGCGAAGACGGCCTCCGTACACCGGCCGTTCGGCCGGATGCGGCAGCCTGGCGGCGTGAACCTGAATCGCCCCATGCCCCTCGAGTCCGTCGACGGGCTCATGTCCCTGCTGGCCGACTGCAAGGATGCCTGGGACACCCGGGACCGTAGCGGCGATCCGGTGGACATCCTCGACCACGGCCTCCAGGTCGCCGCTGTCCTGGCCGCGCCACCCGGACGATGAGGAACTCCAGGTCGCCGGGCTCGTCCACGACATCGGGCACCGCCTGCAGCCGGGTGACGAGGCCGCCCACGGCGAACACGCCGCCGCGGCCGTCGCCACCCTGCTCGGGCAGCGGGTCGCCCACCGCGTCACCCTCCACATCCCAGCCAAGCGCTACCTCGCGGCGCCTGACCCGGACCTCACGCTCTCGCCGGAGAGTACCCGGACCCTGGCCTGCCACGGCAGGGCCATGTACCGCGGCAAGCGGCCGCCTTCAAAACCGACCCTGACATCGCCGCGGCGTTGGCCCGCCGCCGCGCCGATGATGCGGGCAAGGTCGTCGGTCTGCGCGTACCGGGACTGGACCGCTGGCGGCCCGTGGTGAGCGCTGTGGCCGCCACGGCCCGAAACCGTACGTGATCCGGAACACGCTCAGCATCCGGAATGCCTGCACTGCCGCGTGGATCGCGCGCCGTGCGGCTGGCCTGGAGAGGGCGTGTGCGGCGTACGGTGTGTGCGGGCCCGTCCGCTGCGGTGAACCAGAACAGGGCCGCGCATAGGAAGGCCGTCACCGCGTAGACCAGCGTGTGCGTGATGGAGTCGTCCCGCGTGCCGGCGACGAGCGCGCCGACCGCTGCCAGGGCCAGGGCAATGGTCGGCAGTGCACGAGCGGTCCGTACGGTGCCTGGTGCGTCGGCCGCCGGTGGCAGTAACCGGGCCGCGAGGCTGTAACAGGCGCAGGCCAGCAGGGGTGGCACCCAGCACATCGCTGGGGCGATGCTGGCAGGTGGCCAGGACGGCGCCAGTGGTGACGGCGAACCACAGCATGCCGGTCACTATGACGTAGGGGCGGATGCGAGGAGAAGCGACGAGGCCGAGGCCGAGGGGAAGCGCGGCGGCGGTGCCCACGTGCCCGCTGGGGAAGCTCGGGTCGACGCGGTTGACAGGCGCGCCGATCAGGTCGGGGCGGGGCAGGAACATCTTGCTTGCTTGCCTGCCTGCGACCGTGACCATGACGACTCCGGCTGCCGCGAAGCCTTGCCACCAGCCCCTTCGGGCCAGGGTGGCAGCCATGATGACCGCCATACCCACGATCAGGGTCGGTGTGGCGCTCTGGTCCAGCGGTGGCATACGCGATGAACCGTAGGCCGCCCCCGACCAGTCGTGGATCCATGCCGGTTTGGCGCCGACGGCAGCCGAGAAGAGGGAATTCTCTTCCCGCTGCCCGAACGGGTTGCCGACCGCGATCAGGCACACCGCCAGGAACCCCAGGAGGTACAGCGGAGCTGAGATCCGTGGCCGTGTCGTCCGCGCGGGTCTGGGTTCGGGCGTGGCTCCCGGGCCTGGCCGGAGGGGTCCGGGGGTGTGGACAGGGTCGAGGGATCTTGCTGGGACATCGTTTCTCCCTGTCGGTCTGTACCTAGCAGCGGCAGCTCGTTCACGTGCCTCCCCTGGCACGCGGTGGGCGGGCAGGCTCGGCCGGCCGTCGGGGATCCGCGCCTATTTGAGGAGGGCCCGGCTCTGTCGGCGCTGGGCGGCGATCGCCAGGACCGGGAGGGGCGCGATCAGGAGGAGGAAGACGACCAGGTCCGGCAGGGACTGGATAGAGCTGTTCGGCTGGATGACGATCGTCTGCGTGCGGATGAGCGCGACCGCTGCGATGGGGATCAGCCACCGGTAATCCCCGGTGGCGGCCGTCGCCATCCACGCGGCGATCAGCGCGGTGACTTCGAGGGCGAACAGGCCGCGTTGGAAGGCCGGGCTGATGGAGATGATGTGCAGGCCCCCGGTCACGAACATGGCGAGCGCGACGGGGATCAGCCAGCGGTGCGAGTGGCGCCGCAGCCGGCCAGGACGGCAGACCGCCAGCACCGCGCATGCGGTGCACAGTGCCCCCGACAGCACCAGGTCACGGGCGGTTATCGGGGCGCCCAGTCCGTAGTAGCCCAGGCCCATCTTGCCCTCGTCGCCGAAGAACGTGTTGTTGTTGAACGTGGCACCGGCGTAGATCATCGTTGCTGCGGCGGGCAGCGCGATCCATGGCTTAGCGCGCAGCAGGGCGATCAGGCAGATCAGCGGAAGCAGCCCGTAGGGCAAGAGCCGTGTCCGCGTGCCGGGACCTTGCGCCCACGGGTACCAGCCAGAGAAGTGGAAGGCGATGGCATGTCGGCCGGGATCGATGTGCAGTGCCCAGTGCCACACATCCTGCAGGTACGGCACCAGCGCCAGCGCGGCGAGGACGAGAGCGGTCAGATGGATGCCGTCCAGCCACCACGGCCGGGCCGTGTCGTCGACGACGGCGCGGGCGCGGGCCTGCACCCCGGCACGAGCCAAGGCGACAACTTCTCGCGGCGGGGGCCAGGAGCGGCCGGGATAGGCCTCGGCCAGGCAGGCCAGCAACTCCTCTCCCTGCCGGGAACGGTAGGGCTCGGGATAGGCCGCAAGCAGCAAACGGTTCATGCCGGGGCTGCTCCGACATCCCGCGAGCGTCCGATGACGACGGCCGCCGCCTGCTGCATCCGCAGTGCCTCCCGGCTGAGCGTCGCGGTGCCGTCCTCGGTGAGCCGGTAGTAGCGCCGCGCCCGCCCGTCCACGATCTCCTCATGGTCGGCAGCCACCAGTCCTGCCCGCTCCAACCGCTCCAGTGCGCCATAGAGAGTGCCGACAGCGATCCGGAGTCGCCCGTCGGTGGTCTGCTCGACAGCCTTGATGATGCCGTACCCGTGCAACGGACCGTCCATGAGCGCAGCAAGGGTGAAGTATTGCGGTTCCGTCAAGGACGGGTTCTGCCGTGTCATGAGTCGAGCATATATCGAGCTCCGATATATATCTGCCGACCTTGAGGGATTACCCGCAGCGCCTCCACACCCACCGCGAACGTCACCCTCTCCCGACCGGCGGGCGCAGACGGCAGTCTCCTCGACGGGATCGTGTCCCTCGTCGTGGTGTTCGGGATCAGCGGCTGGGAGTGCGCGGGCGTCTGCCCGGGGCGCACTTCCACGGGTGAGTACCGCTCCCTGAACAGGAGGCGGGCTACCGCGTAACTCTCCTTGGTGAACAGCCAGTTCAACCACGAGGAGTACACGATGGCCCTGTCCCAGTCTGAGCTGATACGGCTACTGGAGTCACTACGCTCGACCGACGGAATCGAGCTGATCCGCGCCATCGCCGAGCGGATGGTGCAGGAGCTGATCGAGGCCGAAGCGAGTGCCCACATCGGCGCCGAGTGGAACGAGCACACGCCGACGCGGACCAACATCCGCAACGGGCACCGCGAGAAGGTGCTCACCACGCTCGCCGGCGACCTGGACCTGGCGATCCCCAAGGTCCGTACCGGCAGCTTCTTCCCCAGCCTGCTGGAACGCCGACGCCGCATCGACCAGGCCCTCTACTTCCTGCGCAACGTCTTCAGCGTGATCGACCGGGACTCCGGCGAGATGGTCGCCGCGACGATCCGCACCATCTTCACCCAGCCCAGCGCGGAGCTCGTGCGCACCCAGCTGGACACCGTCGCCGACATGCTCGGCACCCAGTTCCCCAAGGTCAAAGCCATGCTGCTGGACGCGAAGGAGGACCTGACCGCGTTCGCGGACTTCCCGCCCCGGCACTGGAAGAAGATCCAGTCCACGAACCCGCTGGAACGGATCAACCGCGAGATCAAACGCCGCACCGACGTCGTCCAGGTCTTCCCCAACGACGACGCCCTGCTGCGGCTGGTCACCGCCGTGCTCTGCGAGACGCACGACGAATGGGTCGCCTTCCCTCGCCGCTACCTACCCGAAGGCAGCATGGACGAGCTCTACCGAGAACTCCCCGAAAGCGCCCCCGCACTACCCAACACCACCAACACAACGGTCAGTTGATCCCCTACACCACGACGAGGGACACGACCCTCGACCGCGCAGCGTTGGTGGATGCTCGCCGCAACCTGGTCCGAGAGTCGTACGAAACGCCATTTCCGCCGTCGGGTGCGGCGATCCTCGTGATGGCAAGGCTTGGTCAGGCGTGTGGCAGGCCTTGCCCAGGTCGTCGGGTGGGGTTTGTGGCGCGGGGCGTGAGGCGCTCCCAGTTGCGGTGCGCGATGTCGGCCTTCTGCTCGTCGGTGAAGGGGGCGTCCTCCAGGAAGGACCGGGCGACGCCGGCGCTGGTGTCCACGTAGGGGAAGCCACCAGGGCGGAATCCATAGGTGAAGGGGTAGTCGGTGGAGTACAGCATCCGTTCGGTCCCCACGACTTCGGCTGTCCAGCGGAGGTAGCGGGAGCTGACGGTGCCGCTGCCGGCGACCCAGAAGTTCTGCTTGAAGTAGTCGGCGAGCGGGCGGGCGAGGCCACCGGCATCGGCGAAGAACCCGGTGTGGTCGAGATAGAAGAGCACGACCTCTCCCCAATGGCCGGCGATCACCTGGAGATCGGGGTATCGGTCGAAGACACCGGAGAAGATCATCCGCAGGTACTGCACGCCCAGGTCGTAGTACCAGCCGATCGCAGGCCCTGCCAACGCGGTCCCGATGGGGCCGATGTTGGAGTAGTAGGCGTCCATCACCGCCTGCACAGGCATCTGCGGATGGAAGTGGAGAGGGACCTGCAGCCGCTCCGCAGCGGCGTACAGCTCGTCGTACTCGGGGTCGTCGGCGAGCTTGGATCCGGTACGCCCGTAGAGCATGGCGCCCGGGAAGCCCAGCTCGGTGACCGCCCGCTCCAGCTCCGCGGACGCGGCCGACGGCGACTGTGTCGGGATCGCGGCGAACGCCTGGAATCGGTCGGGGTTGTCGGCCACAATCGCCGCGAGCTGGTCGTTGGTGTCGCGCGCCACGGCGACCGCATCCGAGTCAGGCAGGTTCTGTACGCCCGGTGACGAGATCGACAGTACCGCCACGTCGACTCCCTGGTCGTCCATGTGCGCAAGCCTCATATCCGCGGTGTCGCGTAGTCGCTGGGCGACGGGGCCGTCGCCGAACCCCAGGTTCGGTAGTTCCGGCACCCCGGACCGCGACCACGCCTCCATGATCGCGGGCAGGACGACGTGCTCTTCCAATGCGACGATCCGCAATCGGTCAGACATGCAAAGCTCCCCTGCATCCAGTTTCCAGTGGAATCACTATATGCGTACCATCGATACTAACGGCGGAATCGTACAAGAGGTATCGTTGGTCCATGTCGCCACGTCCACTTAGCGGGAGCAGTGCTTCCGACGCTGCGGCCATCAGTCGCGAACAGGCCCGACAGCGGGTCATCGAGGCCGCCATCGACCTGCTGACGCGAGGGGGTCGCGACGCGGTCACCACCCGCGCGGTCGCGGAAGCGGCGGGCCTGCAGCCGCCGGCCATCTACCGGCTGTTCGGCGACAAGGACGGGCTGCTCGACGCGGTGGCCGAGCACGGCTTCACCGCATTTCTCGCCACCAAGCACGTCGACCCCGACCCGCGGGACCCCGTCGAGGATCTGAGAGCCGGCTGGGACGTCGCGGTTGAGTTCGGCCTGGCCAATCCCGCGCTGTACACACTGATGTACAGCGAGCCCTCCAGGACCACCTCGGCCGCCTTCAAGGCCGGTATGGAGATCTTGATGAGCCGTATCCGGCGCCTCGCCGCCAGCGGTTGGCTCCGCGTCGACGAGGAACTCGCGGCCCAGGTCATCCATGCCACAGCGCGCGGCGCAGTGCTCACCTGGCTGTCCCTGCCGGAGCACCAGCGCAACCCGGCCCTATTGACCACTCTGCGGGAGTCCATGGTCGCCGCCGTGACCAGTCAACGGCCGTCCGTGCAGGACGCGGGGCCGGCGGGCGCCGCCCGCGCCTTGCGCGCAGCGCTGCCCGAACAGACGACCCTCAGCAGCGCGGAACAACACCTGCTGAGGGAATGGCTGGGCCGCCTCGCCGCCGACGGCTGAGGCGTCGGCGGCTCGTGTTGACGCTCAGAGTGAACCGCCGACTTGTATGGGGGTAGCGGGACGCGGTCGGGTTGGCCGCTCGTAGCGTGCCGTAGGACACCGTGCCGGGTGACTCGTGAACCGTCTGCCGCCCTCAGGGGCTGGCTCTCCCGGGGTATGTCGCCGGTCCGGTGTCCGTTCGCGGTCTGACTCAACAGAGGCGTGTCCCGGCCAGTTGGTTCCGGAAGTCGGCGTGTCGGCCGTGGATGCCCTGTCGTCCGACCGTGAGGAACACTGTCCCGTGATATTGCTCGGTGTCGACCCTCATAAGTCCACCCACACCGCCACCGCCGTCGAGCCGGAATCAAACCAGCAGGTCGGGACGATGCGGATCGAGGCGAGCCTGACGGATTACCGGCGACTGCTTGCCTGGGCCAAGCGGTGGCCGCAGCGGAAGTGGGCGGTGGAGAACGCCAACGGGCAGGGCCGGCATCTCGCCCAGTGGCTCATCGCCCGAGGCGAGAGCGTCGTCGACGTGCCTGCCGCAGCGACCAGCCGAGTGCGTGAGCTCTCCCGGGGCGGGCGGCGCAAGAACGACCAGATCGACGCCGCGGCCGCAGCCACCGTGGCCTGTCTGCAGGGAGACGGACGCGACGTCGAACCCGAGGATCACACCACCGCGCTGGCCCCCCTGGACGAACGACGGGTCAACCTGGCCCAGGCCCGGGTCCGTACGGTCAACCAGCTCCACGCGCTGCTGCGTGATCTGCTGCCCGGAGGCGCCCCGACCCAGCTGTCCGCGGACCTGGCCGCCAAGCTGCTGCGATCCGTCCGTCCTGCCGGCGACGTCGAGACGGTCCGCAAGGACATCGCCTGTGACAAATACGTTGTTGATCACTGAGTTGACAGTGTTCTGGCCTGAACCGCCCCGTGTCAGGTAGAGACTCGATTCCGTGAAAGGATTGAGTCATGGCACGACCCTCCCGTTACCCGCTTGAGCTGCGCCGTCGCGCGGTGCGCATGGTTGCCGAAGTGCGCGGCGACTACCCGAACGAGACGGCCGCCCTGCAGGCGGTGGCGGACAAGCTCGACATTGGTTCCCGCGAGACGCTGCGGAACTGGGTGAAGCAGTACGAGATCGACGCGGGGCAGCGTCCAGGGACGACGACGGAGGAGTCCGCCCAGCTCAAGGCGTTGAAGAAGGAGAACGCTGAGCTGAAGCGGGCGAACGAGATCCTGAAGGCCGCGGCGAGTTTCTTCGCGGCCGAGCTCGACCGGCCACACACGCGCTCGTAGCGTTCATCGACGAGCACCGGGACCGCTTCGGCGGGGTCGAGCCGATCTGCAGAACGCTCACCGCACACGACTGCCAGATCGCCCCTTCCACGTACTACGCCCATAAGAAACGCCTCGAAACCCCCTCTGCCCGTTCCGTGCGTGACGAGGAGCTCAAGGAGAGGATCCACGAGGTCTACACGTCCAACTACCGTGTCTACGGAGCGAGGAAGATCTGGCGCGAGCTGAACCGGCAGGGGCATGCGGTGGCCCGCTGCACCGTCGAGCGCCTGATGCGCGAGCTCGGCATCCAGGGCGCGGTGCGCGGCAAACGCGTCATCACCACGATCCCCGGCGGGCAGGCCGAGCGGGCCCCCGACCTTGTCGACCGCGAGTTCGTCGCCGGCGCCCCGAACCGCTGCTGGGTAGCCGACTTCACGCACGTGAAGACCTTCGCCGGCGTCGTCTATGTCGCGTTCGTCGTGGACACCTTCTCGCGCCGGATCGTGGGCTGGTCGGCCGCCACGGTGAAGGAGACGGTGTTCGTGCTGGACGCCCTGGAGATGGCGATCTGGCAGCGCGACCGGGACCAACACCCCATACAGCCAGGCGAGTTGGTACACCATTCGGACGCCGGGTCGCAGTACACGAGCTTCCGCCTCGCCGAGCACCTGGACGCCGCCGGCATCGCGGCGAGCATCGGATCCGTCGGTGACGCGTACGACAACGCCCTGATGGAGTCCACGATCGGCCTGTACAAAACCGAGCTGATCAAACCCCAGCGCCCCTGGAAGACGCTCTCCCAGGTCGAGCTGGCCACCGCCGAGTGGATCGACTGGTACAACCACCGCGTGCGCCACGAGGCGCTAGGAGATCGTGTGCGGGTGCGAATCCCCACCGCCGGACCGCCGTAGAGGCCCGGTTGAAGCTGGAGGCAGTCCAACTCAGGGAACGCTGAGGAGGGCGGGAAGCAGCCTCGACAACGTCGGGACGAGTCGGCACTGCCAGACGGCTCGGGTCCGGCTAGCAAGGCCAGAAGGCGTAACGAAAGTGAATCAGCGTCCGAAGTCCCGTAACAGTACCTCCCGGCTCCAACCTGGCGGATATGGGCCGGGGTTGCAGTACGCGACCCGTCCTCCAAGGAGATGGGCCGACTCTGAAGCCGCCCGCGGTGAAACGGCTCAGAGGCCACGCTGAATACCTGCGGTGTAGGCGTGGCGATGCTGCCGGGATAGAGCTGGACGCCGACCTGGCCGAACGACTCCTAGTGAACGTGGGAACCACTCCCGGTCGCCCTCTCGCCGGACATCCGGTGCGGTGATGGGCAGGCCCGTTGTCGGCTGTTGGCCCAGGGCGGTTTCAAAGTCCCGGTGATCACGTGAGTGCGCAGGTCGCGACGGTATGACGATGCGCGGTCGGCCCGGTCCGTACGCAACGAAGCTCCGGTTGATGCCGGTGACCGATCAAGTCGCCCGCACCGCCCGGAGCTTCGATGTGCCGTCAGTCTGCCACCGTCTGTCTGATCAAGTCGCCCACCCGTCAGCACCGGTTGATCGGACCGCTGGCCCTGCGGCTGCGGACCTTGGCCGACCCCCGGCATCGGCGCGGGAAGCGTCACTCGTTCGTGAGCGTGCTGCTGGTGGCCTGCTCGGCGGTGCTGACCGGAGCCCGTTCCTTCGCCGCGATCGGCCAGTGGGCAGCGAGCGCCCCGCAGGACACGCTCGCCCGGCTCGGCGCCCGCGCCACGACGGTCTTGAACGTGCGCATCGCGCCGAGTGCGGCGACCATCCGCCGCGTCCTGAACGCCGCCTGCCCCGGCGGGCTCGCCGACCTGCTCGGATCCGATCCGGCCGGGGCGGACACCCTCGCGGTGGACGGCAAGAGCGCCCGCGGCTCGCGCCACGGCGAGATCCCGGCCGCCCATCTGCTGGCCGCGATCACCGGCGCCGGCCTGACCGTCACCCAACTGCGGGTCCCCGGCAAGACGAACGAAATCACCTGCTTTGACGCCTTGCTGGCGCCCTACGACCTGACCGGCGTCACGGTCTCCGCGGATGCCCTGCACTGCCAGCGCGATCACGCCCGGTTCCTCGTCGAGGAGAAGAAGGCGCACTACGCCTTCACCGTGAAGCGCAACCAGAAGAACCTGCACCGCCAACTCGCCACCCTGCCCTGGGAGAAGGCGAGTGCGAAGTTCTACGACCGCACCGATGCCCACGGACGCCTGGAGACCCGCGTCGTGCAGGCCCTGACCATCACCGACCTCGGCGTCGACTTCCCCCACGCGGTCCAGGTCGCGAAGATCGTCCGGCACCGCACTCAGCGCAAGACCGGCAAACGCAGCCGCGAGACGGTCTACGTCATCACGGACCTGGCCAGCCGCGAAGCCTCCCCCGAGCGCATCGCGAAGATCGTCCGCTCGCAGTGGATCATCGAGAACCGTCTCCACTTCGTCCGAGACACCGCCTTCGCCGAGGACGCCTCCACGGTCCGAACCGGACACGGCCCGGACAACATGGCCACCCTCCGCAGCTTCGCGATCAACACACTGCGAGCCTCCGGCCACGCGAACATCGCGGCCGGACTCCGCGAGATGTCCTACGACGGCTTCCGCCGACCACTGGACCTCCTCGGCCTTGCCTGACCAGCGCTCCCACGCAAGATCAAAAGACTTTGCAACAGCCCTGGCTGTTGGCCGTGGAGTGGGGCGGAGGCCCCGTAGTAGTCCGAGCGCGCGAAAGGCGCGTACACGGCGAAGGGGGCCAGCAAGTCAGCAGGGAGGGAACTGGAATGCCGGGAGGGCGTTGGTGAATACCGACGAACTGGAGTGGGCCTTGATGAAGGCCGAGCGCCGGGTACTGGAGATCCAGACCAAGCTGCACCGTTGGGCCGTAGATGATCCTCATCGGCGGTTTGACGACCTGTACAACCTCGTGACCGACCCCGCGTTCTTGCTTGTCGCATGGGACCGGGTTCGGAGTAACAGGGGAGCCAAAACCGCTGGGGTGGACGGCCGTACGGCTGCGTCCATTTCGCTGCAGCAGGGCGTCGAGGGTTTTCTCGGCGCGCTGCGTTCCTCTCTGAAGGATCGCAGTTTCCTGCCGCTTCCGGCACGGGAGCGACTGATTCCGAAACCGGGGTCGACAAAGCGTCGACGCCTGGGAATCAGTACGATCCGCGATCGGGTGGTGCAAGCATCCCTGAAGCTGGTGATGGAACCAATCTTTGAGGCAGATTTTCTTCCGTGCTCGTACGGATTCCGCCCCAACTATCGGGTCCACGACGCGGTGTCCGAGGTAAGACACTTGACTTCCCACTCTTACGAATGGGTGGTTGAGGGTGACATCCGGGCCTGCTTCGACGAGATTGCCCATCCGGCCCTTATGGACCGGGTGCGCCTTCGGATCGGGGACAGACGCGTCCTGGTGCTGGTGAAAGCCTTTCTGAAAGCGGGCATCCTCACGGAACACGGCTCGTTGAAGGAGAGTAGATCCGGTACTCCGCAAGGTTCGATCCTGTCGCCGTTGCTCAGCAACGTCGCCCTCGCCGTCCTGGACGAGCACTTCGCCCAGGCGCCAGGAGGGCCAGCGTCTACACCTAACGAGCGAGCGAAGCGCCGTCGCCGCGGTCTGCCTAATTACCGGCTCTGCCGGTACGCGGACGACTGGGTGATTGCGGTTACTGGCACGAAGGAAGACGCCTACACCCTCAAGGAAGAGGCAGCACAGGTGCTCAGCAGAATGGGGCTGCACCTGTCAGAGGAGAAGACCCTAATCACCCACATCAATGAGGGCGTGGACTTCCTGGGGTGGCGCATCCAACGCCATCGCAAGAAGGGCACGGACCGATGGTACGTCTACACCTACCCAGCCAAGAAGGCACTTCACGCCGTCATGGCCAAGGTCAAGACGATCTGCCGACAGGTCAACACAAACCAACCATTGGACGAACTCCTACGCCGACTCAACTCGGTGTTGCGAGGTTGGACCATGTTCTTCCGGCCGGGGGTGTCTAGCGCTACCTTCCAATACCTGAGCGCCTACGCATGGCGTCGGGTCATCAAATGGATTCGTAGCAAGCACCGCCGAATGAACTGGAAGGAACTGCGTCGCCGTTACTGCGGTGGCGAATGGTGGCCCAGAGGGCAGGAACGGGATCTATTTGACCCGGCAAAGGTGCGCACTACGCGTTACCGCTACCGAGGATCACGAATTCCGTCCCCCTGGCCGCTGGCGATAGCATGAGGACCGGACGCGGGCCCGAACTGGGGCTTGTGGAGAGCCCGTTGCGTTGACGAGGCGCACGGCGGGTTCGGAAGGCGGTCCGGGGAAACGGGCTGGTCGAAAGGCCAGTACCGCGCCCCGGGCCGACCTTACCCGACTCCACGGTGAGATAGGGCACATCCCGCCCGTCGAATACGAAGCCAACTACTACACCGAACTCAAGAAACCCCAGGTCATCACCACGATCTGAGATCTCTACCGAACCCGGGGCGGTTCACTCTGGCGCTTGCCGAACTGCATTCCCGCAGCGGCCGGCTCTCGGCTCCCTGTTCCTTGTCAAGGGCTTCGCAGCCCTCGACACCACCGCACTGGACTCGGCCCTCGAGGTGCTGCGCACCCGGGCCGGCAGCGACCCGCCTTGTCATGGTGATCAGCCACCTGCACGCCGTCGCCGAGGCCGTCGACGACGTGCTGTTGGTGGGTCTTCAAAGTTGAGCGGTGCGGAGGTGTCCGCGGGCTCGGCGGGTGGTGACGCAGCGTGTCCGTAGCCGCTGGTTGTCGGCATTGCGAAGGCCGAACGCGTTGCGGGCGACGAGCTTGATCACGCGGTTGATGCCTTCGCTCTTGGCGTTGCTGTGCCCGGTGTCGATGAATGCGGCGATCTCGGCCCACCAGCGGTCGACGGTGACGGAGAGCTGCCGCACCTCGGGGATGTCGGAGTCCGCGCACCATGTGAGGAACTTCCAGCGGGCGTGGCCGACTTGGTGACGGTCGGCGCCGGTTCTCGCCAAGGCGAGGAGGTTGCGCAGGTTCTCCTTGGCGATCCATGCCGTCAGCAGGGTCTGGCCGATCCTCCCCTCGCCCAGCAGCGTGTTCCACATCGTGGCGAACTGCTCGTCGGTGAGGTCCTCGCGGTTGCGCAGCAGGCGCCGCCTGGCTTTCCATTCCGGGTCACTGGCGCGCCCGCGTCGGCCGCGCGTCTCGGCGGTGGTGCGGCGCCGGACCATGGACAGCATCTTGTTGGCGAGCTGGACGACGTGGAAGTGGTCGACCACGACGGTGGCTTGCGGGAGACCGGTGCGGACGGCGGCGCGGTAGGTGGCCGACATGTCGATGGTCACGTACTCGATGCTCTTTCTCCAGGTCAGCGGGGTGGCGGTGAGCCAGGCGAGCACATCGGCGACGGTGCGGCCCTCGACCTGTCCGAGCAGGCCGCCGGTGCCGAGCGCGTCGACGAACCCCGTATGCCACCGGTCGCGCGTCAGCATCCACTTGCCCGTGGCGGGGTCCTGTTCCCAGCGCGGCCGTCCGCGCCGGGTCTCGTCGATGCCCAGCACCTTCACCTCGGGCAGCGGGGCGTCGGTGACCTCGTTTGCGACGGCGCGGAAGGCGTCCATCACGGTCGGCCAGGACAGACGCAGATCCCGGGCGGCCTGGATGACGGTGGAGGCGGCGTCGCGTATTCGCCGTCCGGCGGCACCGCGCAGTCGCATGGTGATCCGTGCGCCGGCCGGTAGCTGCGGGATCTGCTCGGTGAAGGACCGGCGCGGACAGCCGGCCTCCCGGCACCACCAGCGGCGCTTGTGCCAGCGGAACTCCAGTCCGCTCTCGCCGTACGGCAGATCGCGGGGCCGGGTCACCGCCGAGCCCTTCACTCTGGTGGCGAACACCCCGCAGGCCGGGCACGCCCGGGCCCTGTCATCGGCCGTGGCCAGGTGGACCCGGCGTATCCCGCCCGCCAGCCGCTCGACCCGGACGACGGACACCCCGTCGAGGTCGAGCAGCAACGTCGTATCGTTGAGCAAGCCCGTGGCTCCTGCATGATCGTTCTGCGTAGAGAACAGAAATGATCACGCAGGGCCACGGGCATCTTGCGTCCAGGGCCAAGCAGCCCGACCCAACACGGAGCGTGACGCCGTGTCAGCAAGCCGAACCAGCGCACCGCTCAACTTCGAAGACCCCTGTTGGTGGAGCGAACCGCTGCCGGGTCATCCGCCCGCTGGCTCACACCGGACGAGCGCGAAGAACTGGCACAGGCTGATCTGGCCAGCGGCCTGCAAGCACTGGCACGGTAGTTCGGCCACATCGTGCGGTGTTCCGCCCGGGCAACCTCCGGTTCGCTACTGCGCCCGGGATGCTGGCTCGGCGCTTCAGCGGTGGCGCAGCCGGGCCAGGAGCCTGCGCCAGCGCCGCCACCGGCGCGGTTGGAATTCCCGGGCGGCGGGTTCGGGACCAGGCGCCGGACCGGCAGCTGCCCGGGTCTGGGGGGCGAGATGGGGAGCCTGGTCCGCGACGGAAATGGTGCTGCCGGGGGAGGGGGCGGTGTCGGCGGGAAGCGGGAGGGCGAGTTGCTGCGGCCGGACGGGGGCGAGCCGGGGCTGCTGCTGGGCGTAGCGTTCGCGGGCCTTGCCGCGCCGGTATGCTTCGCGGCCGGACTGCGCTGCTTCCAGGTCGGCCATCGCGGTGACCGCGGCGCCCAGCAGGGCGGGGGCAGCCAGGGCGCGCAGGGGCAGGGGCAGCAGGCCCCACCAGGCGGCGCCATCAGCGGGCCTGGGGTGGCTGATCTTCCAGTCCCGCTGCCACGAGGCGGCCGATCCGCTCCAGTCCTCTCCGGCCCGGGGCGGGTAGGTAATCGGGTGGCCGCCGAAGGGCAGCAGCAGCGTGCCACCGCCGTCGCGCCAGGCCACGGCGAACTGGGCCTGCGCCAAACGCCGCTGGCCGGAGGCGGGGCTGATTTTGTCGATGCGCTGGTCCTGCCGGCGGGTACGGACCCGGACTTGGCCAGCCGGGCGGTAATGGGTGCCGTCGTGGCGGTCGAACAGGACCCACTGCCGCGTCGCGGTGTCCCGGTCGGCCAGGATCCGGTCGACCTGGTGGTCGCTCAGCTCGCCGTGGGGGAGGTGGATGACGCCGGCGCCGGAGGGGGCCTCCAGCCGCAGCGCCAGCACCGGCATCACCTCCGGTTCGGCGGTGGCGGTCACCGCCACCCGGATGTGCACTGCGGGCGCGGCGGCAACGAGGTGCTCGGCGAGCGCCTGGGTGTCGGCGACGGCGGCCCGCACACGGGCCAGATGCTCGGGGCTGGCCGGGCAACGGTCGATCTCGTGCCGGGTGTGACGGAAGCGGGCGGTGAAGTCGGCGTGGTCGCGGGGCCCGCACAGCTCCAGCGCCCGCCCGCACGCCAGGCAGATGTAGCGGTCGGAAGCGCGCCCGCGCGGCAGAACGCGGACGCTGTCCGGCGCCTGGCGAAGGTCGACGAGCAGGCCCGTGGTGGTGTCCACGGCTATGTCCCCGTGCCTGGGGCGCCGGTGGCGGGCATCGGGGACGGCGCGGGCGGGGTGGCGGACGGCGGAGGAACGGCGGCTCGCAGTAGCGGCGGTGCGCATAAGTCAGCTCCCGGTAACGGCGGTTGGGTTGAGCGGTACACCTTGAGCGTGCGGCGGCCGGGAATTGTCCACACCACCCACGGAGGGTTCGCGCAGGTCGACTCTGGACATTGCTGGGTATGTCCAGGACAAAGCGAAGGCGCTGCTGGGGGCGTGGATGGCGGGTGGGGGAAAGCGGGGCCGCAAACCGGCCCCGATCCGGGCGGAGACGCCGCAGGCGCGGGCGTTAGCCGAGTTCCTCAGGGAACTGCGCGAGAAGTCCGGCAAGACCTACGACGACCTGGCCAAGGAACTCAGTTGGTCCCGCTCCAGCATCGGCAACCACCTGTCCGGCACGGTGCCGACGATGGACGTGGTGCTGAAACTGGTCGAGGCCACCGCCCCGGCCGGCCAGCTCGAGGCGATGAAAACCCGGGCGGTCCGGCTGTGGGAACGGGCGACCAACCCGCCCGCCGGAGACCTGGCCGTACGCCGTCCGCCCTCTGGGGCAGCGCCGGCAGCCGCGCGGTTCATCGCCGAGGGCCGCGGACGCCTGGCCCAGGCCGACGCCCACAGCCACCGCCTGGCACACGACCTGGCCACCGCCCAGGAACTCGTGGTCCTGCTCACCGCACTCAACGCCCAGCTGAGGGTCCAGATCGAACAGCTCGCCGCCGTCTCGCCGGAGAGCGAGAACGCCGAGCAGGCCCAAGAGAAGCTCGCCCGCGCCATCGAGCAGCTCAAGCAGACCGAACAGGACCTCGCCGAAGCCCGCCAGGCCCGCAACGAGGCGGAGAAACTTGCCGCAACCGCCCGACGCCGCTGCCTGGAGCTGGAAGAAGAACTCGCCGTCCTCCGCCTGGTTGGCCCCGCCACGGAAGAGGACACCGCACCTAAACCGGAGCAGCCCGAGCCGGACTTGGACCAGGCGGCGTTCCTGGCCGACCCGGCCCAAGCCCTGCGTACCGCTCGCATCCTGCTCGACCAGGGCCACGCACTGCGTACCGAAGTGGCCGGCCAGATGGGCCTGGCGGCCTCCACCGCCGCCACCGACATCACGGTGCGGCGCAGCGAGCGCTGGCACGCCGCCACGACGCTGCTCGGCCGCACGCTCGGCTGCCTGATCGCCGCCGCCGGCGCCTCGCTCCACCTGGTCGCCCTTGCCGCGCACGCCCCCGGCTGGATCGTGATCACCGATCCGGTCGCCCTGTCCGGGCTCGTCCTGGTCGCCGAACCCTGGCACTTGATCGCGGGCTTGTGGCCGTGGTTGCGCGCGGCGGCACGCCGCGAACCGCTGCCTCGACCGCTGCCGATCACCTATGCCACGCTCGCCCCCCGCGCGCTGCGCTGCCTGACCGCGGCCCTCGCCGCCGCAGGCGCGGTGGCGAGCGTGCAGGCCGGCCTTTCCTGGGGCCCGTGGTGGTGGCTGCTCACGGCCCCCTGGACGATGCTGTTCTTCTCGATCACGGTCGTGGGCTACGACCCGGCTCTGCGGCGCACCGCCCGCGCAGCCCTGGCCGACCTCGCCGCCGACCTTCGCGCACCGAACCTGTCCCCGAACCATGCCGCCGAACCCGCCAAGAAGCAGCCGTGGCTGCGTGTGATGGACGCGCAGTGGATCGACCGCCGCGCCGACGAACTCCACACCGTACTGTCCGGCAAGTGGCGCGAGGCTCCTGCATGGATGTGGATCTGCCTGAGCCCGATCGTCTTACCCGGCCTGTACGGCATCGGGGTCGGCCTCGCCCAGGCCGTCGGAGCTCTCGACCTCGGCCACCACGCCCACTTGGCGGTGCGCACCGTCGACGAACCGGTCACCCGGTTCCTTCACGCCCATACCGCTGGCCTGCCGCTCACCCCCGGGGCGGCGCACGCCCTGTGGATCGGCCTCGGCATCCTGGCGCTGGTGCTCTCCACCGTCGTTCGAGCCTTCGCGGCGCGGCTGACGTGGATGCTTTGGGGGGTGGGCACCGTTGCGATGACGTGGTTTGGGACCGGACAGGCCGCCCGGGGCACCGCGGCCGGCCTGGTGGCCGTCGTCTGGGGGCTGGTGTCGATCATCGCGCTGAACGGTGTCGGACAGCGCCCCCGGATCACCACGATCAACCTCTTCGGCGATGTACGCCCGGCCATGCAACCCGAGAAGGACACGGAAGAGGCCGATGCGGGGGAGACGACCACCCGCGAGTGAGGGCGTGGCCTGGACGCATCAATGGGCACAGCAGTCCCACGTCGCGGTTGAATCACCCCACGGCGTCGCACAGCCAGCAGATTCATCCCTCGTCGGGGACTTGCCGAGAAAACGCAGGAGTGCCGTGCGACGATACGGGTCGTGGCGAGGCGGAGCGGTGCGGTGGTGCGGTCGTCGGGGGAGGTGCCGACGAGCCTGCGTGTTCCTCCTTCGGGCAAAGTTGCGCCACCGATTGCCACCAAGGCCGACTATCTGCCGCTGGATCAACTGCCGTGGCCGGACGCGGAGCGGCTGTTTCTGCGGCTGACCGAGCTCGACGGCCAAGCCGAGTACGCCGAGTTGTACGGCACAGCAGGGCAAGGCCAGGAAGGCATCGACCTGTTCGTCCGCAACACCCGCGGTCCGGCCGCGTCCGCCAGCACTGATCCCGGCCGCCGCTACACCACCTTGCAGTCAAAGCGTGTGGCGACGCTGACACCGGCGGACATCATCAAGGCGGTCGACAAGTTCCTGGCCGGTTCCTGGGCCGACCGGTCGGAAGTCTTCATCTACGCCACCACCCATGCCCTGCGCCCCACCACGCTGGCTGAGGAACTTGAGCGCCAGGCGGACAGACTGGAGAAGGCGGGGATCCGGCTCGAGCGCTGGGGATGCGAGTCGGTGAGCGAGCGGCTGCGGCACCTGCCCGAGATCGTCGACGACTTCTTCGGCCGCGCCTGGGTGGCCGAGTTCTGCGGTCCCGAGGCCGCACAGGCTCTGGCGGGCCGGCTGCCGGGCCAGGATGTGGAGGCATTGCGCGCGGGCCTGCGCAGCCTGTACCGGGCGTCCTTCGCTCTTCAGGACACAGGGGCGGCCCTGCTGGCTCCGGCCGTGTCCGCACACCCACCGAAGCCGCTTGAGTACGTCCTGCTGGACATCACCGACAGCGGCGGTGAGTTCCTAGCGGGCCTGCCGGGCACCGCGGGCGAGCAGCCCGACAGGGCGGACGAGCGCCGGGACGGTCACGGTCTGCCCAGCGCAACAGCACCGGGTGCGGCAGGAACAGCGGAGATGGAAGAGGTCGTCGGCGGGTACGGCCCCTGGTCCTACCGTGACGCCGTACCCGCCGTGGACCGTTTGCTGGAGCGCGGCCGGGTCGAGGACGAGCTGGGCGGCCTGGAGGTGACCCGCAGCGCCTGCGACGAGTGGCTGGCCGACGGTGATCTTTCGGTCGTGGCCGGCGGGCCAGGGGCGGGAAAATCGAGTCTGTTGCGCTTTGTGGTGTCCGACCTCCTGGACGACAGGCCCCGTTCGGCAGCCCTGGCCGCGAAGTTCGGCTCGCATCTGCCGGTGTGGTTGCCGTTTTCGTTTCTGTGCGAATACCTCAAAGGGGACGCCGAGCGGTCGGTGGAGTCCGCTGTCCGGGCCTGGCTCACCCGCTACTCCGCGCAGCACCTGCACGATCTGGTGGCGCGGGCCCTGGCCGATGACCGGCTGCTGCTGGTCGTGGACGGTCTGGACGAGTGGACCGACGAGGACAGCGCCCGCCCTGCCCTGACCCTCCTGGAGAACTTCGTCCGCAGCCGCAACGTCGCCGCCATCGTCTCCAGCCGCCCCTACGCTCTGCGCCGTCTGATGCCGCTGGCGGGATGGCGGGTGGGAAACCTGGCGCCGCTGTCTGCGGCACAGCAGCAGAGCATGACACGGGCCGCCTTCGCCAGGGCCGTGACCGCCGAGCCGGCCACTCCCGCGGGCGAGCGGAAGGCGAGCACTGTCGCGCAGCGCCTCATGGGCGAGACCGCCGACCGCTTCCTGGACGAAGTCAAGGCCGTGCCCGACCTCAAGGCGCTGGCCGCCGTTCCGCTGTTCCTGCTGATGCTGGCCGGGATGTGGTCCAGCGGCCCGCTGCCCACGCGACGCATGGAGGCCTACCGGCGGCTGGTTGACGTACTGCTCGAGCAACATCCGGCCATCCGGCGACGCGACGTGCGCCGGCCCGCGGGCGGACTGGACGCCCGGGACATCCGCCAGGTGCTGGCCGCTGTCGCCTACGAGCTGAGACAGGCCGACACAGGACCTGCCGCCAGCACCCGGGTATGGCGCGTCGGCGTGGTCCGGGCACTGTGCGATGACGACCTGTTCGGCTACGACAGTACGGAGGCCCGTCGTCTGGCCCCGCAGATCATGGAGGTGGCCGAAGGCGATCTCGGCATCCTGCTCGCCCAGGGAGCCGGCACCCTCGGTTTCGCCCACCGTGCTGTCGCCGAGCAGCTATGCGCCGAGCACCTCATGACCCTGCCCCTTTCCGACCAGCGGGCCGTCGTCCGCTCCAGAGTGGGAAGCCGTTCCTGGCGGGACGTGCTGCTGGCGTTGCTAGCCGGGCAGGACCGCCCGAGCGACGCCGCCGAGCTCCTGCAGACGGCCCTCGATGCAGGCCCGAAGAACTCGACTGCGGAATTGGGCGGCCACGATCTGGCCGCGGAGGCCCTGGCCGCCGGAGTGCGCATGCCCCATCGGGAGGTCACCCGCTTCGCCCAGCTGCTGTGCGCCCGCGTCGAGCACCACCCCTGGATGCCTCACCGGGCACGTCTGCTCGCCGCCCTCACTGGCGCCCTGGCCGAGACCACGGCCCGCCGGATCTTGCTGCCGTGGTTCGCCCGCAAGACCATCGCCACCACCGACGAGCCGAACGCCTACTGGTCGCTGCGCCGCACAGACATCGCCGTACCGGACGCCGAGACGATCCTCCTGCAGGCACTGCGCCACCCATCTGACGCTGCCAAGCACGCCGCGGCCCACGCCCTCGCCCAGCGCATGGCGGGCACCGACGAAGTGGCACAGGCCCTGGCCGTCCTGACACGCGAAGGAAGCGACACCACCATCCAGGCCGCCGCGCTCGAAGCGCTGGTCACCGGCTGGCCCGGGCATATCCGGACGACGGAACTGATCTCCTGGGGCATGCGCCAGGGCGCGATCGGCATCCGGGCCGTCGCACTGCGCGCGCACCGGGCCCTGCAACGCGATACCCCCCAGGGCACAGAGCCCTACGACGAGAACGACCGCCAGTGGCTGCTCAGCCTGCTCGAACGGGACTCGGTGGGGGACACCCTGGACCGGGTCACCGCGGACATGGTCAGCGACGCAGCGCAGGACGACGAGTCCGTGCGAGACCTCTGCCTTGCCATCTTGTCGGGCACTCCCGGCCGGCCGGGCACGCCCGGTTGGAGAGAGCTCGCCTGGTGGGTGGTGCTCACGGCATTTCCGCACGATTCGAAAGTCGTCCAGTGGGCGGCACGCACGATCGCTTCCGACGACTACTTGCCCTATTCCCTGGCCCACGCGCCGGCCACCTGGGCCGATGAGCCTGCCATCCGCGACGCCGCTCAGACCCGCCTCCTGCACGAATCCTTCCACCCGGCAGACAACACCTTCCATCTGGCCCGGCTGGCCCGCACCGGCCAGGTCCGTGATCACCTGATCAGTGCCCTCGACGCGTCCTTCGGTACAGCCGTAGCTGCCCGGGCCCTCCAAGAGCACTTCGGCGATGACCCCGTTGCTCGAGAAGCCCTGCTGCGCAAGATCAACGGTTCTGCTGATGAGGCCGTGTCCTTCGTCGAGGTCGTGGCCGCGGTCCTGGGACCAACCGACGGCATCGAACGCCTGCTCCAGATGATCCAGCAGCGCCCCCGGGAGGGCGTCCAGCATGCCATCTCCGCCCTCGCCAGCCTCTGGATCGACTGCAAGAACGCCGTACGTGGCGAACCCTCTCCCGTCCTGTCCGATCAGGCCGAACACGCTCTGGAACACCACGACGCACAGGCACTTGCCCGCGTCTGCCTTGATGCGGTGCCAAGAGGGAAATTCGGCACCGCGCGCGGCTGGATCATCGGAGCATGGCCCGAAGTCCCCGAAGTCCTGACCTACGCCCGCCAATGCCTGACCGGCGCCGAGCCCGAGGTCGGCCCGGTCCTCATCGGCTATGGCCCGCTCAACAGCCCGCAAGCCGCACAGATCATCACCGAAGCAACGGCCCTGCTCAATCCGCTCCCGCCAGCTCTGCGCATGCTGATCGCCCAGCAGCTCACACGGCGCGGCATCGACACCGACACCGTGACCGAGCTGCTCAAGGAATGGCGCCACGACACCTCGAGCCCAGTGCGCCGGGCCGCCGCGACATCACTGGCCCGTGCCCTGGCCGTCACTCCCGTCACGGCGTCCGGCAGCGACGGCGCGACACCGGAAGTCACCACAGCACACCCCAACTGGCAGCAGGCACGGGAGAGGCTGCGCGCCGAATGCCGCCAGGAACTGCTCGCTCACGATCTGGACTCGGGCGACGACCGCCGACGCACCGCCTGGGTGATCATGCTCCTGCTCGGTGACGTCGCCCTTCTGGAAGGCGTCGTCGAGCGCAACAACGGCCGACCCGCCTCCGTCGAATTCGACGATCCCCTCTCCGGCCCTGACCCTCAGCTGACCGAGCTGGTCGCAACCCACTGGACCGCGCTTCAACAACAGTGCGGCAACCGGCTGCCCGAGCGCCTGGCCGGGCGGCTCAGCCGCACCCCTCCGGAGCTCACCACCGTATGGGCCACGCTGGCGACTGTTGCTGCCCGGCACCCCGAACTCGACCGCGCACTGAGCGATGCCGTGCGCGCCGACCTCGAACTCCTGCGCGACAAGAATGTGTTTGCCTGGTACGCCGAAACCAACCCGGACGATCCAGACCTGCTCCACCAAGCAGCCCAGGCGGCCCAGGCCGACAACGACCCCCAACCCGTGCTCCACGTGGCGGGCAAACTCCACCCGCTCGACGCCCATAAGCGTGAACTGCTGGAACTCCTGATCCGCCCCCCGGGCAGAAAGCCGTCACCACAACTGATCAGTGACGACGACATCGACATGGCCGTCACCGGCTGGTGTCGCATCGCCTTGGCCCGCCTTCTACCGGACGACCCGCACACGCACAGCCTCTACCGCGCCCTGCAACAACACCTGGCCGGCGCCTACCGGATCGACTGGACCTGGCCCGAAGCCATCGCCGTGACAATCAACCTCGCCCCGGCCGTCCAGGTACCCGACCTCACCCTGCGCATGGCCGAACGGCTCCAGCGCCGCGATGCCGGCTTCGCCGCGCCCGCACTCCTCAAGGCAACAGCCCACCGCGTCCGCCGTGACCCTCAAGCCGAACAAGCCATGATCGACGCCATCACCAGCCCCGACACCATGGACACCAGCGCCGCCCCGTGGCAGCTCAAGGGGCGTACCTACACTGCTGCACCCAGCCAACTGGCCCACCAGCAGATCCTCCTGGCCGGCATTCTGGCCACCGCCACCGGGCTGCCCGCTGACGTCGCAGCGGCCCTGGCGCCGCTCACTGACAGCGACAGCGTCCTGCACGACAACCCCCTCATGGCACCAAGGCCGATCAGGCTTGCCGTACTCGATCTCCTCGACACCGTTCGCTGAGCTCCGAACGTCGTTGCGCCCTCGACCTGCCCCACCCCGCGCACAGTGGCCTCAACCCAGCGCTGCACGAGCGTGCCGTCCACCCCGGTGAACTCCGCCTCCACCGCGCCCGGTTCCGGTACCCGGTAGACGCCGCCCGCGACAGCGGGTAGGCCGGTCGGCGGGCCGTCCTGGCTGCTGTCGATGATCACGTACTCCAGACAGGGGCACACCGGTCGTGCCGCACAGGCGAACTGGGCGGTAACCAAGACACGAGCTTCTCAGCTCCCAGCCCTCGTCACGAGCGTGCGACCCTACGGTGCCCTCTGGCGCCGCCAGTGTCAGTGCGGCCTCTGTACCTTCCCGCCCGCCCCGCGAGCAATATGCGCGCCACGCGGGGCGGCTCTCCGCTGCACAATGAGGCATCTTCAGCCACCTGGAAGGAAGGCGTGCCGCCGATGCCGCCAACGCGCATCCCTGTGGTCGCAGTGGACACCACAGAGTTCTTCACCGACCTCACCCTCTCGAAAAGCGCGTGGTCGCTGATGCGTGTCTGGGCCCTGAAGGGACACGCCAAGCTGTGGGTCCCGGAGGTCGTGATCCAAGAGACAACACGGCATTACCGGGGCCACCTCGACGACCATGTGAGGAAGCTGAGCGACGCCGACAACGCCCTGTACGAACTGGCCTGGGACCGGGACAGCCAGTCCTCCGTCGAGCGACGGCACGACGAAGTCGCCGCTCTTCAGAGCGGCTACGAGAAGTGGCTTCGAGCGCGGCTGGACAGGGTCGGCGCGGTCACCCTGCCCCTCCCGCGCATGTCCCACAAAGAGATCCTGGGGCGCATGCTGCGTGAGGAGAGGCCTTTCCGCGCCAAGGGCGGCGGAGGGAAGAAGGGCTCGGACGGGTACCGCGACATACTCATCTGGGCGAGCATCGCCGAGCACGGAGCCGAACACCTCGGCCCCGAGGACACTCTGTATTTCATCACCAACAAACACAGCGACTTCTGCGAAGACCAGAAGACCGACACGGTCGCCCGTGCCCTCCTCGCGGACCTCACCGGACAGCCCCCGCAGGACAAACAGGTGTACGCCATGGGCTTCCAGCCCCTGGACGGCAAGATCCCGGCCGTACAGCGCCTGGACAAGCTCGCGAACCTCGCCCAGATCCTGCCGAAGAGCGCACAGGACGCCGCCGAGCTGACGTTCCAGGACCGGCTGGCGACGGATGTTCACCTGCGCACCCGCCTGCAACAGGCAGTCAAAGATGCGTGTGACGAGCTGGCCGGCAGGGAGATCGACGACGTCGACCGGGTCGAGCCGTACGGAGCCGGCCTGGACTTCGACGAACTCCGTCTCCCACTCGCCGACCCACGCCTCGCGGCGATCGACGTGCACCCGGACACCGTACGAGCCGCTGTCTACGGAACCGACCCCGATGCCGAGCCGGTTCAGCTCCTCGCCACCGTCACCGCCGAGGCCGAAGCCCACGTGGAGGGCTTCCTCCACGTCTCCGACCACGACGAGGACTCCGACTTCTCGGTCTCCCTTGTCAACGACTACACGTACGAAGCGGAAGGCACTCGCCCGGTAGTTCTCCACTTCAACGCCCGCTTCGACCCCGATCACGAGAACGCCATCGAGCTCGATCTGGAGAAAGCCACCCCATTGGGCAACTGATGTCCGAGTAGACCGCCCTTCACAGCCCCACGGCGCCAGCCCTCGGGGTGTCAGCCGTCGACCTGGCCCTCGGCAAGAACCTCTGCCAGCTCCTCGGCGGGCAGGCGGGACCACCGGGCCACGTCCTGAAGAGCCACCCCGGCAGCGACGGCCGTGGCGGCGGCATGCAGCACGGCCCGGTCGATCAGCTCGGCACTGTGGCTGAGGTGCTCCAGCAGCGCGCGGGCCACCTCGGCGGTGGTGCCGCTTTGCACGCCGCGCAGCTGCGCCAGCTGCTCCCGGCTCTCGTCGAGCAACTGGGTGATGCGGAGGCGGTGTACCGCACGCCGCGCCACCGAAAGCCATCGCCGCTGCGCGGCCGCCACCTCCGCAACGCCGCGCAGATCGAGGTGCTCCAGGGGCTGGTCGGCGTCCGCGTCCAGCAGCCAGCGCCCGTGCCTGAGGCAGACCCGCCGCCAGCGCGGCACGTACCGCACCGCACGTACCGCCTGCCCGGTGCGCCGCGCGGTGCACAGCCGACAGCCGAACGCGGCCGGCGCCACCACCGCGCCTGCGCCACGGCGGCCTCTCTGTCGGTGCTGATCTTGGGGTCGTCCACGGTGAGTGCCAGCAAAGCGCGCGCCAGCACCGCTGGCTCCACCCTGCACAGCTCGGCGAGCACACGCCGCCCCGCCACACGCCGCCCCGCATCGTTGAGCACGACCTCCGCATCGGCCCGCACGCCGCCGTCGTGCCGCGCAGGAAAGTTACGGCACGTCCACAGCCGCAGCACATTCCCGGCCGCCGGACCGTAGCGGGCTGCGACCCGGCTGATCAGCGACGCGGTCAGTTCCCCGGCCAGCAACATGGTCCGCAACGCCCCTGCTGCCACAGCTCTCCCCTGTGCCGTTTCCTGTTCTTGGAGCCCCATGCGGGACCCTGAAGAAGGTAATTGTGATGGCCGAGACGCGCCCCGGGTCGGGCTGCTGCCAGGCTCGGCGCCGGTGTTCCGGCATGACCCACAAGGTAATCGGCGGCTCGCTGCAGCCTGCAGTTCGCCCGAGTCGTCTGCCGGACATCGGCGTCGGCCTGGCCCGCCCCGCGCCCCCTCGGCCTTGCGTTACGCATTCTCACCTGCACCCATCACGTCGCCAGCAGCTTTCCTCTTCTTTTTGTTACGTGTCGACGCCCGGGTTGTGTGGCGGGTTACGTTACGTGTTGGGTAGGGTGGAGCTTGCTGCTGGTGGCCCGGGGCAACTCGGGTGCGCTGTAGGTGTGTTGTGTCTGTGGCTGCGCCCTGCCCGTCTTGACCGAGTCCGCCCTTGCCCGCTGCTGGTTCGTGAAGGCGGGGGCGTGGTCGTGTTCAGCGCCCGGTGGTTTGCCGGTGAGCCCGGGGCCGTGCCCGGGCCGTCCCGCTTCTCGTGTCTGGAGATCCTGATGTCTGCCCACTCCGCTGTCCCCGATCCGTCCGCAGCCGAGCCCGCGGCGGAAGGGGCCAGCGGTGCCGCCGATCCGTCCGCTGCTGCGCCGATGCCGGTCGAGGAGCCGGAGGTGTTGGGGGTGACCGAGGCGCGGAACCGGCTGTATGAGCTGGTGGACGCGGCGCGGGACGAGGGCCGGATGACGGTGGTGGTCAAGCGTGACGGGAAAACGCACCGTACCTACCGTGCGGCGCTGATTCCGGTGGGCCGGCTGGATGGCGCCTCGCGGGAGAGGCTGGTGGGGTGGCCGTCGTGGGCGCGGACGGCAGCGCGTCCGAAGCTGGGAGACCGGGTGATCGACGCGGCTGGCCGACCGGGTGTGCCAGGTGTGCCGCAGGTGCTGCTGGACCGGACGACGCCGCTTGCGGTCCTGGTAGACGCTGCCCTGGTCCCGCACGGCGATGCACTGGTTGCCGTTCCAGCCGGCGGCGCGCCGGCACCGGCCGCAGCGTGGGCGGACGCCGCGAATCTCCCGTCGGGCGCGTCCGCAGCGCCCCAGGCCCATGCGGCCGTTGGAAAGGGCCTGCCCGCTGCCCGCCAGGTCTTCGCTGCGCCCGAGGCCTCCGCCGAACCTGCCGGCGACGTCGCGGACGCCACGTCAGCCGATGTGTCCGCGGCTGCCGACCCCGCCGTCCCGCCCGCTGGCGAAGGTGTTACCGAGGCCGCGGTCGCGGCCTCGGCGGGTTCCGGTGCTGCGCCTGTACTTGCGCCGCTGGCCGCCGCCGACCGCACCGCGGATCTGCAGGGTGCCGGCCCGGATTCCGTCGGGCCCGACACCGCCGTGGCCGGCTGGGACGCCGGGGCTGCGCCGGCCGGCCACGCTGCCGCTGAGGAAGCTGTCGGCGGCCGGGACACCGTCGCCGATCGGGGTGTGGACGGTACGGCGCCGTCAGCGGGTACGGCCGAGGCCCCACCGCCCGTCCCGGCCGCGGGTGGTGGGCTGCACCGGCTGCATGGTCTGGGGGAGGTCGCCGGTTTGGCCCTGACCGAGGCCGTCGCGCCGCCGACTGTGCCGCGGTTCGGGTTCGGTCTGCACGCCTTGGATGCCGCGCTGGGGAGCCTGTCGTCGGGGGTGCTGACGGTGGTGGCGGCCGAGCCGCACGCCGGCGGCTCGCTTCTGGCCGTGCATGCTGCCCGGTATACCGCCATCACCCGCCAACTCCCTGTGCTGTACGCGGCGTCGGGCCCGTCGCGGACGGCTGTGGCGCTGCGGGTGATCGCCGGCGAGGCCGGGCTCGACTACCGGCGGCTGCGCACCGGCGCTCTCACCCCGGACGAGCAAGAGGCCGCGTCCGCGGTCCAGGCCCGGCTGGCCGCTGCCGACCTGCACGTCGACGACGGCACCGGCCTGAGTGCTGAGTTGATCGCGGAGACCGCCCCCTACGTCGAGGACCTGGCGCTGGTCGTCGTCGACCGCTTCCAGCACGCGGCTGATCCGTTCATCCCGCTGTCCGGCCCCGCGTTGCCGGAGGCGGCCCGGGTGCTGGCGCACCTGGCTCGCGCCCGGAACGTGCCGGTGGTGGCCGTGCTCGACACCGCAGACCCCGACGCCTTGGCCGCGCTGGACGCCGCCCACCTCACCCTGACCCTGACCCGCACCGGCAACGACGCCCAGGTGACGGTGGCCGAACGCGACTTCGGCGAGCTGACGACCGTGCCTTTGCGCTTCGATGCCGCGTGCGCCCGCTTCACCGACGCGCCCGCCCGCCCGCGGGACCCGAAGGCCGCGCACACGTTCGGCTGCGGCAAGGGCGAGAAGGCCACCGCCGGCCCGGCCGTCGAGGCCGCTCTGGGCGTCGCCCTGCAGGCCGGTCCCGCGCCGGCCGTCTCGGCGGCCGTGGGGGAGGGGTTCGCGGCCGTGGAGGCCGAACTCCTCGACGCTGCACTGCCGTTCACTTCCGGCGCCCGGAGCGGCCTGTCTGCCCGCCTGGCCGGCGCGCTTGCCGCGCTGCGCGAGGCCGCTGCCGCGCCCGCCCGGGAGGATGAACTGCCCGGGCTACGCCAGGCCCTGGACGGCCTCGCCGCCCGCCGCCCGCCGGTGCCGGCCACACCGGAAGGGGAGCGGCTCGGCGCCGCGCTTGCCGCGTTCACTGCCACTCACCGCGATACCCCCACCAGCGCCCCGGCCCCGGCGCCGGTCCCTGCCACCGGCACGCCGGAGGCAGGGACCGCCCTCGTCTCCGGGTCCACGGCGGCCGCCGAGGACTCCGGTGCCGCGCCCGGTACCGCCGAGGGCGCCCAGGCGGCCGACCTGGCCCGGCGTGTGGTCGAGGGGGTGGTCATGGAGGCGCCGTCGGCCTCGTTCAGCGACGACACGCCTCCGCCCGAGGACACTCCCGGCACCGGCGGCCGGAACTACACCTACTTCCTCAACAAGATCAGCGCCGCGGTCGACCAGGCCCTCGACGAGACGCACGGTGACATCGAGGCCGCGGTCAAGATGCTGCAGAAGAAAGCCGTGCCGGACTCCATGGCCCTGTTCAAACTCACCCGGGTCGGCGCGAGCTACGTCCACACCGTTTATCCGCCCGCTCTGGATTTCCTCTCCAAACCCGGACAGGGCGAGGCCGACGGAATCTGGGAAGGCCGCCATAAATGGCGCAACGCCCCCCTCTACGAGGCCATCAAGAAGGGGGAACACCACCCGCTGGACGTGGTCGGCCTGGACACCAACGCGGCCTACCTGTCCGCCTTCAAGACACACTTGCCCATCGGCGCACTCAAACACGACCCCAACGGGGGCTACGACCGCCGCCGCGCCGGGATCCACCGCGTCGACCACTTCGTATGGCCCCACGCCCACCTGCCCAACCCGATCGGCAACCGCAAGGAACCCGGCCCCTACCTCCTGGACGAGGCCACCGTCCGCCTCCTGATCCGCTGCCATGACCTCAAACTCAGCGAGGCGCCCCGGATCCTGGAATCGTGGACCTCCGGCGCCTCCGAAGCACTCCTGGAGAAATTCCGCCGCGTCCTGCAGCAGGCCCGTCAGACCGCGATCGAAAACGAGGACTCGGCCACCGAGGAATACGTCAAGGCCATGTACTCCCGTTTCACCTCCACGATCGGCGAATCAGGAAAGAACCGCGAACTCCGCCGACCCGAGTGGGTACACACCATCCGCTCCCAAGCCTTCGCAAGCCTCTGGCTGAAAGGATGGAAAGCCCATCAAGGGGGCCTTATCCTGGTCCAGGCATCCGGCGTCGACGAACTCCACGTCGCCGGAGGCGACTGGAAAACAGTCTGGGAAGAGGGCCGCAAGCCCACCCAGATGAAGGTGAAGCGCCTTTACACCCTCGGGGGGAATTAACCGATGCCGTACGACGACAGCGGCTGGAAGAATTTCGGCACCTACGGCGCGAACCGCTCCCTCGAAAACGTCCGCGGCGGCAAAGCCCTCGGCCGCGCCCTGGAAGAGGCCCTGGAACGTCAGATCATCGACGGCGGCATCAAGTCCCCCGTCACCTCCCCCCGCGGCCTCAAAGCGCGCCTGAAGTACCTCAACAGCGACGCCGGCGTCGAGGCCATGCGGGAGGCCGGGATCACCGTCAAGTCCCGTGCCCTGAAGAACTGGTTCGCCGGCAAGCAGAAGCCCAGCGCCGCGAACCTCGAACTGGTCGACACCGCGTACTGGAACCTGCGCACCCGGCGCATCCTGGACAACCTCGGCGCCTTCAAACAGCACCTCAACAACCAGGGCAAGGGCACCGCGGTCGAGATCCACCCCGTCGACCAGTCCCTGGTCGACGAACACGCCCGCCGCCCCAACCTCGAAGGCGAGCAGGCGCACCGCAGCCTGCCCGCGGTGCGCTACATCTGGGACGACGCGGTCGACGCCATGGAAGCCGGCGACGAAGGCAAACTCGAGGAAATCTGGGACGACATCATCACCGAGCTCGACTCCGACTGGGGCGCCTACACCTACGTCTCCTACGTCGGCCTCGGCGCCTGAGAAAGGACTCGAACACCCATGCCGCCGGCCTTTGCAGGCGTCGTATCCGCGCAGCTGTTGCTTGTCCCTGTGGTGGTCAGGCGGCGCGGTCGGTCGGGGCAGGTGTTGGGGCGAGGGCGTCGGGCCGGGTGGGTCGTGAGTGGCGTTTGGCCTGGATGATCATGGTGCTGCCATCGCTGGTGTGGAGGACGAGGTCGGCGCCGCTGTCGTTGGCGTGGTCGGGGGCGCGGGCGATGAAGGGGGTGGCGGCGAGTCGGTCGAGGATGTGGGTGGTGGTGATCCAGTCGGGTGGGGTGGTGCCGTTGCGGTGTGCTTCGCGGTCGGCGTACTGCTGCAGGGCGGTGGTGAAGGCCTCTTCGAGGACGCGGGCGGGCACCAGCCGGGCGAGGGCGGCGGTCGTGGCGGTGAGTTCGTAGCTCACCTCGGTGTCGGTCCCGCCGTACGCCAGGGGTGTCCGGTGGATGCGGCGGGCGATGCGTTGTGTGCGTGGGGGTGTGGGGCGTGTGCCGCGGTCGGTGGTGATGCGCTGGTAGGCGTCAAGGTATGGGCGCTGTTCGGCGGGGCGGATGCCGCAGGCGGTCAGGAACGTGACCAGCTGCTCGGTGGTGGCGGGCAGACCTTTGCGGTTGACGATCCGCCAGGCGGTGGTGCGCGGCAGCGGTTTGCGCCCGGGGGCGAGGCGGGCGTCGCCGAGGGAGGGGGCGCCCGCCCGTTCGTACGCTTCGGCCAGGGCGAGGGCGAGGTCGCGCTTGTCGTGGATGAAGGCGGGGGCTGGCGCCCTGAGCTCGCGGAGCTTGTCGCGGTGGGCGGCGCGGCCGCGGCTGCGCAGGAGGAGGGCGCGGGCCGTGGAGGCCGGGCCGGCGCCGCAGGCGCGCAGGTAGGCGTCGAGGACGGTGGGGGAGGGGGCCGCAGTGCCGGACTCGGCGCGCTGGACGGCACCGCGGGAGATGTTGGCGGTGTCGGCCAGGGCGCGCTGGGGCAGCCGGGCGGCCCGGCGCAGGGCGGTGAGGTGCTCGGCGAGGTGGGCGAAGGGGCGGTCCGAGACACTGCCGGCGGGGGAACGGGTCATGGCCGCCGCCCTACTTGCCCGCGCCGGAGCGCACGGCGGCCTCGGCGAGGATCGTGATCAGGCGGCGTCCGCCGCCGGCGGCGGCGAGGGTGGCCGCGCCGATCGCCCCCAGGCCGCCCAGCAGGGTGAAGACGGTCTGAAGCTCGGTGCCGGCGAGGAACAGGCCGCAGCCGAGTCCAAGGAAGACGATCAGCAGGATCAGCGCGTGGGTGGGCCCGAACCGCCCGGCGGAACCGGGCGGTTCGGCCGCGCCCGGGGCGCAGGTGCAGGCAGGCGCCGGCGGGTCGGCCGGGCGGGGAAGGGCAAGGTCGCTCATCGCGTGCAGGACTCGTTCCTGACGGGGCCCGGCGAAACTGCCGGGGCCTAGGGGCTACTGGTCGCAAAGTCGCGCGTTCCGCAAGGCAGTTGGCCCTGCCGTGCAGCGGGCGGCGCGGCTCACAGCCTTCCACGCCCCGGCATCCCCCACCCCGCCCTAGCGCGCCTTATGTCTGTTATGCGATTTCCTGGCCTCGCCGGTGTTCCCCGCGCTGCCATAAAATCGGCCGCGCGCCCGGCACGCGAACACCGGCTTGGCGACGACGGGTTGAGTGCCTGCCACCCTCGTGGCGGCCCATCGTTTGTTCCAGACGATTTGCGGTCTAGGCCCCTTCAGCAAGACGGTGGTCCCAGCACGACACCGGTGGCAAGTCCGCCGGTGTCCTCCTGACGGCTACTGGTCGCAAACCCGAACCCGTTCCAGGACCTCCGGAAGGCGCGTTGGCCCGCGCCCGCCGACACATCAGGCCGGCACCGCCCTCGGTGCCGGCCTGATGTGCGTCCAAGGCGACGAGGGATGAGGGGTGCGAGGACGACAACGAAGGCCGGGGCAGGTGCGGGCGAAGGCTCGGTGCCTGGCCGGGCTCTCGTACGCGGGACGTCCTGCTGCTCGTGGACGGTCCTGTCAATGTCGTCGGCGGCGCACCCCATCTCCCCGGTCGGCCCCGTGGCGCCGCGGATACACGGCTGCGCCGCTGGCCGCCTGGCCGCTCCCCGGCTGGCCGGTGCTGCCCGGAGAGGAACTGGCGGTGTGGCCGGCTCTTCCCCGCAGGGATTCCTGGGGTGGCTCAGCAGCTGCCCGGCGGGGACGGGCAGGACGGTGCCGGGGCGACGACGGATGTCTGCGCGGCCGGCGGCGGTACGGACGCGAGGCCGAGGCCCATCAGGACGGTCGCGACGGCTGCGGCCGCGGTGATCGCCATGGACAGGTCCCCGCGGGCCGGGACCGCGCTGCTGCCCTTCTTGGTGTCGAGGTAGACGGCGACGGCCACGGCCGCCGACACCATGAGGGTGAGCAGTAGGCCGGGGGTGATGGAGAGTTCGGTCATCGGACGGTGAGCTCCTCCTGGACCGCGGCGTCGGGGCGAGGGGCTCCCGTATGCCACCCGCCGCCCGCGCCGCCTGTTTGTGCTGGTCGGAGTGCTTGTCGGTGCCGTGCTGTAGCTTCACAGGTGTCAGTCAAGGTTCCTCCTGCTGCCGGTACGAGGGGGTTGGGGGACCACGACGCCGGGGAGCTCCTGGGACACGGCCAGCCGCCAAGCAAGGACCGTGTTTTCAGGGGCTCTTCGGCGTGTTGTGGGCCCGTGACATCAACGACGCTACCGGCTGGGTCTGACAATGGGACGTCCGTACCAACAACGCCCTGACCAGGGCCTGTTGTCAGTACCGCGAAGCGGCCCCGTGACACCACCGCCCCGCCCCCGCGAACAACTCGCCCCCGCCACCCCCCCGTTCACCGCCGGGGCCAACGGCCCCGGTCCCGCGCCCGACCGACACCCGGGTCCTGAAAGGGACCCGGCCCCCACCACCGCGCTGCCCCCGACAGGGGGCACGCCCCCCGGCCGGCCCTGCCGGTCGGCATGCGCTCTGTACCCGCCCTGCCCACGTCTGCCCCGCCCCGCCCTCCATGAGGCAACTGCCCCGCCCCGTACGGTGGTTGACCTGCTTTTTTGGTCGAAATCGGGGTATGGGTGACCGGCCGGAGCGGTTGGAGGCCTTCAGGTCGGACGCGAGCGCCGTACGGCGCCGCGCTCCCGGAGCCGGGGGACGCGTGGGTCCCGGGACGTCGTGGAACGGGTCCGGCCTGCTGCTCGTCACCCGCCGCGCGCTGTACCGCGCCGCGGCGAGGCCGTACGAGGGTGTCGTCCGCTGCGTCCCGGCGGAGCGGACGTCGAGGTGGCCAGGCCGCACGGCATGCCCCCCAGCCCACTGACGGGCCGTCGGGCGAGATCGTGCAGGTCACAGCCGATCAGATCGGACGGACCGTCAACTCGCGTGCTGGGCCCGCCCGGATGGCCGTACCCTCGTGTCATCGCCGCCGCCGAGGGCGGCCTGTCGCGCAGCCGGTGGACACCGCGGTATCCACCGGCAAGACCTGAGTACGCCGCCTGCACATCACGGGGCGGGTACCCGGATCCGCCCGCAGGTCACCGAAGCGACGCCGGGTCAGCCCCGTGACGGACCGCGGTCCTCACCGAGCGGGCACGGGTGCGTTGCGCTCCAATGGCGCTCTGCTCGCGTACGCCGACCACCGGCCGCGAGCCCGCCTCGCGCCGGCCCATGCGAATGAGGCCCTGTGAGTTCCCTGAGTCAACCTCTATGCCGCCAGAGTCGCCTCGGGATCGGGTTTGATCTTGTTGTTGGCTCGGTGGGTGTCGGGGTCGTAGCAGGTTCCGTCGCGCCAGCAGGCCCACATCACGCGCAGCCAGGCGCGGGCGAGGATGCGGGCGGCGTGGGGATGGCGTTTGCGGTCCGCTCGCGCGTCGTTGTAGATCTTCGCTGCCCAGTCGCTGGCGTGCCGGCTCGTCGGCGTAGCCGACGATGGCCAGCCGGGCACGACGGTTGGCCGCGTGGCGGAAGCTCACCACGCGGGACTTGCCCGACGCCCGGGTCACGGGAACGACGCCGGTCTCGGCGATGAACTGCTCGCTGGTGCGAGAGCGTTCCAGGATCGGGCCGATCTCGCCGATGATCTGCCCGAGGTTGGTCGTGCCGATCCGGGGCATGGTCGCGAGGAGCGGCGCGTAGGGGTGCGAGGCGACGGCATCGGCGATGGCCGCATCCAGCACCCGGATCGTCGCCCTGATGCTCCTGACCAGCTGGACCTGGACCCCGACGAGCTGCTCGATCACGCTCTCGCCGAGCCGAGAGGCGGGCCGGGGAGCGGAGCGAAGGCGTTCGATCAGGACGCTGCCAGGCCGCTTGCCGGTGTAGCTGTGGCGCTTGCACCAGGTTTCCAGCCGACCGGCGGTGAGCTTGGCGGCCGAGGCCGGCGTCGGGTAGCGGTCCAGGAAGGCCAGGGCGATGTCGCTGTCGAGGCTGGCGAAGACGGCCTTGCCTCCGGGCCAGTGCATGTCCAGCAGGGCAGCGAGCTGGTTGACAGCCGCGATGCGGGCCGCGACATGGTCGGCCCGCTGCCGGGTCAGGGCCTGCAGCTCCATTGTGGCCTGCTCGGTCGGCTCCAGACGGGGCAGGAAGTGCCCGTCGGTGCGCAGGTAGTCGGCGAGCTTGAGGCTGTCACCCGCATCGGTCTTGGCCTTGGAGGCGCCCCAGCGTGGCCGCATCGCGTGGAAGGCGTTCGGGTGCACCGGCACGACCGGGTGGCCGGCCTGGAGCAGCCGGTCCACGACCAGGCCGCGGGTGGTCTCGATAGCCACCGGCAGGTCCGCCGGGCTGCCGTACTTCGCGAGCTTGGCCAGCGTCCTGGCGATGCCTTCCTCGGTGTGCGTGAACTCCCAACGGGCCACCCGGGCACCGGTGTTGTCCATGACCGTCACGTCGTGGGTCTCGGTCGCCCAGTCCCATCCGATGTACACGGAAAAAGTACTCCTGTGTCGTGCGCGGAGCACCTGCCCGGTGGTGAGGACGTCTGCCGGGAGCTCATTAATCGGCCCTCTGCGGGGCGTGTCCCTGATGCCGATCAGACGGCCTCGGCCCGGCGGGGCTGGCACAACTCACAGTGGCCATCGAATGGCTCGCGCCACAAGCCATGCACCCGCCGGGACCGAGAGGTCACAGCCCTACCGAAGAGGGTTGCAGAAGGGATGGTCCTCTAATGAGCACCATCGACATCCCCGACGAGCACGACGACATCGACGGCATCGAGGTCATCGACATCCGCTCCGGCAACCGCTCGACGCCGTTCGAGCACCGCGTCGAGCCGGTCAGCAAGACCACCAAGGCGATCAAGTTCCTCGAGAAGAACCACCCCGACCTCCAAATCTCCCCCGCCGCGGTCCGCCGGATCGCGTTCGGAGCGGTCGAGCCCGGCCTCCTCGAAGGCGCCCGCCTGGAGCGCCACCGCGTCGAGACCGGCTGGCTGAGCGTCATCACCTACCGCGCGTACACGCTGATGCTGTCCCCCGCGATCGAGAACGACCGGCTCCTGGACGAGGCCCACTACGCGGCCGACCCGGACACCAACGACCAGCAGCGGGTCCTGGCCATGCCCACCGCGCACGACACCGACGCCGCCCTCGTCTACGCCGACGCCATGGACGACCTCCTCGCCGCCATCGACCGGGCGTCCAAGGGCGTGAGGAAGAACAACCCGCAGGAAGTCGGCCGGCGCATCGTGGAACGGCCCCTGACGGCCGTCCCCGTCACCTTCCTCAACCCCGGACGCCACCCCAGCGACGACCTGAGCATCGTCGACGGCAACAGCCGCTGGGCGTCCTGCACCGCCGGCATCACGGTCCCGGCCAGCTCGATCCGCCCCACCAACGCCAAGGACCCCGACAGTCTGCTTCCGTCCCACCTCATGCGGCTTCCCCTCGCCGAGCGGCGGGATCTCGTCCGGGAGATCGTCAAGAACGCCCACCGCGACATCAACGCCGCCACCGGCACGAGCAGGGCGGCCCGTGCCAAGCGCGACCAGGCCGCCAGGCTCCTCAATGCGATGACCGTCCCGGTGCAGGTCATCGTCGGCTACACCGACGACAACCCGTCCATGGGCATGGGACGCTTCCCCGTCGCGGTCCGCTCGCTGCTGATGCGCATGAACGTCGGGGTGAAGTCGTTCGAGCCGTCCTCGCAGAACGGCGTCACCGCCGAGGAGATCGTCACCGCCCTGTTCGACGCTGGCGAGCTCGGCGACGACGCCCAGACCGTGCGGGACGTCCTCCTCGGCCGCGCAGATGTCACCGACGCCATGAAGTCCCTCAGCCTCAACCCCGCCTTCCGCGACCTGAGGTTCACGTTCGTCGTCCAGCAGCTCACCCGCAAGGAACCCCGGCTGAGGACGATCATGGCCGCGAAGCTCGACAAGCGTCGCCTCCAGGTCACCCACCGCAGCGGCCCGATCGTCGAACTCGGCCTGCGCTCCTACTCCAGCCTCCCCAAGGAGAAGCTGGCGCCCGTACGCACCGCGCTGGACACCGGCTGCCTGTGGCAGGCCCTCACCGACCACGAGTGGACCGTCGAGAACATCGACAACAACCAGGCCGTGGACGACCTCCTTCAGCGCGCCGACAACGGCGACATCCCCGCCCGGCTGCTCCTCGGCGTAATCGCCATGGTCACCCTCGTCACCAGCGGCTACCTCCTCGCCCCCGGCGGCTCCGCCGAGCAGATCGTCGGCAACATCAAGGTTATGCGCGCCGGCGTTGGCACGGTCATCAAGACCATCCTCGACACTAAGGAGGGCCGACAGGTACTCGCCGACGCAATCAAGCGGATCCGGGCCAACCAGAGCCCGCGGTGGTGGGCCGACGGCCACCTCGTCGAGCGCGACGGCTGGAAGGGCAGCGACTTCAACGCCCACCTGCGCCGCGCCGCCAACCACGGATTCGCCCCCGAGGGCTACCAGAACGACCCCACCGCCACCGAACTCGAGGACAAGGCCCTCACGGCCTTCCAGGGCTCCCTCACCACGGCCGCCGCCGAACTCGACGACCTGATCGCCCTGCGCAAGGAGAACGGCACCGACACCAAACTCCCCTGGATCGCCGTGGAGCCGTCCGTCAAGCAGCTCCGCTACATGGGCAGCGACCTCGGCGGCATCTCCGAGGCCGAGCCGCGCTGATGACCGACACCACCTGGACCGGCGTCGTTGCCATCACCGACGACCGGTACGACATGCTCGCCCGGCTCGCGGGCCAGTGGCAAGGCCGTCTACATCGCGGTCAACCGCAACGGCAACGCCTGCTACTGCGGAAAGACCCGCCCCACCCGGGCCCTGAACCGGGGGGCCGCCGCGACCAGGCTCAGCCAGCACATCAACCGCAGCACGTCGAAGCGGGACGAGTGGGTCGAGTACTGGGTGATCCCGCTCCGTGACGCCACCCCAGACCACGTCGTCTCCGCCGTGGAGAAAACCGTGGCCGCCCGCCTCGGCATCCCGCTCGTGCACCGGACGCGCATCCCGCGCTGACGCACCTGACACCCGGCCGGCCGAAACCACGGGCGACACCGGAAACACATGTGGGCCCCTGCACCGGGAAGACGGTGCCGGGGGCCCACCTGCTGCGAGGGGCGTAGCCGGCCCCCTGTCCTGTGCCCGACCGACCAGGGTCCCGGAAGAGACCCGGACCCGCCCCGCACGCGGCCTCCGACAGGGCGGGCGTTGGTGCGGGAGAGCTGGGTGTGGCCTCGGGGCGGGTCTGATGGGGTGTCTGCCGGGTCCGGGTGTGCGGTGTTGGAGGGCTGAGTTTCCCGCAGGGTGAGGCGTCTGCGCGATTACCTGCGCCACCGCACGGCCGTGAACCGACAGGACATGTACTTCCCGTACATGTATGCCGGTCCGAGGGCCCGGATGTCCGAACCGGGTGATTATCTGAATCCCTGCCAGCGCGGACGCGACCGCCGCGCCCGGGCCGACGCGCACCCCGAGCACCAAGCCGGCCCCCACGAAGGCACAGGCCACCCCAACCCCCACAACGAGCCGCGCCCCGAAAGGTCACGCCCGCCCTGCACCCCGCCGCGGGCGCCCGGCCCTCACCCGCCGGGCTGCGCCGCCTCGTCCACGGCCCCCGCTTCGTTGGTGCCGGCCATCTGGGCGAGGACGTACCAGAGCCGGTCGGCGCTCCCCGGCGGCCACGGCGTACGCAACTTCCCCGTGGCGGGGTCGAGTTCACCGCACCACTGCGCGTACCGCGAGGCGGCATCGTCCGGCCAGAGGATCCCGTGACCGGAGGGCACGGCCAAGGCGCGGTCGAGGTCCGCGGGATGCCCCAGCACCGCCAGCCGCGCCACAACGTCCCCAAGCGGCCCCCACACCAGCCGCCGGCGTCCCTGCAGCGCCCGCGTGATCCGCCCCGCCCCCTCACCCGCCGAGACCGCCTCCGCCGGCGCCCCGCCCGTCCGCGGCCCGGCGAGACGGACCAGGACGTCCTCCAGGACGAGGCCCGTCTCATCCGCGACCTGGACCCGCCCGGCCAGCGGCGGCCGCGCCCTCCCCGCCCCCGTCAGCTCAGCCGCGGTCAGCTCCACCCACACCACCGCCAGCCGCTCCGACAGCAACACCCCAGCCCACCGGCCCAGTTCAGCCCTGCGCACCCGCAGCGCCTCCTGTGTCTCGGCCAGCCGCGCCACATGCCGGCACGCCGCGCACACCCGCCGCCCGTCATGATCGAGCAGCGGCAGCTGACCCACGGCCCCGCACCCCTCACACCCCCGCCCGACCGCCCGCCGCTGCGCCGCGGCGGCCAGCTGGCGGCCGGTGGCCGCGGTGGGGACGGACTCGGCGATGGCGTACAGGTCGAACGTCTGCAGCTTGCCTCGCCAGTTGTAGTCGCGGACGCGGGCGCGGACGGGACCGCCGGGACGCCGGGGCGGGTCGGCGTCGGCCAGCCGGGTCCGGGTGACCAGCCCGGCGGGAACGTCGCTCCAGCGCTCGTACCTCCGGACCTCAGCCGCCGCGACCGCCGCACCGATCCCGTCCGCAGCAGCGGCACCTCCCGCCGCCCGCTCCTCACCCGTCCCGCGCGTACCGTCGACTACGGCGGTTGCTGAATTCGTGGCGCTCAATTCCCTAATTCCTTTCCGTGCCCTACCCTGTTACGGGTTGTCTTTCTCTCCCCGCAACTCCGTTACGTGTTACGCATCCTTTCCGGAACCCGTAACAAACCTCTAATGGGATTCCCTTGGGACTGACGCCCCCTCAATTCAAACGGAATCCGTTTCTGATGCCATGCAACCCGTAACGGAATACGTACCAATTCCAGAGAGGTCTAGTCCATCCAGAACCAAGCGATGGGCGATTATCTGATGTACCGTCAGACAGCAACGATGCGGCACCAGTTGCCAACCTCCCCTCGTTGCTGCCATACTGTAACCACAATGGACCGGGGCAGGGAAGCCCGGAGGGCGCCCCGGACCCACCCGGACCAGAGACGCAAACCCCCTCAAACCAGAGGTATTAAGCCTCTGACCAGGGAAAATAGAAGATCAGGCCCGCCCCCCAGGCCGGGAGCCACACCCCGCCGACACGGTGACCCACCCGAGGCCGGCACCCGAGACCACGGGACAAAGACAACAGAGAGTAACGTTCAACTCTCAACGTCTTCAAGAGGGTTGCGGAGCAACCCAACATC